>JBILLQ010000006.1:0-77373 GCA_044375975.1 Prochlorococcaceae cyanobacterium
GGGAAGGGCGGCTTTCGTAGCTCTCCACCAGGCCCTGGAACTTGAGCGCTCGGATCTTGCTTTCACTGGTCTCGATCGTCTGATCGCCGATGCGCAGCGGAAAGCCATCGCCGGTCACCTGCACTGGGCCGTCGGCGCTAGGCACGTCGAACACCACCAGTTCCTGCCCATCAACGGAAACCAGAAATCCAGGGGGTTGCGGGGGCTGTAGGCGCGCCTGGGTAACCGCCAGCAGGGACTCCAGCGCCTTGGGGGGCAGCTGATGACCCGTGATGGAGTGGTCGTCCTCGATCCCAAGGATCAGCACTCCACCTTTTGCATTGGCAAAGCCGGCCACATAGCGGGCAACCTGATCATGCACCTCGCGACGATCGCGGGGTTGCTTCTCACCCGGCGGACCGTGAAACAACGACTTGCGATCGAAATGCTGACCTTCGTCCTGGTTGAGGAAGGGCTTCACATCGAAGAGGGGCCCCTGGCCCGTCATCCCACCGCCTCCAGTAACACCTGTCCATTGGCTTGCACTTCGCGGGCTGTGCCACTCTCCAATTCTCGAAACAGCTGCTGCTGAAACCGCTCCGGCTCCAGCTCGGAAACGGCCCATAAGGCCCGCTCACTGAGCGGCCCACACTCCCGCAACAGTCCGGCTAGAAAGTCAGGCGGGACTGGTGCGGCATCGAAAGGGAGTTGATCCGGGTTGGCTGCAGCCTTGGGGCGACCACGTCGCGAGGGTTTGCCCGCACCAGCCTCCACCTGGCGGGCCGCCCGGATCCGTTCCAGCAGCACGCTTGCCGGTTCGTCGCCAGGATCCTGGGGCACCAGCTCGCCGCGGAAGGCCTTGGCCAGCAGGGCTGGGGTGAGGCGATCGACGATCTTGCGGGCAACGGTGAGCCGGGTTTCGAGGTGGTCTGCGAGGGTGAAGAGAGCCTGGGTGCGACGAAGGATTTCTTGTTGCTCCTCGATCGGCGGCAACGAAAATCGAATGCCTTTTAGATCAGCACCCGAAATCCCCTTTTGACCAGCCGAAGACTTGACGCAGCCTTCAACCTGGGATCTAACACTATCGGCACCAAAGGCAACTTCAACATATGCAGGCAAGGCTCTGCCAGGGTCGCATTGAGCCCGAATCAACTTGTCGGGATACACATATTCATCGCAAACCTTGTCGACCCGTGCGCACACTCCAACATACTCGAGCGTCCCGTTATATCTGGTGAATAGCAGATCATCCAGTTGCAGCCTGAAGGCCTTGGCCTCCTGCGCGGAAAGCTCAAGATAGCGGTGATCTTCCCAGTCAACAGAACCAGATCTTACTGCGCTAATTCGCAGTATTTTTATGCCAGGTGGACTCATTGTGGGCTTCGGAGAAAGTCCGTTCCTCATCTCGAGAATCACTTCTCCTAGCGAGACTTTCTCCATAGAATCCTGCCTGTCCATTTCCTCCCTCCACTCCCGCGTCAACTCCCCCGATGTCGCCCCCGCCAGCACGGCCTGGCGAAAGCGCTTGAGGATCGCCGCCACGCCATCGAGTCGCTGGCGGCAGGCATCGACGGCGGCGAGGGTGGAATCGAGCTTGGCGGCGATGCGGCGTTGTTCGTTGAGCGGGGCAAGAGGTAGGGGAAGCCTCTCCAGTAGCTTTGTCTCAACGCTGGCAACGGTGGTTCCCTCTTTCGAGCAGTTTTGAAGAATGATCTTTTCAAGAGACTTCAAGCTATAGGCAAGAAATCGCTCGTTCAATCCATCCAAGGGCCTGACGGCCTTGATGTCTTGATTGATGGCGGTCTCTGAGCTGGAAATTGCGACAGGGAAGGTGTGAGCAAGGATTCCACTTCTTGTCACCATCAAGACTGAGCCTGCTGGAAGCACCTCCATGCCACCTTCGGTCGTCGCCAAATCAGAAATCTTGTCTTCCGAGACATTCAGAACAAAGGCCTTCATGTCCTTTGGCGAAGTCCAGTTGATCGTTCCAGATTCCCAGAAGTCGGGTCTGCTCTTGCTCGGAGTTTTTCCTCCTTTCGTACCTCCGATCTCAGCAAGGCAGTAGGGCGCCCACCCCACCGGCAACTCCCGCCCCTCCGTCACACCAACTCCTCCACCTCTTCCCCCAGCTCCGCCAGGATCGCCCGCAAATCTTGAAGTGCCCCTTCCAGTTCCAGCATCGCCTCCTGGGCAAGCACAGCTGGTTCCGGCAGATCGGCGCCATCTTCAGCCGAATCATCCTTCAGCCAGGCCAGATCGAGGCTGTCACCCCGGGCGGCAATCTCCTCGCGGCTGAAGCACTGCCAGCGGCCCTCCGGGCCTGTGGCGGTGCGCGGCGCCAGCCCCAGGGGATCGGGGCCATAGGCCTCTTCAAACGCTACAAAATGCTCGCGGGTGAGCGGGGTGCGCTTGCCGAAGGCCGGCATGTTGGCCCGCAGGTCGTACACCCATACAACTTCGGTGTTGCCCCGATCGCTAGCGCCGCAGGTAAAGAACAGCACATTGGTCTTCACGCCCTGCGCATAAAAAATGCCGGTGGGCAAGCGCAGGATCGTGTGCAGGTTGCACTTTTGCATTAGATCCTCGCGGATCTGTTTGCCAACGTTGCCCTCAAACAACACGTTGTCGGGCAGCACCACCGCCGCCCGACCGCCGGGTTTGAGCGCGCGATAGATGTGCTGCAGGAAGCAGAACTGCTTGTTGCTGGTGGGGAAGGTGAAATCGGTGCGGCTCGGCAGGCCGCCGCCCTTCTTGGTGCCGAAGGGGGGATTGGTGAGGATCAGGCTGGCCGGTGGCAGACCCTGGCCGTCGCCGCTGAGCGTGTCTCCATACCAGATGCCGCATTGCTCTGGCCGCGACTCCAGCCCGTGCAGCATCAGATTCATAAGCGCCAGCCGGTGCGTGTCCTGCACATGCTCCATGCCGTAAAACGTGCGCTCGTAGAACTGCTTCTGCTGCTTCTCATCCAGCAGGCTCGGATCCTGGTGGTCTCGTATCCAGCGCTGGGCCGCGATCAGGAAGCCGCCCGTGCCGGCGGCCGGATCCTGAATCACGTCACCCAGCTGCGGCTGCATCACCGCCACCATTGCATCGATCAGCGGCCTTGGCGTGAAGTATTGGCCAGCGCCTGATTTCTTTTCCTCGGCGTTTTTCTGCAGCAAGCCCTCATAGAGATCGCCCAATCCCTCCTGGCGGGCGCTGTACCAATCGATCTTGTCGATCTCGTCAACCAGCTTTTTGAGGGTGACCGGCTTCTTGATGAAGGTACTGGCGTTGGCGTAGATCTCTGTCACGATTGCCGAGGCAGGATCCGATTCTTTTTCTTCTTCATTTATCTCTTTATTTTGCTGGGATGGGCTCCCCAGCTTCAGCAGCAATTCCCTGTAATGGTCAAATTGACTGAGGCCCTGCAGGGTTTCAAGCACGTCCCAGCGCCATTCCGCTGGAATCCCCTCCTCCCGGCCAGTCTCCTTGGCCATCTTCAGGAACAACAGATAGGTGAGCTCGCTCACGTACTGGTGATACGTCACCCCGTCATCCTTCAGCACATTGCAGAGGTTCCAGAGCTTGGCAACGATGTCGTGGGTGGTGGTGGGCATCACGATTCAGGGGTTGGGCGTCACTTCGCCACGCTCACGGGGATGTTGGGGCTCTCCGGGTTCACATCCACGCTCTGCAGCTGCGGCCGCAGCACCAGGTCCATGTCCTCCATCGGGATCGCCCCCAGCAGCACCTCATTGCCCAGCACCATCGCTCCGGTGAAGCAGCGGCGGTTGCGGAAGCGCACCTCCACCGGGCCCACGTAGGGGACCGTGCGCCGGTGGCCATCGGCCAGCACCACCTCGCGGCGCTCCAGTTCCGACAGGCTCAGCTGGATTGCCAGGTGCTCCGGGATGCACAGGTGCACCGCCCCAGTGTCCACCAGGGCCGACACCTCCAGCGGCGCCAGATCGGGCCGGGTGGGGTTGCTAAGCGAGAAGGTGCCGCGAGTCAATCCCATCAACTCACCGTAGCCAGCCACTGGCTTCACGCCGCCCACACCTCACGCTTGAACTCACGCAGCACGCCATCCAGCTCACCGGCGAACATCCGATCGAGCCGCTGCCAGCCGCCCCCCTCGCGGCGGAAGATCAGGGCATCGTCATCGAGCGCTTCGCGATCCACGATCGTGATCGCCTTGGTTTGATTGGCGATGCGTTGCAACCACTGGCGTTGGGGTGTGGTCCAGCTGCGGGAGGCCAGGATCCGTTGCAGCGCCTTATCCACCCGCTGGTCGTAGGGCACCAGCGAATCTCCCAGAGCCGCCTGGCGGATGTAGCCCATGATCGAAGCGGCCATGGCCTGGTTGGTGGTTTCACGCCAGGCTGTGGCCAGGGTCGCCTCGTTGTAGCCCCGCTGATCGAGGGCAAGCCTTAGCTCCCGCAGATCCTTGCGGGTGAGTTCCCAGGGCCGCTGCAGCACGGTGGTAAGGGCCGGCAGGTCGTTGCCGCTGTCGCGCACAAAGGCTGTGAAACCATCCAGGTAGTCCTCCGGGCGGGTGGCCTCGCCATAGCCCCGTTCAATCGATCGCAACGCGTCGTCGTGTTCGGAGAGGAATTGGGGCTTGGCTGGTCCGTCCCACTGCTGATCCAACAACTCAGCCAAGCCGGGGATCGTGCCAAGCCAGCGCCTGGCCTCGGTGATCGGCAGCTGCTGCAGGCGGTTGATGAAGTCGGCGGGTTCTTCGCCGGTGAGCAACCGGAACTGGGCCGTTTGGTTTTCGCTCAACCGCTGTTGCTTGCGCCGCAGCTTGGCGATCAGCTGTTGTCGCACCAGCTCGCTCTCCTCGCCCTCCGTGGTTTCCAGTTCTTGGAACAGCTGGCTGAAGCTGATATTCGGGTTCACCACCACCGGCTTCATGTCTGTGAAGTTCTTCAGCGCCTCGTAGATCCGAACGGCATCAAAGATGCGGAAGTGGGTCTTGTCGATCGCATCACAAAGGCGGGTGGCGCGGCCGATCATCTGGTCGTAGAGGATGCGGCTGTTCATCCGCCGCAGGAACACGATGTTGCAAATGGCGGGCACGTCCACACCGGTGCTGAGCAGATCCACCGTTACGGCCACATTGGGAAAAGCTTCGTTCTTGAAGCGGCGTATCAACTGCTTGGGCTTATCACTGTCACCGGTGATCTTGGCAACCGCATCATTGGGCACACTGCCATAGCGACGCTGGAAGGCTTCTTTGAGCAGCATCACCACCAGATCGGCATGGGCGTCGCTAACGCAGAAGATCAGGGTTTTGTAGGGGGAAAAGGGATCCAGCTCATCGGCGAGCGCTTCGCAAACCACCTGGTTGAACGGGTCCGTGATCACATTGCGGTTGAAGGCCTCCACCTCAAAACGCAACTCATCCGGCGTAGTGAACTTATCAATCTGTGTGGTGGTTGGATCGTAAAATTTAACTTCCTCGCCAGCAGCCCAGCCAATGCCTTCGCTGGAGAGTTCGGTGTTGATTCGGATCGGTGGTTCATGGTCCACCAAAAAGCCATCCACCACCGCCTCGCGGTAGCTGTACACGAACACCGGTTTCCCAAAGATGCTCACCGTGTGCAAGGCCGGCGTGGCTGTGAGGCCGATCTTGACGGCATCAAACATCTCGATCACCCTCCGGTACTTCGAGACGTAGTCGTTGAAATCTCTGAAGCGCAGCTCAAGCTCACTCAGCTCCCGATCTAGCAGATAGCCCCGGTGGCATTCATCCACCACGATCAGGTCGTAGGTGTCCACCGTGGGCTTTTCTTCCTCGCTGCCAAGCAACAGGCGCTGCACCATCGCCTGCACGGTGGCGATGTGTACTCGAGTATCGCTTTCTGCCTCGCGATCGCCCAGTTCTTTGATGCCGTAGATGTCGGCAAAGCTCTGCAGGCTCTCCATGCGAGTTTCCTTGAAGGCATCGGCGGCCTGGGTGCCGAGTTCAGAGCGGTCCACCAGAAACAGCACGCGCCGGAATCGCCCGGTTTTGAGCAGCCGATAGATCAGGGCAATACAAGTCTTCGTTTTGCCCGTGCCGGTGGCCATGGCGAGCATGATCTCCCGTTGGCCTGCTGCAATCGCCGCTTCAGTGGCTTCGATGGCTCGCCTCTGGTAGGGCCGCAGCGGAAAGCCAAAGCTGAACAATTCCTGCCGCAACTTCGCCTGGGCCAGATCCACGTCCTGGCGAGATAGCGCCTTGAGCCCCTCTGCTGAATACCAGCGTTCAAGGGGGCCGGCGAGATTGTCGCTGCGGCGCAGATCGCGGAACCAGATGCCGCTCTTGGTGCGCAGTTGGTTCAAGAAGGGTCGGCCATTGCTGGAGAAGGCGAAGGGGATGCGGAACTCGCCCGCTGAACCCCAACCCTGGGCCTTCAGTTCTGTTTCTTCACTTGGTTGGAAGTCCCGGCAATAGCGCTCAGCCTGGGGCAGCTTGCCCGCCACATCCTTGTTGGCCCGCTTGGCCTCCACTGCCGCATACGGGGTCAGGCCAACAAACAGCAGGTAATCGGCGGGTCCGCTGCTGGTGGGCCACTCGGCGATGGCCAGGTTGCGGTTCTTTTGCGGTCGCGATCCCTTCCCATAACGAAGGGTCTGCGTGTCCGCCTCCCAGCCCGCTTGGCGCAACTGCTCGTCGATCAACTGGCGGGTGGCCGCCTCATCCAGTTCGATCGAACCAGCGGCTTTTCGTGCCGCCTGCAGCAATCCCGCCGAAACCGCTCCCGGTTGCCTGGCGGCGGTATTTTGAAGGGCTTCCAGTTGGGCAGCGAGGGCAACCTTGTCCACCTCAACCGCTGTGGCCAACTGTTCCCATTGCTGCTGATCGTCGAGGGCCTGTTGCAGCTGGGCCTCCGTAGCGCTTAGCTGCTCGGCTACGGCACCTTCCTGGGCGCGGAAGGCATCAAGCGCACTCTGCAGGCTGGCCAGCTCAGCGCGTAGTCCTTCGCTTTCATCGGCCGGGGGCTGGGGAGGGCGAAATGGACCACTGCGGAACTCGGCATCCGAGAAGGTGCGGTGAAACCACACCCCCAACTGCCAGGCGATCTTGAGGGTGTTGAGGGCGCTGGCATGGTCGCCGTAGAGCTCATGGTTGGCGTCATTTCCTTTCGAGCGCAGGTCATGAAAGAGAGCTGACACCTCACGCTCAATCAGGCCATCGAACTCCAAGCGTCGAATCAAGGCCAGTTGCGTCTCCTGGGCGCTGGTGAACACCCCAAAACGGGACGCCACCTGCTGGGCCAGCCGTTCACCAAGCTGCCTCAGCTTGATCAGTGCCGTATTCGGATCCTCGGGGAAATATCTTTCAGCTAGCGACCCAAGCCGGAACAACTGCTCGTCGTAACTGCGCAGATGGACGAAGTTGGTGCTCACAACATCTCCGCCCATTGGCAGATCTTCTCACATATCAGATGGCGTCGCTCTACCAGGAAGGCGCCGTAGCTCAAGGGTTCGCCACCCAGTTGAGGCGCGGGATCGACATCGAGCGCGACAGCAACGGGCTGCTCTTGGTGCGGGAGGAGAACAAAGGCGGCGGGGTCACGCTGCCGTTCCTGTGCCTCGGCTTCGCGGATTACATGAGCCACCAAGGCGAGCGAGCCATGTTCGCGACCGATGGCGATCCGCTTGCGGCTGCATAAACCCATCCCCGGAGCGTCCGTCCCGGAGGTGGCACTGGCGGTGTGAGTGGGGACAGCGTCAACGGCAAGAGTTCGTCAGAAAGAGATCACTGAACCTGGGCAAGCGGTCTCATGCCGCCACCCTCTCAGGGGCCAGGCTGGTTTCGCTGAACCCCCGCTGATCCAGGCCCAGCTTCAACTGGCGCAGATCCTGGCGGGTGAGTTCCCATGGCCGCCGCAGCACGGTGGAGAGGCCGGCAGGTCGTTGCCGGGGCTGCCGCCGGAACCTAGTGGTGGTGGTGAAGAAGAAGGCAGCGCGGCTGGCCAAGGGGGTGTCGGCTCCGCATACATCGATAAACACTGAATAGCTCGATAACTTGGGCTAAGGTCTTTCTAGGTTGTCCGATGGTCGAGCTTCGTGGATCCCACTCGTAACCCGTTCGCCCCAGGAGCCGGAGCTCGTCCGCCCGAACTGGCTGGCCGCGAATCGATCATCGAGGCCGCCAACGTCGCCATGCAGCGCATCCAGCGCGGCCGGCAGGAGAAAAGCCAGATGCTGCTGGGTCTGCGGGGTGTGGGCAAAACCGTTCTGCTCAACAGGCTCGCCCAGCTCGCCGAGGACATGGGATCCATCGTGGTACCTCTTGAGGCTCCTGAGGGTCAGCGGTTGGCCGCTTTTTTGGCGCCGGCCCTCAAGAGTGTGCTGCTGCGGCTGAGCCGTGTGGCCCAGGCCCGCGAACTCGCCCAACGCGGGCTGGGAGCCTTGCGCGGTTTTGCCAGTGCCTTCAAGGTGTCGATCGGGGAGATCGAGCTGTCCATGTCTGCGGAACCGATCGCCGATAGCGGCAATCTGGAGATTGATCTGCCGGAGTTGATGGGAAGTGTGGGCAGGGCTGCGCAAGCAGCAAATACAAGTGTCGTCATCCTTCTCGACGAGGTGCAATATCTGTCAGAAGAAGATCTGCGCGGTCTGATCGTGGCCATGCACAGAATTGCTCAGCGAGGCTGGCCTGTGATCCTGTTCGGCGCCGGTCTGCCCCAGGTTGCAGCCTTGGCTGGGGAGGCTAAGTCGTATGCGGAGAGATTATTTGACTATCCTGAGGTTGGTCCGCTGCCTTCCGCCGCAGCCCGTTCAGCTCTTCTCGATCCGATAGTGGAGGAAGGTGAATCCATCAGCGAGGATGCCCTAAATAGAATCCTCTCAATCACCGAGGGATATCCTTATTTTCTGCAGGAGTGGGGCAAGCATTCCTGGAACACAGCGGGTAGATCCCCCATCACCGCAGACGATGTGGAGATGGCCAGCAGCCTGGCCACGGTGGCACTCGATCGAAGCTTTTTCCGCGTGCGGTTCGATCGGCTTACTCCTCGAGAACAGGACTATCTGAGAGCGATGGCCGCTCTGGGGCCTGGCCCCCATCGCTCTGGAGACATCGCCGATGCCCTGGGTATCAAAGTGCAACAGGCCGGACCGCTTCGTAACGGCCTGATCAAGAAGGGAATGATTTGGAGCCCAGCCCACGGGCAGACGGCTTTCACCGTGCCGATGTTCGACGCCTTCATGATCCGGGCCATCCCTGAATGGAAGCCGGAACGGTTGGTCTGAATCATGCTTCAGCAGATCGGGCGTGAGGGCGCCCTCACCCCACCCCACCCCACGGCTGGTACCGTGCTGGCCTTACACCCACTGGTTGCACAAAAGCTCTGCTTGGGCGAGCACGGTTTTCACCGCCTCTTCCTGAAGATAGGGTGGATAGCCATATTTGCTAAGGATGCGTTTCACCATCACACGGATCCGAGCGCGGGCGCTTTCGCGTAAGGTCCAGTCAATGGTTACCATTGGCATGGTGAGCGGGCTGTGGCTTGATGACAGGAGCCGTATGACGCGAGAGTGTCACTTACGGATCTGTGGGGGCCTCGGGGGGAAGTTCCCCGGGGCTACCCGGCGGGATTGTGGCGGGTGTGCTTCATGGTGCTTCTCCTGGCCCAGTTTGGCCGGTAGGGAAGCTCTCATTAGGGCTGGATCAGTTTCCGGGGCCCACGTCAGCTGCGCTGAACCGTCAACAGCGTCAGCATCAGCAGGAGGACTGCCATGATCCGCCTGTTGCTGGCGCAGCAACCGCAACACGGATTTTGGGTGGTACCCACTGATCTCCACCAGTTCATCCACCAGCTCTGTTTTTCCCTGGCAACTCAGTGCCTGGTAACGGCTACGGGCCGTATCCAGTAGGTGCCGACGCCGCTGGCGCGGCAGGCGCCTTTCACTGGAGCTGGACGCCGGAGACAAAGTGACAAAATAGCTGAGTCAACATTACGTCGCCAGTAATGAAGGCAGTGAGTCAACACGCCCGCTTATCTACGCGTCGTCGGATTCAAAAAGGGATCGCATCCCCGACATGGCTGCCAGCCGCCGCCATGAGATGGTGCACCGTATTCTCCGGTACCACCAGCCATCTCCTCCAGATCCTCATCGCTGAGCTCCAGGTTCTGTTTTGCCTGATACTTCAACCAATCAGCCTTGCTGACATCAAACCCTGCTTCTTTCGCCAGGGCTACAGCCGCATCTAGGTCGGCAGCAGCCTGAAGCTTGTCCCTGAGAGCAGCATCATCCTTGAGCTTGACAAGCAGTGCTGCGAGTTGCTCTTCTGACATCGTCTGATACTGCAGGCACCCATCCATTCATAGCCCAGCCCCCCACAACCAGTCAGCAGCCCTCAGCACAAACTCACAAAGCCACTCCCATAGCCAGTCATCCCCACTCCCACCCCTACAACGGGCACTACGGCAGGTTAGAGAGTGATGGACTCAGCGAATGGTGCAGTGCCTTTCTGCCGTTGGCACCCACTCTCAATGGGTGCTTCAAGTGCTATGAGCGGTTCTGCCAAAACTATCTCCATCTCACTAAAAGTGCTCCCAAGTGCCATTTGGGTATTCGGATCCTTAAGCGATTGTTTGAGATGGGAGTACTCAGGAGTAAAAAGAAGATGCGAGTATCGCTAGAGCAACGGCAACTGCTCTTGCATTTAACTTGCGTCTCAATCAAATACCTGGCAACTGGGGGCAGATTGCGGTAAGATTTGAGGACACTAATGGCATCCGCGATGGCAACTGAGCGCGAATTATTTGGTAGTTGCGTTGAGGCAATGCGTGTATCGATAGAGTTAAAGAATGTAGGTGGCTAGCTTTACTCCGGATAGAAATGGCTGAAATTTTTTTGGATGGGGAAGCGGCTCAGGGTTGGCGGCGAACAGGCAAAAAGGTGCCAAGTCGGATGTTGCATTTAGGTGCTTTGAGAGTGATTGAAGAATTAAAAGCTCCTGTGGTTGCAGGGGCTTGAAGGATTGGGCTACTAAGTTTAACGAGGGGCGATTAGCACCGGGCATGAGGGCCGGCACTGGGGCGTACATTAGTAGTGCTATTACACTCCCAGTTAGTTATTGTGGTCTTAGGGTTAGAATTCATAGGAGAATGTTTGGAAGGGGTTTCGTGTGCAGGGGACACTATCATCAGTAATGGTGCCACCAGTCACCCCCTCCAGCTCCTCATCGCTGAGCTGCATGGTTTGCGTTGCCTGATACTTCAACCAATCAGCCTTGCTGACATCAAACCCTGCCTCCTTCGCCAGGGCTACAGCCGCATCTAGGTCGGCAGCACCCTGAAGCTTGTCCCTGAGAGCAGCATCATCCTTGAGCTTGGCAAGCAGTGCTGCGAGTTGCTCTTCTGACATCGTCTGATACAGCAGGAACTCCTCCATTCATAGCCCAGCCCCCCACAACCAGTCAGCAGCCCTCAGCACAAAATCACAAAGCCACTCCCATAGCCAGTCATCCCCACTCCCACCCCTACAACGGGCACTACGGCAGGTTAGAGAGTGATGGACTCAGCGAATGGCATCCTTCCTTCCTGCAACTGGCATCCACTCTCAAAGGGTGCTCCAAGCACTATAAGCGATATTACCAAAACTATCGCCATCATACCAAAGGTGCTCACAAGTGCCATTGGGTCAGTCGGATGCTCAAGCGATTGCTTGAGAAGAGAGTAAGCAGGAGCAAAAGAAGACATGAGTGTCACCAATGCAACGGCAAATACCCTTTATTTTTGATTGTCTTTTTAATCAGCTCCCCGATGAGTTGGGTTAGATTGCTGTCGGATTTAGAAGGGATCATAGCATCGGAGATGGTGACAGGGAGCGGCGTATATGGTGGCTGTGTTGAGAGAATAAGTGTATCGCCGGAGTTAAAGAGAGGAGATGGCTGGCTTTGCTCCGGGCCCACGTCAGGGTAGAAATAGCTAAATTTTTTGGGCGGGAAAAGCGGCTCAGGGTTGGCAGCGAACAGGCGAAATGGTGCCAGGTAGGATGTCGCATTTAGGTGCTTTGAGAGTGATTGAATAACTAAAAGCTCCTATAGTTGCAGGGGCTCGAAGGGTTAAGATGCCGAGGTTAGCCGTTATCGCAAGAGGCGATTAGCCCTGGGCACGAGAGCCGGCAGTGGGGTGTACATTAGCGGTATCATTACACCCCTAGCGAGTCGTAGTGATCCCAGGGTTAGAAGTCGTAAGAGATATCTAACTCCCAGTCATCAAAAAAGGAACAACCACCAGTCACCCCCTCCAGCTCCTCATCGCTGAGCTCCAGGGTTTGCTTTGCCTGGTACTTCAACCAATCAGCCTTGCTGACATCAAACCCTGCCTCTTTTGCCAGGGCTACAGCCGCATCTAGGTCGGCAGCAGCCTGAAGCTTGTCCCTGAGAGCAGCATCATCCTTGAGCTTGGCAAGCAGGGCTGCGAGTTGCTCTTCTGACATCGCCTGACGGACATACGGTGTTAATGCCACCACTTAGCTTACCCCCAAGAGCCTTCAGTAGTCCTCAGCACAACCTCACAAAGTCACTCCCATAGCCACCACGAGCTCCAAAGACCTCCCAGCACCTTTCCAAAGCCTTCTTCGCCCGCCCCGCCGAGCAGGTCGCCACCCCGCTCATCAGCTGCCTGCCACGGACACCGCCGCCAAAGCCACAACAACGAAACGCTGTTTGAGGAATCTGAGCGGTTTTATGTCTCTGTGAGTTATGGCGTCCACCATTGTGTGGATGTGGTGGATTGCCATCAGCCTCTCACCTGTGGCCAGTCCAGCAATCCCGCGCTCAGCAGCGCTGGCAGCCAGCGCAGACCATCCACGGCCTCAAGCAAAGCAAGCGCCACACCCGCCTTACCGGTGTAGAGACCGGGCAGGTTGAGCGAGCCGTTGTCGACGCTGAAATATGTATAGCCACCGCTGGCTCGAGCCTGGTTAATCACGGCGCTCTCGGCTGCAGCCACAGGCGCTTCCAGCTCCTGGCCGCTGACTTGGGCATCAATCCGCAGCAGGCTGGTGAGTCCAAGCACCCCGCAGCAGAGATGGGCAGGAGCCTCGCCGGCGCGGCTCGAGAGTTGCTCCAGGCTGGTCAGCGTGCTGGCCCTGGCACTCTGCTGCTCGGCCGCAGTTTGTTCATCCGCCAGAGCCGTTGCACAAAGAATCCAACGCGAGAGCAGGATTCCAGGTGCCCCATGGCACCAGCTGAGCATGAATTCACTGGGTTCACTGCTGGTCCTGAAATCGGGCCAGTTGCCACGATCGCCATCAAAAACGGATCGCTCATAGGCCACCGCATGGCGTGCTCCCTTGGCAAAGCGTTCCTCACCGCAGGCCTGGGACAACCGCGCCAAGGCAGCAGCCATGCCTGCAGCGCCGTGAGAGAAACCTGTGAGGGGCTGCTTCCCGAGGCTGGGCAATCCCGCAGGCCAGCCGCCGCTATCGAGCTGGAGCGACAGCAATCGGTCACCGCAGATGACCGCGAGCTCCTGGGCCCTTGGGGTGCCTGCAAGCAGCAGCGGGCCGATCAGTCCACAAACCCCGCCGATCACATCGATGCCCTCATCGGCCAGCAGCCGCTCAGGGCGGAGTTGATCGATCAGCAGTTCGGCCAGCGCCGACGCATCCTGCAGCCCTGAACGCTGTAGCAACTGCAGCGCCAACAAGATCCCCCCCGAGCCTGCAATCCCATAGGGCTGATCGCGAACCAGGCGAAACAACTGATCATTACTGTTGCGCTCGGCCAGCTCGGCCAGGCTTTCAAAGCAGCTCCAGGCCCGTTTGCGCCACAGCTCAGCCGTCTCACCGGCGCTGGCCAGGGCGAGGCGGGCAAACAGCAGGGCGGTGCCGCTGCCGCCCGAATAAAGCGAATTGCCGATTAAACCGAAGTGGAACGATTCACCATCGGCACCCAGGTCGATGCCCAACCATTCGGGACGGCCCTTGGTGTCGCTGATGGCGTCATCCCAGAGCTCCTGACCCAGCCGAAACGCCTCCTGGCGGTAGGCCTCTGGATCGACAACGTCGTTTGCATCGCCTGTGGCGCTGGTGCGCACAGCCCCTGCGGCAGCGACCGCAGTGGCGCTTGTCTTCAGCTGCCGTGCAGCGATCGCGCCCCGGATCAGCTGCAGCTGGAAATCGATCTCAACCTGATCCAGAGTCAGCAGGCGCCGGCACGCGGCAGTCAGACCACTGGCTTTCATGAACTCCTGGATCGGAGCCAGTCCCTCGGGCAGTGGGAGCTCTTCACCGTCAATCGAATGCTCAAAAAAGGGGATGTCGAGCCGCTCCATCTGCAGCAGTTCGGCCTTCAGCATCAGCCAACTGATCGGCTTCTCCCTGGCCAGCACAAAGCTGCGGCTCAGCTGCTCGAGCTTGAGCCCATGCACCACTGCGTTGCGCAGAGCGGCTGGCTCCAGCATCTGCCGCTGAATGATGAAATACAGGCGTGTGGCCCGTGCCACCAGGCGCCGCGGTTGGCCGCGGAAGCCATCGAGAGCCTGCTGCAGCAAGGGCTTCAGGCGGATGGCTTCCTGCAGCTGGGCGGCAAAGCCACTGCACAGCTCATCAACAAAATCGTTGAGGCGCTGGGGGCTGCCCAGGCCCACCGGCAGGCTGGTGGGCAACTCACAAGGCTGCCTCAAACGGCCGGCCATCATGCCGTCGCTGTTGAGGCCCAGCCAGCCGGGCATGGTGCGTTCTGGCGGTGGCGGCTGAATGCCGAGGGCACTGATGTCCAAGGCCAATTTGCGGCCAGCGCCGACCATTAGCCACTGGGGCAGCAGGCCTGAGCGCAGCACCGAACCCTGCATCGACGTCTGCAACGCCGAGATCGCATCGGGATCATCGCCGTCGTCACTGATCAGGTTGCGCGGATCGGCCTCCAGCAGAGTTTCGGTATCGATCAGGATCAGCTGATCGCCGCTGGCGATCAGGTTTTCGTAGTGGCAATCGGTGCAGCCCAGCAGGTGCAGCACCGCCATGGTGCGGCCTGCATTGGTGTAAAAGCGGGCCAGCTCCTCATCGCTTGTACAGGGGCGGTGCTCCACCCACTCCATGAAGCCGTAGCCATCTTGGTTGATCACCATCAGTCTGCGCAAAGGCTCCAGATCTGAGGTGTCGTTGAGCGCTTGCAGATAGGTCTGGTAGGTCGCATCGACCTGCATGTCCTTGGGCTTGTAGACAACCCTGCGTGCGTCGTCTCCATTACCAAAGGTCAAAATCGCCACCGCGCGGCCGCCTCGGTGCGGATCGCTCAGGCCCAGCTGGATCGAGGTCGGGTAAGCATCGCCAGCGATGGCGAAGTTCAGCGCCAGCTCTTTTCGGCTGGCGGCCAGCCGGCGCAGCATCTCTTCGCTGGCGTCCAGCCAGAGTCGGCAAACCACCGCAAGCAGGCGGCCCAGCACGGGATAGTCCGCCAGCAGCAAGCTGTAGCCGCTGCGCAACAGGTCGCCAATGAAGCCGTCATAGGCCTGATGAACCGGGCCGCCCGTACCGTCGCCTTGGGCCCCCAGGTGAGCCAGCAGCATCTGGCCTGGGGTGCGCCGCTGGTGGAACAGCTCCCAGAGGGCCTGATCGGCCGTTTCGCACAACCGCTCCAGCAGGGCTTCTCCCAGATCTAGCCAGGCCGCCTCGGTGAGCTGCAGCTGGGAATCCAGGTCGGCGCAGCTACATTTAAGTCGTTCCAGCGCCCAGCTAGCGGCTGGCCGCCAGGCATGGGCAAACGGTTTGCTGGCCCCGCGCTCAGCCAGCAGCTGGTGCTCTGCGCAGGCAGCGGCATCGCGGCCCGCCTGGCGCAGGGCCTCCAGCAGCGGCCACCAATCAGGATTCTGCGGTACGGCCAGATCCGGTGGATCCAGAGCCCAGACAGCGCTGGTCTGATTCAGTCCGTTCCAGGCGAGCCGCTTGTCGAAATTGTCAGGCTGATCGGGGGCCACCACCTGACGCCAGCTCTCAAGCGCCAGGTTGCTTTGTAGGTTGCCTGGTACGGCCATCGCCGCTTCAAGCCGCTGATGCAGGCTCCAGCCCTCGCGGCGCAGTTGCTTCTCGAGCGTGGTGTCCTGCTGCTCCGAAACCACGTCCTGCACTGGGTGAACCTTTGAATGACCAGGAGCCTAGGTTTTGTGTCTCACCAGGTTCGTCACCCCTCCATGCGATTCAGGTAGCCACCCGGCTGGTGCTGAAGTTCGTCAAAGGTGCCCAGTTCACTGATCGTTCCGCCAGAGATCACAGCGATCTGGTCGGCAGACTCGATCGTTGAAAGTCGATGGGCAATGGCAACCCTGGTGATCGCCAGCGATGCGAGGGTGCGGGTCACCGCCGCCTGCGTTGGGGCATCCAGGGCACTGGTGGCCTCATCGAGGAGGAGTATTTTGGGTTTGCCGATCAGAGCTCGGGCCAGCGATAGCCGCTGCCGCTGGCCCCCTGAAATGCCCATGGCCCCCTCACTGATCATGGTTTCGAGCTTCATCGGCATGCGCTCCACATCGTCTGCGATCGAGGCCTGATCCAGCGCCTGCCACACCTCCTCACGGCTGTAGGCCCTGCCGGCGCGCACCACGTCATAGATCGAACCCGTGGGCAGGGGCGAGTTTTGCAACACCACCCCGAGCTGGCGGCGGTACTGGCGCACAGCCAGGTTGCGCAGATCGATCCCGTCGATGTTGATCACGCCAGCTTCCGGTTCCATCAACCTCAGCAGACAACGCAGCAGGGTGGTCTTGCCACAGCCAGAAGCGCCCGTGATCGCGGTATAGCACCCTTGCGGAATGGTGAGATTAATCTGCTTAAGCAGCGGCGCTGACGCATCTGCATAGCGCACCTGCAGGTTATTCATTTCAATCTGCCCCACGAGCTTATGCATCTGCGCGGCCGCCCCATGGCCGGCTTCAGGGGTGGCAAACATCACCACGCTGCTGCGCTCCCAAAGCACCATCAGCTTGGCCACCGAGTTTGCCACCTGCACCGTCAGGGATGACAACTGGCTGTTGAAGGACACATAGGCCGCCTGAAAGGCGACAAAGGCCGCCACAAGCTGGTTGGCGCCCATCATCGCAAGTCCACCTGAATCGGCGGCCTGGGTCTTGGCCTGATCCAGCATCCACACCAGAGCGATGAACACCACCACCTGGCCCAGGGGTGTGAGCACCCTGGCCAGCACTTCCAGGGCATTGTTAGCGGCCTGACCCCGAACCATCAACGCACCGAGACGCACCACATCGTTTATCCACTGTTCAAAGACAAAGGGCTCACTGCCGCTAACTCGGATCTGGGGCATGCCGACCACGGCTTGCAGTCCCATGTCATTGATCCGCGCTTGGCCCTCCTGAAGGGGTTGTTCGAGCTTGGCGGCCTGGAGCACCAGCAGCAGCATCACCACGGCACTCACCAGGCTGAATGCCGCTGCCACCAAGGCCAACTGGGTCTGGTAGATAAACATCAATGCCAGGTTGCTGAGTGAAAACAGCAGGCCCAGCCCGGCGTTGAGCAGGCCGCTACTCATTAGCTGCCGCATCTGACTGATTGAGCCCACCCGGGTCACCAGATCGGCGGTGCCCAGGGTCTGGAAAAACGCGATGGGCAGCCGCAGCAGGTGGCTCCAGACCCCTGCCTCCAGGCGCAAGTTCACCAGGGATTCCATCCGCACTGTGGCCAGGCTGCTGAACCCTTGGGACACCACCGTGCACAGGGCGATCAACATCACCACCAGCGAGGTTTCGACCACTAGCCGCAGCTCCCCCAGGGGCAACACCGTGCCCACCAGGAACGCGGTGAGCATGGGAATGCTGAGGTTGAAGATCGCCACCACCACAGCGCTGAAGACGACCGTGAGCAAGGGGGTGATGTGGCTGCCCAGGGCAAAGCTCAACAAACTTCCGAGGGAAGCCAGGGGGACCGGCAGTGAGGCATAGAGCTCGAAGGCGTAGGGCTTCAGCGCCAACTCAGGCTGCAATGGCAGGCGCTGACCGCTGCGGGGGTCAAAGGTGACGGTTTGTCCAGCCAGGCGATGCACTGCCAAGGATCGGCCATCGTCTTCCGCAAAGACAATCAACATCGCCCGGGTGGAACGGATTAGATCGGTTGGTGTTTTGACCTCCCGGTGGGTGATGTTGTTGATCTCAAGCAGATCGCTAAAGCTGCCTTCGGAGGGAACAATGGGGCGCCCATCCCCAAGCACCGCCATGGCGTAGCTCAAGGCCCTGCAGCTTGGATCACTCGAATTGCCGCTAAAGGTCAGCTCGTCCAGCCCCTGCTGCTGCACGGCGGCCATGCCCCGTAGGAGCGCCTGCTGACGGGTGTGCGCGAGGGTCATTGTCTGCGTCCTGCTGGGGCACTCACCAGCTCGGCCTCCAGCAGCAGCCGGTAGTGCCCGTTCGCTTCTGCCAGGTCCTTCGGGTGGCCCTGTTCAACCAATTGACCTTGTTCGAGCACTATGACCCAATCGCTAATCTGGGCTCCATACATCCGGTGAGCCACGGTAACCAAGGTGCGAGGTGTACGTTTGATTGCCGTTAGAATTTGCTGCTCTCTCCGTTCATCGAGGGCACTGGTGGCCTCGTCCATCAGCAGCACGGTGGGCTGGTGCAGCAGGGCCCGGGCAATCTCAACCCGCTGACGCTGACCGCCGCTGAGGTTGCCGCCGCCCTCGCCCAGTTGCATTGCCAGAGCACCGGCACCGCCCAAATCATCGAGTAGGCCCGCTTCAGCCAGAGCGGTCAGGGCGTCACTGGAGCGAAAGCGTGGATCCCAGAGGCTGAGATTCTGCTCCAGCGTCGCTGGGAAAAGAAAAACATCCTGGGAGACAAGGGCAATCGAGGCGCGCAGGGTGGGATCGTCCCAATCGAGCCAATCGCGGCCGTCGTAAAGGATTCTCCCCTGACTGGGGCGATACAGGCCGGCGATAAGCCGCAGCAGGGTCGATTTACCCGAACCACTGCCCCCAACGATCGCCAGATGTGCTCCTGCCTGAAGGCTCAGGTTCAGGCCGCCAAACATCAGCGGCGTGGTGGAACTGAACTGGTACCCCAGATCGCTGAGCTCCAGAGAACCGGCCAGCTGTCGCTGAGGGCGATCGTCTGCTGCCGCCATCTGAAAACTGCGAACCAGCGGATCAACTTCGGTGTCGATCACATCATTTACCCTACCCATTTCGCCGTCGAGCTGCTGCAGCTGGGTGCTCAGCAAGTTGAGCTGCTGTAAGGGGGCCTGAATCATGCCCATCAGAAACTGAAATGCCATCAATTCACCTAGGGTAATTTGCCCCATGATGATCATCACACCGCCAAGCAGGATCACACTGCAGCGCAGCAAAAATCCCGAGGTGGTTCCGATCAGACCCACCAGCGAGGTGGCCAAAGATTGTTTTTGCAGCTCAGCGAGTGCATCATTGAAACTTCCAGACCATTGCATGAATGATTCATTTTCCAGGCCACTGGCCTTGATGCTCTCAATGCACTGGATCACATACATGCCAATACCAGCAGCCTTTCCCTGCAGCACTGCTAGCTTGTAATTGTCGCCTTTTCTCACCTCGCGAATCCAAAGAGTAAGGGCGGAATTGCCGCCGGCAATCGCTACTGTGAGCAGGGATAGCCAAGGGGAGATCAGCAGACCAACCAGCAGGGCCAGCAGGCCTGAGCCGAGCGAGAGCACAAAGCCGATGACGCCATTGACGCTGAGTTGCACCAATGAGAAAGGCAGAATCAACCGCGTCGCCACCTCACCCCGCATGCGTTGCACGAAATAGCGATACGGCAGGCTGAAGAGGGAGATATAGAGCAGGCTGCTGATGCGTTTAAGCAAGAGGAAGCCAAGGCTCCGCAGCAACAGCTTCTGAAGATTAAGCAGCGCGATTAGCACCACCACAGCGATTCCCGTGATCCAGATTGTTGGGATCGCGATGTTTTCCCGACCCTCTTGAAGAAAACTATCGATGAACTGGCTGGTGGCACCGGCGATGAACAGCTCGGGCAGGGCCCCTGCCAGCGACACTAGGGCGAGCCAAGGGATCAGGCTGAGATAGGGCTTGAGCAGGCTGGGCACCCAGTGATAAAGCCCGGGCTCGCTGCCTCCACGCCTGAATGCCGAGCCTGGGTGTAGCTCCAGTACGACGCCGGTGAAGCTGGCCTGGAACTCCTCCCAGTCGACACGGCGGCGCCCACTGGCGGGATCACTCAGAAACGCTTGGCCGTGCTCGAAGCCTTCGAGCACGAGAAAGTGATTAAAATTCCAGAACAGGATGCAGGGGTAATGACCAGTCTTGAGCAGCGCATCGGCGCTGCGGCGAAAGGCCTTCACCTCGAGTCCGTAGCTCTGGGCAGCCCGCTTCAGTTGTATTGCGGTGACCCCATCGCGGCTGATACCACATCGTTCACGCAACTCGGCTAGAGGCAGAATCTTGCCCAAATAAGCCATCACGATCTTGAGGCTGGCGGCTCCGCATTCCACCGACTCATACTGCAGCACTGTGGAGGTCACCACCCGAGACTTCCGATTCATTTGTTGTCGACCACCAGGCCAAGAGCACGCCTGAGTGCAGGCATCACGAATTCGACCGGCCGCCGATACGTAGTGGTGATCTGCACGTCGGCCAGGGTGGCCAGGCGCACAGGGTGGGGCGGCAAACGTCCCGAGCTCCAGCGGTAGCAATCGTAGCTACTGCCACTTCTGCACCGGTCCGGAGTGGTTTGCTCCAGCTGAACCCGCGCCAGATACGGAGTGAGAGTGATCTGTTGGATCGGATTTACCAGGGCACGACTCCCCACCGCTCCCAGTAGCCCATCACCCTGAAGGGGCAGCTTGTTGACCTCAATGACACGCCCTGGAATGCCACCGTATTGGGCCCGGGAGATCCCCTTCGGCGTCACCAGCACCTTCATACCTTCACTCACCTGCTGGGCGGCTGAAGGGTCTAGAAAAACGGGAATTAAACTGGGCAGAGATGGTGACATCTTCGTGAATATGAGCAGCTCATCACCTTGTTTGACAAAAGTACCATTCACGAAATTGCGGGCCAGGATATAGAAGCCATTCACGGGCGCAAAAATGGTTGTGGCGCTGAGGTAACTGACTAGTTGATTTTCGAGCTTGTTAAGGTTGTCAATGCTTGAAACGATGGCTTGCTTCGACTGCTCAAGCTGCTCATCGCGACTGATCGAGGTGTTGACCTGAGCGGAGTCGGCGCTGAGCAGCTGCCCCTCAAGTGCATTGATGCGCGATTGCTCTTCCAGCACGGTGGTGCCAGGTAAATACCCCTGCTTCCAAAGGGTTAGATAGCGTCGATAAAGATCACGACGTTGCTTGAGTTCGGCAACAAGAGTTTGCCGCTGGTTGCTTTGTAAGCCTCCCAACTGGCTAAGGGTGCCCGCTCGAGCAAGTCTTTCGGAGCGCTGCTGGCGATGCAGCTTTTCGGCTGGCAGTATCCCCAGTAAGGCTGCATTTAACTCCAGATGGGCGGCTTCATTCTCTATGCGGGCTATAACGGTGCCACTGGGATAACTCAATGTGATCGGTCTGCTCTGGCGTTCAACAGCTTTGGAGGTTGCCAGGTTTGCCGGTAAGAGAAACGTCTGGCCCTGTACGGATGCCAGTGCCGCTTGCACCAGTTCTGCCAACTTGGCCGCATCATTCACATTGCTGGTGAAGACGGTGGCTTGGCTCCGCCAGAACTGACCCAACATCTCATTGCGTTGACGCTGCAGCGCCGGCAGGTTGTTGGCACCAAACCCGCTCACCTGATAGCGAAGGATCCCCGAGCTGGCCGCATTCAGGCTTTCCAAACCGCCAGGCGGCACGATCGCGCCGGTGCCGTTCACCTGGACCGGAACCCGAGCCAGGACCGACCAAAGCACCCCGAGCATGGCGATGGCGGCCGCAGCAATCGCCGTGAGCCGAACTGGCAGCGGCAAAAAGGCGACCGGTTTGGTGGCATCAGCTCCAGCCTTGAGGCGCTCCAGCGCCACCTGTTCAAAGATCTCGAAGCGTTCGGCCGCCCGTTTCGGGGAACCGCCGCATTCGACTGGGGCAGAGCCCTGTTCAGGATTGAATCGATCGTCCGGGGGGGAGGGCATGCTATGGCGTCCTCAGTGTTTGGCCAGGGTGTTGACCCGCTGCTCCAGCAGGGGCTTGGTGCCAACGGGCCAGCGGGCCGAGCTTCGATATAGCCTCGCCACCGCACTGTTGTAAGTGCGCTCAGCGCTCGCGTAATCGTTGGCCGCACCGATGGCCTGGTTCAACGCCACCACGAGTGAGGATATATCGCTCACGCCGACCAGATACCTCTCTTGTACGGCGGCGGCGGCGACCTGGGCAGCCTGGAGCTGGGCCCGGCTGCTCTGCAGCGACAGCAGGCTGGTCAGATAGGTGGCATAGTAATTTTCAACTTCCCGGGTAACGCTAAGACGAGTTGTCGCTGCTTGATTCAGGGCCTGACGGGCGGCGGCCTTCTGTACCTCGGCTTGGGAGGCATTGATGCCACCATCGAAAAGCTGCCAGGTGAAGCCCACGCCATAGCCCCCGTTCCACTTAAGGGTGTGGTTGTTGATCTGCGTGCTTGTGCTGCCGTCAAGACTTCTTCCTGTGCTCTGGTCGGTTGTGTTGCTGTTGGCGTAGCCGCCGCTGGCCCCAAGGCTGAAGCTGGGCCAGTAGGTGTTGAACAGAGCGGTGGCCGTCCAGCTGGCACTGGCGGCAGCGGCCTGGCTCGCCTGAATTTCCTCCCGCAGCCTCAAGGCTTGCTCGATCGTTGACTGGAGGGGCTGATCCCAATGGCCCAACGTGATCGGTTTTTTGGTGGGTAACGCAAGTGTGCCTGGGGGCAACGCCATGGTCTGAGCCAGTAGGGAGGAAGCATCGATCAGCTGCCGGTAGGCATTGATCAGCGTGCTCAAGGTGGAGTACTGCTGGGTGCGGATTTGTTCAACATCGGCAATGCTCACCAGGCCATCATTGAACTGAGCCTCCGTTATTCGTACCTGGCGGCGAATTACATTCAAGATCTCGCTATAGGATTCGATCAGCTGTCTCTGTTCCTTTAGGCTGAAGTAGGCCTCCTGAATCTCAAGGACCAGGTTTCGGGCGCTCACGTCAAACAGAAGCTGCTGTCTCTTTAGACTTTCGCTGGCTGCATTGATGCTTGCACCCCGGCTGGAATTAAAAAAAGTCCAGCCAATCGTGATGCCCAGATTAACCGCTGTGGCGTTGGAGGCGCTGGTTGAACTGGTGCTTATCCGACCATCGTTGGCGGCCGAAATGGTGTTGGTGATATTGAAATTCTGACCGGGCACGTAGGAGCTGGATGCCACGCTCAATGTCGGATACCACTGGCGCCTCACGGCGATCAGATTCCATTGCTGGCCCTGGATCTCGGCATAGGCTGCTGCCAGAAGTGGATTATGGAGCAAGCCCGCCTCCAGGGCTTCATCCAGGCTGGTGGTGCGGGAGCGCGCATTAAGCTGAAGCTGCAACTCCTGAAGCTGCGCTTGCAGTTGATCAGCCAGAGGATTGGGCCGAACCTGGGGGGCCGCGATGCCGTCAATGCGATAGCCAGCCTTGGCTATGCCGAGTGGATATTGGGAAACCAGGCAGGCCATCAACACAATGATCCTTGAGAGCTTCCATGCAGAGCTGCCATAGGGTCTGGACTGGTAGCACCTCCTGGAACAATCGGCCAATGCAATGGATTTCTTCAAGCTCACGCCGTAGCCAGGCAACAGGTGGGATGTATTGCCCCTCTGCTCAACGGTCATGTTTCGCTGGCATCCAGGATGCAGAACTTGACCGCAATGGATCGATCCATGGAAGGGCTACCGCCATCATTTTCGGTAGCGTTGATCAAGGGTCCTTGATGCTATCAACATCATGATCAAGTGGCAGTGTTCAGCTGCACACGATCAGCAGCGCCACGATCGATCTCAAGGAGACGATCCGCGAGGGCGCCAAGCTCAAGCGGCGCCACCATCCTCCCCGTACACCACGAGAACGGCTGCTGGAGCTCAGCCAGCTCAGGGATGCCCACCGGATCGCTGCTGCGCTGGAGGCACTGCAGCTCAGCAGCGATCCGGTGGCCCTGCTGGAAACAAGGAGCAGCGCTAGGCGGCTCATGGCGCTGGCTCCGGGCAGGTACCACGAGGGTCAGCTGCGCTCGATGGAGCGGCGCGTCAAGGAATGGCGAACAGCCCGAGCAGAGCGGCTGGTGGGGGTGATGCGATCAGCCGGAAAGGGTAAGCAGACAGAGGAAACGGCCAATCCTGTCGCGACACCAATTGGAAGCCCCACTTAATCATGCAAAGCGGTGGCTTGGTTTTCGATGATGCTTGACGAGAGCTTGAGCTGGTCCCAACAGCTTGTTAGGAGCGATGCACGTGAACTTGCTTCCAGGCCCCCTCTAGTTTTTGCCAGATGCGGGTTTCGCAGCAACTGCTAGTGATCGCTTCATCGTCCAGTCGGCGTTGGGTAAGTCGTGTATAGCTCAGAACAACGGCAGCATCGCTAAGCCAGCGCAGATGGGGCCTGGCCATGCTCACGTTTACAGAGCAGCTTTTACCATTGGTGTTAATATTAGCATTGCTGTCTTCGTCGGAAAAATAAAAACGATGAAAGGCTAATCCCTCCGCCAGGATGCCGTTGGTTTCGGCTTCGAAGCAGCTCAGGGATGGATCGCAGTAGCTCGCATAGCTGTTCCAGTCCCCGCTTGCCACGCTTTCCAGCATGGCTTGATTGAGGGCAAGAATCTCTTGATCGCTGGCAGAGTGGTTCAAGAGCTGATCTGTAGCAGGCTGTACCGTTCAATTTTCGCAAATCCCCCGGCATCGCGCTGCGGGTTGTCTGATCGGTAACTAAACAGCACCTGCATCCCTGCCGCCGCCGCCGCCTCCAGCTCAGCCTTGACATCACTGATAAATAGCACCGAGCCTGGCGCCACTTTCATCTCCTCGGCGATTTTGTTATAGCTCTGTGCCTGCTGCTTGCCGCCTGTATTAGTGTCAAACCAATGGCTGAAAAAATGTTTTATATCGCCGGTGTTGCTATGGCCATATAGTAGCTGTTGTGCCCCAATGGACCCGGATGAGTAAACCGCTAATGTGAGGCCTTGCAGCCACCAGCGCTGTAGCGCCGCGGGCACGTCTTCGAACAGGGGGGCTTGTAGTTCGCCTGCTGCATATCCTTGCTTCCAGATTAATCCCTGTAATTGCTTCAGGGGTGTGAACTTGCGATCGTTTTTAATCAGCCATTTTATGTAAGCTGTGATTTCTGCCTTGGGACTGAAGGGTAGACCCGCGGCGCTGGCATCCGCGTCGGTCTGCCAGCTATGGCTTATTGCTTCGATCAGGGCTTTTACTTCTGCATTCTGACCATTGATTTGTAAGTACTGATCTACTGAATTGCTTGCGTAAGGGAACAGTGTATTGCTCACGTAACTTACTGGGCAGGTTGTGCCTTCTATGTCGAGCAGCAGATGGGTGACGCCTGCTATCTCGGTGGGTGTGAGTTCCTGGGGTGCCAGCAGCAACTGTCGCCAGCGCTGTTCCAGCAGGAATTCGAGGATTTCTAGATGTCTCTGGGCACTGCTGAGATCCTGCCCCCAGGCGTAGAGGCCATGCCCTGCGATTAGCAGCCCTTGGGGGGCTTTGCTGAGCAGCGGCCGGGCTGCGGCACTGAGCCGTTCTAGATCTTGATCATTTGGCAATACCGGCAGGGCGACTGTGGTGGCATGGGTGCTAATCCCCGCCAGGCCCTTGAGCATCTCCAGATCGCTGAGCAGCAGTTCGGCGGGCTGGTGTTGGCCGAGGCGTTGGGACAGCAGCGTGGCAGCTTGGGAGTGGGTGTGCAGGACGGCACCTGCACCGGTCTGTTCGACGATGGCCAGATGCAGCAGCGTCTCGGCGCTGGCCTTGCCCTGGCCCCTTTGCACCTGGCCCGCTCCATCCACCACGATCAATTTTTCCGCTGCCACCGAACCCTTGGCCACGCCGCTCGGTGCCATCAATAGCTGCAGGGGTTGGCGTTGCAGCACACAGCTGAAATTGCCGCCGGTGCCTTCGCACCAGCCCCGCTGATGGATAGCGGCCATGGCGGCCGAAAGCTGTTGGGCTAGGAGGTGTTGCATAGGAATCAATGCTGGATTTGGCCTGATTAGGTTTGGCAGCTTGGGCACCAATGGCTGCTGCGGCCCGATAGCTTCTCGCGCCGGATTGGAGTGCCACAAACGCGGCAGGGGGCACCGCTGCGGCGATAGACCCAGGCCTGACCGCCATAGTTGCCGTTGGTGCCAGTGAGGTCGCGGAAATCGCTGAAGGTGGTGCCGCCGGCGCCAATGCTGGCCTCAAGCACCTCCACCAGGGCCTTTGCCAACCGCTCTAGCTGGGTTGGCCGCAACTGGCCGCTGGGGGTGTCGGGGCGGATACCGGCGGCAAAAAGGGATTCATCCGCATAGATATTGCCAACGCCAGCCACCAGCGATTGATCTAGCAGGGCGCTTTTAATCGCCCGCTTTGAACCCTTGAGCATCTGGTGGAGATGGGCGGCGTTGAACTCTTCGCTGAACGGTTCTGGTCCGAGATGTTTCAGCCCGGTGATCACCGATGTCAGCTCCACTGCTGGCGGCACCCACCACATGGTGCCGAAGCTACGCATGTCCACGAAGCGCAGCTCCACCCCTTGGCGATTCCACAGTCTCACCCGCGTATGGCCGCAGGCCTCGCGGGGCTGTTCCAGCCAGAGAAACTGGCCGGTCATGCGCAGGTGTACCCCCCAGTGGCCGCCAGCGGCGCCGGTTTCTGTTTTGAGGCTGGCGATCAAGTATTTGCCGCGCCGCCGCCAGATTTCTGGCCGGCAGTGTTGGAGTGCGGCGATAAAGGCGGCTGGCTGCTCGGGACTGGCGATGGCCCGATCGCGCAGCACTTCCACCCGCTCGATCAGGAACTGTTTGGTGCGCTGTTCCAGGCCGCGCCTGACGGTTTCAACTTCGGGCAGTTCCGGCACGGGAGGTGGGCTGGTGGAGCCTGGGGGCGCCCTTTGTTCGCAGGGACTGGACAACAAATTTACATGGGCTGTTGCTCCCAGACGGCTCGACACCACCAACAGGGGCTTCTCCCGATTCAGCTGCACTGGCTAATTGCCGCCTGTCTTGGATCGGGAAATTTGCCGAGCTAGAGAGGCTTCTGGAGAGGCGTACAGGTGCGCGGCGATTAAAAAACCACCGGGTTTGCAATGAAGCAAGCTCGGTGGCTTTTGATTTTTGGCTTCTGCCCGGGGGCAGGAGCTTCAGGCTTTCTCGAGCTCGGCTTCGGAGAAATTGTTCGTGTTGATGCCGCCTTCAGAGCCGCTGTAACCGTTGTAGTTCACCTTCTCGAAGCGAACCACCACGGGGTAACGAATACCGGAGGTGTCGACCGTGGCGACGGTGCCGACTTCGTTGAACCAGTAAGACTCAGGGCGCTTGATGCGCACTTTGTCGCCGCGGGAAATGGCCATCGCTGGGTTGGGGATCGGGTGGCTGCCAAAGGGACGATAACTGCCATTGGTCAGTTCAATCAGAGCGGTGTCACGAATCGTCGCCCTTGCAGGGGGGGAGGCCATGGCACGATCGCGGGTTCCCCCCTCTGCCCTGAGCCGCCATGGTCGCCGCCCCCCCGCAGCTCCCTGGGCTGAGCCTGGAACTGCCGGATCCCGACAGCGACACGATCAGCACGATGGAATTCCTGGCCCGGCTGGAGGAGGCCTGGGCTGTCTGCGATCGCTTCGATCTGCAGACCGAGATCTGCCGTGGTCGGATCCTCAGGGCCGTACGCGATCGCGAAAAGCGTGGTGGCGAGGGCAGGGGCACGGGCTTTTTGCAATGGCTGAGGGAGCGGGAGATCAGCAAGACCCGCGCCTATTCCTTGATCCAGCTGGCCGACTCCTCCGATGACCTGGTGGGGGAGGGGATGCTGGAGCTGACCAGCGTGAACAATTTTTCCAAGCGCGCCTTCCTGGAGACCTCCCAGGCCGATCCAGAGGTGCAACAGCTGATCAGTGAGGCAGCCAATGAGGGGCAGCAGATCACCCGCAAACAGGTGCGGCGCCTCACCGACGACTTCACCGCCGCCACCAGCCCCCTGTTGCCCCAGGAAATCCGTCAACGCACCGCCGAAAACCTGCTGCCGGCCCGGGCGGTGGCTCCCCTGGTGCGGGAGCTGGCCAAGCTGCCCGACCAGCAGCAGGACGATCTGCGGCGGGTGCTGAGCGACGAACCCGAACTGGATCGCGTCAAGGACGTCACTAACACGGCCCGCTGGCTGAGCAAGGCGGCGGCGGCGGGCCTGGCGGTGCGGGCCTGTCAGCTGGAGCATCTCGATCTGGACAAGGCCGTGCAGGAGGCCCAGCGGCTCGATGCCCTGGGTTTGTTGGCGGATTCCCTCGCCCAGGCCCAGGCCCTGGAGTCTGCGGTGCTCAAGTTGCACACCTGCTGGCGTCGATTGAATGGACTCCAGGAGCGGCTGTGGGTGGAGAGCGGCAGCAGCACGCCCCATCTGCGCGAAGTGATGGTCGCCCTGCAGACCCTCACCGGCAGCACCCTGCGGGTCTCGCTGGGCGAGTTGGCGGGGGGTAAGCGGCTGCGGTTGCAGCTGGTGGAGGAGTCGCCTGAGCAGCTGGATTCTCCAATGCTGCCCTGAGTTGGTTGGCGGGCCTGGCTTTGGGCCCTTGGCTGGGCATGGATCCGAGGAGTTGGCCCCGGCCGGTCGCTAGTGTCTGCGGGCTGTTCCTGGGATGTTGTTGGCGCCAGACGCGCTGGAGCAAAGTCTGCAGCAACATTTCGGTTGGCTGGGGTTTCGGCCGGGACAGCGCCCCGTGATCGAGGCCCTGTTGGCCGGCCAGGACTGTCTGGCGGTGTTGCCCACGGGCGGTGGTAAATCGCTCTGCTATCAGTTGCCGGCCCTGGTTAGGGGGGGCTTGGTGCTGGTGATCTCACCGCTGGTGGTGCTGATGCAGGACCAGGTGAGTCAGCTGCAACGCCGTGGCATCCCCGCGGCCTGCCTGCATCGGGGGTTGTCGCCGCAGGACTGCCGCTCCTTGCATCAACGCCTGCGCCAGCACCAGTTGCGGCTGCTTTATCTCGCCCCGGAGCGGTTGCAGGCGGAGGCCACCCGACAACTGCTCGACGAATTGCTCGATGCCTCCCAGCTGGTGGCCGTGGCCGTGGACGAAGCCCATTGCATCAGCGCCTGGGGCCATGACTTTCGCCCCGATTACCGCCGCTTGGGCCAGTTGCGTCAGCTCTGCCCCGGCGTGCCCCTGGTGGCCCTGAGCGCCACGGCGGCGCCGCAGGTGCGTGCCGACATCATCCGGCTGTTGCAGTTGCGGCGCCCCCTGGTGCAGGTGAGCTCCGCTCGCCGCGGCAATCTCATCTACTCAATGCAGCGGCGGCCCGCCAATCCGCTACCGCTGCTGTTGGAGCTGCTGGCCAGCAGCCGTGGCGCGGTGCTCATCTATGCCCGCACCCGCCGCTCGGTGGATCATTGGGCGGCCGCCCTGACGGCGGCAGGGGTGACGGCGATCGCCTATCACGCGGGCATGGATCCCCATGGCCGGCAGTTGGCTTTGGAGCATTTTCAAGGCCAGCCTCGGCCGGTTTTGGTGGCCACGGTGGCCTTCGGGATGGGCGTCGATCGGCCGGATGTGGGGCTGGTGTTGCATCTGGATCTGCCCGCCAGTGCCGAGGCCTATCTCCAGGAATCGGGTCGGGCCGGCCGAGATGGTTTGCCCGCCCGCTGCCTGCTGTTATTTGATCCGGGCGATCGCAGCAGCTTGGGCTGGGCGATGCGCAGCTTGGCCATGCGCCCCAGTGGAGACCCGCCGCTGCTGGATCAGCAGCGGTTGGCGCAGGCCCAGCGGCAGCTGCGGCGCATGGAGGCCTTGGCCGAGGGCGAGGGCTGCCGGGAGCAGGCTTTACTCCTGGTGGTGGGTGAACTGGCCAATCCCTGCGGCCGTTGTGACAATTGCCTGGCCCAGCGACGACGCCAAAATTGGTCTGAACAGGCGGTAATCCTGCTCGATGCTGTTGCCCGGCGGCCGGGCGGTGATCTGCGCAGCCTCGCCGAATCTCTAAGTAGCTCTGAATCCCTGGCGAGCCCTCTATCCCTGGCGAGTCCCCTACCCCTGGCTGGCCCGGTTCGGCTGGATAGCTCTGTTGCTCTGGAGGGGCAGGTATCGCCGGTTGACCCAATAACTGCGGTTAGTAGTCTATCTCCAGCAAGCTCCTTGTCTCCAGCAGGCGCTATGTCTACAGCTGGCTCCTTGTCTCCAGTTAGCCCCCTATCTCCAGCTGGCTCCCTATCCTTCTCCAGTTCAGTAGGCCAGGCTCAACTAAATGGAGGAGATGCTGGTCATTGGGCCTGGCTGGCTCGGCGGCTGGTGCAGGAGGAGTTGATCCAGGAGAGCGATGATGGGCTGCAGCGGCTCTATTTGAAGCTGCTGGGGCGCAATTACCTGCAGCGACCTTGGCCGTTGCTTTGGCCGGCTTGAGCCTGGCGCCCGTGTTCAGCTGCCCTGGCATTGGTTCAGCTGCCCTTGGCTTTGCACAGGTCGCTGACAAGCTGCTGCTCAGCATCACTGCGGGGACCCTCCCATGTTTTCCACTGGCCGCTCTGGCTGGTGGAGTTGAGTTTGCGGGCGCCGCAATTGATCGCCGTATAGAGAGGCTGACCCTCGCCATTGAGGCTGGGGGCCACGTAGCTGCCACCCATCGATTGCCAGTTGGCCCAATCCACGCTAATCGGCCCGTAGGTGCGCCAGTCAGGAGCAATATTTTTCGCCGTTTTGCCGCTGTCCAGGGGCTTGCTGCCCCCCAGGGCTCTACTGCTAACCGCACTGCTAACTGCACCACCGCCAGCAGGGGCGGCACCGCTATCAGTGGTGGCAATTTTGGCGCTGGTTCCTGCTGCTGCTGCTGCTGCTGATGATGATTGGCCGCCAACTCTGCCAGCGACACCCCTGGCAGAAGCATTTGCCGCAGCAGTATTTGCCGCGGAACTGTTCGGGGTCGAGCCGTTCGTGGCGGAACTGTTCGGGGCTGCACTGTTCGGGGCTGCACTGTTCAATGTGGAACTGTTTAATATTGAATTGTTTTGTGCGGAGCCACTGGCTGTTGGGCTGGTCCTGGCGGCTGGTTTCGCTGTGATTGGGCTTGATTTTTCTGGTTTGGGATTGGCTGAGTTGCCGGAGCCGGCACCTGAGCTGGCCATGCTTGCGGCAGTGGTTGCTGCGGCTGGCGAGGCAATAGCTGCTTTCTTGGCGGGCGCGGTGCCATTGGCAGTTCCAGTGGCAGTGGCAGTGCCAGTTGCAGTGGTATTGGCAGTAGTAGTAGTGTTGGCAGTTGCAGTAGCGGTCGTTGCCGCAGACTGGCCAGCGGCTGTGATTGGGACTGGGTTGGCCTTAGCCGTTGTTGATTTGCCTGTTGTTGGTTTGCCAGGTATTGCGCCGCCAGTTGTATTAATTACCACTGGACTGCTGGTGGGCCTACTGGTTTGGCCTTGGCCAAAGGCGGGGCTGGTGGTGCCTGGATTTGGCGTTACCCGGGGCTTGTTGGTGGGAGCGGCTGGGAAGGATTGCCCTGGGTTGGCAGCCGTAGTTGCCTTGGCGCTGGCTTTGGGTGCCGCTGGCTTGGCAGGGGCTGGTTTGGCGGCGACCTGGCTGGCGCTGCCAGTTGGTTTGACAGGGTTACTGGGTTTGGTTGGGGTCACCGGCGGCGGCGCCGTGAGCTTGAGGCGGGTGCCGCTGAGTACTAGATCGGGGTTGCTGATGTTGTTGATCACCACCAATTTGTCCATTGGCACTTTGTATCCATCGGCAATTTGGGAGAGGCTCTCCCCCGATTGCACCACGTGCTCCTTGGCTTTGGGGTTGTAGGCCTGCCCTGCAGGTTTGGCTGTGGCAGACCTGGATGTGCTGCTGCTCGGGGCCGTGACTTGAGTGCCTGGAATTAATAACTGGCTACCGGCCTGGAGTTGGCTGGGATCGCCAATGCGGTTGCGCTGCATTAGTTGATTCACCGTGGTGTCATAACGCTCGGCAATTTCCGAGAGGGTTTCACCCTCTTTCACGCTGTAGGAGAAGCTGCGACCACTGGTCCCAGGGGCGGCTGCTCCACCATCTCGGCCGCCGCGGCTGCTGTTCGCCGTGGTAACGGCACCGCCAGGCAGCAGCAGGCGCTGGCCGGCTTGCACCAGCTTGGGATTCTCGATGCCATTGGCCCGCATCAACTGCTGGAGGCCAACGCCGTTGCGTTCGGCGATCTCGGAGAGGGTCTCGCCGGGCTGCACCACCACCGTGCCGGTTTTGGCGCTACCGTTCGGGCCGCCGTTGGCTCGGCCGCCGCTGCGGCTCCTGTTCGCCGTGGTGGCGGCACCGCCAGGCAGCAGTAGGCGCTGGCCGGCTTGCACCAGCTTGGGATTCTCGATGCCATTTGCCCGCATCAGCTGCTGGAGGCCAACGCCGTTGCGTTCGGCGATCTCGGAGAGGGTCTCGCCGGGCTGCACCACCACCGTGCCGGTTTTGGCGCCACCGTTCGGGCCGCCGTTGGCTCGGCTGCCGCGGCTCCTGCCCGATGGGGCCGTTGCACCGCCAGGCAGCACCAGGCGCTGGCCGGCCTGCACCAGCTTGGGATTCTCGATGCCATTGGCCCGCATCAGCTGCTGGAGGCCAACGCCATTGCGCTCGGCGATCTCGGAAAGGGTCTCGCCGGGCTGCACCACCAGATCGGCAAGGCCAGGCAGGGGGAGGGCCACCGCCAGAACCAGGGCGGCAAGGGCGCGGCGCATGGAAGCACTTCTAACCAGAGACTCAGGTTAAGATGCCTTTGACTTCCTCCCCGCCGTGAACAGCGGAGATTCCTTCTACGCTAGGCATGGGAATGCCTCACCGATCGGGTGGGTTGGCGCTTCACAGCCTGCTGCCACCGCAAGGGTGGACTTATGCGCGGCTCCACGCCCGTTTCGACTCTCCGCCAGTCCGGCGGCGAGAATGTTCAAAGCGGCGTTGATATCGCGGTCGTGAACCGTTTCGCAACTCGGGCACTGCCATTCCCGAATCGACAGCTCCTTTTTGCCATCCTTATGGCCGCAGGCTGAACAGACCTGGCTGGTGGGCAGCCATCGGTTGATTACCACCACTTGGCGGTCGTATTGCGCAGCCTTGGATTCCAGCAGGGTGCGGAACTGCCGCCAACCCGCATCGGCGATCGAGCGGGCCAGATTTTTGTTTTTGAGCATCCCCGACACATTCAGGTCTTCCAGCACCACCGTTTGGTTTTCGCGGATGATGCGGGTCGAGAGCTGATGCAAAAAATCGAGGCGCTTGTCTGCAACGGCGGCATGGAGTTTTGCCACCTGCCGCCTGGCAGCCGCCAAGCGATTGGAACCCTTTTGCTTATGCTTGAGGTGCCGCTGCAGCCGCCGCAGCCGCTTCAGCGCAGAGCGCAGAAACTTCGGCGGGGCGATCTTTTCACCGGCTGATGTGACGGCGAGGGATGCCAAGCCCAGGTCAATGCCGATCGCCTTGCCATTGGCAGGCAGAGGCGTTGGCTCCACTTCCACCACAAAGCTGGCGAAATAGCGCCCGCTGGCGTCACGAATTACCGTGACGCTGCTGGGAGCCGATGGCAGATCCCGGCTCCATTCGATCGGGACAATGCCGATCTTGCTCAGCGTCAGCGTCTGTTCGCCCGTGCGGAATACATGGGCCATGAAGCGGATCGACTGAGCCCCACGACGCTTTTTAAAGCGAGGCGCCCGCACCTTCGGCCCTTTGCGCTTGCCGCTCAGGCTGGCCCACCAGTTGCGGAACGCCTGATCCAGGTCGCGTACGGACTGCTGCAGCACCACATTGCTGGGGTTCGACAGCCAGGACCTTTCAGGGATTTGCTTGGCCTGAGTGATGCAGAGCTTCGCCAGCACCGGGTAGCTGCTCTTCTTGCCTGCGGCGTACAGCTCACGGCTTTTGGCCAAGGCGTCGTTCCAGACCACCCGCGCACAGCCGAACGCCTTTGCCAGCGCCAGCTGTTGATGGGGGTGCGGGTAGAGGCGGTAGCGGTAGCGTTGCTTCACACCAACCATCATGCCAACGTTGTGGTGTAATGGCGCAGCCACCGCTCAGGCGAGGTAGGCACAGCATTTTGAGGTTGATTATTACCTAGGTCTTTGTTTCCAAATGCCGCAAAAAAGCTTGGGCGACGCCGCACTGGAGCGGATGCACGGAGTCTGCCTGGGCGTCGCCCAGAAGATGGGCTGATGGGCTTCCAGCTATTGGAGCTGAACGGCGAGGCGGACAACTTTGCTGATGGTGGGGGGCGCCTCGCACATCGCCACTCCTCGGCGCGGGATCAGCGCATAATTTATGCCATTATTTTTATATAAATCACACAATTAGGTTTATGTAAAATATTTTATAAATTTTACATAAACCATTTCATCAGCTTTAATTTATCGCCATAGGGGGGATATCGCAAAGGCATATCTAGCCAGAAGGGGCGGCTTACCACGCTGCGTTGATGGCTGAAGCTGCGGAAGCCCGCTTCTCCATGGCCTTGGCCCATGCCGCTGGCACCCACCCCCCCGAAGGGCAGTTCGGCCGCCACGGCCTGGATCACCACATCGTTGAACACCACGCCGCCGGAACTGCTGGCCTCCAATACCCGCTGCTGGGCTGCGGCACTGCGGCTGAACAGGTAGAGCGCCAGCGGCTTGGGGGCCCGCCGCACCTGGGCCAGGGCTTGTTCCAGGTTGTTCACTGTCATTACCGGCAGTAGCGGGCCGAACAGTTCCTCCTGCATCAGTGGGTCTTCCAGGCTGTCCACCGCCAGCACCGTGGGTTCAATGCGCCGCTCGCTGGCATCGCTGCCACCGCCCACCAGTACCTGGCCGCGCTGCCGAGCTCCCTCCAGCAGTTTCTCCAAGCGATGGAAATGACTGGCGTTGACAATCCGAGTGAGGTCTGGATTGGTTAGCGGCTTGTCGCCATAGAACTGGCGCAGTTCCTTAGCGATCTCGGCCACCAGGGCATCGCGCACCGCTGGCTGCACCAGCACATGGTCGGGGGCGATGCAGGTTTGGCCGGCGTTGAGGCCTTTGCCCCAGGCCAGGCGCCGAGCGGTGATGGTGATGTCGGCGTCGTCCAGCACGATCACCGGACTCTTTCCCCCCAGTTCCAGGGTCACCGGCGTCAGCTGCTTGGCGGCTGCCTGCATAACCAAGCTGCCAACCCGGCTGCTGCCGGTAAAAAAAATGTGGTCAAACGGCTCTTCCAGCAGTTGGGCCGCGGTATCGGCGCCGCCGAGCACCACCTGTAGCTGCTCGGCGGCGAAGGCCTCGGGCAAGATGCGGGCGATCAGGGCGGCGGTGTGGGGTGCCTGCTCCGATGGCTTGAGCACCACGCTATTGCCGGCGGCCAGGGCGCTGACCAAGGGGTGAATGCAGAGCTGAAATGGATAGTTCCAGGGGGCGATGATCAGTACACAGCCCAGGGGCTCGCACTGCTGCCAAACCCGCCCTGGGCGCAGCACAAGATCGACTGGAAAGGGTTTAGCTTTGATCCAATGGGGCAGCTGGCGACGACAGAGTTTGATTTCCCTGCGCACTGTCGCCAGCTCGGCATGGGCCTCCAACGCAGCTTTGCCCAGGTCGTTAGCCAGGGCCTCAACTATCTCGTCTTCGTGTAGCTTTAATAGCTCTTCTAGCCGTGTTAGCTGTTGCAATCGCCAGCTCAGGGGACGGGTGACGCCCATTAACACAGGTTCCCGCATCGCCGCCAAGCTTGGCTTCAGCAGCGGACTCAAGGCCACTGGGCTAGGCAGGGAACTGGTCATGGCAGGCAATTTTGCTGGTATTAGAGGGCATTTCAGCCTTGGGGCTCTTGGCTGCTCAGGCGGCTCAGTCAGGCGGCTGAGGTTGCTCAGGCTGGCTGGGGGATATTCAGAGTTTTCTTAGAGCCATTCGAGTTCGCTGTTGTGTTTGCAGACCTGATGGTAGGCGATGCGAATGTCTTCAATCAGGGCTTTAATGGCGGGGCGATTCAGGTTTTCGCTGCGGATGAGGGCGACATCTGTGCAGATTGGTCCTGGGTTTTGCTGGCAAGACTGGTCTTGATTGCCTGTGGCCGGCTTTGATTTGGTGATCGTTGACCGCAGCTCCAGGGGGTAGCGCACTAGGCCGATGGCGGTCCAGGGCCCCCAGCTGAATGGCTCCCGGTCGAGCAGGTCTTGGCAGGGCAGCACCTCCAGGCCACAGACGACAGCTAGGTCTAGCACTCTCGCATCAAGGAGTTGCAGGGTGCGTTCTTCTTCTTGCCAATGCCGCGGCAGGGGGGGAGACTTCAGCTGACGCAGCAGGGCGGTTTCATTCCACCAGCTGCCGACCCAGTTGAGATGGGAGGCACCGCGGCGCATCCGCATCAGCTGGGATGCTTGCCGCAAGGAATACAGTACTTCTTGGTTGCGGTGGGCCCTGTAGGTGCCGTTTATTTTTCTAAATCCGAGATCCAGAGACTGACTTACATGTCGATATATGCGCGATACCGAGCTTTGGTCGCAGTTGGTCAGAGATGCCACGACATTGGTGCTGGGCGTGACTTCCAACAGGTCAATGATTGGCAGGCAGTCAATCAGGATGTCGCGCATCGCTCTGGGCTCGGTGGTAGGGGGGTGTAATTAAGAGATTGATGAAACTATTGGCTCCGATGGCGGCTGCTTAGGCCCATGTTGACGTCCTGGTGAGTATTAGAATCCTGATGCATATTGAAGCCCTGCCGAGTGCCTGAATCCTGCTGCATGCTGCAAGCCTGCTGCGTATTGGAATCCTGCTGTGTGTTGGCATTGCATTATGCGCTGGAGTTGTGATGTCTATTGGCGTGATGCGGCTTGCTGGTTTGGGGATGAGACATGGCCGGCTATTCGGGTTGAGTATTTGAGCTGGTGCTGAGATTGATTGGGCTTGTTATTTGCTAGCGATTCTCTGGCAAGCCGCGGTTGGGCCTGTGGGGCCGATGGGGTGGCCTGGGATCCCAGGCCTGAAAGTCGCTTGATTTGCGGCGGTCCAGGGCTTGCTTGCGCCTGGTTTCGTTGCGCTGCTCGGCCTGAGCCAGCGGGCTTCTGGTTGGGGTTATTTGGGTTTGAGAGTAAATACTGTTATTTTTTTGAGTGCCGATGCTCAGCAATAGAAGATCAGCTTTCCTCCATGGTCGTATCAATATCAGTTGTGATTTGGCATTCATTGTTGAATAATGTGTGTTGATTTGGTTGCCGCGGTCGCAAGCCTTCTGGAGGAAAAGCTGTGCGTAATTGTGTGTCCAGATCAGCGATTGGTCTTGGCTGAATTTGGCAGGGATCCGGGCTGGATCGCTCTGGATTGGTGTTGCAATAACTGTGCCACCTGGGGTCCTTTTGAGTTGTGGACTGAATGTCACTTTTTTGTCATCTTGCTGACACATGGCTGTCATGCAGGTGACAGCTGGTGCCGCTGGGGCTGGTGCTGCTCGCTTGCGCTCGGGGTTGTGGTTGCTCGCTTGCGCTCGGGGTTGGCGCTCTGTCCCTTCCTTTGGCGTGCGGTATCGGGCCAGTGCAGATGGCTTTTCTTTAATAACTATTCCAGGCCCGGCAGCACTGAATTCTGGGACGCGGCCGGCATTCGGCGTTAATTGAATGCTGAACTTGCATGCAACTTAAGTGCAAGGCTTTTGCCACATAAGTGCAACTGGCTCTGCGGAGCCGGAGCGCTTGAGGCAGTGCTCCGCCCCGCTCAGCTCGGCAGCAGAAGGGTGTCTGCAGGAAGTCGGCCCTGCGTTGGGCGAGCTGGGAGAAGAGGGGTGCTGGGCAGGCAGCGCCTCCGCCTTCAACAGAGCGCGGCTGGAAGCCATCAGCGGCTTGGCTACTTGGCTGCCCAGCAAGCTCGTTCAGACTCTGCTGGTGACGCTGGCCAAAACGCTCGACCTCCACCAGCGAACCCCGGTTGCTATGGGGTGGCGGAGGGTTTACCAGGTTTGACAGGGCTAGTCAGGTTTCTAACAACTTGCCGATCTGGTTAGATCACCTGTGGATGCCATAAACAATCTTCCACAATAAATCTCTATGCCTATGGGCAGAGAAGCTATTGGGGCAGAGCAGCGAATAGAGGTAGAGCCCCTGGGGGGATGGAAGCCCTTGACGAGACTTGAACTCGTGACCTCTCCCTTACCAAGGGAGTGCTCTACCGCTGAGCTACAAGGGCATGTGGAAGGTGGGCCGGGTTGGATTTGAACCAACGTAGGCAGAGCCAGCGGATTTACAGTCCGCCCCCATTAACCACTCGGGCACCGACCCGAACCACACCCCAAGAACTTACCAGCCGGCCATCACCCCTGGCCCTCCCCCCATGCAACTGCTTGCTCTTCACGGCCCCAACCTCAACCTGCTTGGCACCCGGGAGCCTGGCCTATACGGCAGCAGCAGCCTTGAGCAGATCAATGCTGAGCTGCAGCGGCGGGCGACGCAGCTGGGGGCCAGCGTCGACTGCTTCCAGAGCAACCACGAGGGCGCCCTGGTGGACCGGATCCAGCAGGGCCGCGGCGCCGTGGATGGGATCTTGATCAATGCCGGCGCCTACACCCACACCTCGATCGCCATTCGCGATGCCCTGCTGGCGGTCGAGATCCCCTACGTGGAGCTGCACCTGAGCAATACCCATGCCCGGGAGCCCTTTCGGCACCACTCCACCCTGGCCGACAGGGCCGTGGGGGTGATCTGTGGCTTTGGCGCCACCAGCTACCAGCTCGCCATGGAGGGGCTGGTGCAGCATCTGCGGCGGGCCGCCGGCCGCTAGGTCAGCTAGGCCGGCTGGGCCAGGCGGCAGCATTGGTGCACCGCCTTTGAGCAGTCCCTTCGCCTCCTTGCCCTTTGGCTCCTGGCTTTGAGCAGCGCCGTTGAGACCCCTTTGCCCCCCCTGTCGATGCAGCCAGTAGCCGCTCACCCACTAACTGCGCAGCCAGCAGCCGCTCAGCCAGCAGCCGCTTTGAAATTCGCCGCCCTGGAATCGGGCGCTCTGGAATCGGGCGCATCCGAATCGGGCGCTCCGGCAGCGGACGCGCCGGAATCGGCCAAGGCGCGGGTCAAGTGGCTGGCGGCCCCCACCAGTGGCGCTTGGCTGCAGCAGGCCCTAGCCCATCCGGAGCTGCTGTTGCTCGACCATGCCCACTGCGAGCGCAAGGCGGCCGGGGCGGCGCTGCAGCTGATGTTCCGCTATCCGGGCGATGGCGAGTTGGCTGCGGTGCTCAGCCCCCTGGCGCGAGAGGAGCTGGAACACTTCGAGCGGGTGCTGGCTTTGTTGGAGAGGCGCGGCATCGCCATGCGGCCCCTGGCGGCGCCGCCCTATGGCGCCGGTTTGGCCCGGCAGGTGCGCCGCGAGGAGCCCCAGCGGATGCTGGATAGCTTCCTGGTGGCGGGCTTGATCGAGGCCCGCAGCCATGAGCGTTTGGCCCTGCTGGCCCACCACAGCCCCGACGCCTGCCTGCGGGCTCTATACGGCGATCTGCTGGCCAGTGAGGCGCGCCACTTTGGCCTCTACTGGCTGTTGTGCGAGCGGCGCTGGCCCCGGCAGCTGGTGATGGAGCGGCTGACGCAACTGGCCCAAGCGGAGGCCGAGCTGTTGGCCTCACTGCATCCCCAGCCCCGCCTGCACAGTTGAGGCCGCGCCCTGCCCCGCCTCGACCCACCCCGCTTCTACCGGCCCTGGCTCAAGCCTGGCTGGGCAGTTGGTCGAGGCCGGGATAGCGGCTGGCGATCGGATCGCCAGTGAATTCGGCCACCCAGCCCTGGGGGTTGTTGAAGAAGCGCAGGGCGCAGAAGCGGGGGGCTGGCCCCATGTCAAACCAGTGCTTGGTGCCGGCGGGCACGGCGATCCAGTCATCGGCCTCACACAGCACCTGCAGCACCTCATCGCCCAGGTGCAGACAAAACAGCCCCTGGCCCTCCACGAACAGGCGCACCTCGTCTTCGCTGTGGGTGTGCTCGGCCAGGAACTTTTGCCGCAGGGCCTGGCGATCCGGGTGGTCGGGGGCCATGCGGATCACATCCACCGTGGGGTAGGCGCCCCCCTGCTGCACGGCGGCGACCTCCTGGGCGTAGGCGGTCAGAATTGTTTCCTGATCGGCATCGTCGGCCAGCTCCACCCGGGCGGGCCAGCGCTGGAACAGCACCCCCCGCTTGGCCAGCTCTTGGCGGATCAACTCGCCGTCCCAGGTCTGCAGCGTCGGCTGCGGCTGGCTGGGGTTCAGAGCCTCGGCACCGGGCCCCTGGGCGGCTGCCGAGGCGCTAGGGGCTGCACCGCCGCTGGCGGGGCTTGTGGCGGGGCTTGTGGCGGGGCTTTCGCTGGGGGTGGAGCTTTTGCTTGAGGTGGAGCTTTCGCTTGAGGAAAGATTGGGGGTGCTGGTGGGGCTGTAGATGGCCAGCATCGTCATCGGTCTGCTCCCTGGGGGGGGTGCTGCTGAACTGACCCTAGGAATGCCGAACCCACGCTTTGATTGTCATGCCCTCCAACGAGCCGGCGGCCGCCCTGACGCTGGTGGGGGTGGGGCCAGGGGATCCAGACCTGCTCACGGTGGCGGCGGTGCGGGCCCTGGCGGCGGCGGCCGTGGTGGCCTATCCGGTGGCCCGCGAGGGGGACAAGGGCATGGCCGCCACCATCGCCGCCCCCTGGATCGCCGCCCACCAGCAGCGCTTGCCCCTGCTGTTTCCGATGACCGACGAGGCCCAGCCCCGCCGCTCGGCCTGGCGGGCCGCCGCCGATCGGCTCGCCGCCGAGGTGGCGGCCGGCCGGGCCGTGGTGCTGCTCTGTGAGGGCGATGTGTCGCTGTTCGCCACCAGCAGTTACGTGCTGTTGGCCCTAAGGCGCTTCCATCCCCACTGCCCGATTCGCCTGATCCCCGGCATTGGCGCGGTGGCGGCGGCGGCGGCGGCCGGAGCCTGGCCCCTGGCCCTGCAGCAGGAGGGGCTGCTGATTCGCCCCACCCCCGACGACGGACGCGAGCTGGAGCTGCTGTTGGAGCAGGCGGCAGCCAACCAATGGGTGCTGGCCCTGCTCAAGCTGGGCAGGCGCTGGTCTTGGGTGCGGCCCCTGCTGGAGCGCCGCGAGCTGCTGGAGGGGGCCCTCTTCGCGCGGCGGGTCGGCTGGCCCGATCAGCTGGTGGGCTCGGCCGCGGCGGTTCCAGCCAGCGAAGCCCCCTACTTCTCGCTGCTGCTGATCCGCCAGGGCTGGCCGCCGGTGCTGCCCTGAGGCCAGCAGGCCCAGTGCTTGCATGGGCGCTCCTTGGATAGCGGGCTTCCCGGAGCGGATTTGATGACTGCCCTCGATTGGCTGGCCCTGCTCCACCCGGTGCTGATGATCCTGTTCGTGTATCCGGTGGTGGGGGCCACGATCCGGCTGGGGATCCTGGTGCGGGAGAAGCGCCTTGGGGTCACCCAGCAGCCCGCCCTGGTGCCCCGCGAACACGCCGACCACGGTCGCTGGCTGAGCGCCGGCGTGGTGATGGCCGTGCTGCTGGCCCTGCTGTACTCCTTCCTTAGCAAGGCCTGGGCGGTGGAGGCGGCCTTCAGTGGTGGCCTGGCGCGCCTGGCGCTGCTGCTGGTGGTGGCCGGCACCCTGGTGGCCTTGCTGGCCCTGCTCACGGTGAAGCGGGCCGTGCTGCGGGCCAGTTTTGCCTGGCTGTGCTGGGCCGGCCTCCTGGGCCTCGGCAGCCAACCGGAGATCTGGCGCCTGTCCGACAACCCCTTTTCCGCCGCCTTCTGGAGCTCCCACTACTGGAGTGGGGTGCTGCTGACAGGTCTGCTGCTGTTCAACTTGGCGGCCCGCCCTGAGATTATCCGCCGACCCTCCTGGCGGCGGCTGCACATCGCCTCCAACCTGCTGGTGATGGTGTTGCTGGCGGTGCAGGCCATCACCGGCAGCCGCGATCTGCTGGAAATCCCGCTCAGTTGGCAGAAGCCGGCCATTTATGGCTGCGACTTTCAGAACCGCACCTGCCCGGAGCCAGCTGCTGCGGCACCAGGCTCCGCCGGCCCGGACCCAGGGGCTGCACCGGCCTGAGCAGCCGAGCCAGCAGGGCCAGCAGGGTCTGCCACTCCGGCGGCGCCTGGCGCACCGGCCAGGCCCCCGGGCGGCCGTAGAGCCAGCGCAGCAGGGCCCGATGCGCCTGGGGATTGTCAAGGTGCCAGCGCAACTGCCACCGCTGCCTCGGCCCGGCGATCGGCTCCAGGCTGGCCAAGGGCAGGGGCGGTAGTGCTGATCCGGTGGCCGCCGAGCTGAGCTGCAGCGGCCCGGCGTTGGCGGGCCAGTCCCCCTCTGGCCAGTCCCCGCCCGTCCACAGTTCAGCGCCGGTTTCACTGAGGGCGTACAGCTGCACGGCGGCCCCCCAGGAGTCCGCTGCCGCCGAGCGGGGCTGCAACACGGCCGGCAGCTCCAGGGACAGCCAGGGGGTGGGGTCGGCCTGGGGTGGATCCCAGCAGGCCCGCAGCGCCACCAGCAGCCCCAACTGCGTCAGGAGGGACCACAACAAACCCACAGCGCCAGCGCCGCCCGCCTCCTGCAGCAGCAGCCGGGCCACCAGCACCAGGTTGAGCCCGTTGAGCAGCAGCAGGGCCACCAGTGGCAGGGCCAGGGTTGCGGCGATACCTCCCCTGCTTTGGCTGCGGTGTTTGGGGGTGATGCGGAAGGGCTGGATGCGGCCCAAGAGGCTGGCCAGCACCGTGGCGGCCAGGGGAGCGGCCAGGCTCCAACCGGGTAGGTCGGCCAGCAGGGCATGGCGACTGCCGCGGTTCAGCCAGCCCGTGCTCAGCAGCAGCGCGGCCCAGAGCGGCAGCAGCAGCCCCAGCACCGCCCCATCGCTGAGCTGGATCGGCGTCACCCCCAGCAGGCCGATGCTCAGGGGCATCAGCAGCAGGAGCAGGCGCGGCACGGTGTTGAACCAGTGCAGCGCTCCCTCCAGATAGGCCAGCCGTTGGCCCCAGCCCAGCCCCCGCAGCCGCAGCGGCCCCTGGCGCAGCCGCAAGGCCTGCAGGGTGCCGGCGGCCCAGCGCTGCCGCTGGCGCACGAAATCGAGCATGGATTCAGCCGCCAGGCCGGCGCTGAGCTTTTCGCCCAGGTAGCGCAGCTGCCAGCCCCGGGCCGCCAGGACCATGCCGGTGACCAGGTCTTCCGAGACGGCCTGCTCCACAAAGCCGCCGATCTGGTTGAGGGCCGAGCGGCGCACCACAAAGCTGGTGCCGGCGCACACCACCGCCCCCCAGGCGCTGCGCACCGGCTCGATCCAGCGGTAGAAGCTCTCCTCATCCGGCAGCAACCAGGCCTCCAGGCCAAGGTTGCGCATCACCGGATCGGCATTGAAACAGTGCTGGGGCGTCTGCACCAGCGCCACCTGGGGCTCCAGCAACAGGCCGATGGTGCGCTCGAGAAAGTGCTGCTGGGGCACGAAATCGGCATCGAACACCGCCACCAGCTCCCCCTGGCCCAGGGTCAGGCCGGCGTTGAGATTGCCGGCCTTGGCATGGAGCCGCTGGGGTCGGTGGTGGTAGCGGCAGCCGTAGGCCGCGGCCAGGGCAGCCACCTCCGGCCGGTCGACGTCATCCAGCACCCAGAGGGTGCGGTGCTGGTAGTGCAGGCTGCTGCAGCCCAGCAGGCACCGCTCCAGCACCGGCAGCGGTTCGCCGCAGGTGGGAATCAGCACATCCACCCAGGGGCGCCAGCTGCTGGCCTGCCAGCGGGCCTGGGCCCCATCGGCTTCGACGCGGCCATCGCTGAAGCGGCGCCAGGCCAGCAGTAGCGGCAGGAGGCCGCTGAGCAGCAGCCAGCCCTCCGCCAGCAGCAGCAGCACGCTCAGACTGGCCGCCAGGGGTGTCGTGAGGTTGAGACTGGCGCTCACCCGCCAGTGCAGGTAGCGCAGGCTGAACAGGCTCAGCAGCAGCAACAGGCTGCGGCGCATCCACAGGGGCCGGCTCGCCTCCGGGCGGCGGCTGAGCCACAGGGGCCAGAGCAGCGCCAGCCACGGGAGCAGCAGTTCCGCAGTCATCCCAGCTGCGCTGCAGCGGTTGACAGCAACGCCAGGGCGTTGGCTGGGGTGGGCGCGCGCATCAGGGCGTGGCGCAGCTGGGGGGCACCGGCGAAGCCATTGCAGGTCCAGCCCATGTGCTTGCGAGCAATCAGCAGGCCGTGGTCGCCTTTGGCCGCCACCAGGGCCTGCAGCTGCTCGGCCGCCAGGGCCAGCTTCGCGGCGGGGCCGGGCGTGGGCGGAATCGGTTGGCCGGCCAGGGCCGCATCGAGCTGGCCCACCAGCCAGGGGGCGCCCATGGTGCCGCGGCCCACCATCACCCCATCGGCACCGGTGATCGCCAAGCAGCGCAGGGCGTCCTCCGGGGTGTGGATGTCTCCGTTGGCGATCACCGGAATCGTGAGCGCTTGCTTCACCGCGGCGATGGCGGCCCAGTCGGCGCTGCCCTTGAAGCCCTGCTCGCGGGTGCGGCCGTGCAGGGTGAGCAGCTGGGCGCCTGCAGCCTCCAGCCGGCGGCACCAGTCGATGGCTGACGCCTCGGGTGCCCCGCACCAGCCCAGGCGCGTCTTCACGGTCACGGGGATGCCCACGGCGGCTGCCACGGTGTCGACGATCCGGGCCGCCAGCTCGGGGTCGCGGATCAGGCCACTGCCGCCACCTTTGCTGGCGATCTTCTTCACCGGGCAGCCCATGTTGATGTCGATCAGAAAGGCGCCGGCGGCTTCGGCACGCTTGGCCGCCTCGGCCATGGCGGCGGGGCGGTGATCGAACAGCTGCACGCCGATCGGGCCGGCTTCGTCCCCGAGCTCCTCCACTTTTTGCACCCCAAAGCCCAGTTCCAAGCTGGTGGCATTCACCATCTCGGTGAACAACAGGGCATCGGGAGCCCAGCGCCGCACCAGGCCCCGGAAGATGCGATCGCTCACCCCCGCCAGCGGCGATTGCAACACCCGGCAGCGCAGCTGGCGGCTGCTGCCATTTCCCTGCAACCGCAGCGGTTGGTGGAAGGCGCTGGTGGGCGGGGCTGACTGGGGCAAGGGGGGTGCGGGCAAGGGCCGAGCTGGCGAGGGCCGAGGTGGCGAGTGCTCATAACAGAGTGTCCTGCAGGCAGCGGCGCTGGTGGGCGGCGCTGGTTCGGGCAAGGGCGCCATGGCTTCAGGCGGGGCTGTCAGCGAGGCGATCGGGGGATGCGTAGCTCTCCCAGCGCGATGATCCCCAGATGGCACCACTCCAGCCCTCCACCCCCTTGCCAGCCGCCCCCACTACTTATTCCTACCCCCTGAGCCGGGCGCTGCTGGAGGCGGTGTTGGCAGATCGGCTCAGCGATCGCTACGTGTGTGAGCTGGTGTGGACAAGGCTGGGATATTCGCCCGCTACTACCGCGGGTTCGCCCGCTACCGGTTCGCCCGCGCCGGAAGAAGCGCTGAAGCCGGATCCCGCTGCCCCCAACGCAGCAGCGGTGTTGCCGGCCCTATCCGCCCCCTGGAGCGCGGGTCCTGCCACGCCTGCCGATTGGGCCGAGGCCTTCCCGGTGGCCCCCGAGTTGATCGCCACCAGGTCCGCCAGCGTGCGCCTCACCCGCTCGATTGCCGCCGAGCACAAGCAACTTTTAAAGCAGCAATTGGGTTTTGCCGGCTATCGCATCGGCGAGCTCTACCCTCGCCGCACCCGTCGCGCCACCGCCGTGAACTGGCTGCTTGCTCAGTTGGCCGAGCGGGGCGAACCCCTGCCGGAGCTGGGACCCCTGCCGCCCTTGCTGGAGCCGCCGGCCGATCCGGTGCGGGGGCATCCCGGCGACCTGCCGGTGGGCTGAGGGGGGTGGAGGTTTGCCGTTTAGCAAGAGGATGCGGATCACTCTCCTAGCCTTGGATTTAAAGTTGATTTATCAATGCAGGCGGTTGCCCCCTGTTTGCGAAGAGGACTTTTAATTAACTTGTTCCAGATATTTTCTTTACGCTAATCTCAAAGGTGGCTGATCGGATTTAGGCGCTGGATCTCGGAAAGGGTCATCAGAATCCAGATGGGGTCAGGATTGGTGACCGCCATGCGCATCGATGGTCTGGGCAATTAAATGACAAAGAGGTCTGTCAATACATTAGTGTATTAGTCCGTTAATATTAGTGCTGCTGCCAATGATCCTGTTCAGGCCTGGCAACGGTTTTGTCCAGAAGTAAAGATTGAGCACAAAGGTCGAATCATCCACCACCGTCCGTCCAAGGAGAGCTGTTTTTTTATCGGCACCTCCTTGGCAGTCTGGAGTCTGGTCTGCACCGGAAAGCCTTATTCAGCGAATCGGCGGCTGGAGGCGGGCTCCTGATGCCCGGGTAGGAAGATCATGGGTATAGACCATCTAGTTGTAAACGTAACCTGCAAAAGATCATTGTGGTCGCACCGTGGCCAAGTTATTCAGGGATGATAAGTTAACCAATTTGCTCATGCTCGCCAGCGGTCGTGCTTTTGCCAATGAGTAGTGTGGTTGTAATGAGTCGCGCAGGTTGCCAGTTTGGGTTCTGATGGTGAAAATGATCGAGATGGAGAGGCGTCAACTTCTAGGCGGAAGCGGTCCCCAGCGGATACCGTTCAATCCCCACCCTGTATCCCGCTAAACTTCAGCAGTGACTTATCCACCACCAGTTATCCGCTATGTATCGTTACTGTCGCCGCCTGGTGCCACACCTGCTGCCGGAGCCCTGGTTGCCGCTGCAGGCTATCCCGCTCCTGTCGCTTAGCCTCTGCTTATGGTTTGGGCCGGCTGTCTTGGCCAAGGAGGCGAAACAAACAATCTGCTGTCGCTCTTCCGGTGGTACCCGGGGCACCTGTCTGAATCTGTGGGTCCACCTGGTGCCACCCAGTAACCGTTTCAATCCGGGCACCAGCCGTTTGATCGCCATGTTGCAGGGGCCCTCTGCCCAGCCCACCGCTATGGCCCTGCAGCTATCTAATCTGGCGGGGGATCCGGTGGGCGGCCAGATGCTGCCAGCCCAGGGGGTGGGGGTGCGGTTGCTGAAGCTGCCAGCAGCGGACCGACCAGCCCTTAATCAGCCTCTGGTTTGGGAAAGCTTTCCCAGCTGTCAGCCCAATAAACCACCCACGAGGTCCATCCTGGTGGCCGAACCGCTCCAGAATCCGAGCTCCAGTCCTGGGCCAAAGGATGTCAGTTACCAGACGCCCTTGAGGGACCGGAGCCAAAACGCCTTAGCAGCCTTGAGAAAGGCCTGCGGTGGGATGGCGGACACCAAAAGCTTGCTGGATGCCTTTGGCTTCCAAGTAGAGGAGTGGTCTGCGAAGCTGCCACCACAACTGCCGGTGTATTGCGAAACTCTCTCGGTTCAGTCCCTGGGGATTAGATAGCAGCAGGCTTTTGGGGCTCAGGCAGCGCCAAGCCCAGGGCATCAACTGGCGTAAAGCCCAGTTCATCGACCAGGTCCATGCCCTGGTATCAGGTGGCCCCTAGGATTGGTCATCAACTGGCTCCAAGCCCTGGGCATCAGCTGGCCTCAGCGAGCAAATCAGCTGTTTGAGTTCTGTTGGCATCACGCTGAACATGATGCGAAAATTGCCGTTGAGTTGCTCACGCACCTTGCCGTAGGCATCACCGCCGATGCCAGGGAAGCTCAGCACCAGGTTGTCGAAGGGTTTTAGGTGGCCTGCTGGCAGCACGATCCAGCACTCCCTTTCGGCTAGTTGCGTGACCTGGGCAGGCCGCGGTGAACCTTCCCGCTGATTCTCCTTGATGAGGCAGTAACTAATTTCTATCGATTGCTCCAGGGTATATGGGGTAGAGCTGGCGATTGGCAGGGCGAGATTGTGGGTTCCGGAGATGGAACCAATCGAAACTACCTGCAAGGGTTCGCTGGATCCCTTCACCTCCACCTGGTACTCGGCATCGATCCGCAGCGGCGCTGCCACGGCATTAACCGTTGATTGGGATGCAAGCACCTCACCACCAATTGTTAAAGCTTCAATGCGGGCCGCCAGGTTCACAGCAGCCCCCACCACGCCATACTTGGCCCGCAGCCGCGAGCCGATCGTGCCGGCCACCACATCACCGGTGCAAAGCCCAATGCCCATCTCGATTAGCGGCAGCCCCTGGTCGGCGTTGGTTTGATTAACCATCTCCATGGCAAGCTGCATGGCAAGCGCACAGGCAATGGCGGATTCGGCGTGGTCTTCGCGCACAAGGGGCGCGCCGAAGATTACTAGAATTGAGTCGCCTAATACCTCGTCGATCGTGCCGCCATACTCCTCGATCACATCAAATATCACCGCGAGGTAAATGTTGAGGATCCTCACCATGATTGAAGGATGGTGATTATCGCTGAGCAGGCTGAAGCCCCGCAGATCGCTCATTAGAACCGTGACCTTGCGCAGCTCCATTGCCTGCGGTGGCTGGTCCGGTGGTGGCTGGTTGGCTGGTGGATGTTCAGGCGGTGGGTTGCTGTTTTCCAGTAGTTCACCGACCACTTGTTTGGATACAAATCGATCGAACAGGCTGCGCACATGCTTGCCCTCCCTCTCCAGCAGAAGCCCCTTGATCTGCTGCTGGCCGGCGCGGCGGCTCCAGGCAGCTGCGGCCAGCAGCGCAAAGGTCGCCAGGGGTAGGGCGGCATCGAGCCACACACCCATCGCCAGTAATGCCGCCGTTGCCCCCACCGCCAGCAGCAGTGTGGCGGCCACCAGCCCCAGACTGCGCCGCAGGCTGGGAACCGCTTCGCCGCTGATCACCCCAGCTCCGATCGCCAGCAGCAGCAGCAAAACATTCACCGCAGCAGGAGCGGCCTGGATCCCCAGCTGCTGGCCGGCCGCAAGGGCCAGCAGGGCGGCCAGGCGGTGGGCGTGAATTTCCACCCCGGGGATTTGAAACTGTCTTTCACCCTGTCTCCATTTGCTGAAGGGAACGGTGAAGTTGTCCTTGCTGGAGGGCGCCACCATCCCGATCAAAACGATGCTGCCGCGCAGCTGCTGGACCTGCTCAGGGCTCAGCTGGTTGCCCAGCAGCTTGCCCAGGTTCCAGCTGGGGAAGCTGCCCGGTTGGTGGTAAGCAAGCATCTGTTGCAGGTAGCCAGGAGCGCTCACAGCGGCTTCCGGTAGATAGCCTCCGGAGCCTTCTTCCAGGCCCGCCAGGCTGGTTGGCTGCTGCTCCAGTCTGCGCAGCAGCTGGTTGCTGCCCGTGGCGATCTGGAGCAATCGCATCGGCAGGGACACCTTGCCTTGCCGATGCCCGCCGCTTACGTGCAGCAGATCGCGCCGCACCAGCCCATCTTGGGGATCTGTGTAGAGGTCTGCATAGGCCTGGCGATCGGGAGGTGTACCGGGGATCGCCCGTTTGCCATCGAGCTCGAAGTAGATGGAAACCAGCCTGGGGTTGGTGCGGGCCAGTCGGCGCAACCGCCGCCAGCCGGCACCGACCGGCCGCTCGCAGAACAGATCCAGACCGATGGCGCGCACACCGAAGCGATCCAGCCGTTCCACCGCATCGGCCAGCTGCTGATCGGCAATCAGGGGGCCGTAACGGTTCAGGTCAGCTTCGTTGATGCCGATGATCCGCACCGCTGTGCTAGCCCCGGAGGGGGCAGGTCGGAGCTGCACGGCCAGGTCGTAGGCGAGCAGATTGACCCGTTCGGTGATGCCGCTTTGGCGCAGGCTGAGCAGCAAACCAAGGGCGGCGGCGTAGGGAACCAGGTCCCGCAGGATCGCACCAAGACCGATGCCGGCACCGGGGAAGCGACGGGCCACTAAAAGCGATAGACCACTTTTGTATACAAGCCACTGCCGAGGATCCATTGATCCCAGAAGGCGGGTGCACCACTTTGGAACTGTCTCACCCAACCCAGCTCCAGCTCGCCGTGGCGGCCACGGGTCCAGCGCAGCAGCAGCCCGGTGGCACCGGCGCTTTCGGTGAGGGTGGCGCCAGGCACCTGGATCCACACCTTGCCGGCCCCGATGAAGGGCACCAGCTGGATGGCATCTTTGGGCGCACGCCACAGCAACCAGGCGAGCTCGGTGGCGCCCAGCAGGCCACTGTCGCCGCTCACCACCTGCCCTGGTAGACCCCTCAGGCCGCTGTCGCTGCCGAGGCTGAAGCCCATCGGATTGGTGAGGGGAGTCACGGCAAGCTGGCCGGCGGCCCGCAGGTTCAGCTGCCAGCGCGGCGCCAACAGCCAGGAGCTGGTTAGTTGGGCGCCAACAGCCCGCGATTGGCTGGGCACGATGCCGAGGAAGTCGAGCTCCTGCCTTTGCTCTGTTGTGCTCAAGGCACCGATGCCTTGCAGGCCGTAGAGGTTTGCGTTCAGGGCCAGCGGGCCCGCCACCCTTTCGTACCCCAGGCCGATGCGGGCGAAGCCGGTGCGCAGCCAGCCTTGATCGCCACCACCCACGATGGCGGGAAAGCTCTCAGCGCCCAAGAAGGCGTCATTGCGATTGACGCTGATGCCGGCAAAGACAGACCAGCGCTCGCGCAGCGATTCGCGCAGGGTTAAATCCAGCTGGCTGAACAGCTGCAGTTGGCGAAAGCTGAGTTCGTGCAGGGGCGGCAGTGCCTCCACCAGCTTGCGGCGGCTGGCCCCGAAGGCGGTGGTGAGGCTGAGGTTGTCGAGCAGGGGCAGGGTGTAGCTGAGCGACCCATTCAGGGAACCGATCTCAGGATCGGAATCCGTGTTGATTTCGCCGAACAGCAACAGGCTGTCGCCGTTGAGCAGGGCGTTTTCCTTGAACAGGGTGCCAAGGCCCCGGAACTGGCCGCTGCCACCGTTGCCGTCATTGCGCAGGGCCAGTTCGCCCCGCAGGGGCTGGGAGCCTGGCTCGGCGGTGACCAGCAGCAGGGCCCGGCTGGAATCCTCGCCGATGCGGTTGAGGTTGATTTTCAGTAGCCCCACGCCGGGAAGCTGCTGGATCTGGTTGATGGTGGCGGTGATCGTCGGCAAGTGCAGCACGCTGCCCTGGCTTGGCGCCAGCAGTCGCCGCAGCCGCCGCTGCAGGCGTTTGCTGGAGCTCACCACCTGGATCGTCTCGATCCTGCCGGCCACTACCTCCAGTTCGCCTGGCGGGGGGATTGGTTGGGGTATGACGCGGCTGTTGATGTAGCCATCGGCAAACAGCTTGGAGCGGAGGGCAGCGGCGCAATTGTTGAGGCCTGCCGCTGGATCGCTGTTGGCCAGGCAGTTCCCCAAGATGCGGGAGAGTTGAGCGGGGCTGTAGGGGTTAAAGCCCCGCAGCTGAGGCACAGCGGCAGTGGTGCCAGGCGCAGCCGGGAAGGGGGCGTCAAACGGAGCGTTAAGGGGCTTGGTGCGCGGTTGCGGCGGTGCGGGAATGGTTTGCTGTTGCCCTGCCCCCGGCAATCGCACCGGACCCGGCTGCAGTGGAGGCGATACCAATTGGGCCAGCAAGGGCAACATGCGTTAAAAAATCAGCAGGTACGGGCAGCTGATAAAGGCAGTGGGTACAGGCAGCAGATAAAGCCAGCTGATAAAGCCAGCAAGTAAAGCTAGCAGGTAAAGGCAGTGGGATTTGTTACCAGGGACTGCCGGTGAGAATCATGCCTGCCCAATAGTATGGATGGCTGAGGCCTTGGGAGAATAGGGTCTGTTCTTCTCGTGAGAGACCTCTCACCAAGGTGGATTTCGACTGGCCCGTCAGCTGGTTTGGCCCCACCAGGCGATCCCCCACGAGCTTCACCTCTCCGTGTAGGAAGGCTTGCCGGGTGGCCTGGAGTGCCTGATCCTTGGCCAGGCCCCACTTGAGGTAGCGATAGAGCTGGATGTAGAAGGCGGCAGTGGCGGTGTCGTCCACCTCCCAGAGGCTGCCGAGGCCGCTGCGGGCGCCGGCCTGGAGGGCCATGCCAACGAAACCGAGTTCGCTCTGTTCATCCCCCAGGGCGGTGAGGCAGGCGCTGAGGGTGATTAGTTCCAGGGGATTGCCGCTGCTGCGGGAGCGCAGGCGGCGGCCCAGCTCCGCCAGGCTCAGGGCCTCTGTTGGGGTGTACAGCAAGCCGGTGCTGGCTTGGCCGGGCATGAAGCTCACATGGGTGGCGATATGCAGCTGCCCCACCTGGCTGGCCAGGGCTTTGTCCATCAGGGCTGCGGGGGTGAAGGCTTCATTTAGCAGTAACTGGGAGGGGTTTTCCTGGCCCAGGGCCTGCAGCTCCTGGCGCACCATGGGCAGGGGCGCCAGGCCGTTGCTGAATTGGCTGGCCCCCGCCAACAGCATCTGGCTATTTTTGCTTGGCTGGCCATTGCTTGGCTGACCATTGCTTGGCTGGCCATTGCTTGGCTGACCAGGATTGAGCTGCTGGTTCTTCTGGCCAGGATCCAGATCAATCAGCCCCAGTGAAGGTGTAATGGTGATGGCATAGAGATCGCCCAGCAGGGCATCACGGCCCTGCACTTGCACTGGCAAGGCGCCATAGGGGATGGCCTGCAGCCCCCGATCCACCTCCAGCAACAGGGCCGTGATGCCCTGCTGGCGCAGGCTGGGCAAGAGCGGCTCGATCAGGGCCCGGGTGAGCTGCTGAGCTGGATCCTTGGCTCTGTCTGGCAGTGCTGAACGGCGGCTGAGCTGGCGCTGGATGCCGCTGATCCAAGCATCAAGATCGGCCCGGGCCACTTCGCTGCTTCTGCTGATCGGCTCCCCCTGGGCTGTGAGCAGAATGGCGCTGATTCGGGTCTTGCCCGAGGCTTGATCATCCCTTTGCAGGTGCAGGATGGCGGGGCTGTAGGGTTGAATTATGGAGCCTCTTAAGCCGGCTAATTCACTGGTCTGAGCTTGCCTGATCGGAGCCAGGGGTTGGGATGAAGCCGATAGCTTGCTTGCCAGGGAAAGTCTTTGCTGCAGTTCGGCAATGCTGCGTAACTTGCCGGAGCCTGGGGTTAGGCCCAGGGCCTTGGCTGTCTCAATCATGGAGCGATTCTGGGACTCCATGAACTTGGAGCTGGCGGTATCCTGATTTATATTGATGGATACTGATTGGGAGTTAAGAGAAGATAAAAGGGAGTTTTGTTGGCTTTGATTTGTTGGTATGAATTGTGTTGCGGAAAGGTTTTGATTTTTATCGGCGACTTTAGCTATGCTGGTAATTTGATACGAATTTTCCATGCTTGCGAGTTGACGGATAACGTCTTTTTCCGCAATCTCTTTCAATGCTTCTATAGAGAAAAAGGTGTCTGCGTTTTTAAGCGGCTGGGGCCCGAAAAAACTTTTTTCGTCAAGAATATAATTATTATTGGCTGCAAATAAATTGATTCCGCTATATTCTATGGATATGGAGGCGGGAGCCTTGGCGTAGTCTGCTCGCAAGGTGCTATCTCGAATAATCAGTGAATTAGCGAAGGTGTTTATGCCAATTAGCGGATATGCGCAAGCACTGCAAAAATCTGAAATATCTGCATCGTTAAGATTGTCAGCGAGAATAAAAGTATGATCAACTAAGATATTTCCACTTGTTCCAAGGTATATTAAGCCTGCCTGAGACTCTTTATTCGAGATGTCTAGTGGCTTCCCTGCCATGGCTTCGAGAGATGAATGCCGTAGTTCAATACCAGATTGACTATCAGATATTAATGCAATTGAACCAGATATATTTTCATGGGGAGGATCGCCACTTGAGACACTTAAGCCAGAGTTTTCGGTGTTAATACCGCCTTTGGAGAAGATATTAATTTCACCTCCGGTTCCAGCAGCATTTGTGATTGAAAAGCTTTGTAGACTCCCGTATCGGCCACTCAGATTATTCTGGTTTAAGCTAAGCAGAGGGCTTTCCAAGCCGCCCCCTGCCGTAGAAGAACGAGCCAAAAGGCTTGAATTTTCATTGATATGGATTGATTTTGATTCATCACTGCTATAGAGGCTAATTTTTCCACCATAAAATACAAGAGGAAAGGCAAAGTCTTCGTACATTACTGTCTTTTCGCCATTGATAATCGGAAAGCGATTCGTTGAGACATCAAATATGCTAGCTTTAATGGCTATACCGCCAGCACTAGTTAAGGTAATCCGTCCATCTCCTGCACCGTATCTAGAAAAAAGACTTGAGTTTTCAACGTTTATGCCACCTAGTTGTTCTTTTCCATCGGCTTGTAAATAAATTTGACCAGCCATCGTGCTGCTTGAGTCGGTGGATACAGTGCTAGAATCTAAAGAAATCTTACCCTTCGCTTTCACGTATACAAAACCACTTCGATCAGCTATTATGAACATATCCAAGCCCTCTCCAAGGGAATTATTATTAAGAGATGTCGCAACGTTCAAAGAAGCATTGATTTGAGAATTATTTGAAATATAGACATCTTGATTTGAAAATAGCCCAATTCTAGGATAGGTTATTCGTATGGATTCGAACTCTGCTGGATCACTTTTGAGGGCTGGCGCACTAAGATCTGCAAGGCTATAAGCGGAAACATCTAGAACGGAATTAGATATTGAGATGCCTTTGCCTGGGCCGGATAAATTATTAGCAGCGAGTTGAATCCATCCCTTAGGCGCTTCAAGTCTACTTTTATCCAAGGAAATATTGCCGGAGGATAGTAGTATCTGCTGACCTTTCAATAGGCTACTGTCAAGATGAATAGATCCTTTTTGTGCTGCATCTTGGTTGGCTGAACTGCGCACATCAATTAAGCCCCACTGGCCTGGTTGCCCGGCAGTGATGGCGACATCATTGAGATCAACTTGATGGCCAGCGAGCCAAATGCTGCTACCCGCGTAGAGTTTGGTTCCGTGTCCTGAAACAGTAAGTAGATTGCCACCCGTAGCATTCAACAGCAGGTTACGGTCAACAGAGATCAGTCCACCCTCCAACACGATGGATCCGCTGCCCATCAAGCCCAGGCTATAAGGGTTGCCATCTGGGGTGCTGAGCTCACTGAAATTAAGATTTGGCCCTTGGTTAAGTAAATGTACATCTCCCTTTCTTGTGCCTAATACATCAAAGTAATTGCGGCCTAGCTGCATGCCAAGTGCCGTAGTTAAAAGTAGACTTTGTACATTGGTTATTTTCGCCCCAGAGCCCATCCAGATGCCGCCTGGAGATAGCAAGAACAAATTGGCTGGGGATGACAGCGAGAGAGGCTTATTGAGGTAAGTGCCAGAGCCATTGGTAACCCCTATGATTACATTACCAAGCCCTTGGGTGTTAAGTCTGATGTCACTGATTCTTTCGCGTGTATCAAAAGAACTAAGTCGATGTAGCAGGTTTGATCCCGACTTACTTCCTCCACTGATGGCGCAACTTCCTGCGGTACAGCTACCAAAAGCGCTTCCATTCACCCTTGTCCCCAAGCCGCCGGCGGTAACCTGTGCGGCGGCTGTATTCGATAGCAGGAGAGGATAAAATCCAAAAATATACAGCGAAAAGCAAGCTAATTTTAAGTATTTCATGCTTGGTGTATCGGAGTAGATGTCAATTTTAAATCAGAACGATTAGAATGTCAAGTTTCTCGTCTGATCGCAGATCTGTTGTGCGAGCGGAGGCTTTTGTGTCGCCCTAAGGACTTATAGCCGCCTAAAAGTCTGATCATGCCAATCCTACGGCGTTGATCGAGCCTCCCGGGGCCATTATTCCACTGATCCAGGGAGTTCAGGCTATCCAGCAATCGGCACCCACCTCACCCCCCGGTGCTTACGGCCCCTGCAAGCTAAAGCCATCAACCTTGTGGCTGCCAATCAGTTGGCCTTACCTCAGGCTAACAACAACGCTGATCGGTAGCGGGTTGGGCCAGTTACCCACGGAGATCTTGCTGTGAAGAATTGCAACAAAGCGACAGGGTGCTGCCCATCCTTTAAGTAGTTTTACTTTGCTACAATAACTTGCCTATCTAAATGAAGAGAGTTACTTCTGGATTGACAAATCTAAGCAAAATTAGTTTATTTTTCGTGTTATTGCTGATGATTGTTCTTTCAATAGCGTCTCCGGTTTTTGCGCAAGAATCTAATTCCGAAGCCGTTCCGATATGCGTAAAGGGTTTATCATGTCCAGATTATGAAAAAAGCAAGCCTTGTAATAATTGTTCCTATTGTAAGTGGAATTTTTTTCAACGTAAATGTATGAATAGATTACAGTGATTGCACAGATCATTCCGTCATGCTGCTCGCATTTTAGGGGTGCAGAGCTGGGAAAGTTTTTAGGCTATTTTAGGGAGAATCTGGAGAACTCAAGCTATCATCAATAGAGCTCTGATGCTAAGGTGACTCCCAGCCAACTTTAGTTGACAATTTGCTAGTTTTTCAGGATTTTCTTAGTTAAAATCGCTCTTTCTGGGAGATGTAGTTTTGTGGTTAGTCAATAAATTTGTATTAATAATTAAGCGCTGATAGAGGCTGTAGACGTGTAGACTTAAGGGTTAATAAATATTTTTGTCTGAATGTCGCGAAATGATATGATCTCCGGGGGCACAGTGGTGCGTTGCCTGGTGCCCCTACGCACTTGCGATTGCCATGAAGATGACCACGCTGCTGCCGGTTGGCCAGCCTTGGGCATGTCTGATAGGTGCTTCAAGCCATACCCTTCGTTGTAAACGTGCCATCACTGTTGTAAGTGACCATGATGCTCGACAGTCCGGAGGTGAAATCGCACTCGGCACTGATGCTGGTGTCATATCCCACTAAGTAGCCGGGAGGATAATAGCCTACCTTGATGTAGTATATTGACTGCGGCGCACAAGATAGCATCTGGTTAGGGGGCGGAGCCACATAGCTTGACAGCACGATTTTGCCATCGTCCATTATCACAGCAACGCCGCAATAAAGATTCGGTGGCTGGATCTCACTATAGATCGGCACCTGAATGACGAATGTGCCGTCCCCCCCCTCTGCCAGGAAAGATGACGCCTCTCCATCCCGACCATTTTCACCACCAGGGGGGTTGATGGAGCCGGAGGGAGCTTTTCAGGGCGTCGTTACAGCGAGACCGCAAAAGCTGAGGTGAGAAGGCGGATGAGCCCGCGCCAAGAAACCTGGCGCGGGCGGAATGAGCCTCAGGGATGGGGGAGGGAAAGGGCCCTTACTGGGCGCAAGGGTAGGTCAGCACAGCACCCAGAACCCAGGCCACCGAGGCGTTGACGTTGCCAGCCACCCGGCTCTGGGGGGGGCGAGAGGGTGATCGTGATCGTGTCGGAGCTGCCTGAATGGCTGGCCTGGGAGGAATAGGTGGATTCCGTGGCGCTGGCCAGGGGGATGCCGAGGAAGGTGACCTCGGTGGAGGTGTTTTGCTGGAGGGTGGTGAGGATGCTCTGGTAGTCAGAGCTGCTGAAATCGATGCCCTGATCAGGCGCAAACTTGAAGCCGGAGACATCGCTGCTGCCATTCTTGATGGCCTGCTGAATCGGGCCGAAGTAGGCCCAGTTCTGGTCTGTGGACATATTGAAGGGTGCAGGCCCGAAGTTCACCAAATTGCAGCCCGAGAAGGTCATTTCAATCGAGATCTGATTGGAGCTGGTCGCGATCTGATCCTGGAAGTAGCTGGCACTGCCGTCACAGCTAATACTGAAGAAGTCAAGGATCGGAATCGTGAAGCTGCCGCCACCATTGATGCTCACCTGATATTCGCTCTGGCTGGCGCGGCTGACCGACATCGTGATCAAGATCTGGTTGGCGCTCGGATCGTCGAGGAAATCTTTGATCTTCGCGAGGTTGGGGCTGATTGTATAAGCGGGATAGGTGTTGTTGTTGTTGTCGTCAGCCGCCAAGCCACCATTGCCATCCGCCGGATGCTGCACGGCGCTCAGGGCCTGCTGCAGGTAGTTATTGTTCATCGTCACGGCATTCTGCAGGCTGATGCTGCTACCGATTGCGTTGAGCCAGTCCGCCAGCACCGGACGAATGGGTTGACCACTTGCCGGAGTATTGTTGAGCAGGGCATTGAGGTTAGTGGAGGCCTGCATCGCCGCGAGCGTGGTGGCTGGCTCGGCCCACTTGGTGGCAATGGTGCTGGTAATCATGTCGATCGCCGCCATGCCGGGCTGGGCGGTGGGCAGGGCGCCATAGGCCTGAACCCAGGCATCCAACAACGCAACCTGCTGGTCTTCAGCGTTTCGCTTCGCCGCCACCAATTGGGCCTGATCAGCCTTGGCGAGAGAATAGTTGACTTTGCTGAGGGCGTTAATGAACTGGTTGCTGAACCTGGAGTGAAGGAGCAGACATGGGAATGCGTGTGGCTGTGGTGGTGATGCGGCAGCGACTTGTTGCGCCGCCTGAATCAACGATCCTTCAGCCGCTGGCGAAAGGCTGTCAGCCAGGGTTCAATGGACTGATGAGATGCTGACACCAACCTGACTACAGCCGAACGATTAACTTTCAGCTGGCTGACAGCAGGGTGGCGCCTGGCCGGGCTGGGCGTTGTGTCTCACCTGGTTCATCAGCGGAGCAGAGTGGCGAGCTGATACTGGTGTGAGCACGACTTGTCAAGCGACTGCGGGGGGTGAGATGTGACCTTTTTTTATGGATAATCTGGGCTTCACATATCAGTTGAGGCTGGCCCAAATCGCAAAGCAGCACTGTGATTTCGATCAGCTGCTCTGGGATCTGAGGGCCCGCAACGGCACAGGCTCCATCCGCGAGCGCTGGATCGGCGCCAGCTGGATCATTGAACTGGTGTCTTCAGCCAAACGTGACGGCAAGCCATTCCGCCACGTCCACCACTTCATCACCACGATGCGTACCAGCAGCCAAGCCCTGCTGCGCCTTGGGCGACAGCGCTGGGCAATCGACAACGAGAGCGTGATCCAGGCGCTGGAGAGGGATTAACGAAACTTCAGTTTGCCCTGGCGGCCGGAGTGCACTGGCTGGTCACCAGCCCTCAGCCCCTCAGTCCCCAGCCTGCCCAGCCCCCAGCCTGCCCAGCCCCCAGTCAGCCACCCGCCACCCGCCGCTGGGCTAAGGGGCGCAGGTTGCGAGGTAGGGTCGAAAGAGGAACTGTGTAGTAAGGGATAAGCCGTTTGGCGCTTCCGGTCGTAGCCATCATTGGCCGCCCCAACGTGGGCAAGTCCACCCTGGTCAACCGACTCTGCCGCAGCCGAGAGGCGATCGTGCATGACGAGCCCGGGGTGACCCGCGATCGCACCTACCAGGAGGGCTTCTGGGGGGATCGCACCTTCATGGTGGTGGACACCGGCGGTCTGGTGTTCGACGACGACAGTGAGTTCCTGCCGGAGATCCGCGAGCAGGCCAACCTGGCCCTGGCGGAGGCCTCCGTGGCCGTGGTGATCGTCGATGGCCAGCAGGGGCTCACCCCCGCCGACCAGGGGATCGCCGATTGGCTGCGCAGCCAGAAGGTGCCGGTGTTGCTGGCGGTGAATAAGTGCGAGTCGCCCGAGCAGGGCCTGGCGATGGCCGGCGAGTTCTGGCGCCTGGGCCTGGGGGAGCCCCACCCTGTTTCCGCCATCCATGGCGCCGGCACCGGCGACCTGCTCGACAAGGTGATCGGCTTCCTGCCGGCCGTGGAGCAACTGGATGGGGAGGAGCCGATCCAGCTGGCGATCATCGGCCGCCCCAACGTGGGTAAGTCGAGTTTGCTGAATGCGGTTTGTGGCGAGAAGCGGGCGATTGTCAGCCCAATTCGCGGTACCACCCGCGACACGATCGACACCACCTTGGAGCGGGAGGGCAAGACCTGGAAGCTGCTGGACACCGCCGGCATCCGCCGCCGCCGCTCGGTGAATTATGGCCCCGAATTTTTTGGCATCAACCGCAGCTTCAAGGCGATCGAGCGCTCCGATGTCTGCGTGCTGGTGATCGATGCCTTAGACGGCGTCACCGAGCAGGATCAACGCTTGGCCGGCCGGATTGAAGAGGATGGCCGCGCCTGTGTGGTGGTGGTGAACAAGTGGGACGCGATTGAAAAAGACAGCCACACCATGCCGGCGATGGAGCGGGAGCTGCGGGCCAAGCTCTATTTCCTCGATTGGGCGCCGATGCTGTTCACTTCAGCCCTCAGCGGCCAGCGGGTGCAGGCGATCTTTCCCCTGGCGCTGTTGGCGGTGGAACAGCACCGCCGCCGGGTGACCACCTCGGTGGTCAACGAGGTGCTCAAGGAGGCCCTCAGTTGGCGCACGCCCCCCTCCAGCCGCGGCGGTCGCCAGGGGCGGCTCTATTACGGCACCCAGGTGTCCGTGCGCCCGCCCAGCTTCACCCTGTTCGTGAATGATCCAAAATTGTTCGGCGACACCTACCGCCGCTACGTGGAGCGGCAGATCCGCGAGGGACTGGGCTTTGAGGGCACGCCCGTGCGGCTGTTCTGGCGGGGTAAACAGGAGCGGGATGCGGAAAAGGAGCTGGAGCGTCAACAGCACCGTGCCCGCTGAATTCCAGCCGCAGGTGTTCTGAATGGACTGGCTGCGTCAGCTGCCGATCGGCCAGTACGTGGCCGAGCAGCAGGGCGGTGGTTCCTGGCTGTGGCGCCTTGATTCGCGCCTGAAGCTGCTCTGGACCCTGGCCTTTTTGCTCAGCCCGATTTTGGCGGGCTCCAGCTGGCGGCTGCTGCTGGTGCTGCTGCTGCTCTGCATCACCCTCGGCAGCGGCATGCCCTCGGGGCTGTGGCGCCGCAGCCTGCCGTTGCTGCTGGGCCTGTGCCTGTTGCTGGGGGGGCTGGCGGCCACCCTGCCGGTGCGGGAGCTGCCGGCGGCGCCGCTGCAGCGGCCACCCCAGGAGTTGCTGCTGCTGCCGGTGCCGGCCGGTAGCCCGGCTCCAGAGCAGGCTGGGGCCCGCTGGGAGCTGCTGAATCTGGGGCCGCTGCTGATCACCAGGCGGTCGGCGGAGCTGGGCATCAACAGCGCCACCCTGCTGTTCACCCTGGTTCAAAGCGCCAATTTGATGCTGTTGTCCACCGCCCCGGAGGATCTGGTCTGGGCGATCAGCTGGATGTTCGCCCCCCTGGCGCGGCTGGGCTGGCCTGTGGAGCGGTTGGGCTTCACGCTGCTGCTGTCGCTGCGGTTTCTGCCGCTGGTGCAGGAGGAGCTGCAAAACCTGTTGCGGGCCCTGGCCACCCGGGCGGTGAACCTGCGCCGCCTGGGCTGGAAGGCCAGCTTTGCGCTGGTGCTGGCCCTGGGGGAGCGGCTGCTGGCCAACCTGCTGCTGCGGGCCGAACAGGGGGCGGAAGCCCTGATGGCCCGGGGCGGTTGCTGGCTGCCGGTGGATCGGTTGCACGCCCGGCCCTCGCCGCTTGCGGCGGGCGATCGCTGGGGCAATGCCCTGGCGGCGATCCTGCTGCTGGCCCTGTGGGGACTGCGCTGGAATGTCGGTGCTCTTTAATACGTTTCAGAACGCAGCCCTTCGTGAGCGCAGAGCGATACCTCACCCACCCCACCTTCGGGATGCTCTATCGAGTGTCCCCGGTGGGAGAAGCGCGTGATCTCTACGCCACGCTCTACGCCCAAAGGATTTTCTTCCTGGTGACGATCCAGCCCCGGGGCGCCACCTTTGAGGTGATCCCCTTGATGGATGCCCGCCACTACGCCGAACAAAATTTGGCCCGCTCGCGGCGCGATGGCCCTGAAACCCTGAAGCGCTGGCGGGATCTGTTCGACCAAACCTTCATCTGAGCTGCTTAGGTGGCTGACCAGGCCGTTCCAGAACCCGCATCCCCGCAGGCCGCCGCCCCAGAGGCCGTCTGCATAGCTGAGCGGCTGCGGGCCCTGGGCCTGGCCCTGCCCGCCAGCACGCGCTTACTGGCGGTGAGTAAGGGTCAATCCGCCGAGCGGATGCGCGAGGCGGTGCTGGCGGGCCAGCGCAGCTTTGGCGAAAGCCGCCTCCAGGAGGCCAGCGCCAAGCAGCTGCAGTTGCTGGATCTAGGGCCGCTCGATTGGCACTTCATCGGCCGGCTGCAGGCCAACAAGGCCAGGGCTGTGCTGCGCCAGTTCACCACCATCCATTCCGTGGATTCCCAGGAGCTGGCCCGCCGCCTCGCCCGCATCGCCGCCGAGGAGCGGCTGGAGCCCCGGGTGTTTTTTCAGGTGAAGCTGCGGCCGGATCCGGCAAAGGGGGGCTTTGAGCCCCAGGAGCTGCTGCGCCATTGGCCAGAACTGCAGTCGCTGGAGCCCTTGCGGCCCCTGGGCCTGATGACGATTGCGCCCCTAGGTTTGCAGGCCGCGGACCGACTGGCATTGTTTCAAGAATGTGCCGCCCTGGCCGGCCGGCTGGGCTTGGCCGAACTGTCGATGGGCATGAGCGGCGACTGGCGAGAAGCGGCAGCTGCCGGCAGCACCTGGGTGCGGATCGGCAGCGGTCTGTTCGGAAACCGCAGCCCTTTAGCGCCGCTTGAGCCTTAGGGCAGATTCAGCTTTGGCGCAGATCGAGCCCTAGGGCAGATCGAGCCTTGGCCCAGATCTAGCCCTGGCGCCGCTTCAGCCTTAGTCCAGATCCAGCTGTAGGGCAGCGTGAGCATTAGAGCAGGTTGATCCTCTGCGCGGATTTTTTAGAGCCAGCCCCAGTGGTCATTAGAGCCAAGCCCCCGTGATTAATGCCTAGCCCCGGCCCCCACGGTCATGGCATCCATATAGGCGGCGGTTCCTGCAGCTCTTGCAGACCCTGGCATGGGACGCTATTTAAGTGCAAAGCCTTTTTGAGGAACGCTCCGTGTCGTTGTTCTCCCGCCTGCGTGCCGTCGTCTCTGGCGATGACTATCGCGACGGTGAGTACGACGACGAGCTCGATTACGACGGCGGCGAGCTGCCCCAAACCACCGCCAGCACTAGCGCTACCGCTAGTCGCGCCAGTGCCATGGCTCTGACCAGCAGCTTTGCGGTTGATGACCCCTTCGCCGGCACCAACGTGATCGGCATGCCAGGTCTGCCCTCCTCGGCCGCGGAGGTCACCTTGATGGAGCCCCGCAGCTTTGATGAGATGCCCCGCGCCATCCAGGCCCTGCGGGAGCGCAAGACGGTGATCCTCAACCTCACGATGATGGAACCGGATCAGGCCCAGCGGGCCGTCGATTTTGTGGCCGGCGGCACTTTTGCCATCGATGGCCACCAGGAGCGGGTGGGCGAGAGCATCTTCCTGTTCGCCCCCAGCTGCGTCACCGTCACCACCGCCGTCAGTGAGGAGGTGTCCACCTCCACCGCCACCACCGTGAGCCGCGAGCTGGGCGACCAGCAGCAGGCAGCTCCCAGCCCCGCTTGGGGCCGCCACCAGGACACCGCCATCTGATTTAAGCCATTCGATTTAAGCCATTCCTTTTCAGCCATTCCTTGAGCTCAACATCAACCTCGACGGCAACCTCGACGGGAACGGCGACGGCCAGCTTCGGAGTGGTGGGCCTGGGCCGCATGGCCCAGGCTCTGCTGTTGCCGTTGATTGAGTGCGGTCAGCTGTCGCGCCAGGCGGTGCGGGCCGTGGTTGGCAGCGCCGCTTCGGCCGATCGCCTGGCCCAGGCCCACAACCTGGCGGTGGGCACCGATCCAGCTCCCGCCTGGCAGGCGCCGGTGGTGCTGCTGGCCGTGAAGCCCCAGCAACTGGCGGCTGCGGCCGCCGCCGCCGGCGCTGCCGCCCTGGACGGGCCCCCCGGCGGCGAAGGCGGTTTGCTTATTTCTGTATTGGCCGGCGTGAGCTTGGACCGCCTGGCGCTGTTGTTTCCCGGTTGGCGCTGCGTGCGCGCCGTGCCCAATACGCCGGCCCTGGTGCGCAGCGCCCTAACCGGCCTGGCCTTTGCCCCGGCGGTGGGCCCCCAGGAGCGCCAGCGGGTGGCAGAGCTCTTCTCCCGGGTGGGGGAGGTGCATGAGCTGCCCGAAAGCCAGCTGGATGCCTTTTTGGCCCTCACCTCCTCCGGCCCGGCCTTTGTGGCCCTGGTGGCGGAGGCGATGGCGGATGGAGCCGTGGCCGTTGGTCTGCCGCGCCAGCTGGCCCATCACCTGGCCCACCGCACCCTGGCGGGCACGGCGGCGCTTTTATTTGAGCGGGAATTGCATCCCGGAGCCCTCAAGGACATGGTGAGCAGCCCTGCTGGCACCACCATCGCCGGCCTGCGTCAGCTGGAGCGGCTCGGCCTGCGCTCGGCCCTGATCGAGGCGGTGGTGGCCGCCGCCGAGCGCAGTCGCGAGCTGGCCTGATCAGCCCTTGGCTATTACTCAGAGCCCCCCTGGAGCACTATTTGCCCTGGCTAGCTCTTGGGCTCGACCTGTTTGGGCTGGCCCAGTTTCGGTTCGGTGCCGGCCAGCAGGCGTTCGAGATTGCTGCGGTGCCGCCAGATCACCAGGGCTGAGGTGAGCAGCGCCAGGGCGAGATAGGGCCAGCGCAGCCCCATCCCATTGCTGGCGAACCAGCCCAGCATCAGCAGGGGCAGGCAGATGGCGGCCACGGTGCTGGACAGCGACACGATGCGGCTGGCGCTGAGCACGGTCAGAAAGATCCCGAAGCAGGCCAGGCCCACGCTCCAGGTGAGCCCCAGCAGCATGCCCAGGCCGGTGGCCACCGCCTTGCCGCCCTTCCAGCCCAGCCAGATCGGCCAGATGTGGCCGGCCAGGGCCGCCAGGCCCGCCGCCACCACGCCGCTGTCGGTCCAGGGGGTTTGGCCGGCCTGGTAGAGCAGCGCTTTGGCCAGCAGCACTGCCGCGGCGCCCTTGCCCACGTCGAGCAGGAACACCACCAGGGCGGGGCCCTTGCCCACCACCCGCAGCACATTGGTGGCCCCAGTGGAGCCGGAGCCCTGCTGGCGAATATCTACGCCCATCAACCAGCGGCCCGCCAGGTAACCGCTGGGGAAGGAGCCGAGCAGGTAGCCGGCGAGAAGGGTGATCAGGGGTGAAAGGGAGTTCATCGGATCAGTCGTAGGCCTCTTCTTGGCTCAATTCGCCCGGGCTGGCGGCGAAGGCCAGCCAGAGCGGGAACTGCAGGATCGGCACGTCCACCACCTGTTCGGCGGCGTCCACCAGGATGAAGGGCAGTTCACCTCGCTCCTCCAGCCGGTCGGCCCGCTCGATCAGGGCATCGGGGCGCTCGAACAGCACGATGCCGCCGCTGGGGCCAAAGTCTTCTCTGCCCAGCCCCAGGCAGTCCTGCAGGCCCCGACGCCACTCGCCCAGCCGTTCCGGCTGGCTGGCCAGCACCAGGGTTTGGAAGCGATCGCCGTAGAGCTCCGCCAGCAGGGCGACGGCCGCGGCGGCCAGCAGCACATTGCGATTGCGGCTGCCGGCGCTGGGCTGGGCACCGCGGCCCCCCTGGCCCAAGAACCAGTCCTCCAGCTGCTGGCCGCCCCTGGCTTCCAGGCTGCGGCGCAGGCGCCAGGGATCGGCGTAAAAATCTGGTTGGCCCTGCATCTCGCCGAGGCGCTGGCGAATCAGGGGGGCATCGGCGGCGAACAGGCCGGCGGCCAGCGGTTCAGCCGCAGCTGCAGGGGCCGGCGGCTCGCTGGCCAGCTGATCCAGGGGCGAGGGCTGCACCAGCAGGGTCTGGGGCACCAGCTGCATCTGTTCGGCGGCCAGGGCCAGATCCTGCAGCGCCCCCACCAGATACTCCTGGAATCCCTTAACGCGGCGGGCGACCGCATCAGATTGCCCCGCGAAGCTGCCGCTGATCTCCCGGGCCAGTTGGTCGCGGCGGGCCTCCAGCTGGGCGATTTCTTGACCGAGGGCCTGCCGCCGCTGGTTCAATTCGCTGAGGGCCAGCTCCAGCAGAGCCTGGCCGCTGGCTTCGGCCGCCGCGCTGGCTGGAGCGGCAGCTGGCAGCTCGCCAGGGGTGATCGGCTCTGCTCCAGGGGCGCTGGTTGCTGGCGAGACGTCGGTCATGGCATCGATAGGGACGACATCGATAGGGATGGCTTGATCAGGGCAGCTTGATCAGGGCATTTTGATCAGGGCAGTTAGATCGGGCAGCTAGATCAGGGCAGCTCGCCGGGGGAGGCCTGGCCGGTTTCCAGCCCGCTCAGGTGGAGCTGGAGTTGCTGGCGCAGGGCGTCGGCATCGAACAGCATTGGCAACAGGTGGATGCTGCGCTGTTCCCGGAAGTAAAACAGCACAGGCAGCCGCCGCCAAAACAGGCGCCAGCTGAGCCACTCCCCGTAGCTGAATTGACGCAGCAGCTTGTTCTGGCGCCAGACCAGCAGCGAGTCGTCGGTGAACTCCAGCCTCAGCAGGGCGCTCTGCAGCAGCAGGAAGGCGGCGAACAGGGCTATGCCGCCGGCCAGCCACAGGGCCCCGCTCCACAGGGGCAGCCAGGCCAGGTTCACCAGCCCCAGCAGCAGCGTGCCCAGGGGCACCCAGGGCCGCGGCGCCAGCACCACCCCAGAGCCGGGGCCTGAGGGCAGGGCAGTTGATGCGGCAGGGGAGGGATCGGTGGATGGGGGCATGGTCATCGGTTCACGGTGATGGGGGGCAGGGTTAAGGGGGCTTGGCTAAGCGGGCTTGGCTAAATAGTCATTTGGCTAAATAGTCATTGGGCAATAAAGGTGGCAAAGGCTGCTCAGCTAAACAAAACATTGCTCAGCCAAACAAAATTTTGGTTAATAGGGCATCCATCAGCGCCACGGTTACCAGGATCACAACTACCGCTCCGGTGGTGGTGCTGCCCACCTCCTTGGGGCCGCCCTGGGTGGTGAGACCCCAGCCACAGGAGATCACGGCGATCTGAATACCAAACACCAGGGCTTTAAATAACATTGAGGGCAGATCATCCGCCTGCATCCAGGTGCGCACGGAGGTCCAGAAGACGCTGGGGGGGATGTTGTAAAGCCAGGTGCTGCTCAGCTGCCCAGACCAAATGCCCACCACAAAGAACAGCAGACACTGCACCGGCGCCATCACCACCATGGCCAATAGCCGCGGCACCACCAGGTAGTCCACCGGGTCGGTGCGCAGCATGGTGATCGCGTCGATCTGCTCGGTAACTTTCATCGTGCCCAGCTGGGCGGCGTAGGCGGTGGCTACCTTGCCGGTGAGCAGCGTGGCGGTGAGCAGCGGTGACATCTCCCGCGACAGGCCCAGGGCCAGCAGGCCACCCACGGCGGAGCTGGCCCCCTGCTTGGACAGCTCCGCCACCACTTGGATGTTTAAGACGGTGCCCGCCGCCAGGGCAGTGATCACCACAATCAAAAAGCTGCCGGGCCCCGCCTCCAGCAATTCCTGCATCAGGTCGTTGAAGCTCACCCGACCTCGGGCGATCGCCGTTACCGCCTGGCCGCCGATCAACAGGCTGGCCAGCAGGCGATTCAGCCAGCGGGGCATCCGGGGCGGTCTGGGCAGTCTGCGGGTTCTGGGGCTGTTGGCTGAGGTCATGGCCGCTAGGGGCGCTGCGGGCTGCCCTGGGGCCAGCGTCGCATCACCACCAGGCCCAGCATTACCAGCAGGGCGGGGATCAGGCCCATGCACAGGCGAATGGCGATCAGGGCGCTGGCGGGCTGCAGGGCGTTTTGGGCCGCCTGATAGCCGCTGATGCTCATCAAGTTGCCAAAGAAGAACAGGGCCAGGCTGATGCAGATCTTTTGGGCCAGCACCATCCAGGCGCTGTATTGACCAGCTGGTTTCTCCGGGTCTGCGTCGATGGCATCGGGCAGCAAAGACCAGGGAATCAAGTAGGCGCAGGAGGCGCCGATGCCGGAGGTGATGATCGTGATCAGCAGCAGCACCAGCCGCAGCCCATTGCCCAGTGAGCCGATCGGTGAGAGCTCTCCATCCAGCGGTGGCAGCACCAATGCCAGAAAGCAGCCGCCGATCCAGAAGGCGGATCCCCAGTGCAGCGCCTGCAGCCGACCGCGCCGTTGCGAAACGGCATTCCACACCCAGAGGCCGCCGAGGCTGCTGAGCATGAAGGGCAGCAGGATCCAGTTGCTCCAGTTATCCGGCAGTTGCATCACCACCGGCAGGTAGATCAGGGCGGCGGTCTGCATCAGTTGCAGGGCGCACCAGAGCAGCAGGTAGAGCCCGAGCACCATTAAGAAGCGGCGGTTTTGCGCCACTCGGCGCAGCAGGCGGCGGGTGGTGCCGGGATGGCTTTCGGGCCGCTGGCAGTGGCGGGCGATCGGTGCCAGGCCCCAGCCACATAGCAGGGTGGCGGCGCTCACCACCAGCCCGGAGAGCAGGCCGAGGCGCAGGTAGCTGCCGGGGTCGTGGTGATCCTGCAGCAGCAGCGCCCCGAGCACCAGGCCCAGCAGGCTGGCGATGATCGAGCCGGAGAAGCGGGAGGTGTTCAGCCGGGTGCGCAGGTCTACATCGGTGGTTAGTTCCGCCGCCAGGGCCGAGTAGGGCAGGTTGACGCCGGTGTAGAGACTGTTGGCCACCATGGCGATGGCCAGGAACACCGTGAAACGCAGCCAGGGGCCGCCGGGGGGCAGCCACCAGATCGCCGCCATCGCCAGGCCCAGGGGCAGGGCGCAGCCCAGGATCCAGGGCAGTCTCGGGCCCCAGCTGCTCTTGGTCTTGTCGCTCAGCCAGCCGACGATCGGGTCGTTGATGCCGTCCCAGAGCCGCGCCACCATCAACACTAGCCCCGCCATCCAGGAGGGCAGACCGGCGGCTGATGTGTAAAAAATAAACAGGTAGAAGCCGATCAGCGAGGCGGCCATGCCGGTGCCGGCATCCCCCAAGCCGTAGGCCCAGAGCAGCCTTTGGCGACCTCTGCCCCGCAGATCCGCCGCGTCTCGCACCTCTCTTGCCACTAGGGGCTGACTGGCTATGGGAACCTCGGTGGCCGTGAGGGCCGTCGCACGCAGGTCATAATGCTTCAGCTGCTCGAGTTGCGGGCAGCTTGCGGGCAGCTGGGCAAAGTCGGTCTACCAAGACCGTACGTTTGTACTGGTGCGGGCGTAGTTTAGTGGTAAAACCTCAGCCTTCCAAGCTGATGATGCGGGTTCGATTCCCGCCGCCCGCTTTTTATTTATAAGTATTTTTAGGTTGTAATTAATGGGTTACCCTCGGCAGGCCGCAGGCATGCCGGCCGGAGGCAGCGCGGGCCGATCGGCATCAGGTTGCCGTAGGAAGACGATTTCTCTAGCCCTGCACTCCTGCTCTGCGACCGTTCCCTCAGCTTGCATTCCCTGCCGCAAGCAATTGAGCGTCCAGACCCAGCTGTTGAGCCGCCGCCACAAACGGCGCGTCCAGGCTGCAGAGGGTGGCACCACGGCCGCTGGCGATGGCCAGGTGCAGGGCATCGGCTGCTCGCAGGGTTGTGGTCCAACCGCGCAGGCAGGCGTTGGCATTGCGGAAGTCTTGAGGTTCCAGTGTCAGCACCAGCAAGCCCGGCGCCAGGTTGCGCTCAAAGCCCTGCAGCACCGCCTCAGCCTGCGAGGGGCTCAGGGCCTTGGTGCGCACCTTGAGGCCGAGGGCGGAATGCAGCTCAGTGATACTCCAATTGCTTATCGCCAGCGGTGCCCTGGCCTGGGCCAGAAAAGCTGCCGCCACCGCGGAGTGTCCCTCCGGCGTCAGCAGCGCCAGCAGCACGCAGGTGTCGATATAAAGCATCAAGCGCTGGGCTCATCCCGCAACGCCCGGATGCTGTCCACGCTGCTGGTCTGTTGCTCGGGTAGCGAGGCACGCAGGGCTGCAAGCTGGGGCAGCAGATCATGCACGCTGCAGCGCGGCACCAGCTCGGCGACGGCCTTGCCGCGGCGCGTGATCACCACGGTCCGGCCGGCCTCCACCTCATCCAGCAGGCTCGATAGCTGGGTCTTGGCTTCCGCCACCGTCACCTGCACCATGGCCGTTGATCATCTAGATGACCAACTCTAGGGCGTGAGGATGGGCCGCTGGAACCTCCGCCGGCTACCAGCCGCCCCGGGACTGCCGGCCGCGCAGCCTTGCGAAGCGGGCACTGGCCTCAGCCATCACCCCTCTGGAAGCCTGGCCAAACCGTGATCCAGGCCGGCCACATAACTTGAGACCTCCCCCCACTACCAGCAAAGATCTGCGCCTTATCTACGAGATGCGGGATCACGAGCTGCTGGTGCTTGTTGTGGCGGTGGGCAAGCGGGAACGCAATGCTGTCTATCGCCAGGCCGATCAGCGCTGAGGCCGGAGGATCATCAGTTCAACTCCGATCCTCAATCGATGGAAGGTAACCCCCAGCACCTCACATATCTGGGCGCGAGTGAGCTATTCGGAGAGATGGGTCTTGAGCTCCCGCACCGACACCTGACTTGCTACTACAGCTGTCATGGCTTTCCCTGCAGATGCGACCACTTTAGGTCGCATCTGCAGGCGGAGGTGTTCGAGAGTAAGGCGTCCATTTAAGGCCCAGCCTGCCAATCTGATCATGCGGGTTGGATACCCGCCGCCGGTATGTTAGTAGCGCATTGCCAGAAAGTACTAGCCTGCACGACAGAGGCGGTTCTGCGCGGTTCTGCGCGGTGCTCTGTAGCCAGGCATAGAAAACCGCGAATTTCCCAGCCCCTGCGAACCCAGGCAGATGAGTCCGTTACCCAGCCAGATCGATCAGCTCCAGAGGGAGCTCGCCAGCGGGCAGGTGGTGGTGGTGGTGGTGGGATCGGGCGTTTCGGTGGCGGCTTGCGGCCAGCAGCTGGTGGAGGGGCACAAGGTGGCCACCTGGAGCGGGTTGCTGGAGCATGGGGTGGATCGGCTGAGCGAAATCGGCGTAGCGGATGGGGATGAGGAAGTGCTGCTCACCATGATCCGCAGCCGGAAAACCGACTTCATGATCAACGCAGCAGCAATCATCACGGATCGATTCAAAGCACGCAGCGAGGGAACCTTCCGCGGCTGGCTAGCAGACACAATCGGGCAATTAAAGATTCAAGATGCAACCCTGTTGCAGGATATAGCCGCCTTGCCGGGCTTGGTGGTCACGCTGAATTACGACCATCTGCTCGAAAAAGCGACAGGTCTCCCCGCCATCACCTGGCAGGAGACCAATGCGGTGCAGGACGCCCTGCGTGGCACCAGGGAGGCCATTCTGCATTTACACGGTGAGTATCAAAATCCCGAATCGGTGGTGTTGGGATTGGCGTCTTACAATAAGGTGAAGGACGAGCCGCATGCCAAGGCGGTCTTGCAATGTATCACGCTTAGCAAAACCTTGCTGTTTGTTGGCTGCGGCGATACGGTATTGGATCCTAATTTCCAGCAACTAATCGCTTGGGGCACGGAAGCCCTGCAAGATGTGGTGCCGCGCCACAGGCTTCTTTGTCGCGGCTCCGAGCTGACCGCCTTTCAAAAGAAGCTTGCCGCTGCCCCCTGGTTGCAGCCGATCGCCTATGGCAACGACTATGCCGAGTTGGGGCCGTTCCTGCGCTCGCTCGCGCCTGCTGCGGCCACTGCCGCCGCGGCCATGGCATCAGGGTCGAGTCGCCTGCGCCTAGCCCAGGCCCCCACTCTTGATCTATCTGGCTACCGCCAGGCGATGGCCAAGCATTATGGCCACCTGAAGCTAGAGGAGCTAGACGCCACCAGCAGTGACATGCCGCGCGGCATCCGGGTAACGGAGGTATTCATCGCCCCCAGCGTGCGCGAATGCGAGCAGTTTTTGCCCAGGGCCATGGAGCTGCCAAAGGAGCTGCAACGGCGTCTGCGGGAGCAGGGGTCGCTGGATGGAACGGAGTGGGATGAGGAGGAGTTCGTGCGTCTACGTAGCACCTATCTGGATCAATCACCGCAGCCGATGCTGGAACTGTTGGCGGATTCTTCGCAGCGGAAGCTGGTGGTGCTGGGCGATCCCGGATCCGGCAAATCGCTGCTATTTCAATATCTGGTGTTGGCCTGGGCGGAGACGAGTAATTGGCTCCAGGGCGACGCCCCCTTGCCGCTGTTGATCGAGCTACGCGATTACGCCAGCCGCCGCCACAATGGTGAAGTAAGTGACTTTCTCGACTATCTGGGCCGGGCCGAAAGCCTGCGCTGGCGGTTGGATCCGCAGGCGCTGGAGCACTGGCTGCGACACAACCGCACGCAGGTGTTGTTGGATGGCCTCGATGAAGTGTTTGATCCCCAACTGCGGCAGGAGGTGACAATAGCGATCCACCGCTTCTCGGACGACTACCCGGAAGCACAGATCGTGGTGAGTTCGCGCCTGATCGGCTTTCAGCATGAGCGCTGGCGGTAGGAGGGCTTCCGCCCGTTCATGTTGCAGGAGCTGGATAAGGAGCAGATGGTCGTTTTCCTGCGGCGCTGGCACCAGTTGGCCTACGAAGATGGCACCAAAGGCGAGCGCAAACGTGCCTCGCTGCTGCAGGCCATCCAGCAGTCGCCGGCGATTGAGCAGCTGGCGGGAAATCCGCTGCTGCTCACGCTGATGGCGATCCTGAATCGCACCCAGGAGTTGCCCCGGGATCGGGCCGAGCTCTATAGCCAATGCACCCGCCTGTTGTTGCATCAGTGGAAAACAGAGCTGGCCTTTGAGGCCACTCCCGAGCTGGCCCTGGCCCAGCTGGATGGCAAAGACAAGCTAGGCCTGATGAAGCGAATTGCCTGGACCCTGCAAGCCGGTGTGGATGGGGCCGCCGGCAACCTTACCAATCTGATTGAAGAGAATCAGCTAGAACGCACGCTCAGCGAGGGCCTGCAAGGCATGCCTGGCTTGCGGCCCGCTCGCGCCGCCCGGGCGCTGATCGAACAACTGCGGGGCCGCAACTTCATGCTCTGCTTTATGGGCGGCGGCAACTATGCCTTTGTGCATCGCACCTTTCTGGAATATTTCTGCGCGGAGGCAATCGTGGATCGCTTCCAGGTGGAACAAGAGCTGACGCTTGATCAGTTGAAGACAGAGATCTTTGGGCACTGGCCAGATGAAACCTGGCATGAGGTGCTGAGGCTAGTGGCTGGAAGCATTGCTCCAAAGTTTTTGAAAGACATCCTTCTATGGCTCGTTGAGCAGCCAGACGCAAGCGGAACTTGTCAAAACATCTTTCTTGCCGCTCAATGTGTCGAAGAGGTGCGCAATCGGGCAAATCTTGAAGGAGCTGATAATACTGTGCTGGAGAAGCTCAAGGAGCTGGCACAACCCAGCCTAGATTTATATTTGCGTCAAGTGGATCAAGTAGGTAAAGATGGTTTCTCCAAGCCGATAGAGGTAGATTCAATTCGCCTGGTGAGCAGGATTTGGCAGAATGAACCAGAAACAAAAGCCTGGCTATGTTTTCTCGTGCGGGCAAGCGGTAAATCTTCTTTCGCATCTGTTGCCATGCTTGAACTTATGCTAAGATGGAAGGATGATCCAGACACGCTGAAAGTAATTCGATTCAGCGCAAAAACCGGGCATAGCGCGTCAATCAAGATGTTTGCAATGAGTGCATTAGCCACATTTTGGAATAAAGACAATGAAGCCTTGGTGATTTTTAAGGACCGCGCCCAATCCGATGAGAACTGGGCTGTGCGCAGGAGCGCAGTGGAGGAGCTGGTGCGTGGCTGGAAGGATGAACCAGACACGCTGGTGTGGCTCAAAGAGCGTGCCCAATCCGTTGAGAACCAAGATGTGCGCAAGAGCGCAGTGGAGGAGCTGGTGCGAGGCTCGAAGGATTATTCAGATTTTCTAGCCTTTCTTAAAGGCCTATGAAGCACTTCCCCATGTCAAACATGCTGGCTTGTTCCGAGAGAAACAGCGGCTAATCCTGTTGGCCTGCTTCGGCGATAAAGTCCCTTACGCCCCCGTTGGCACGCTCGCCCTTACTGGCTTCGCTGATCACATTGGTGTCAACCAAATACGTAACCAGCGGTGTCAACTGGAGATGGCCAGTTGCAGGGCACCGGCTGCGGCAAGCATCAGGCGCTGGACTGATCCCGCAACGCCCGGATGCTGTCCACGCTGCTGGTTGGTTGCTCGGGCAGCGAGGAACGCTGGGCTGCGAGCTGGGGCAGTAGATCACGCAAGCTGCAGCGCGGCAGCAGCGGCTTTCGCCACTTTCGGTTGGTGGTGAGCTACCTCATGCCAAAAACCATCCACCGGCAGTAACGTATGAAGACGCTCCAGCTCTGGGAAAGGCTCCACCGCATGACGAAGCGGTCGCTTATTCGAATAGGCGCAGATGTTAACGCTGTTAATTACCGCATTGAGGGCTCTGGCGATGGCTTCACAGCCGGCGATGATGTTGCAAAGATATGTGGCAGGATTACGCTGTATTGATTAACCGGCGCGACCGCTCAATTTGGAGCCGGTGCTGGAGGCCGCCTGAGCTGAAACCTTCTTAGCTGAATCCGTGAAACTGTGCTGGACCCCCGGCTGATGGCCTGGGGCGGCGATCAACGTTGCAGCGAGCTGAGCGTGTGGCGGATGTCCTTGAGTAGCAGCAACAGGTGCAGCGGATCGGTGGGCGAGCGTTCGAACTCAGGGATCAGGTGCTCATAGAAGCCCCGGGCCTGCTCTGATTCGGCATGCACGAGCAGGCCGCGGCAGCCGATGGCGTCGCTGAGGCTGGCGACTCGGGTGATCACATCCACCAGCAGGGCCGCTCCGAGGCCCTCCCCTTGATGGCCTTCATCCACCCCCAGGCGGGCCAGCAGCGCCAGGGGCTGGGGGTGGCGGCCCCCGCAGCGCCGCAACCGCTCGGGCAGATCAGCGATCGCCACGCTCGCCATGCACCAGGCGTAGTAGACAACCACGGCGGGCTGATCCACCTCGGTGACAACGAACTCGGTGACCACAAACACGCGGGTGGTGCCGGTTCCATGGGCCTGCCTGGCCACGTCCACCAGCCAGCCGGTCTGCTCCTGGGAGCGGCAGCGGAAGCCGGCGAGCTGGTGGCGGGCCGTCAGCAGCACCGGCGACTGGTAGCGGTTCATTCCCGGTCGGCATCCGCCGGTGGCGTGCCGAATGCCCCAGGGCCGAAGGGCGAGGGCCGCTCCAGCAGCCGCACCAGGCCCGGCAGGCTGCGGGCGGGGCGGCTGTTGATTCGCTCCCACTCCTGCTGGGCGGCGGCATCGAGCAGGAAGTGCTCGCGATCGGCCAGCACCCGCTGGGCCGCCAGGCGCCCCTGGGCCAGCAGAAATGAACTGCGATCGGTGCCGAGGGCGGCGGCGGCCCGATCCAGCAGGTCGCGGTCGTCTTCTGACGCCCGCAGCTCGATCCGGCTGGTCTTGGCCGGCCGGTGGCCTGGCGGCCTGGCGCTGGTCACGGCAACGAACCGCCCGAAATGTACGGACATTGTACGGCGCTGATCACGGCAGGGGCCGCAGCCCCCGCAACCCTCAATACGGCGGCACCTCAATGATCTAGGTATCCAGCGGCAGCGGCGGCTGAGCCACCTGCCGCTCAACGATGATCTGATCCACTAACTCCCCCAGTCGGGATAGGGACCGGCAGCAGCAGCAACCGATCAGCTCCACCAGGGCCTGGGAGTCCAGGGACTGGCGTAAGCCATTGCCCCGCTTGCCGGCGATCTGCGCCAGGCTGCCTCCATGCCCCACCACGCCGATCGACCCACCAAGATCTGCGCCTGCTGCGGCCGACCCTTCCAGTGGCGCCGCAAGTGGAAGCAGGTGTGGGAGCAGGTGCGCTACTGCTCAGACCGCTGCCGCCAGCAGGCGCGGCGGCCCGCCAATCGACGCCAGGGCCAGGCGGACGCCGGGCAGGCCTGAAACTTCAGCGCCCTGCTGAATACCAATTTCGATACCACTGCTCCATCCGCTGGATAACCAAGGAGCGATATCCACTGAGCGATACCCACGACGCGAAATACAGCCTGCCCTCAAGGTGCATCAATCTGCAGCCCTGTTGCCCGGCCATTATGGAGATTATGAGGTTTATCGCTTCTGTTTCCGATGACACCCCTGCGGGCATTGTCATGGCGGGTACTGCTGGGAAGGTAATTGCCGCGGCAGTCGTTGTCGAGGTGGGCATTGCCTGGGCGGGCGTGGATTGTTCGCCATGCACGGATTATCCACTATGCATTGATTGTTTGATATTTGCCTTTTGTTGGCTGTTTGGTGATTATTTGATGAGTTGTGATAACTTACTGCATTCTCTTTGCTTGAAGCGCGATAATTTTGGGGTAAACGCTGGTTTGGAGGTAAGTGCTGATTTATGGGTAAGCACTGATTTATGGGTAAGTGCTGGTTTTCGCACTTGCGCTTATTACCCGGTCTCTGGTGATTTTTTGCTGCCCGATGTTTTTGGACTAAGGGGGTGTTTGCCGCTGCGTCGCGGCTGCCCCGCCATGCCAGCTCTCATCAACGCCAGGGCAATCACCCGATGAACGCCCCAGCCCCCGGTTCTTCCTGTTGCCAGGCGGAGGGCTCGGCCGAATTGGCGGCGGGCCCGGCCGGATCGGCAGCTGCCATGGAGCGGGAGCTGGCCCGGGAGCTCAGCCGGCTGCGGCGCCGCTTGCTGGTGGCGGCGCTGCTCACCGCCCTTGTGCTGCTCTCCAGCCTTTCCCCGATGCTGGGCGGGGCGCAGCTGCCCTTTTTGCCGCTTTGGTTCACCAGCCCCTGGACCCAGCTGCTGCTCACCACACCGGTGTTGTTCTGGTGCGGGCGCGATTTTTACAGCGGCGCCCTCTCGGCCTTTCGGCAGCACTCCGCCGACATGAACACCCTGGTGGCCGCCGGCACCGGCATCGCCTGGCTGATGTCCCTGTTCACCACCTGCTTCCCCCATGTGCTGATCGCAGAAGGCCTGCCGGCAGATGTGTACTACGAAACCGCCGCGGTGATCGTCACCCTGGTGCTGCTGGGCCGGCTGCTGGAGGCCCGGGCCCGGGGCCAAACCTCGGCGGCGATCCGGCACCTGCTGCAGCTGCAGCCGCCCACCGCCCGGGTGTTGCGCGATGGCCAGCCGATCGAGATCCCGGTGTCTCTACTGGTGGTGGGGGATCTGGTGCAGGTGCGCCCCGGTGAACAGATCCCTGTGGATGGACAGCTGATCGAAGGCAGCTCCTGGGTGGAGGAATCGATGCTCACCGGAGAAGCCACCGCCGTGGCCAAAGCTCCCGGAGACCAGGTGATCGGCGCCTCGCTCAACCGCAGCGGCAGCTTCCGCTTCAGCGTTAGCCGGGTGGGGGCCGACACGGTGCTGGCCCAGATCGTGGCCTTGGTGCGCCAGGCCCAGAGCTCCCGCACCCGGGTGCAGCGCCTGGCCGATCAGGTGGTGGGCTGGTTCGTGCCGGTGGTGATCGCCCTGGCGATCGCTTCCTTTGTGGTGTGGTTCCTGATCAGCGGCAATCCCGTGCTGGCGACGCTGTTTCTGGTGAGCGTGCTGGTGATCGCCTGCCCCTGCGCCCTAGGCCTTGCCACCCCCACCTCAATCATGGTGGCCTCCGGCAAGGGGGCCGAGAACGGCCTGATCTTTCGCAGCGCCGAAGCCCTGGAAACCGCCGGCAAGTTGCGCACCGTCGTGATCGACAAAACCGGCACCCTCACCCGCGGCCAGCCCCAGGTGACCGATTTCGAGCGGCTGCTCCCTGATTCCTGATCAGCAAGAAAGCTCCGCACGCCCTGGCAGCACCACCGCCCAGCCCTTAAAGTAGTACAGGTGATCTATGGCAGATTGGTCAGGTGCCCCAGAGCAGAGTCCAGTACCAGGAGGGGTTTT
>JBILLQ010000035.1:0-33897 GCA_044375975.1 Prochlorococcaceae cyanobacterium
CACCATGGGAGAACCCATTCGTGGAATCGTTCAACAGCAGGATTAGAGACGAATTCTTGTAGACGAAGTCGGCCGGAGGCCACACATTGAGTTGTTCATGTCCGTCTGTGAAGCCCGCATGTTGGCAGAAAGGTACCGGATGGAGTACAACACCTACAGGCCGCACTCAAGCCTCCAGGGGCGTACGCCCCTGGAGGCACTCCAGCAATGGAGAGCGGCATGACCTACCCACCAGCTCTCATAGCAACTGGACCTCTAAAGGGGGTCACGTCAGAGCGGCTGTCAAGCCATGTTTGCGGTTGATCTCTGCTCCCTGCTCCCTGCCGCCTGCTCCCAGCCGTCCCTTCAGAATTCTCTTCCACCACCAGGTGATCACCCCTGGGACTGATTCAAAATCTCAACCCGGGTGCATTGCTGACTTGTATCGCCCATCACCAAAAGCGCCAGGAAGTCTTGCCTTGCCGTCAGCCTGCCGGATTGGATCAACTCAAATCCAGCCAACCGCAGCCGATTCAGTGCCGCCTTGCTCAGCGCGACCATCGCTCCGAAAGAGCAAGAATCTCAGGGCCAACCTGCAATGGGCCACGTATCTTAAAGACCGATTATTTCTGTTAACTATCAAGGTCTCTAGCGCTCCCCACCCGACCGGCAGAGCCCTAGCTGATCAACGAATGCCACCAACGGCACAGCCGTTGATAGAGCCCTCAGACCTCCCAGATCCGGCGCGGATCGATCACCAAGCCGGGGAACTCGGGGCCCGCCTCCAGGCGTACAGGATCGGTGAGCACTTGGGGAGAGTTGGCTGTTTCGGCTGCGCCTGCCTTCCACACCTCCACCGTGCGGCTTTGAGGTAGCAGCAGCCAGCCCAGACTGGCCCCATTAGCCATATAGGCGGCCAGCTTGCGGCGCAGCACCTGCGGCTCATCTGAAGAACTGGCCAGCTCCACCACCAGATCGGGGCAGAGCGGCGGGAATCCTTCCCGTTCGGCCTCGCTCAACGCCTGCCAGCGCTCCAGCCGCACCAAGCTGGCGCCTGGACTGCGTACGGAGCCATCGGGAAGCCGGAAGCCGCTGGAGCTGTCGAAGAGCTTCAGGGGCAGGCGGCTCTGATCGATCGCAAGCCACAGCAGGGCCCCGAGAGTTTGGTTTCGCGCACCTGTGCTGCCGCCAGAAGGGGTCATCTCGATCAGGGTGCCATCGGCAGCGAGCTCCAGCACCGCCTCCGGATTGGCCGCACACACCTCGGCGAACTGGGAAGGCGTGAAGGTGAGCGTGCGGGGCAGGGTGAGCATTAGTAGCCCTGCGGCAGGAGCAATCCCAGGCTAAAGGGGTTCAGGGGAAATGGAGCACTGCCGGCCCTAACGGCCTGGCGACCCTACCGGCGCTGGGCCGGTCTGGCCCCTTCAGGGGCTGGTGCTTAATGGCGTAGATCAATCGACTGGCGTGCTGGTAGCAGAGCAGAGCGTGGGGAGCGGAAACAAGGGGATCGCCGAGACCGAACGCTGGCGATCAATTGGCCGCAATGAGATCTGCCATTAAAGGGAGGCCTTGGTGGCGGCTCTGGTGCATGACTGAGATGGAGCGTCCGTCTGCGAGGTCGACGATCAGCTTGTCTTCTATACACGGCCCCAGCCATCCATTTATAAAAACCGCCCCGATTCAGGCCTGGAGCCCATTCAGCGCCGCGGCCACCACCCGATGGTCCGGGTCTTGTTGGAGCTGTTGCAGCAGGAGGCGCGCCTGGTGGGCTTCGGCTTCGCCGGGCCAGTCGCGCACCAGGCGACCCAGGATTTCGGCGCCGCCCACCCGCACCGTGCCATCGGCGTCTTCGATTGCCAGGGTGGCTAATTCGAGTAGCCAGGCGGCGGGGATGCTGGGCTGTTCGGCCAGGGCCGCCAGCACGCTGCAGCGCAATAACCACTGCTGATCGCGGCTGAAGGCCGCCTTGAGCAGGGGCCAGGCCCGCTCCAGGCCGTAGCTGGCCAGGGCATTGGCGGCTTCTGCCCGCACATTTGGATCCTGGTCGTGCTCGAGCACCTCCACCAGGGCCTGCCAACCCGCCTCATTCCGCTTCACCCCCAGGCCAGCGCAACTCAAACAGCGCACCGTGAAGCCCTCCTGCTCCAGTCCCAGCAGCAGCAGAGGGATCGCCTGCTCCGCCGGCACTTGGCGCAGGTTGGCCAGGGCCGGCATCGCCCGGGAGGGATCCCCTGAGGCGATGGCGGCTTGCAGTTGCTGGAGATCGGGATTGTCAGACATTTAGGAGAATTGGAGTCAGTGTGTTTTGGTGAAATTTGACGCGGGAATTGCTGGAGGAATGTTGTTATTGAGGAGGGGAGTTGCGGGGGAGGGGAATCGCCGATGCAATGGTCGGGAGATTTGCTGGGGGCTTTTGCGGCAAATGTCGGGGGATTTACTGGGGAAAGCTTGTGCGGCAGCTTGGCGATTGGCGAGGGTGGAGAGGGCTTCTCCGATACAGAGCTTCGCGGAGATAAGGCTGTGATCAGCTCCTACTTTGATTAGAAATAGGCAATCTCTCCTGGCGCAGGGAGTGCAGCAAGCGGCGGCGGCGGCGTAGCTGTCCCCACCGATTGGTCACCAGCAGGCCAATACCGATAAGTAGCGGCGGCAGCACCGCCAGGCGATCGGCGCCGCGGCGCTCTGTGAGCGCGATTAAACAGAGCAGAATTAGCAATGGCGCCGCCAGGGTTAGCCAACCAAACAACTGGCTGCGGGGGGCCTTTGAGCCACTCAAGCTGCCGCCTCCTTGTTGGCGTTGGCAGAGCTGCTGGCGTTGGTCATCCAGCGCAGCAGGCTGCCCGTCAACACCTTCACCCCCACCGGCAGGCTGGCCTCATCGGGCGCAAAGCTATTGCTATGCAGGGGCGTGCAGCCCCCGGGGCCGGCCACCCCGAGGCGAAACATCGTGCCTCGGGTGCCATCGAGCAGCTGGGCGAAGTCTTCCGCCCCCAGGGAGGGCTGCTCCAGCCACAGCACCTGGCCTGGGGCCAACAGTTCAACGCCCACCTCGGCCACCATTTTCGTTAGCTCCGGGTCGTTGTGCACCGGTGGCGAGATCACGCGGTAGTGCACCCGCGCTTCGCCGCCGTGGCCGCGGCAGAGGGCATGAACCGTCTCCTCAATCCAGCCCGGCAGCTGGGCGTGCACCTCCGTATCCAGACAGCGCACGGTGCCCAGCAGGCGCACGTGGTCGGCGATCACATTGAACGCCTTGCCCCCCTCAATTCGCCCGAAACTGACCACCACCGGATGCAGGGCATCGAGCCGGCGGCTGATCGCCTCCTGCAGCCCGCTCACCACCCGCGCCGCAATCCAGATCGCATCGGTGCTCTGGTGGGGCCTGGCGCCATGGCCCCCCTCCCCCAGCACCTCCACCTCCAGTTCACCGGCCGCGGCCGTCAAGCTGCCGCAGCGCACGCCAATGCTGCCGGCCGCCAGGCTGGGAAATACGTGCAGGCCAAAGATCGCCTCCACCCCCTCCATCGCCCCATCGGCCCGCATCCAGGCCGCCCCCTGGGCCGTCTCCTCCGCCGGTTGAAACAACAGCCGCACCCGCGCCGGCAGCTGCGGCGCCACCTGGGCCAGCAGCCGCGCCACCCCCAACCCCACCGCCGTATGCAAATCGTGACCGCAGGCGTGCATCAACCCCTGGATGCAGGAGCTGTAATCCAGGCCGGTGCGCTCCTCCACCGGCAGGGCATCCATATCCACCCGCAGGGCCACCAGGGGGGCCGCCGCACCGCTGGCCAGGAGGCTGGGCCCCAGTTCGGCCACCACCCCCGTACGCCCCACCCCCTCGCGCACCCGCCAGCCCCAGCGCCGCAACTCCCCGGACACCAGGGCGGCCGTCTGCTGTTCGTGGCCGCTCAGTTCCGGGTGGCGATGGATGTGGCGGCGCAGTTGGATCAACTCCGGCAGCAAAGCCTGCAGCTGGCCATCCAGATCGAGGGCCTGCCAGGAAAGGGGCGGTGGCGGCGGGGAATTGCTGATCGAAGCGGGCATGCCGGAATCACTCAGGCGGAGGCCAGAGCCAGGAACTGCTCCAGGGCCGACACCGGTGCGGGCGGCCAGCGGCGCGTGGATTGCAGCCATTCTGGCTGCCTATAGCGGGGATCCAGGCCCGAGGCGGAGGCCCAGTTGCTCTCGGCCTCACCGCTGGCCCCCAGCCGCCAGAGCAGGGCCGTGAGGCCAGCTCTGGCATCGGCAAACAGCGGATAGCGGCGAATCAAGGCGCGCAGTTCCCTTTCCGCCTGCTCCAGCTCCCCCAATTGGAAGGCCGCCAGGGCCGCACTGGATCTGGCCATGGCAAAGCCGGGGCGGCTGTCGGCCGCCGTCCGGAAGCTGTTGCGCGCCGCCACCCAGTCCCCCTGGCTGCCCTGCACATTGCCGAGGTTGTAGAGGGCCGCAGACCGCAGCTCTAGATCGAGTTGGCTGGCCGGCTTGTCTGAAGAGGCTGGTTTTTCTGAAGAGGCTGGTTTGTCTGAGCTGACTGGGCTGGCGGGCGGCTCCAGGATCCAGCGGTAGTCGGTTTCGGCCGCCCCCCAGCGCTGCAGCGCCTCCTCGGCAATGCCCCTATTTAGGTGGGGTTCCGGGTTGCTGGGCTCCAGGGCCATCGCCCGCTCCTGGTCGGCGATCGCCGCCAGCGGATCCCCCAGCACCAACTGCACGTTGCCGCGGTTGCTCCAGGCGGCGGCATCTTCTGGTGCCATCTCCAGCACCTGGTTCCACAGCGGCAGGGCCTGGTCAAAACTTCCCTCCCGGCTGGCGGCCAGGGCCTGGTCAAAAAGTTGGGCCAGGCTCGGGGGCCGCGGCGCCGCCAAGGCCAGCGGCGCCAGGGCCAGCTGGGCCATCAACACCAGCAACAACAAGAATCCGCTCATGGCTGGGCTCCGGAGAGATCCAGCTGGGCCGGCCAGCCCAGGTGGCTGCGACCGGCGGGGGTCACCTGCCGGCCGCGGGGGGTGCGCTGCAGGAAACCGAGCTGCAGCAGATAGGGCTCCACCACGGTTTCCAGGGTTGTGGAATCCTCCCCCAATGCCGCCGCCAGGGCATCGAGGCCAGCGGGGCCACCGCCGTAGCTCTCCAGCAGCAGCGTCATCAGGCGCCGGTCGCTGGCATCGAGGCCGCGGCTATCGACGCTATGCAGGCTGAGGGCCTCATGCACCAGCTCTGGGCCGATGCGCAGCTGGCCATTCACCGCCGCCACATCGCGCACCCGCCGCAGCAATCGATTGGCGATGCGGGGCGTGCCGCGGCAGCGGCGGGCCACCTCCAGGGCCGCCTGTTGTTCCAGGTCTAGTTGCAGCAGGCCGGCGGCGCGTTGCACGATCGCCTGCAGGTCGTCGAGGTTGTAAAACTCCAGCCGCTGGATCAGGCCAAAGCGATCCCGCAGCGGCGAACTGAGCGAACCGGCGCGGGTGGTGGCGCCCACCAGTGTGAAGGGGGCAATTTGCAGGCTGCGGGTGCGGGCGCTGGTGCCCTTGCCCACGGTGAGATCGAGGCGAAAATCCTCCATCGCCGGGTAGAGAATCTCCTCGGCCACCCTGTTGAGCCGGTGGATTTCATCGATGAACAGCAGTTCACCGGGCTGCAGGTTCACCAGCAGGCCAACTATGTCCCGCGGGCGCTCCAGGGCCGGCGCGCTGGTGATCCGGCAGCGCACCCCCAACTCCTCCGCCAGCACCAGGGCCATGGTGGTCTTACCCAGGCCGGGCGGGCCATATAGCAACACGTGATCGAGGGCCTCCCCCCGGCTGCGGGTGGCCTCCACAGCGATGGCCAGCACCTGCTTCAGTTCGCTCTGACCGATGTAATCGGCCAGCCGTTTTGGCCTCAAGCCGTCTTCCCTGGCTGGCTGCTCGCCCCAGCCGGTGCCATTCGCTTCTCCAATTTGATCCGCTTTGGCCGGCGCCAGCGGATCGCCATCAGCAGCCAGGGCACTGGGATCCAGCAGCCGGCGGTTTACCGGCGAGCCAGCGCCTGGCGAGCTGGTGGGCTTGGCGGGCAGCTCACCCGCCTGGGCGCTGCCGCGCTCACCCGCCTGGGCGCTGCCGCGCTCACCCGCCTGGGCGCTGCCGCGCTCACCCGCCTGGGCGCTGCCGCGCCGTGGCGCCCCCATGTCCGAGGAAACGATGGCCATGGATGGAGGGTACCGGCCCCTGCCTAGGGTCGGAGCAGCAGATCAGCCAGGGGAGCGGGTAGAGGCGATGGCCAAGGGGGGCACCAAGAAGCTCGCCGCCAAGGCGCAAAGGGATGCCGCCAACCGGTTGCTGGCAGACAACCGCTTTGCCCGCCATCAATACGAAATCCTCGAAACGGTGGAATGCGGCATCGAATTGCTCGGCACCGAGGTGAAATCAATCCGGGCCGGCCAGGTGAACCTGCGCGATGGCTTCTGCCTGGTGCGCAACGGCGAATTGCAATTGCACAACGTGCACATTTCGCCCCACAGCCATGCCGGCCGCTTCTTCAATCACGATCCCCTGCGGGTGCGGCGGCTGCTGGCCCACCGCCGCGAGATCGATAAATTGCGCGGCGGCATCCAACAGAAGGGCCTGGCCCTGGTGCCGCTGAACATCCACCTCAAGGGTTCCTGGCTCAAGGTGACCATCGGCCTGGGCAAGGGCCGCAAATTGCACGACAAGCGCCAGGAAGAGCGCCGCAAACAAGACGTCAAGGACACCCGCGCCGCCATGGCCCGCTTCTAGGGCCTGGGCCGCTGTTGGGCATTGCCGCCGCTCAGCGGGGGCTGCTCTCCACCGGTGGCGGCGGTGCCAGCGGCGCCACCGGTGGTGGGCTGGGCGCCACCGGGCTGGGGGCCAAGGGGGTGGCTGGGCTGGTGGGCGATGCCGGGGTGTCGGGGCTGGCGGGCATCTCTGGTGCGGGTGCCACGGGCGTCACGGGCGGATCGGCCCGCAGCGACAGGGTGATCAGCCCAGCGGCCACGCCATCGTTGGTGACCAGCAATTGCAGTGGGGATTTGGCCTGGGCGGGCAGGCTGACCACCCGCAGCGGGCCCCTGGCCTCCAGCAGTTCGCCATTGGCGGCAAACACGCTCATTTGCATCAGCGGCGAACCGTTCACGCCCAATACCAGCCGGAATCCAGCCGGTAGACGAATCGGGAACAGGCGCGCTCCGCCGGCCTCCACCTGGGCTGAAACCACCCTGGTCTGCAGAGGCTGGGCCTCGATCGCCTCGATCCGCACGTTGGCCAGGCCCAGCTCGGCGGCGGCAAACCACAGCTGCCGGAACGGCTCGCCGGGGATGTCGGCCCCCACCCGACCGGGCAGCAGATTTTGGGCGCTGCCCGACACCAGCTGCCGAATCGCGGTGCCACTGAGCCCCTGGCTCACCAGGGCCTGCTGGCGCCTCTGCCAATCGGCCTCACTGAAGCTGCCCAGGCGGCGGCGCAGCTCCAGCGGCAACTGCTCCACCCGCGCCAGCCACTCCTCGGCCAATTCATTCCACACCTTGCGCAGGGGGGCGTCGCTGGCGGCATCGCTGGGCAGGCGACCGCCCCGTTCCGGGAACTGGGCCAGCAGGCTGGCATCCACCAGCCGCAGGAACCAGGCCCGATCCACCTGCATCGCCCGCAGCCGGTTGAGCAGTTGCTGCCGCTGGTCCACCTCCGCGGCCGGCAGGCTGCTGGGCAGTTGCAGGGCCGCATCGGGCCGCGGCTCGGCCTGCTTGCCGCGGCTCAACCACCACCAGCCGAGGGCAGTGCCGACCACGGCGGAGAGCAGCAGGGCAATCACCACCGGCCACAGGCCGCCCTCCGCCTGCTGCTCCCGCAGTTCGGCCCGCTGGCGGGCCTGCGCCGCAGGATCGAAGCTCGACTCCGGCACCCGCGGCGGCTCGGGCGGCTGCAAGGAAGGCAGCAGCGGGGCGCTCGGGCTGGTCTCAGCCTCGGGCTCCCGGGCGTCTGCCCCTAGCTCCCGGGCGGTTGAGGCGCTGAGCGCCATTGCCGCCGCAGCTGCAGCCGCCGCAGCAGCAGCGGCCCCCTCGGGCGCGGCGGCGGCGGCGGCGGCAACGGGCGGTGCGACGGGAGGTGGCACCAGGGCCACGGTGCGATCGGCCCTGGGCACCGGGCCAGTGCTGTCGGGCATCGGCAGTTCCTGGGCGGCGGCCAGGGCCTGGCTGGCCGAGCCAAAGCGCCGCTCTCCCCCCTGTCCCACCAGGCGGGCCAGCAGCTGGCGCAGGGGGGCTTCGCTGGCCAGGCAGGCGGGCCAGCGCCACTCCAGGCTGCCCGGATCCAGCAGCCCCTGCGGCGGTTCACCGCTGAGCAACACCAGGGCCGTGACCCCCAGGGAGTGCAGGTCCATCCAGGGCTCGGGCCGCGAGCTCCGCAACCGTTCCGGCGGCGCGTAGCCGGGGGTGGAGAAGCCGGGCCCGCACACCAGGCCGAAATCCAGCAGCACCGGCAGCCCGTCGCTGTCTCGCCGCAGCAGGTTGGCGGCGCAAAGATCGCCATGCACCAGCTCCTGGCCATGCAGCACCGCCAGCACCGGCAATAGCTGCCGCAACAGCAACAGCACCTCGCCCGCGCCAAACACCAGCTGGCGCTCGGCCCGGGCCCGCTGCAGCTCCAGATAGGTGCGACCGCTCTGCCACTCGCGCACCAGCCACAGCTGATCCGCCTCGGCAATGGCGGCCCCTAGCCGCGGCACCTGGGGATGAAGCACCCCCTGCAGCTGCCGCCAGAGGGCGGCGGCGCGGTCGAGGTTGTGGGGAGCGGCCAGCTGACGCAGGGCCAGCGGCGCATCGCCCGCCAGCTGATCGCTGGCTCGCCAAAGGGATCCCTGGGCGCCATTGCTGAGGCACTGCTCCAGGCGGTAGCGCTCGGCGATCAGCCGACCCGGTGCGGCGAGGGGCGCGATCATCAGGCGGCTCCAGTCAGCTGGCCATGGCCATGGCTCTGGATCTGGCCCTGGCGCTGGGGTTGGTGGAGGCCCTTCTTGCCCAGCCAGTCGGCGTCATAGAGGCGCGAGCGGTAGCGATCGCCGCTATCGCACAAAACGGTCACGATCGTGTGGCCGGGACCCAGGCGCCGGGCCGTCTCCACCGCGGCCGCCACATTGATACCCACCGAACCTCCGAGAAACAGGCCCTCCTGCCAGAGCAGCTGGTAGATGGTGTCCAGGGCCGCCTGGTCGTCGATGCGCACAGCGTCATCGATGGGAGCACCCTCCAGGTTGGCCGTAACCCGGCTGTTGCCAATGCCCTCGGTGATCGAACTGCCCTCAGCGCTCAGGGCGCCGGTCTTTACCCAGCCGTAGAGGGAGCTGCCGCAGGGATCGGCCAGCACGCAGCGGACGGCGGGGTTTTGCTGCTTGAGATACATCGCCACGCCGGCGTAGGTGCCGCCGGTGCCGGTGGCCGACACCCAGGCATCCACCCGGCCCTCCGTCTGCCGCCAGATCTCCGGGGCGGTGGTGTTGTAGTGGGCGCGGCGATTGGCCAGGTTGTCGAATTGATTGGCCCACAGGGAGCCGGGCGTCTCGGCGGCGATGCGACCGGAGAGTTTTACGTAGTTGTTGGGATCCCGGTAGGGCACGGCTGGCACCTTGCGCACCTCGGCCCCCAGGCTGCGCAGCAGGCCGATCTTTTCGGCCGACTGGGTGTCGGGAATCACGATCAACGCCCTGTAGCCGCGGGCATTGCAGAGATGGGTGAGGCCGATACCCGTGTTGCCGGCTGTGCCCTCCACCACCGTGCCACCGGGCTTGAGCAGGCCCTGCTGCTCCGCCTCCAGCAGGATTCCCAGGGCGGCGCGGTCCTTCACCGAGCCGCCGGGATTCATGAATTCCGCCTTGCCCAGAATTTCGCAGCCGGTGAGCTCGCTGAGGGCGTGGAGGCGGATGAGGGGGGTGTTGCCGACGGCACCTACGAAACCCTGCGTGATGCCACCCATCGCCTTGGCCTGCCCTGTTGATGTCCGGTGGGCGAATCGTAGGCAAGCTGCCTAATGTCTCCGCTGAAGAGAGCCATTGATGGCTGCATATGTCGAAATACCAGGCACGCCTGGACCCCAGAGCGATGTCTGAGTTTTCGCCGCTGGGCCAATCCGCTGATTTGCTCCAGATCCCCCAGGGCACTCGGTTTGATCGCCCCCAGACCCCTGGGCTGGGAAGCCCCCAGGCAAACGGTCTGGATAGCCCCTGGGCCCCTGGCAGGCCTGAATCCTTGGCTTGTACCCAGCTCGCTCAGCGGTTGGCGGCCGTGCGCCGCCGCACCGGGTTGCTGATCGCCCCCTTGGGGCCCGAGGACCTCTGCCTCCAGGGCATGGCCGATGCCAGCCCGCCCAAGTGGCACCTCGGCCACACCACTTGGTTTTTCGAGCAGTTTTTGCTGCGCCAACCGGCCATTGCTCACCTGGTGAGCAGCTATGAGCCGGCGCCAGCCAGCTGGGCTTTTCTGTTCAACAGCTACTACGAGGCCGTGGGGCCCCGCCATCCCAGGCCCCAGCGGGGCCTGCTCAGCCGGCCGCCGATCGCCGAGGTACTCGCTTGGCGCGGCCGGGTGGATCTGGCGCTGCAGCAGCTGCTGTCGGCCCTGGCCCAGCAACCAGCCGCCGCCGCCGCCCCCTGGCTGGAGCTGATCGAACTGGGTTTGCAGCACGAGCAGCAACACCAGGAACTGCTGCTGATGGACCTGCTGGATGGTTTCAGCCGCAATCCCCTGGAGCCCGCCTACGGCGACGCTCCCGAACTGCGCTTCCAAGCGGCCCCGCCCCCGAGCGAGCGCACCGCTTGGCTGAGCCATGGCGGCGGCCTGGTGGAACTGGGCTTTGGAGAATTGGGTTGTGGGGAATTGGCCTCTGGAAAGTTGGCCTGTGGGGAGTTGGCCTGTTATTCTGGCGCCGGTTTCCATTTCGACAACGAGGCACCCCGCCATCGCCAATGGTTGGAACCCTTCGCCATCGCCTCCCAGCTGGTTACCAATGCCGAGTACGCGGCCTTCATCGCCGCGGGAGGCTATCGGCGGCCGGAACTGTGGCTGAGCGAGGGCTGGGCGCTGGTCCAGCAGCGGGGCTGGCAGGCCCCGCGCTACTGGCGCGACGAAGCTGAATTCACCCTGGCGGGCCTCCGGCCCCGCTTAAGCCAGGCGCCGGTGCGGCACCTGAGCTGGTTTGAAGCCGACGCCTATGCCCGTTGGGCCGGGGCGCGGCTGCCCAGCGAGGCCGAGTGGGAGTTGATGGCCCCCCAGCTGGCCGATGCTTTTGGCCTCGTTTGGCAGTGGACCTCCAGCCCCTACCGGCCCTATCCAGGCTTTCGCGCCGCCCCGGGGGCGGTGGGGGAATACAACGGCAAGTTCATGAGTTCTCAGATGGTGCTGCGCGGCAGTTGCTTCCTCACCCCCGAGGGGCATGAACGATTCACCTATCGCAATTTCTTTCCGCCGGCCAGTCGTTGGCAGGCGGCGGGGCTGAGGTTGGCCCAGGAGGCCCCATGACCCCGATGACCCCGGCGATCGCCCCAGAGCTGATCGATCTCCACCCCGAGCCCGCAGATCTGCGCCGGCTGGTGTTGCGGGGGATGGCCTCTCGGCCGCGGCAACTGCCCGCCTGGCTGCTCTACGACGCGGAGGGATCGCGCCTGTTCGATCAAATCTGCGAGCAGCCCGAATACAGCCTCACCCGCACCGAGACGGCCCTGTTGGAGGCGCTGGCCCCGGAGCTGGCCGCGGCCCTGGGGCCGGGCACGCTGGTGGAGTTTGGCGCCGGCAATGCCCGCAAGGCGGGGCCATTGCTAACTGCCCTGCAGCCCGCCGCCTACGTCGCCCTCGACATCAGCGCCGAACATCTGGCGGCGGCCTGTGAGCAGCGCCAGGCCTGCCATCCCAGGGTGCCGGTGTTGGGCATCTGCGGCGACTACAGCGCCATGGCTCGGCTGCCCGCCCACCCGCTGCTCGACGGCCAGCGGCGGTTGGGCTTCTATCCGGGCAGTTCGATCGGCAACTTCACGCCAACGGAAGCGACCCAGCTGCTGCGCCAGTTCGCCCAGCTGCTGGGGGCCGATGGGCTGCTGTTGATCGGCATCGATCACCCCAAGACCCGGGCGCGGCTGGAGGCGGCCTATGACGATGCGGCGGGCGTTTCGGCGGCCTTTGCCAAGAATTTGCTGGTGCGGCTGAACCGCGACCTGCAGGGGAATTTTGATCCGGATCAATTCCACTATCGAGCCCGCTGGCAGCCAGAGCACAGCCGCATTGCCATGGCCCTGGTGAGCCGCTGCGATCAGCTGGTGCAGCTCGCTGGCAGCAGCTGGCCCTTTGCCGCCGGCGAGGAACTGATCAGCGAATTCAGCGTTAAATACAGCCCGGAGGCTTTTGGGGCCCTGGCCGCCGTTGCTGGTTGGCGGTTGGTGCGGCGCTGGAGCGATCCTGGCGGCGACCTCTCCCTGGTGTTGCTGGCGGCGCGAGACTCTTGCCAGCAGCACTTAGTGGGATGAGCCGCGAACAGAAACGCTCCGCCATGCTGCAGGTGCGGCAGGAGCTGATCACTGAACTGGAGACGCTCTACAGCCGCGCCTTTGATCGCATCGGCGAGCAGGACCTGGGCGAGGGCGCCGTTGCCCGGTTGACCCAGCTGTTGCTGATCTCCCGCGAAGCGGCGATCACCCCCCTGCGGCAGGAAATCGAAGCACCGCTGATCACCTATGCGCCTGGTGAGCGGCCAACTACGCCATGAACGACTGGTGGGAGCAGCTAGAGACGCGGCTGGAGCGCGAATTGGCCAATTTCCTGACGGCCAATCCGGCCCAGCAGGCCCTGCTACAGGAGCAGGAAGCCCGCGACCGGCAGGCCAGCCTGGTGGGAGAGCGCGGCCGGCTACGGCGCCAGGCCGAACAACAACGCCAACAACTGCTCACCCTGGCCGAGGAGATTCGCTCCTGGCGCCAGCGGGTGCAGCGGGCCAGAGCGGCCGGCGCCGAGCCCTTAGCCGAGCGGGCCGAAGCACATCTAACAACTTTGATGCAGCGGGGCCGCGAAAGTTGGAGTCAATTAGCTGAGCTGGGTCAGCAGTTTGCCGCCGTGGAGGCAGCTCTGCAGGCCCTGGCGGTGGCGGAGCAATCGACCGCCGACAAGACCGCATCCGGGGGCAAGCTCGATGAATTGGAACAGGCCTGGGCCGTCTTCGAGGCCGAGCAGCAGCTGGAATCGCTCAGGCGGCGCCAGAGCTGATGGCAAGTCGAGGCGGCTATTGATCAGCCATCGAGAGCCATACAACTTATCCACGCGATCGATCCATTCAGAGGAGTCCGGGGTCAGCCCAGGCCCCCATCTCTTTGGGATGGTCAAAAATCCACATTGGCTGAAATAGCTGTATCAAAGGAGACGGATTGTCGCCTCGACTGGCAGGCCAGGGGCGGCTTGGCGGGCAACGGTTTGCAAATTGTGCTGCCATGGCCGCTGCCCATCTACCGGCATTACAGCCAAGGCGGCCTAGTCTGAGCCGATGCGAACCAGTCTGGAATTGCCGGATTCCCTGTTTGCCCGGCTCAAGGCCCGAGCCGCCATAGAGGGCGTGCCGATGAAGCAGTTGTTGCAGCGCTATGTGGAGGAGGGGTTGATCGCCAGTTCCAGCCCCTCCGGCAGCAGTCGCAACAGCGACGCCCTGCCCACCCTGCTGGCCAAACCCCTGGCCATCGCCCCGGAATTGCTCAGCAATGCCGGCCTCTTCGGCCTGCTGGAACCTTCTGCTGGAACCTTGAGATCAGCGCCTTGATCATCGACCTGCCGGATTTGAACGTGTGGCTAGCCCTGGTGTGGCCACTGCATCCCCAGCACCTGCGCGCTCGCCATTACTGGCAACTGGAGGCTGGTGGGCGGGTGGTGCTTTGCACCAGCACGGCCTTGGGGCTGGTGCGCCTGCTCTGTAACCCAGGGGTGATGGGCGAGGCCAGCCTGACGCCCCAGGCCGCTGGCGAGGTGCTGGAAAGACTCTGTGAGCAGCCCGGCGTGGGCTTTGGCGGCGAACCCACCGATAGCTGGGAGGTGTTCCAAGCTCTGCTGCGCAAGGGCAGCTTGGCCTCGCGCCACTGCACCGATGCCCATCTGGCGGCAGTGGCGATGGTGAATGGCTGGAGGCTGGTAAGCCTGGACGGCGATTTCGAACGCTATGCGGGCCTGAATTTATTGCGGCTATGAATCCAGTCTCTAGCCCATGTAATCCAGTGGAGGCTTGACAGAGCGCCCGTAAACAAAGCCTGTTTAGACAGGCTGGGATCCAATTAAGACTGAAATCAAGCCTTGGGGGCCGGGGGCATCAGGCTGACGCCCTCGGGGGGCGGGGTGGGATCGGGATCGGCAATAAGCATGTGCTGCAACACGATCTCCGGGCGTTCACTATCACGCCAGCGGATTCGATAGGCCGGCATCTTGGTGCCCCTACTGGTGGTCTGCTCCACCGGCTCCATCACCCAACCGCGACGGGAGCGGCCCTGGGGGTTGCGCTTCACCACCGCGTCGGCGTGTTGAAAGCGAAAACCAACGCGCTCACCGCTCATGGAATTGGTACCCGGCTGGGGGAGATTGCTCACTCCCAAGAATTATCTCACTGCAACCGATCCGCTCCCGATCCGCCTGGCCCGCCAGATCCTGCGGGGCTAGGGGTCGCGCCGAGCAGCTGCTACCAGATTCTGGTCAGCTGGGGGTGTCAGCTGGGGGAGTCGGCCTCTGGCCGTTGGCTGGTTTTGGCCTCTGGTCGCAGCAGGGGGAAGGCGATCACGTCGCGGATCGAGGCGCTGTCGGTGAGCAGCATCACCAGCCGGTCGATGCCGATGCCCAGGCCGCCGGTGGGGGGCATGCCCACCTCCAGGGCCTGGAGGAAGTCCTCGTCCACCCCCTGGGCCTCCAGATCGCCTGCGGCCCGGCGCTGCTGCTGGGCCTGCAGCCGCTGGCGCTGGTCCAGCGGATCGATCAGCTCACTGAAGGCATTGGCGGTTTCGCGGCCCACGATGAACAGCTCGAAGCGCTCCACCAGGCCCGGCTTGCTGCGGTGAGCGCGGGCCAGGGGCGAGTTTTCCACCGGGTAATCGAGCACGAAGGTGGGCTGGATCAAGCTGGCCTCCACCCGCTGCTCGAAGGCCTCCACCAGCAGGCGACCAACGGAATCCGCCAGGGCCGGCGTCTCCAGGCCCAAGGTCTCCATGGCGGCAGCTGCCTGCTCGCGGCTGGTGAACGCCGTGAAATCCAGACCTGTCGCCTCCTGTACCAGCGAATGCATGGTGTCCCGGCGCCAGGGGGGGGTCAGGTCGATTTCGGTGCCCTGGTAGCTGATCCGGGTGCCGCCGCACACCTGCTGGCACACCTCGGCGATCAGCTGCTCGGTGAGCTCCATCATGTCGGTGTAATCGGCGTAGGCCTGATAGATCTCCACCGAGGTGAACTCGGGGTTGTGGCGGGTGCTCACCCCCTCGTTGCGGAAGATGCGACCCAGCTCGTACACCCGCTCAAAACCGCCCACCACCAGCCGCTTCAGGTGCAGCTCGGTGGCGATGCGCAGGGTGAGCGGTAGATCGAGAGCGTTGTGGTGGGTCTCGAAGGGCCGGGCATCGGCGCCGCCCGGCACGCTTTGCAGCACCGGGGTTTCAATCTCCAGGAAGCCTCGCCCATCCAGCCAGCGGCGCATGGTGCTCACGGCCAGGGCGCGGCGGCGGAAGGTGTCGCGGGTCTGGGGCGAGACGATCAGGTCGAGATAGCGCTGGCGGTAGCGGGTCTCCACATCCGCCAGGCCATGCCACTTGTCGGGCAGGGGCTGCAGGCTCTTGCTGAGCATCGACCAGCCCTTCACCTTCACCGACAACTCGCCCCGGTCGGTGCGCTTGAGGCTGCCCTGCACGCCAATCAAGTCTCCGGCATCCACCAGGGAGGTGAGCTGGGCGAAAACCTCAAGATTGTCGGGCTGGGCCTTCTGGAGGGTGGCCTTCTCGATGTAGAGCTGAATCGGGCCGGATTCATCGGCCAGGGTGAAAAAGGCCAACTTGCCCATCACCCGACGGGTCATCACCCGGCCGGCCACCGCCACCTCCAGCTCTCGTTCCTCGCCGTTGGCCAGGTCGGCGTGTTCCGTCTGCAGGGCCGCGGTGCTGTGGCTCGGTTGGAAGCGCAGGGCGTAGGGCCCCTGGCCTAGAGCTGCCAGGGCCTTGCCTTTCTCCAGGCGGGTCTCACGCAGCTCAGACACGGATGCGGGGATCTCAGCAGGAGCCATCCTGCAGGACGGTCAAACCTGGCCGGCGATGTTTTCGTTTCGCGATCGGCCCGCTATCGGCTCTCTATCAGCTCGCTCAGCCCACAGCCGAGAGGGCCAGTTCACCCATGCGCTGGGAGGCGTAGCCGGTGCCCCGCACCGTGAGGATCAATTCGGGATTGCGGGGATCGGGCTCGAGCTTGCCGCGCAGGCGGGCCACGTAGACATCCACCACCCGCAGGTCGGCGGCGCGGCGGGGCGGATAGCCCCAGAGTTGTTCGAGGATCTCGGCCCTGGGCACCACCCGGCCGGGTTCGCGGAACAGCAGCTCCAGCAGACTGAATTCGGTGTAGGTGAGGGCGATGCGCTCACCATCGCGGGTCACCTGACGGCGGTTGGTATCGACCACCAGGTCGCCCAGCCGCATCACCCCGGTGCCATTGGTTTGCTCGCGGGGTTCAGTGACGGCCGCGCCTTTGCCCATCCGCCGCAGGATCGTGGCGATGCGGGCCTCCAGCTCCTTGGGGCTAAAGGGTTTGGGCAGGTAGTCATCGGCCCCTAGATCCAGACCTGAAACCCGCTCGGCCACGTTATCCAGGGCCGTTAGAAAGATGATCGGCACACAGGATTCGGCCCGCAGTCGCCGGCAGACGGCAAAGCCGTCCAACTTGGGCAACATCACATCGAGCACCACCAGATCGGGTTGCTCCTGGTGGAACAGAGTCAGCGCCTCCTCCCCATCTTCCGCGCAGACCACCCGGTAGCCGGCCAGCTGCAGGCGCATCACCAGCACCCGGCGCACCGCTGCTTCGTCGTCGACAATCAGCAGGGTCGCCCTGGGCTCGACAGAGAGCTGACTGTGGCCGTCGTCAGCGTGCATCTAGCCATCGGCGGGGTGAAGAATCGCAACCATACCGCTCTGGAAGGGCTTGGGTCACCCCTCAGAAACCCCGCCAATGGGGCGATTTGGGCACATTTAAGCTTTTCTGCAGAAAGCCTTTCTCCACAAAGCTTTGCGCCGGGCAGCTTTGCGCCAGTGCACTTTTCAGTGGCCAACCTTTGCCAGCAAATTTTTGCCAGCAAAGTTTCGCCAGCCCAACGAGCGCTGCGGTTTTGCCGCTTATCCGCACCGCCCAAGGGGCAGGGCCTCGGCCCCAGAAAATCCGTACCAGGGCCCCCGAGGCATCAGGCACTAGGCAGGTAATGCACTGGGCATCAGGCCAACCGGCCTTGGCATGTCAGCGAATGGAAATCAGGGCCAACGGGCTTTGGCATAGAGATTCCACTCGGCTGCGGCGGTGGCCAGGGCCCGGTCACTGCTCACCTGGCCCAACATCGCCCGTTGCAGCTGGGTATAGACAATTGCCTGCAGCCGTTTCACCCCCGGCATCGCCGGCACTAGCACCTGGGCCCGGGCCAGGGTTTGGGCCGACAGCAGCCGGGCCCGATGCACCAGCCCCTCAGCACCAGGACTGAGCGCTTCTCGGTCCAGTTGGCGCTGCAGCTGGCCCAGGGCGCTGCTGGAGGAGGGCAGCACCCGGGCCTGCTCCGCGAAGGCCAGTTGGTGGGCGGCGTTGGTGAGGAAGAGGCCGAAATCCACGGCCGCCGCCGCCACAGCGCTCTGGCGAGGCACCACCAGATTCATCACCGCCACGTTGCTCACCCCCCTGCAAATGCCGCTGTCGCCGGTGATCGGCGGATGGGGTTCGGTGACGGCGGCGATGCCTGGAGCGTTTGTCTGCAGATTGCGCAAAAAATCCGGGCCGGTGGCCACCAGAGCCAGGTCGCCGGATTGATAGAGCTCGATGGCCCGGCGATAGCCCTGGCTCACCACCTCCTGGGGCAGCAGGCCGCGGCGGTAGAGGTCGCTCCAGAAGCCGAATGCCTGGCGGCCCGCCGGGCTGTCGAAGGCCGCCCGGCGCCGCTCATCCAACAGCTGCACCCCCATCTGCACCAGGATTTCCAGCAGCTCGGCGGAGTCATCCGGCACCGCCGTCACGAACAGGGCATAGCGGCCCGTACGCCGCTTGATGCGCTCCGCGAAGGCCGGCAGCTGCCGCCAATGGCGCGGTGGCGCCTCGCAACCGGCCTGCTGCAGCAGGCGCCGGTTGGCCATCGAAATCCGCACCGTCAAGTACCAGGGGATGGCGAACTGGTGGCCCTGTTGGCTACCGGCCTGCCAAATCGCCGGCAGGTAGCTCTGGGGGGCGCCGGGGGGCAGCAGCGGCTCGAGATCGAGCAGCCCCTCCTTGCTGGCCAGATTGGCGGCAAAGGGGGGGTTCAGATTCACCAGATCGGGCGCGGTGCGGGCGAATACCGCCGCCAACAACTTGCGCTCCACCTGGGCCCAGGGCACGTCGGTCCAGCGCACGCTCATGCCCGGATGCTGGCCCTCCCAGGCGGCGATCACCGCCTCGATGGTGTCGTTGAACTTTGGAGCCAGATCCAGGCTCCAGAAATTGATTTCTGTGCCACCAGCAGGCCCGTCACCCCCAGGCCCATCACCAGCCGACCCGCCGCCTGGGCCCTGGCGCAGGCAGCCGGCGGCGGCCAGGGTGGTGGCGGCCGAGCCAGCGGCCAGCAGCTTCAGCAGGTGACGCCTGGGGAGAAGCATCGATCAACCCTTGGGGCCAGCGGTCTGCTGGCGCCACAACAACAGCTGCAGGGAACAGAGCATCGGTGCCAACAGGGCCGTGAGCAGGGTTTGGGCGAGCAGGGTCTGCAGCTGGCTCCAGCCCAGTTCGCCTCGCCAGGCGTTTGGCACCAGCAGGCTCAAGTTGAGCAGCAGACAGCCGAGCAGCGCTAGTAAACCGAGGCTGAAACTGCGCTCGATCGGCGGCCCCTGGCGGCCGATGCGGCCCCACCACCAACCCAGTACCGCCAGGGCCGGCAGTTCACTGGCCGGTCCCAGCTGCAGGCTGTCCAGGGCCAGCCCCAGAGCCACCCCGGCCACGGTGCCGGAGACCGGCCCATCCACCAGGGCCCAGGGCAGCAGCCAGAGCACCGCCCAGGCCGGCGCCACGCCATCGAGCTTGAGCAGCTGGGGAGCGGCCAGGTTGAGTAGCGGCACCATCAATGCCGTGGCGGCACACCAGCTGTGGCGATGCAGCGCCGCCATCAGCGCCCCCCCCGGCGCACCTGAACCCAGTCCACGGCCTCCACCGGGGCGCTTAGCTGCACCACCGCCTCGCTGGCCGGCACCGCCAGGTCGTCGACACTTTGCACCACCCCAACGGTGATGTTTGGCGGCACCAGCGTGCTGGCGGGGGAGGTGACCACCACATCGCCGGGCCGCACGCCGGGGTCCTTCTCCAGAAAGCGCAGCACTGGCCTGGCCGTGCCCAGGCCGGTGAGCAGGCCATGGCGGCGGATCCGCGGTATCCATACCCCCACCCGGCTGCCGTCGTCGCTGAGCAGCTGCACGGCGGCGGTGGTGGGGGTGGTGGAGGCAACCCGCCCCAACAGTCCGCCGGGGGCCAGTACGGCGGCGCCGGCGCTGACGCCGTCGAGGGAGCCCTTGCCGATCAGCAGCTGGTGCCACCATCCAGAGGTCTGCCGAGAGATCACGGCGGCGCCAATCAAGCTGTTATCAGCCCCCGCCAACTGCAGCAGGCGCCGCAGGCGATTGTTGTCGCTGCGCAGCTGCAGCAGCTGGCTCTGCTGGTCTAGTTTCTGGGCCGAGCGCAGCCATTCGCTCTGGGCGCTGCCCGGCCAGAAGGGTCGGCTGAGCAGGGCATAGGCATCTGCCAGCGGGGCCCCCTTGCTGAGGCGAATCCCCAGCAGGGCCAGCAGCAGCAGCAACCAGGGCCAGAGTCGGCCGAGGGAGCGCAGCTGAACAACTCGAAAGCCGCGGCCGGCCTGCATTGGAATCAGTGCGACTGACGCACGAAGTCGGGGGTGTCGAGCACGCGTTCGAGGCGCTTGTAGTCCTCCAGCACCATGCCGCAGCCGTTCACCACACAGAGCAGTGGATTTTCGGCCACGTGGGTGAGGATGCCGGTTTCGTGGCTGATCAGGTCGGTGATGCCGCGCACCAAGGCACCGCCACCGGCCAGCATGATGCCGCGATCGACGATGTCGGCCGCCAGTTCGGGCGGGGTGCGCTCCAGGGTGCGCTTCACGGCCTCAACGATCACGTTCAAGGGCTCGGCCATGGCTTCGCGGATGTCGCCGGCGCGCACATTGATGGTGCGGGGCAGGCCACTGAGCAGGTGCAGGCCACGCACATCCATGGAGGTGTTGTCGTGGTCGTCATCGGGGAAAGCCGAGCCGATCCGAATTTTGATCTCCTCAGCCGTGCGCTCGCCCACCACCAGGTTGTGCACCTTCTTGAGATAGATACCGATGGCGTCGCTGAGTTCATCGCCCGCCACCCGCACCGACTCGCTTAACACAGTGCCGCCGAGACTGAGCACCGCCACTTCGGTGGTGCCACCACCGATATCCACCATCATCGTGCCCACCGGTTCGGTAACCGGCAGCCCGGCGCCAATGGCGGCGGCCACCGGCTCATCGATCAGGTGCACCTCGCGGGCACCGGCCAGGCCGGCCTCGCGCACCGCCCGGCGCTCCACGCCGGTGACGCCGCTGGGGATGCCGATCACCAGGCGAGGCGCCATGATGCCGCGCCCTTCATTGCCCTTTTGGATAAAGGTCTTGATCATCTGCTCGGCGGCGTCGAAATCGGCGATCACGCCATCGCGCAGCGGTCGCACCGCGCGGATGTTGCCGGGGGTGCGGCCGAGCATCAATTTGGCTTCATCGCCAACCGCCAGGGGCACGCCCCGCTCCAGGTCGAGAGCCACCACCGAAGGCTCCTGCAGCACGATGCCCTTGCCGGACACGTACATCAAGGTGTTGGCGGTCCCCAGGTCGATGCCGATGTCGCGGGAGAACTGAAACCGACGGAAAAACACTGCTGACCGGCCTTCAAGAGACCGATCATAGGTGGGTGTTACAGATGCTCCTGGCGGTGGCACTCTCCTGGTGGTGGCAGAAAAGCGGTGCTGGAGGGGCGCCATCAGCCCAGGGACCATCCCCGGGCCCCATGCCAAGGCCCGCCAACCAAGGCCAGTCAGCCAAAAGCCATCCAAGCCGAGGCGCTCTATGCCAGGGCGCTCTATGCCGAGGCGCTCTATGCCAAGGCGATCTGTGCCAAGCCGATCTAAGCCAAGGCGAGCTGGCCCCAAACATCAGCCAACTGCATCAGCCAACTGCATCAGTTGCTGACCGGCCTGCTCCATCATGGTTTGCGCCTTTCTGGCCTGCACCTGTCTGGTTCGCAAACCGATCTGGCCTGAGCCTGTCTGGTCTGCACCCCTCCCTGGCCTGCAACTGTCGGGTCAGCAAACCGATCTGGAGCCAAGCTGGCTCCAGGGCTTCATTCCGCCACCAACTACACCCACAACTACATCACCAGGAGACTGCCATGGGCGTCAATTCCATCACCCTCGTCGGCCGGGCCGGCCGCGATCCCGAGGTGCGCTACTTCGAATCCGGCAGCATGGTTGCCAACTTGACCATGGCCGTCAATCGCCGCAGCCGCGACGATGAGCCCGACTGGTTCAACCTGGAGATCTGGGGCAAGCAGGCCCAAGTGGCCGCCGACTATGTGCGCAAGGGCACCCTGCTGGGCATCATCGGCAGCTTCAAGCTCGACCGCTGGACCGACCGCGCTAGCGGCGAGGAGCGCACTAAACCGGTGATCCGCGTCGATCGCCTTGAACTGCTCGGCTCCAAGCGGGATGCGGCGGCCGGGGCGGGCAACTTTGCCGGTGGTGGCTATGGCGGCGGCGAACCCAGCGAGGAAGAAGTGCCGTTCTGAGCCTGATTTGCCAGCTCCCACTGATTTGCCCACAATGATTTATTTGCTGGGCAGATCTTGCTCCCCGACCAAAGCCGCTTCTTAATTACCCAAAGCACTCCACAGCGTATCTGAGCTGATCATGAATCCAGCCTACTGCGACTCAGTTTCCACCACTGCTCTGCGATAGCTTTGAGCGCAGATGAGCTTTCTGGGCAGTCAAGGCCTAATCTGCCGAGATAGCCTTACTAGCTGCTAGCCGCTAGCCGCTAGCCGACTGAACCCTGATCGCGGGTTTTACATAAGGGCACTTCGAAAAATGCCCGCTTGGCTCCAGCAAGCCGCAGAACAGCCAGTTGACGCAATGCTTATCGGCTCACCAGAGCGGTAAAACCTTGAATTTTTCAAGTTCCACATAGCTAGAAGGCCAGGCTATTAGCCTGGCCTATTTTATTATCCGGCCCGCACTGTTAGCCAGTCCCGCCATGTTCGCCAGGCCCATATCACTAGCCGACTCCACCTTTGGGAGATGGCGCTATGCTTATGGCCAGCCACGCCCTATTAATTAGCCCTATCTCGACCAGGGGAATTCTGGGAAAGCGCCTAATTAATTATTTTACCCCTGCTATCAAGCACCAGGCCTGGGGCGAGGCCGCAGGACTGGCGCCAACTTGCTAAAGCCTCCCTGTGCACGGCTGTTAGGTTGCTAGCCGATTTAACCAGCGACTGACCAACCATACCTCTAACAAGCAGAAGACAAGTAGAAGATCAACAGATGATCAACAGAAGATAGGCATAAGATAATCAGAGGATCAATAGCGGTAGTGATCTGGCTTGTAGGGGCCTTGAACGGGCACGCTGATGTAGTCGGCCTGTTGCTGGGATAGTTCGGTTAGCTTGGCGCCGATTTTCTCCAGATGCAGGCGAGCCACCATCTCGTCTAGGTGCTTGGGCAGCACATAAACCTGCTTTGAATACTGCTCACCCTTGGTGAACAGTTCGATTTGGGCTAACACCTGGTTGGTGAATGAGTTGCTCATCACGAAGCTGGGGTGGCCAGTGGCGCAGCCCAGGTTCACCAGGCGTCCTTCCGCCAGCAGGATGATCTTGTTGCCGCTGGGCAGCAGGATGTGATCCACTTGGGGCTTGATGTTGTCCCAGGGGTACTGCTTGAGGGAGACCACATCGATTTCGTTGTCGAAGTGGCCGATATTGCAGACAATCGCTTGATCCTTCATCTGGATCAGATGTTCGTGGCGGATCACCTGGAAGTTGCCGGTGGCGGTCACAAAAATGTCCACATCGGCCACCACGTCGTCCAGGCGGACCACCCGGTAGCCCTCCATGGCGGCCTGCAGGGCGCAGATCGGATCGATCTCCGCCACCATCACCGTGGATCCCAAGCCCCGCAGCGACTGGGCAGAACCCTTACCCACATCGCCATAGCCCAGCACCAGGGCCACCTTGCCGGCCACCATCACATCGGTGGCGCGCTTGATGCCGTCCACCAGGGACTCGCGGCAACCGTAGAGGTTGTCGAACTTGCTCTTGGTGACGGAGTCGTTGACGTTGATGGCAGGGAAGGGCAGCTCGCCGCTCTTGTGCAGTTGATAGAGACGGGCCACGCCCGTGGTGGTTTCCTCGGTGACGCCCTGGATAGCGGCGTGGATGCGGGAATAGAAGCCGGGCTGGGCGGCCAGCTTCTGGCGAATCGAGTTGAAGAGAGCCGTCTCCTCCTCGTTGGAGGGGTGGTCGAGCACGCTGAGATCGCTCTCGGCCCGGGTGCCCAGGATCACCAGACCAGTGGCATCGCCACCGTCATCGAGAATCATGTTGGGGGTGCCACCATCGCCCCACTCCAGGATGCGGTGAGTGAAGGCCCAGTACTCATCCAGGGTTTCGCCCTTATAGGCGAAAACGGGAATGTTGGCGGCCGCAATCGCGGCGGCGGCGTGGTCCTGGGTGGAGAAGATATTGCAGCTGGCCCAGCGCACCTCGGCCCCAAGGGCGGTGAGGGTTTCGATCAGCACCGCCGTCTGAATCGTCATGTGCAGGGAACCGGCGATCCGAGCGCCCTTGAGGGGCTGCTCGGCGCCAAATTTGGTGCGCAGGGCCATTAGGCCCGGCATCTCGGTTTCGGCAATGGCGATTTCCTTGCGGCCCCAGTCGGCCAGCGCAAGATCGGCGATCACGTAGGTAGCGGGGGGTGCCTGAACGGCAGGGCTAGTGGGGGAGGCCACCATGGGAATTGACTCCAGAAAAAGAGACGGTGGGCAGCTGCACAGTCGCCGCATGGAAGCCGCTTCCGCCTAAGGAAGAGGGCCTAACGGTGACCAGCGCAGAGCCGGGTTGGTAAATATCTGCAGAGACGCCGAGGCTTCGGGCTCGCGTTAGGGCAATCTACAGCGATGGAATCGGGCACTGCTGGGCCAGCAGCCACTTCTGGGCTATCAGCCACCAATTGGACGGGGAGCCGGGAATGGCGGCTGGCGGATGTGCGGGCCACCTGGGCCCTGGGGCGTCAGCTGGCCGAGGAGCTGCTGACCCCACCGCTCACCCTGTTGCTGGAGGGCGACCTCGGGGCCGGCAAGACCTGCCTGGTGCAGGGCCTCGCCGTCGGCCTGGGCATCGCCGAGCCGATTACCAGCCCCACCTTTGCCTTGGCCCAGCACTATTGCGGCCAGCCGGATTACGGCAAACGGGCTGCCTTGGTGCATCTGGATCTGTATCGCCTGGAGCAAGCCGCCGCCGCCGATGAGCTGTTTGCCCAGGAGGAGGAGATCGCCCTGGATCTCGGGGCCCTGTTGGCGGTGGAATGGCCCCAGCGCCTGAGTGGGCCGCCGCCGGGGGCCTGGCGGCTGCAATTGCAGTTGCTCGATGCCAGCGATCCGGATCGGGGCCGACTGGCCCGGCTGTGGCCCCCCAGCCCCCCATGGGACGACGCCAGCCAGCCCCTGGCGCCAGGTCCCTGAGCGCTCAGCTCGAGCCCTCAATCGCCGCCAGAAAGGCCATTACCGCCAGCTCGTTGGCTTGGGGATCGATGGCGCCGGCCCCTTGGCAAACCAGGGCGCCACAGGCGCTGGCAAATCGCAGGCGCTGCTCCAGATCCCAGTGGGCCCGGGCGCAGAGGCCGTGCAACCAGCCAGCGGTGAAGGCATCGCCGGCACCGGTGCTATCCACCACGGGCACCCGGAAGCTATCCAACTGGCCGCTCTGGCCGGCTACACACCAGCGCAGCGGGCCGGCACCATCGGTGATCAACACATCCGGACGGCCCGGCAGGCTCGCCCGCACCAGCTTTGGATCCAGGCTGCCAAACAGCCAGTGGGCCTCCTCGGCGCTGCACTTCACCAGGGCGGCCCGTTCCAGCAGCCAAGCCATGCTGGCCAGCACTGCGGCGGGGGGGCCTGCCTGGTCTGCCCGTGGAGATGGCGCTGCCTGGGCGGCCAGTCTCTGATCCCAGAAGCAAGCCCGCCAGTTCACGTCCACGGCCAGGGGTATGCCCAGCTCTTGAGCCCTTTGCACCGACCAGCGCAGGGCCTCTGCCGCGGCTGGGCTGGCCAGGGGGATGGTGCCGCTGACCAGCCAGCGGGCTGAAGGCAACAGCGCCGCCAGGGGCTCGGCCAACTCGGCGGTGGCGATGGCTTGATCGGCGAAGCCACCGCTGCCCACCGCGCCAAAACCAGTGAAGCTGCGCTCACCGCTGGCATCGCGCCGCACCAGGACGATGCGGCTGGCCCGGTCCGGATCCCACTGCAGGGCGCTGGTGGTCACCCCACGGGCATGCAACAAACGGGCGATGGCCTCACCGCCGGCATCGCGGCCCAGCCGGCCGATCAGGGCGCTGGGGGTACCCAATTTGGCCAGGGCACAAGCGACATTGGCAGGGGCGCCACCGATGTGATCCTCCCAGCCAGGGCCGGCCTGGGCGGCTGGATCGGCATCAAGGGGAAACAGCCGATCGATCAGGGCTTCCCCGAAGCAGAGCACCTGCGGGGCGCCGGGGAGCTGGGCCATCAGGTTTGCTTGGTTTCGCTTGGTTTGGGTTGGCTTGGTTTGGTTTTGCTTGGATTGGTTTTGCTTGGTTTGGTTTCGCTTCAGTCTGATCAGGCGCTGTGCCAGCGGCGGGGTGAGTTCACTAATCGCTGCGCTCCCCAGCCAGCAGCGGCGGCCTCTCCAGCCCCAGGTACTGCAGTAATGCAGCAATGATGCGGGTATTGGCGGCGGGGAAGCGATAGGCAGCCAGGTCGTTGGGCGCCACCCAGCGCAGTTGCTGGCAGGCCAGGGGTTGCGGCTCCCCCGCGAGCCAGCGGCAGAGATGCACCACGAACAACAGCCGCTTGGGGCCGTAGCTGTGCTGCAGGCGGATCAACTCCTCTCCCACCTCCACCGTGATCGCCAATTCCTCCATCAATTCGCGGGCGATGCTGGCCTCGATCGCCTCACCGGGCTCCTGCTTACCGCCGGGAAACTCCCACAGCCCGCCCAGCAATCCCTCGTTGAGCCGCTGATCGATTAGCACCATACCGCCAGCATCCAGCACCACGCCTATGCCAATCACCTGGACCGGCGGGGTTTCGGCTGCATCATTCACCGGGCTCAATGCTTCGCTAGAAATAATCATTTACTGGCTACCGGCGGCTCAAAAGCCACCGGGTCGAGTGCGACGGCTGGAGAGGGAGACATTTTCGCTGCGGCCCAGGGGGGCTGCGGCTGGGGGCGCCAAAGGCAGTTGGGGCCCTGACGGTGGGGCCTGGCCAGCGGCAGCTGGGGGCAATGGGGCGGAGCCACTGGGCTGGGGTACGGCCACCACATTGAAGGCCAGGGACCAGCGCTCGCCCTCGCCGCGGAAAGGCGGCACCGAATGGGGTTGCCAGGCAGGGAACACGTAGAAGTCTCCCGGGATCGGCAGCACGTAGTGGGCCATGCCGGTGCGAAAGCTCTGGATATGCCATTCCTCGGGGCCGTGGAAGCAGAGCTGCCCATCGAAGCGATCGCCACTGATCTGGGGTGGCACCTGCAGGAACACCACCCCTGAAAAGCTGCCGCCGTGGGTGTGGGTGGGGTTGTAATCGCCGGCCCGCTGCACGTTTAGCCAGACATCGATCATCTGCAGTGCGTAGCGGCCCTGGCTCCAGGGACCGCGCCCTTGCGGTGGTTGCCGGTCGATCACGTGTCGGATCCAGTGCTCGCAGGCGGGCAGGATCAGCTCGCGACAGAGGCTGGCGACGGGGGCACTTTGGGGGCCAAGTTCCAGCTGCAGGGCCAATTGGCCGGCCAGCTTGCCCGAGGCATCCGGACTGCGCTCCGGGCAGGTGAGCAGCTCCGAGGCCAGGGCCTGGAGATCCGCCAGCAGGGCGGCGGGCAACTGGCTCTTGAGCAGATAGCGGGGGAACAGCTCCTGCATCTGCATGTCCTGCCCATCCATGGACTAGATCCCAGGCGAAGCCAAGCTGCCCAAACTAAACGGGGCACCAATCTGGTTTGCTGCGGATCCTGCCAATCCGCCTGTCAGTTCCGCCTGGAAGTTCGCCCTGCCAATGGCAAAGGCCAGTTCCAGAGAGATTGATTCAGGCCGCCAGGTAGGCGGCGACGCTCTCGCTGAGTTTGCGCAGAGCGGTAAGGCCATCGCGCTCCAAATTGCGCACCCGATCCCGGCTGATGCCCAACACCCGGCCAATGGCGGTGAGGCTCATCGGCTCTTCCACATCAATGCCATAGCGCATTTTCAGCACCCGACCCTGCAGATCCACCAGTCGATCGAGCAGGGCCCGCAGATCGCCCTTGAGGCACTCTTCATCGAGACGATCGCCGGGTAGATCGTCGTCGCCGGCCAGCAGGTCGAGCAGTTCGGTGTCTTCGCCATCGCCCACCTTTGTTTCCAAACTCACCGGGTTGCGGGCCCGGCAGAGCAGCTCCTTCACCTCTTCCTCCGGTAGCTCCACCGCCAGGGCCAACTCGGTGACGGTGGGGGTGCGACCCAATTCCTGGCTGAGCTCCCGCTGGCCTTTCTTTAGTTTGTTGAGGATTTCAGTGATGTGAATCGGCAGCCGGATGGTGCGACTCTTTTCGGCAATCGCCCGGGTGATGCCCTGGCGAATCCACCAATAGGCATAGGTGGAAAATTTATAGCCGCGGCTGGGATCAAATTTTTCCACGCCGCGCACCAGGCCGATGGTGCCCTCCTGGATTAAATCCAGTAATTCCATATTGCGGCGGGTGTACTTTTTGGCTACGCTTACCACCAGCCGCAGGTTGGCGGCCACCATCCGCTCCTTGGCGCGGCGGCCGGAGCTGAACCGCTTTTTAAGTTGCGCCGGGCTGAGGCCTGCCGCCTCGGCCAGCTGGGCATTGGTGGGTGGATTGCCATCGAGCCGCAGGCTGAGCTCCTGCTGGATCTGCTCCAGGGCCATTAGGTCTTGAACCTGCCTGCCCAGGGTGATCTCCTGCTCATGGCTGAGCAGGGGCACGCGGCCGATGTCGCGCAGGTAGCTGCGCACCAGGTCGGGCTCTCCACCGGAACTAGAGCGGCCGGCGATTTTGGCGACGGTGGCGATAGGGCTGATTTCTCCTGCCAGGGCGGTATCAGCGATAGGGGCAGCAACAACCACGAGACCAGGAACTTGAAGCTGTGTGAAGCCTACCTGAAGAAGTGTGAACTCCTCTCATTTTGGCCGCGATCGCCCGGCCGACGCTGCGCAGCTGCCGCTGTGGTGCACTCAAAAATTGGCGGCCCTGGCTGGATCTGGCCGGTGCCGCCCTAGCCCTGGCCCCATTGGCCCAGCAGCCAGGAGGCCGTCTGCAGATAGATGAAAACTCCGGCCACGTCGGTGGCGGTGGCGATGAAAGGGGCGGACATCAGCGCCGGATCCAGGCCGATGCGATCAAACAACAAAGGCAAAGCCGCGCCGGCGGTGGCCGCCAGGGTGGTAATGGCCACCAAGCTGATTCCCGCGGCGCAGGCCACCAGCCAGTTTCCGCCGGACACGTAGGCCGCCCAGGGCACCACCACCAGCACCATCAGCAGGCCCAGCAGGGCTCCAGCCAGGGTTTCGCGCCAAATGGCCTGGGCAGGTCCCATCGCCTGGATGCGCTGGGTGCTGAGGCCGCGGATCACCACGGTGGAGCTCTGGGCGCCCACATTGCCGCCGGTGCCGATCAGCAGGGGGATGAAGGCCGCCAGCACCACCAATTTGTGTAACACCACCGATTGGGAGGCGATCACCGCCGAGGTGCCGCTGTTGGCGATCAGCAGCACCAGCAGCCACACCACCCGCCGGCGAGCCGCGGTGAACAGATCGCTCTGGAAGTAGTCGTCCTCATCTCCGGCCTGCACGGCGCCGGCTGCGTAGAGGTCGCGGGTGGCCTCCTGCTGGATCACGTCAATGACGTCATCGACGGTGACGATCCCCACCAGCCGCTGCTCCAGGTCCACCACCGGAATGGCTAAGAAGTCGTAGCGCTGGATGGCCCGGGCCACCTCCTCTTGGTTGGTGGCGGTGGTAACACTCACCACTTCGCGGGTCATCACATCGCCGATGCGCTCCTCCGGATCGGCCATCACCAGGTCCCGCAGGCTGAGGATGCCGGTGAGGTGCCGAGAGGCGTCGGTCACATAAAGGGAATAGACGGTTTCGGTATCCCGGGCGCGGCGGCGCACGATCTCCAGGGCTAATGCCGCACTGTGAAATTCCTTCAGATCGATGAACTCGGTGGTCATCAAGCGGCCGGCGGTCTCCGCTTCGTAGCCGAGCAACTGGGCCGTTACCCGCCGTTCCGCCGGGCTCAGCTCCATCAGCAGGCGGCGCACCACCTTGGCGGGCAATTCATCGAACAGGCGCACCCGATCATCTGGAGACATCTGCTCCACCAGCTCCAGCACCTCGCCGGAGCGCAGGCGCTCCAGCAGGGTCTGCTGCACTGAAGGATCGAGGTATTCGTACACCTCAATTGCCTCGTCCTTGGGCAGCAACCGGAAGGCGAGGGCCTGCAGGGTGCGGGGCAACAGGCCGATCGACTCGGCCGTATCCACCTCCTGCACGGGCCTGAGCAACAGCTTGGCGCCGTCGTAATTGCCTGCCTCCAGCAGGGCTTCCAATTGCTTGGCCACCATCTCGGCCAACAAGATGCCGGTCTTACCGCTGGCGGCGGAATTTGAACCCGCACCGTTGGCGACTGCCTCTGACATGGCGCACCGGTGCCCTTGGCCTGAGTTTATGGGGCGGTCGCTAGCCTTTGTTTTCAAGGCAGCAGCTTTTCTTCCCCATGGCCATCAACGTGAGCGACGTGGCAGTGCGCGACGTCAAGGGCGGCGAGCGCAAGCTGGGCGACTGGGCTGGCCAGGTGCTGCTGATTGTGAATGTGGCCAGCCGTTGTGGCTTCACCCGCCAGTACGCCGGTCTGCAGGCCCTGCAGGACAGCTACGGCCCCAAGGGTTTTGCCGTACTCGGCTTCCCCTGCAACGACTTCGGCGCCCAGGAGCCGGGCAGCCTGGAGGAGATCCAGCAGTTCTGCTCCACCACCTACGGCGCCAACTTCGAACTGTTCGACAAGGTGCATGCCACCGGTGCCAAGACCGAGCCCTACACCACCCTCACCCAGATGGAACCGGCCGGCGATGTGGCCTGGAATTTTGAAAAATTCCTGATCGGCAAGGACGGCACCGTGCTGGCCCGGTTCAAAAGTGGCGTGGCGCCCGATGCAGGCGAGCTCACCGCCGCGATTGAGGCGGCCCTGGCGGCGTGAATCTGGCTGCCTGAATTCTGGCTGCCTGAATCCGGCTGCCCATACCAGGGGGCGACCTGGCTTTGTTTTGGCTTCAGGTCGCCACTAGAACCCCGAGTTTGACCAGGGCGGCCAATACATACATCGCCTGATCTGGCGAGAGGTCCAGGGCCAGCAGGTCGAGCTGGGAGAGACAACCCTGGCGCTGCAGCTGCTCCAATACCGCCTTCAGCCGCCCCTGCAGCAGCAGTTCCAATTGCTCACCGCTGGTGGTCCCCCGGGCCAGGTCAGCGGGTATGCCATCTGCTGGCTGGCTAGCGGCCTTGGCCTGAAATGGTTGGCTGGCGTAGCCGGCGAAGATGCGACCAGTGGCCGGGGCCAAGGCTGGCAAAGACGCCATGGCCGGTGAGCGGCGGGCCTGTTCCCGCCGTTGGGCCAATTCTCCCCAGAGTTGGCGATATTTATTACTGACCACTGGTGCGGCGAAGTGGCTGCGGAGCCGCTTCAAGCCAGCTGTGGCCATGGTCTCTCGCAGTTGGCGGGAATCGAGCAGTTGTTGAAATGCCCCCACCATGGCTTGGTGGTCCACCACCACCCCGAGGCTGCGCAGGCCGATCATCCAGTCGTAGTTGATTGCCTGGTCTTGATAGGCCATATCAATGGGATCTATTGGTGAAAGGCTCGTCAACACATCCTGGGTTGGCACCAGAAAGCCGGTCACGCCGTGCTCCACCAGATCGCGATAGCCGTCCCAATCACTAACCACCAGCGGTAATTCAGCCGCCATTGCCTCCAGTAGGGAGATGCCAAAGGTCTCCTGGAGGTTGTCGGCAGGGGAGCTAAATACATCGGCAGCCGCTAGCACTTGCCACTTCTGGGCTTCGGAGGCAGGCTCCAGGCCGCCCACCAGGTGAAAATCCAGGCCGGGGAATAATTGGCGTAGATCCTCGTAGGCCTTGGCGATACTTTCATTGAATAAATGACCGCATTCGATCAGGGTGATCGGCCCATGCTCCGAGGCCAGGGCGGCCAGGGCCCGGTAAAGGGCCAGGGGATGGGCCTTGCTGTGAAAACTCAGGCGGCCCACGAAAGCCACCGCAAAAGCATTCTCGCCGATGCCTAACTCCCGCCTGGCCAGGCGGCGGCGCTCGACCCGCGACAGGGCCGGGTGGTAGGGCTGGCCCGCCGCCACTACTAGCGGAATCACCGGCAGCTGCGGTAGCTCAACACTGCAGCGGGGCGCCACCCCAAGCCTGGCGGCCATCGCTTCCAGTCGCAATTCCAGGGCGGCCTGAACTGCGGATTTACCCGCCGTGGAGGTGCAGACCAGGGCATCCCAGGGATATATAGGGGCAATGGCTATGTCTTGGAGGCCCCGTAGCGCCCCGTCCGAGCAGAGGGTGTGGATGATGCCGCAGAGTGAAAATACATGGGGTGCCAAACCAGATCGCAGTCGCGTTAGTCGGGAGATCTGCGGATCGAAACTTTGCAAGGTACCAACGCTGGCGATGGCCTGAGGATTCAGGCCATTCATCACCTGGATTCGACCGTGGATTGGGTTAACTTCGCCAAACAGCTTGCGCAGGGCAGGCATTGCATCTGGATTTGGTACCGCCACCTGCAATGTTTCCGCGGGCTTCAATGCGGCTGCAAATGTTTTTGCCAGTTGCCTGCCGGCGACGCGCCGTCCCATTACCTGGTGGCTGGACAGATCAAAGCTGTCGGGAGGCAGGAAAAGAACAGCTGGAAAAGAGGGCTGGGAAGTTTTCAATTTCTGGCTGTTAAATGTTCACGAGCCCGGTAGCCAGCCTCGCCGCCAGCGATTGCTGATGGCTCACTCCACCTGCAGTCAGGGCTCGCCGGCACACTCTGCCACCCTGGCCTGCATCGCGTCGAGGCGAACTGGCTGAGGAACCAGATGCTTGGCACTGGCAGCAGCGCCGGGATCCGATCCCCTCAGCGGACTGGCCTGGACCCCCTTGAGCAATTAAGCGGGGCATGGCATGAGTGGCTATCGGGGATTTCAACGACAGAAGTATTTGCCTGGCAATGCCGAGGCCATTGTGGCAATCAATACCATCACTGCCTGGGCAGAGGTGCGTAGTGCAATTGTGTGAGCATGCGAACAGGTGGTTAACGGATCCATGAACCACTGCTACGTGTTACTTGCTTTCGAAGGACCAGCCTGGTCTCTATACCTGGGTTACTCTGCAACCTCGCTCACAGGAGGGGCAGCTGGAATCGGAGCCCGCTTCTGTGTCGTCATCATCATTTAATTTCGGGACCAGCGAAACAGTGCTATCATAATAATTTCATTTAATCATTTTTAAATTATGCATTGCGTTTGAGTGATTTTCTCGGCCATCTCCACTGTTGCCTTTCTCCGAATTTAAACCTCCCACATACTCCATAGGCAGGACCAATGATCGAAGCTATCGAAAAGCTGATGAACTCGCTTCCGCCGATTCATTCCCGAAAGAATCCATCCCTCGCTCTTATCATTGGGTTTGCGGCCGGAGGTGTTGGTCTTGGGATTTACTTCAGGTCAGTTGTCGATTTTATGCTACCCGTAGGAATTGCTTTTGCAACCGTCCATATCTTTGGAGACTATGGCTGGCTAGGGGGAGCAATCCTGGCCAGTCTCTACGGCTTCTTTAGGGCTTTGAGCTCCAACAAGCAATTAGACTCATAGAAACACTATGACATCTATATTATAGTCAAGATCACCTCCTTCGCCCCAAGCGAATGAGACATCAGCTAGCCATCGGAAAATCAAAAAATGGCACTAGCAAATTCTATTGCGCCAGCATGAGGATAGTTAACTCCGGAAAATTTACTTGTTACGGGCACTTCGAAATTGTCCTTTCCGCTCGCCAGAGCGAGTAGCAGGCAACGGCAGTCCATTCTGAGGCTGGGATAGCGTAGTCCGAGGAATATATTGATTTCATCACAAAGTCGCCGGGAAACATTGGCGCTCCAAAGGAGAAATAACTGATCGGACGGAAGGTCGATCTGTTACTCAAATGGCTGTGTTAAGTAGGTTGGCAAAAATTTTTCGAGGTTGGGCCGTCGACAATTTTGATGTATCATAGGATTTATTTCCGTATTGAGAGGTCCTTATGAGCGCGAGGCTTCGAGTTTTTCTGACTCCCGAGGAAG
>JBILLQ010000091.1:0-10814 GCA_044375975.1 Prochlorococcaceae cyanobacterium
ATCATGTGGTTCAGGGTATTGAGAATAGAGCTGCCAAGAATGGCTATTTTGCCCGGCCCCTATCAGTTTAACTAACTTTACAAACCGTAACCTAGGTCGTTTTATTTATGGCGACCTACTTATCACCAAATCCAGTATCACCAAATTCGATATCACTGGGGTCAATATCGCTGGGGCCAATCGCGCGAGGTCCCATGTTATTGCGGTGAATGTCGGGAAGGCCCTGTCCTTTCATGGCTGGAGCAGCGCATGGCTGGAGCAGGGCATGGCTGGAGCAGCGCATGGCTGGGGCGGCATTAGGTCTTTTATTCAGTGACAGCATCTAGGACAGGGCTGGTTTTGAATGGGATTGCAGGTGGTCAGGGTTGTTAATGCTCTATTGGCGCCGTGATAAGCGCGACTGTCCTCAGCAGCTGGTGGCCGTCGGGAGGATGGGCCGGTGTCCGTCTGATTCGGTTTTTGGGCTCCCCGCCAGACGAGCCTGGGCCCAGGGAACTGCTCGCCTGCCTCAGCCGCCTGGCGAGTGGCCCTAGGTGACTAGGGACTTTGCCGCAGGGCAGGGATTGCTAAGCACCTTGGCCTGAATGGCTTAGCTTCCGTAAACCGGCATGGGTGCCCTGGCCCCCGAGCTAGTGCTGCCAAGCTGGTGGCCAGGAGATCGGCAAAGCCGGCCGCAAATGCTGGATGTCAATTGGTGACTTGATCCCACTTGGGCTATGGGCTAGGCAGGGGCCAAAGCCAATCGATGGCTCGGCTTCAAGCTTGCCTGTAAACAGCGGCGGTCAGGGCCAGGTCAAACCAATGCGGCGCTGCTCCGCCGGAGCATCAGCCTGTAGTGCAGCAGATATGGCCCGTAACTCCGGGTCAAATCTGCGGCAGATGAAGTGTATTGATTGATTTTGCTGCCAATTCTTTCAGTTGCTGGGTGGCCGCTTGCCAGGGGGCTGATCGGGCCTTGCGGGATCGCTGCCCCCTAGGCCTGGCCTAGGGGTGATGCAGGGATGCAATCCTGAAAAGACTAGCTGACTGGAGTTTCTGGTGGGCTTGCCCTGGCGATGCCGGCCATGGCTTTCAGCTCAATAGATCCAGAAAACCCTGTGCTGAACTGGTATTTACCAAAGTTCTGCCCCAAACCACGGTCCGGATAAGCAGGCTTGGCCGGGCAACAGCAGTCAGTTTGCTTGCCACCACTGGCGGAAAGGGAGGCAGCTCTGACCGGTGGAGTCGCCAGCTTGGCGGATGGTTCGGTGCTCAAACACCAGCACGAACCGTATAGCCTTGAGCGGCAGAGCATTGCATCATAACCCCAGGCCACCTATTGACAACCTTGAGACCCCATTCCCTGGGCCAACTCAGCCAGAGCGCTGGCCTTGTAGCGGTTTGAAACAGGGGATCCACCCCTGGACAGGGACAAACCGATAGCTAGGATGTGCTCATCCACGATTTTCTGCCATGCTCACCGGACCTGAACTGCTTGCCAAGGTCAAGGACCTCGGGGAAGCCTCCAAATCTGAGCTGGTACGGAGCTGCGGCTACGTCAGCATCAAGGCTGATGGGGGTGAGCGCCTAAACTTCACCGCCTTCTATGAGGCATTGCTGGAGGCAAAGGGCGTCAGCCTCGGCGAGCCTTCCAGTAAGGGCAAGGGCCGCAGGGGGCGGCAGCTCACTTACCACACAAAAGTGCAGTTTAATGGCAATCTCATGGTGGGCCGTGCCTACACGGTGCAGCTTGACTTCAAGCCTGGTGACGAGTTCGAGATCAAGCTGGGCCGTAAGCAGATCAAGCTCATTCCCCTCGGCGGTACCGACGAGGAGGATTGAAGCATTTTGCGGCTGAGGTTCCAGCTCAGCTGCTGGCACCAGGTCGGGGCTTGAGCTTGCCAACTCCAGGGCAAGCAAAGCCTCCGACCTGATTTCAGCCGATCAAGCCGCCGTCCCAGCCAGCACTGGCCGGCGCTCTTCAGTCTTCCACGTTCACGGACACAGTGGTGAGCTTGCGGGCTTTGGGAACGGTCACGCTGAGCATGCCGTCGCGGTAGCTGGCCACCAGATGTTCTCGATCTATCTCCGCTGGGAAGCGAAAACTACGGCTCCAGGTGCCAGGACGAAACTCGCTCAGCAACAGGCCGCTAGCTTCTGGCTTGGTGGCATTTGTGGCCTTGCGTTCCAGGCTGGATAGCCTTTCCGCGCTCACCAACAGGTTGCGATCGGTAGCCTTGACGGTGATCGCCTTTTTGTTGACACCGGGCAGCTCAATCACCACCTCGTAGGCGTCAGCGGTTTCATGCACTTCAGCGGCAGGTACCCGCTCAGCGGTATGTAGTTGCTGCTCTAGCCGGTCGAAGAGATCAAAAGGGGAAGAGGTACGCAGGGTCAGCATGGTGTTTTGTTTGTGAAGGTTGGCTGATGAACCAGGAGCGTGATGGCAACCTTTGGCTGCCCCCCGGTGAACTCAATTTGCTCCACTGGGATCGATGGCAGTTACGTGCAGACCGTCCAAACTGATTCGGCCCTCACGACCTCGTTCGGTAGACACGATTTCATTGGTGTGATAACCGATGACTCAGTTAAGCGGCTGAAATGGGGCAGGCCCCCCGCGTCAGGAAAGTTGCCCACCAGGCTTTGACAACTCTTCCGGGACAGCTTCAGGGCAGCTCAAAAAATCTCGAATCCCATGGATCTGATAGGCTTAAAGCCATAACGATCTCTGGACGCCACCAGCTTGCCTGGGGGAGAGAGCTGATTTTTAGTTTTTTGCAGCTCGAAGAATTCCCATTCGGCTCCTGCGAGTCAGAGGCAAGCAAGTCGCTGCAACGCTTCTCGTTTCATGAGATCGGTGAGATCTGCGATTTTTCGATATGCACTTTCCTTTATTCCTGCGGTTTTTGTTAACCTAGCCCGCCGCCTTGGCTATTTGTTGCAGATGTGGTGATTTCAGCGGCAACCTGAGCCAGAGCGGTATCCGATTCATCTCTTGGCAGCTCGCTGCCATGGGAAAATGAATTCAATAAATTCTCTATCTGGCCTGGTTGCTATCAACTGCTCTGGTTGGAAACGTTATTATTGCATCGTCTGTTGAGAGGGATCGCGGTGTCTCGCCACGTTTTGTTTCTTCACCAAAACTTTCCTGGCCAGTTTCCCCATCTGGCTGCGGAGCTGGTTAGGAGGGGTGAGCGGGTCACGGCGATTGGAACCGCGACGGCCCAGGCAATACCTGGGGTGAATTTGCATCGCTATGACCCAAGGCCTCGCGCTGGGGTGCCGGCCTGCCATGCCTGGGTGGCCGACCTGCAGACCAAGTGCATTCGGGCCGAGGCCCTAGGTGAATTGCTGATGCAGTTGTTGGAGCAGGGTTTAGATCCCGATCTGGTGATCGGCCATCCAGGCTGGGGTGAATTATTAATGATCAAGGACATTTTGCCAGATGTACCCGTATGGCATCAGGTGGAACTAATCTATCAGCTCAGAGGTGGTGATACCGACTTTGACCCTGAGTTTGCCAAGCCAGACTGGCGCAGTCGTACGCGACTAAGGCTGAAAAGGTTGCATCAACTGCAGGCATTGCATGATCTTGATTGGGGTGTTGCTCCCACTGAATTTCAGGCCAGTACAGTGCCATCTGAATATCGTCAACGACTCAGTGTGATCCATGAAGGTGTGGATACAGATGCAATTGCCCCGCGCGCTGGCTCGTTTATCCAGCTGCAGAAATTGGGATTGCGTTTTGAGCCAGGCGATGAGGTGATCAGCTTTGTATCCCGTAGCCTTGAACCCTATCGCGGCTTTCACAGTTTTATGCGCATGTTGCCGTTATTGCAAAAACTACGCCCTAATGCCCATGTGATTATTGTGGGTTCTGATGGTGTTAGCTATGGGGCGCTGCCTCTCGGCGGCGGTGGCTGGCGCCAGCAACTGCTGGCAGAGTTGGCTGGACAGTTGGATCTGAATCGCATTCATTTCGTTGGCAGAGTTTCCCATTCAGTGCTGCATGATCTCTTCAGAGTGGCCGCCTGCCATGTCTATTTAACTTATCCCTTCGTGCTCAGTTGGAGTTTGTTGGAGGCAATGAGCTGTGGCGCTGTTGTGATTGGATCCTCAACTCTTCCCGTTCAGGAGGTGATCGAACATGGGCGCACTGGCCTACTGGTTAATTTCTTTGATCTTGAGGCAATGGCTAATTGCATTGCTGCTGTACTGGCAGAGCCAGCCGCCTATCGTCCCCTCGGCGAGGCTGCCCGCCAGCAGGTGATCCGACGCTTTGATCTGCGCAGCGTCTGCCTGCCGCAACAGTTGGCCCTGGTGGATCAGTTGATCAATGCCGATAAGCATTAGAGACGGCACTAGAATTAAAGTCCTGTTAAAGAATCTCTGAAAAACCCGAGCCCCGGCCCATGGAGCCTTGATGCCGCAATGGCTCTCAGCTGGCTTGGTAGCCGTAATGGCTGTTTTCCAGAGTCTCCTTAAAGACTCAATACGGCATTATTTTTTGCGGCTAGCTCTTGGTTGCGCTGGCTGTCGCTGAGGCCATCGGCCCCGGGAATCACTTCAGCCATGGCCTTCAGCCAATTGGTAAGTTCCTGTAATTGCTTCTCCATCGGCAGCACGCCCAGGCCTCGGGCTAGCACCTTGGCGCTAGTGGTGGAGCCAGGTTGATAGACCAAGCGCCCATGCAAATGTTGGGGTAAACCCTGGCGTAGCAGCCTGAAGGCGGGCTCTTCCATCGGCGTTTCCAGGGAGATATTTGCCTGTTCTGGTTTGATCCGTGAGAAGCCGCAGCGCCGTGCCACCAGCTTCAACTCCATCAGCTGCACCAGCGACAGCACCGGCGGCGGTAAACTGCCGTAGCGATCCATCCAACCGGCAATCAGTTCCAGCAGGGCATCTTGGCTACGGCAATCGGCGGCGGCTCGATAGGCGGCTATCTTTTCGTCGTTGTCGCTAATCCAATCGCTAGGAATGAAGGCGGTTATCGGCAGATCGATTTGGGTGTCGTCTACGGCTGGGATGTCTTGCCCTTGGATTTCCGCCAGGCATTCTTGTAGCATTTCCATGTACAGATCAAAGCCGATGGTTTCCATCTGGCCGCTCTGTTCCACTCCTAGTAAATTGCCGACTCCCCGAATTTCCATGTCGCGCATTGCCAGTTGATAGCCGCTGCCCAGTTGGGCAAATTCCTGGATCGCCCTTAGCCTCTGGCGGGCCGCATCGCTCAAGGAGGAGTCGCCGGGATAGAATAGCCAGGCATGGGCCTGAATGCCGCTCCTGCCTACCCTTCCCCTCAGTTGATAAAGCTGGGCCAGGCCAAATTTATGGGCATCTTCAATTAGAATGGTATTTACCCTGGGGATGTCGAGACCACTCTCCACAATCGTGGTACAGAGCATCACGTCGGCATCGCCGGCGTTAAAAGCAACCATGGCACTTTCTAGTTCTCCCTCAGGCATCTGGCCGTGGGCCACCAATAGCCTCAAACCCGGCAGCATTAATCGCAACTGAGTGGCCACATCCTCAATGCCATTCACCCGTGGTACCACGTAAAACACCTGCCCACCGCGGTCCAGTTCCTGGCGGATGGCGCTGCGTACCACCTCCTCATCCAGGGCGGCCAGATGGGTTTTGATCGGGCGCCTCAGGGGCGGCGGCGTAGTGATCAAACTCATCTCTCGCACGCCTGAAAGGCTCATGTACAGGGTGCGGGGGATTGGTGTGGCACTTAAAGTCAGCACGTCCACATCTTTGCGTAGCGCTTTTATCTTCTCCTTTTGCTGTACGCCGAAACGCTGTTCTTCATCAACCACCAGTAATCCCAATTGCTTGAAGCCAGTGCCTTTGCCCAGCAGCTGATGGGTGCCCACCACCACGTCAACAGTGCCCTGGGTCAGGCCGTCTTGGATCACCTTGCGCTCGGATGCAGTGCGGAAGCGATTCAATAGCGACACCTTCATCGGGTAGGGAGCAAAGCGTTCGCTGAGGCAGCGCCAATGTTGCTGGGCCAGCACCGTGGTGGGGGCCAACATGGCCACCTGTTTGCCGGCGGTGACGGCCTTGAAGATGGCACGAATTGCCACCTCGGTTTTACCAAAGCCCACGTCGCCACATATCAGTCGATCCATCGGTTCGGGGCGCTCCATGTCGCGCTTTACATCGGTGATCGCCTTGAGCTGATCCGAGGTGGGTTCATAGGGGAAGGACTGTTCTAATTCGTCCTGCCAGGGGCCATCGGGCGGGAAGCAAAATCCCTGCACCTGATGGCGTTCCGCGTAGAGCTTCACCAGGTCTAGCGCCACCTTGCGTACAGCCTTTCGCGCCCGCTCCTTGGCCTTGTTCCAGGCGCTACCGCCCATGCGATTTAGTTCCGGGGCGCTATCTCCCGTGCCGCGAAAGCGCCCGAGGCTACCCAGCTGATCGGCCGCCACCCGCAGCAGACCGTCGGAGTATTGCACTACCAAGTAGTCGCGTGATTCACCGCCAATGGCTAGTTTTTCAAGTTTCAAGAAGCGGCCGATGCCGTGGTTGCGGTGCACCACGAAGTCGCCTGGCTGCATTTTGTTCGGGTCCACCGTGCGGCTGGTGGCCTTACGGCGCCGGCGCACGTAGCCGCTGGCCGCCAGGGAGTGCTGACCGAAAAATTCCCGATCTGTGATCAATACCAGCCGCCAGGCGGGCAGCTGCAGACCCTCCAGTTCAGCTGTGCCCCGGGCCTTTAGCGCCACAGGGGTCCTCTGCTCCACCAGGCGATCGATGGCCGGTTGATCGGCTGCATTGGGCACGAAGCGGGCGATGCAGTCGTGCTCCTCCAGCAGGGCCACGGCCCGCGATGGCTGGGCGGAGAGCAGCCAGATGCAGGCCTTTTCGCGCTGGAATCCCTTCACCAGATCGGCCAATCTGCCGAAGGCATTGGGGTGGGCAGGCACCGAGCGCGAGGCCAGATCAAAGCTGTTGGCGTGCTGGTCGCTCTCGTGCAATTCGGCCAGGTCGAAGCCGCGCCAGTTGCTGTTCACTGCTGCCAGCAGCTCGGCAGGGGGGCGGTGCAGCCGCAGCTGCAGCGGAGCTGCTGGCAGCGGACTGGTGCCGCTGCCAGGCTCCCCGCCCTTGCCCTTGCCCGCGCCCATGCCCTGGCTGAGCTCTTTCACCAATTCTGAGTAATGCTCAGCGCTGTGTTCGTACCACTGCTCACCGTGGGATAGGCACTGGCGCCGACCATCCACCACCACCAGGGTTTGCTCGCTCAGGTAGTCGAGCAGCGAGGCCGGCTGGGCCCAGGCCAGGCCCATCAGCCGGCGCATGCCCTCGGGGGTGCCGCCCTCGAGCAACTGGTCGCAGGCCTCAGGGCTCAGCAACTGATCGAGAGCGTCTGGCATCGCCTGCCGCAGGGCCTCGGCCACCAGGGGGCCATAGCCGGTGGGGGTGAGGCGCACCACCTCGATTGGATCCATGGAGCGCTGGCTGGCCGGGTCGAATTCCCGCAGCTTTTCCAGCTCTTCACCGAAAAATTCGAGTCGAACAGGTAGTTCAGCGCTCACCGGGAAGATGTCGACGATGTCGCCCCGCCGGCTCCAACTGCCCTCCTGTTCGATGCTGGGCACGCGCTGATAGCCCAATCGGCTGAAGCTGAGGGCCAGCTGCTCCAGATCGAAGCTGCAGCCCTTGCGCAGGCTCAGGCACTGGGCGCGCAGGGCCGGCGGCGGCGGCAGGTGGGGCTGCAGGGCCCGCTCGGTGGCCACGATCGCCAAGCGCTCGCCGCCATCCAGCAGCTCGCTGAGCACCTGCATCTGCCCCCAGGTGATCTCGCTGGTGGGATCCAGCGGTTCGTAGGGACTGGCTTCACTGGTGGGATATAGATGGCTGCTGCTCCAGCCCATCAGATCGAGCAGGGCAGCCCAGCGGCCGGCCTCCTCCAGGGTGGGCACGATCACCAGCAGCGAGGATTTGGCGGAGGCCGCCAGGGCGCTGCTCACCAGGGCCCTCGCCGCTCGACCGGCACCGCTGAGCCGCAGCCGCTCGGGGCGGTCGATGCGGGCCAGCACCTCACCGGTGAGGGGCGCCTGCTGCAGCTGGCGCACCAGGGCGGAGAGGGGCATGGCGGCGGCGAGGCGGCAGGTGTCGATTGTGGCAACTGGCCTAAGGCGCCGTTGGCAGCGCTTCGCCAGAATCGCCGCTGGGATTGTCGATCGCCACCGCCGCCGCCCAGGGCGATTGCCTGGAGAAGCCTTCCATGGGGTCATTGAACCAGCCTTCCCCGGGGCTGCGGACCACTGGCACTGGTCCGCCGAAACCCGCTTGGCGGCCGGGCCGCTTGTCGCTGCTGCTGGCGGGGGCGCTGCTATCGATGGCGGCACTGTTCGCGGCGGCACTGATATCGGCGGCAGTGATCGCGGCGCTGGCCGCCTCGGCCTTGCCCTTGCTGCTGAGGCAAAGATCGCCCCTGCCGCTGGCGGAGGCGATTGTGAACAGGCTTTGGGGACGGGCGTATAAGGGTCCTGCGGGACTGGTGGGCCTCCAGGAATCGGCACTTTTAGAGCAATTGGCCAAGGCAGATCAAAAGTGGCTACCCAGGGCCGAATTGCTAGCCAACGGAGCCATTCGCTACACCTACAGGCGCCAGGCTGGGGAACCAGCCCTCAGCATCGGCCAACTGCGCGCCTTGCTCGCATCACCGCCTGGCTACCGAGCCGAGCGGCAGGCGATTGTCAATTTGTTGGCGGCACTCAAAAGTGTGGGCATACGGGTTGTGGTCACCGCGCCGCGCCGGCCAGCTGCAGTGGGTGAATGGGATCCGTTGCTACGCACTATTTACATCCAACCGCAGGTGGTGGCCATGGGCAGTGTTGGCTTCGCCCAGGTGCTCAACCACGAGGCCATCCATGGGGCCCAATCCTGCAGGGGCGGCCCCTGGCCCCTGGCCGCTAAACCACTAGGACTGGCCACCACCATGCCCGCATCCCTGGCTGCTGTACTGGAGGAGCCCCTATACCGCCAGGCCTCGGCCCTAGAGCGACAATTGGAGCGGGAGGCCTATGCTAATCAAGCGCTGCTGCACCTGGGCCCTGAGCTATTGCGCCGCTACTGTGACCTGGTTTTGTTGTCCAGTATTGATGATAAGTATTGGCGCTGACGCCCTTGGAGGAGGCGCTGCTGCTGATCTTGTGGTTATTCGCTGAAGCTATCGGCCGCCGCCCCAGGGGATTTTTCTCCTCCTGCCTCTTGGGTATCGATCAGCCGTTCGTTGTGATCCCTGTCGATGCAGACCAATTCTTCGCTGGGGACACAGGGGCGCTCGGTCTCGCTGGCGGGCCTCTGGCCAGGTTGCTTTTGGATCACATGCATCCCCACTGCAAGCCCCACCAGCACCAGGATGGCCAGAGCGGCGGGCCAGGCGGCGAAGGGACGTTCAATGTCGTTGTTATTCATAACTACCCATCCTGATCGAAACCCAGCCAGCGCACAGCATCAACTGCCACATCTGATTGCTCTCGGCACCGCCTTCGCGAAGAGCACAGCCTCGCCCCCCGCCCAGCCTTGACATAGGGCACAGCCTTGGTCGCAGCGGAGGGGTCAGCGCAGGGGTGGCACTGGCTAGGGGCCACTGCTAAGGGGGTCACTTCTGGGGAGCCAGTTCAGCTTTCCCTATTTAGCCATTCGCTTTCCAGCAGCATGTTGAAGTGCAGCAGCTGTGAATCGCTTAATTGTTGGCGGCTGTTCAGGTTGAACTGCTGTTCCAGATACTCCCTACCTTTGCCGGCATCCCAGTTGAGTTGGCTCATCAGCTGATCGCATTGGAGCAACAGGTCGCGACGGCGCAGTGGAATCGCAGCATTGGTTGGATCAGAGCCCGGCTCCAGCCCCGCCAGGGCTTGCAGGTAGGCCAGCAGGTCGGCGTAGGTGGTGAGGCGGCTGCGGCTGGGGTGCCCGAAGGCCCGCTCCAGGTAGCTGCTCTCCTGCTCCCTCTGCCAGCCCAGGCGCTTTAGCTCCAGTTCGAGCTGGGCCAATTCACTACTCCAGTCCTCCGGGTCAGCTGCCGGCTCCTCCGCCACTGGCTTAGCATTGGCTGGATCAACTAGAAAGTCTGTGGCGGCAGTTGGGCCAGGTTCCGCGGCAGGGCCAGATTCTGCGGCTGGTTCTGAGCTGGTGGACCCTGCTGCGCTCCTGATCACTTGCCGGCGATTTCCTAAAGCTTCTGGCGCCTGCTTTGGCGTTGGTTCACCAGCTGATGCCGATGCGCTAGGCGCGGTGGTGAGGGAGCTATTTGCTGCAGCTGAGCTGCTGCTGACTGGAGCTGCTGGGCTACTGGGGCCTGGAGCAGCTGGAGCGCCGGTAACTGGAGCGGCTGGGCTGCTGTTAGCAGGAGCAGCTCGGTTGCCAGTTTTTGGCTTTGGCCGTGGCGCCTTCTCCAGGGCTTCTGGGGCTGGCCATGGCTCGCTGGCTAGGGCTGCCCCCAGCCTTTGGCTCAACCTTTCGATGGCCCGATCCTCTGCGGCTTCGGCGCTGGCGGCTTCCCCCAGGGCGCTGGCCAGCCGGCGACCCTGCTGGTGGACCGAGACCTCCACCACCCGAGTTCCTGGTTCGGCATGCACCAGACGGGCCTGCAGTTGCATCGGGCTTCCCGGGGAGCAGTGATCGATTCCTAGAGTGCAACCTTCGCAGGGCGTGATGGAAGCCGAGTCGATCCAGTCCCTATCTCCCCTGATCCAAGGGGTTGACCACTGGGGTGAGCTGCTGCTGCTGCTGCCCCTGCTCGTGGCCCTGGAGGTGGTGCTGTCGGCGGATAACGCCATCGCCCTGGCCGCCATCTCCCGCAGCCTGCACGACCGCGC
>JBILLQ010000134.1:0-3444 GCA_044375975.1 Prochlorococcaceae cyanobacterium
CCAAGCAGGCCAACACCTTCAAGGCGTTTGAGCCCACCCAGGAGGAGGAGACCTATTCGATGGTGACCGCCAACCGTTTTTGGAGCCAGATCTTCGGGATCGCCTTCTCCAACAAGCGCTGGCTGCACTTCTTCATGCTGTTCGTGCCCGTGATGGGTCTGTGGACCAGCAGCATCGGCATCATCGGCTTGGCCTTGAACCTGCGGGCCTACGACTTCGTATCCCAGGAGATTCGCGCCGCTGAGGATCCCGAGTTCGAGACTTTCTACACCAAAAACATTCTTCTGAATGAAGGTCTGCGTGCCTGGATGGCACCTGCAGACCAGCCTCACGAAAACTTTGTCTTCCCTGAAGAGGTACTTCCCCGTGGAAACGCCCTTTAATTCCTCCTTGGTTGCCGCCGGGGGCAAGGACCTCGACTCCACCGGTTTTGCCTGGTGGGCCGGCAATGCTCGTCTGATCAATCTGTCTGGCCGTTTGCTCGGTGCCCACGTGGCCCACGCTGGCCTGATGGTGTTCTGGGCCGGCGCCATGATGCTGTTTGAGGTGAGCCACTTCACCTTTGACAAGCCCATGTATGAGCAGGGTCTGATCCTGTTCCCCCACGTCGCCACCCTTGGCTATGGCGTCGGTCCTGGCGGTGAGGTGACCGATCTCTATCCCTTCTTTGTGGTAGGGGTTCTGCACCTGATCAGCTCAGCTGTACTCGGCTTGGGCGGCCTGTATCACGCCCTGCGAGGCCCGGAAATTCTGGAGAATTACTCCACTTTCTTCTCCCAGGATTGGCGCGATAAGAATCAGATGACCAATATCATTGGTTATCACCTGATTCTGCTTGGCGTTGGTGCCCTGCTGCTGGTCTTCAAGGCCATGTTCTTTGGTGGCGTATACGACACCTGGGCTCCGGGTGGCGGCGATGTGCGGATTATCACCAACCCAACCCTCAGCCCTGGAGTGATCTTTGGCTATCTGGGCCGAGCACCATTTGGTGGCGAGGGCTGGATCATCGGTGTTAACTCGATGGAGGACATCATCGGTGGTCATATCTGGATTGGCTTGATCTGCATCTTTGGAGGCATTTGGCATGCGGTCACCAAGCCGTTTGGCTGGGTGCGTCGTGCCTTTATCTGGAATGGTGAGGCCTATCTGAGCTACAGCCTTGGCGCGCTCAGTTTCATGAGCTTCATCGCTTCGGCCTACATCTGGTTCAACAACACCGCCTATCCCTCGGAGTTCTACGGCCCCACCAACGCCGAATCCTCCCAGGCCCAGAGCTTCACCTTCCTGGTGCGTGACCAGCGCCTTGGCGCCAATATCGGTTCGGCCATGGGCCCCACCGGTCTTGGTAAGTACCTGATGCGCTCCCCCACCGGCGAGATCATCTTTGGTGGTGAAACCATGCGCTTCTGGGATTTCCGTGGTCCCTGGCTGGAGCCCCTGCGGGGCCCCAATGGCCTCAGCCTCGACAAGCTACAGAACGATATTCAGCCCTGGCAAGTGCGCCGGGCAGCTGAATACATGACCCATGCCCCCAACGCTTCGCTTAACTCGGTGGGCGGCATCATCACCGAGCCCAACTCGGTGAACTTCGTAAACATCCGCCAGTGGTTGGCCTCCACCCAGTTTGTGTTGGCCTTCTTCTTCCTGGTGGGTCACCTCTGGCACGCCGGTCGCGCCCGCGCTGCGGCAGCCGGCTTCGAGAAGGGCATCGACCGCCAGGCCGAGCCCACTCTGGCCATGCCCGACCTCGACTGATCGATTTAGATTGCAAACCTATTAATTAGGCAAAGATCTAATTAATTGACCAGGGCAAACCCCAGCCCCTGCAAAAATGCAGGGGCTTTTCTTTTGGAAATTTTTTAATTAGTTCAGTGCGCAACTTAAATTACCAATTCAATCCAGAAAAGCCAGATAATTCCACCATGGCATGCTATATATTGGTGCTCAGATTAACTTTTGGAGAAGCTAAAATTCTGCGGATTGTCTGCTGCTTTTGGCTGCGAAGATGCTTATGGTTTGATGATGTTTTGCAGTTGGTCTGCTGAATCTGCGATTTCCTCAGCGCATCTGCTGCATTCTTGGGCCACGAATCCCCCTTTGTTGCCCATGCTGTAAGCAGCTAGCCAGGCTGAGAGAAATTTGTTTTTGGCAAGTCTCTCGATGCACCTGCGCTTTCACAACAGGAGCACGCTCTTTGTTGCAACAATCATATGGGGATCTGTATTAGCAGCTGGCGGGGCAATGCCGATGGCAGATGCTCATGCCAGAGGAAAATCTACAAAAGGAATTGATGGCAATGGGAGAGTAGCCGATGTTGTCAATGGCAAGCAATCCCCAAGGCCAAAGTCTAATGACAATACAGATTTGTCTTTAGCTGTGCCACAAAGTGATGTCTTGGCGCCGAGTGGTGCGATGACCACTGGGAGTGGGGATGCTGGATCACCAGTAATGCAGAGCAGGGGAAATCCGCAATCTTTATTGGACACAATTCTGTCCAGCGTGGAAATCTGTTCCATTTTAGGAACCTGCCCTACGCCAGCCGAAGCACAAATACCTCCTACTCCCGGTCTAGCCCCTAGCCCTAGCCCTAGCCCTAGCCCGAGTCCTACTCCCGGTCCGGCCCCTAGCCCAAGTCCTAGTCCCGATCTGACTCCCAGCCCCAACCCCAGCGCCAGTCCCAGTCCCAGTCCTGGTCCTAGCCCGGGGCCTATCCCTATCTCTGAGTTAAATCCTGGCGCTGGCCCTATTTTTCCTACTCCCGGTCCGGCCCCTAGCCCAAGTCCTAGTCCCGATCTGGCTACCAGCCCCAATCCCAGCGCCAGCCCCAGTCCCAGCCCCAGTCCCAGTCCCAGTCCTGGTCCTAGCCCGGGGCCTATCCCTATCTCTGAGTTAAATCCTGGCGCTGGCCCTATTTTTCCTACTCCCGGTCCGGCCCCTAGCCCGAGTCCTAGTCCCGATCCGGCTACCAGCCCAAGTCCTAGTCCCGATCTGACTCCCAGCCCCAATCCCAGCGCCAGTCCCAGCCCCAGCCCCAGTCTCAGTCCCAGTCCCAGTCCCAGTACTGGTCCTAGCCCGGGGCCTATCCCTATCTCTGAGTTAAATCCTGGCGCTGGCCCTATTTTTCCTACTCCCGGTCCGGCCCCTAGCCCTAGCCCTAGCCCTAGCCCTAGTCCTAGTCCTAGCCCGAGTCCTAGTCCCGATCTGACTCCCAGCCCCAATCCCAGTCCCGGCCTTGGCCCCATCTCCGACCTAAATCCAGGTTCCATTCTCAATCCCAATATAATTCCATGTTTAATTACAAATTCATGCCCTAACCCTAACCCCGACCCCAATCCCAACCCCAATCCCAACCCCAATCCCAACCCCAACCCCAACCCTAACCCCGACCCCAACCCTAACCCTAACCCTAACCCTAACCCTAACCCCGACCCCGACCCCGACCCC
>JBILLQ010000126.1:0-10788 GCA_044375975.1 Prochlorococcaceae cyanobacterium
TGGGGGTGATGCGATCAGCCGGAAAGGGGACGCAGACAGTGGAAATGGCCAATCCTGTCGCGACACCAATTGAAGGTAACACTTAATGATGCAAAGCGGAGGACCAGTTTTCTCTGTCGCCTGACACCTTGCTTGGCTCCCCTGGTTTGGCTCAGGTAGACTTCAGCATTCAACTCGGTCAACCTAACTATTACGGTGGACTAAATATTCAAGGCTTTCCCAATCCACAGTTCTACAATTACAGCCCCGTCTTGATTCAGCCTTTGAGCCCTGAATAAGGTCAGCCAGTATACCTAAGGGTTCCTCTGTATCAGCGCCAGAGCTGGGGATCCTATTGCGGCCGCTATAATGCCTGTCAGCGAAAGGTCTATTTCGTTCGGGATAATTGGTACAGATCTATCTATGCCCCTCGCTACCGAAATATGAACAACGGCCGGAACCGCTACAATCATGGCAATGGCAATGGCAGGCCAGTCGAAAGCTTAATTAGGGTACCCATGGATGAGTGACTCGCTTCCCAAAGTTGCTGGGGCCGCATTCCCTGGTTCACCCCAGCAGCCTTTCTCAATCATTGATGTCCCGGGAGGTAATGTTCCCATTTGCTAAAAGCTGGTAGACCTTGCCAAGCCATGCGCCCCCCTGGCTGCCGTGTTTCACCAGCTGCTTGGCTACGCGGGAGCCTGGGCCACATATGCCAGGCAGCCCTTTGATGGTACAAACAAGCAATAAATGATAACTGTTTGTATGCGCTTTTCACCCGGTCGCCCGGTCTCGCTGGCCGCGCTGTGGGCATCGAAGCCAATTTGGACCAGCTGACCCTCAGCTGTCAGCAAAAGTATTGCCCCGCTAGTGATTTTAGCTGCGATTGACCGCCTGCCAAGGCAACCGGTCGATGCTTGGCTGACCTAGGTTTTGGCAATCGCAAACCTCAGCCGCCCATATCTCCTACCGCTTTAAGTTGTGCCAGTGGCGATGGACTGATCGCCTTAGCGGGGCGGACTGCCAAGCAGTGCTGCGGCAATGGTGTCCCATTCGGCGCTGCTGTGGCCCCGCTAATCCCTGCAGTGTTCCGAATGACGCTGGGGATCATGCAATGGGCTAAGCTTGAAGATGTAGACTAAGCCTCCGTTGGCGGATTTGACCTCAATTTCCTCCTTTATCTACCGCTAAAGGCAGAGTTGTTTTAATGAATCTAAAAGAACTCGTTGACATTGTTTCGAGTGAGACAGGCTTGCCAGCGGGGCAAGTGCGCAAGGTTGGCCTGGCCGTCCTTGAAATGTTTGTAGATTTGATCGATAGCCAAACCGATTTCGTTTCCCCCAGTGCCAGTTTCAAGTCAGTCATCTTCGAGGCAAAGCCAGCCAGCGGAGACACGCCAGCTAGGCCTGAGCGCAAGTTTGCGCGCATGACAGTTTGCCCTGCCAAAGAGGGGCCGGCTAGCTAATCAATTTTTTGCTTAGATTCAGGAAAGCTTATGTATTTCCGTTTTTTTGTATAGCTTTAATCTTCATTTGGTTGCATGGAGCCACTGGCCCCATTTCCCTGGTTCCGTACTAACTATTCTCGAAGACACCTTCTTCAAGTGCCGCCAAGCATGTTGCCCCCTTCCAGGCGGAGACACTGTAGGCTTTAATTCACGAGCAACCGCTTGAGACTATCGAGCCCAGCCAGCCAGCTATGCAGCCATCTTTTCGCGATAAGTAGCTTGTTGATGATCTCGCCAGTGAGATAGGCATGCCTGAAATCGAAGTGACAATGGTTGCGAATTCTTATCTGCGGCAGTTTGTTCAACTTGTTAAGATGCAGAGCGATTTGACGTCTTCAATCTTTAAGTTCACCATGGTTGCCACCTCAGGCAAGTTTGCCGATGGCGGGAATGCTGCAAAGCCTGAGCTAAAATTTGCACGCATAACTGTTAACCCTGCAAATCCATCTGAACCGGTCTAAACTTGAGCAGATAGGCAATATCTGATCTGACTAAACGGATCTGTGGGTGCCTCGGGGGGGGGAGTTCCCTGGGGCCAGAAGGCTTGATGATCAAGGTTTATCTCAAGGGCTGAGAAATGGAGATGAGACAGGGAACTATCATTGATGCCATCTTGATCGCCGCCCCCAGCTCCACCAAGAACAAGGCCGGGGAGCAGGATCCCGAGATGCACCAGACCAAGAAGGACAATCAGTGGCACTTTGGGATGATGGTTCACATTGGCGTGGACAAGGACACAGGCCTGATCCACTCAGTGGAAAACACTGCAGCCAAATTGTGCGACCTCAGCCCAGCAGCGGAGCTACTGCTCGGTGAGGAGGAGGTGGTTTACGGCGACGTCGGCTACCAGGGAATTGATAAGCGCGCTGAATTTGAAGGCAAGAAGATGGTATTTCGCACTGCTATGCGCCCAGATAAGCGCCGAGTTTTACCTGATAAGCCTGAGGGGCTGGAGAATCTGGTGGAGTCTGCCAAGGCGCATTATACCCTGGCTTTCCCGAGGCCGAAGGCCGAGCGTGGCGGAGCCACTAGGTTGAGCACCCCTGCCGCGTAGTTAAACAGCAGTTCGGCTTTCAGAAGACCAGGTTGAGGAAAATGGCATAAAACAGCTGCGATGTGAAGCTGCTGACTGCACTGTCAAACCTGTTCATGGCTCGCCGCCAACTGTTGCTCACAAGCTAAACAGGTAATCAGTGTGCCAATTGAGCACTAATCAGGGGTAAAAATAGATCAAGAGTAGATAGAGATTGGCATTTTTTGACTGATTGATGCCATGAGCCCTTTAGATGTGTCTAATTTGGACATTTTGCTGTAGTTGGTGCTTTCGCGAGAGGCTTTGCCCAGAGCTTCCCAAGTGTTCAGGAATCTGCCCTGCCGTAACCCTTTACAAAGTTCACTTGCTTATCTACAATTCTGTACCGAAATATATTGCAATCTCACTTGCATGGGCCATCGTTTTTGGCTTGCCCTCAAATTCCGTTCATTTTATTCGTTGAAGTGAGATGTGGATTCATTGTTTTTTATGTTACTTTCAGCCAGGGCTATTTCGGGGTTTATGATAAATCCGAGCAAATAATTTATCTAGCATAGACTTCAGTTATTCTCTAGATTTGTTGAACAGTTTTAGGGAACAATGGAAAATTTCTAATCTAGAAGAGCTTATGGCAGCCAAGCCAAGTATTGCAACCCTTGGCGTGCCCCTGGCGCATCGCGACGGAAGGGCAATTACTTGAGATGTCAATCAACACTGCGTGTAACTGGTGAGCATTTTCTAAATATGACTCCAGCCTGAATATTGATTTGTCGTTTATTTGTCGCAGGTAAGCCTTCAATGTCTAATTGGATATATTGCCGCGAATATTTTCATTTGTATTTGTGCTCTTTCTTGCCATTATTCTGGGGCAACGGTCTTGACTGAATCTGCCTGCTGAGCGTTGTGGCAGCGAAAATGCTGTACAATCGCAGAAAAGTCATTTGCCTTCGATCTGTTTACTTATAAATTTGCTGGGCTCAGGCCCGATACTTTCAATTTCTTTTGGAGAGTGCACATGACTAAGTTCAATCTGCTGGCCGATTCTCAGTCCGAAATGCTTGCTGGTGGTGGTGGTAGCTGGTACTATAAAGCTCCTAAATGCTGGGCACCTGCATCCTATTCTACTACTTTGAACAATAAAGTGATAATTGGACAAAGCAATAATGCCACTAATGTGGGTATCGGCATTGGCGGTTTTGGCACCGCCTCCAGCTTCCAGGGCAATAGCGCCGACGTCACCAATATCATTGGCTGAGTCATAGCATAAGGTTTATCTGGGTGCCCATGGCATTTATACCATGGGCATTTCTTACGTTCTTCGAGGTTTTCCCATGATTGAGTTGTCGGATTTGCAGTCTGAAGCCATTTGCGGTGCTTCAGGGATTACTATCTCCCCAAGAATTTCCATCTCTACATCACTTTTTGGCTCATTGCAGACCAATAATGGTGCTAATGTAGGTATCGGAGTACTTGGTGGAAAGGGGATCGCTGATCTTTTCCAGGGTAATGAACTTTCGTTCATTGGCTTTCTCTGATCGTTGACTGAGGCGCCGTGGCTGTTGGTTGCGGCGCCTTTCTCTTGTTTCATTTCTTGCAATGTATTTACTTTCTGATTTTGAAGCTGAGCAATGCAATGGAGCTTGTCGGCACAATCGTGGGCATCGAGCACTTTCGCGGAATCGCGACTTTTCTACTGGCGAATATGGCCATAGCGCCATGCGCTTCGCCATATCTATTGCCATTAGCATAATTCAAATTAACAACTCGTTTAATTTGGTGGTCAATGGTGGCTCGATTGTCAGCAGCCAGGCCAATGGCTTGAATTCCGTCGCATTTGTTTGACCTTAGTGCTATGAGTGCTTTGAAAATTGTGCAATGGCTGCGACAGCTGCCTGGGTTTGGAAGTCAGTTCCGCAATCTATCCTGTGTGCGTCAATATGACGAAGAAGATTGTGGTGCTGCCTGCCTGGCCACTGTCTGTAAAAGCCACGGTCAGAGCATACCTTTGCCACTGATTCGTCACAGTGTTGGCACTTCTGCCCATGGTACAACGTTGTTGGGACTAAAAAGAGGGGCGGAAAGTCTTGGCTTTTATGCCAGAGCGGCGAAGGCAGAAGCTTCGTTACTTGATGAACTTGATTCTCTGCCTCTACCTGTGATTTGCCATTGGCAAGGCTGCCACTGGGTGGTTCTGCACGGTCGCAAGGGTGATGAGTTATGCGTGGCCGATCCTGCTACGGGGTTGCGTCTTCTTTCCCGTGACGCTTTTGTCAAGGGCTGGAGTAATGGCGTGCTGTTGTTGCTCGAACCTGATCCACAACGCTTCCCAGTTATTGATGCTAAGAATGAAGGATGGCAGGCGGGAAAAGGATTGGGAGTATTCGCTCGCTATGTAATGCCTTTTCGGCATTTACTTCTTCAAGCATTGGGGCTTAACCTTGGTATCGGTGTTCTAGCGCTGGGGATGCCTTTAGTTATGCAGATTCTCACCGATGACGTGTTGGTTCGAGGTGATGATGAGATGCTTCGTAGCCTAGTAATTGGCATATTGGTTTTATTTCTACTGCGAGGTATGCTTGGATTGCTGCAGGGGGTTTTGGTGGGTCACTTTGGCCAGAAGCTCCAGCTGCAGATGGTGCTTCACTATGGTCAGCATTTGCTCCGGCTGCCACTCACATACTTTGAGTGCCGACGCAGCGGCGAGGTGGTAAGTCGCCTTGAAGATATCGCTAAATTAAATGAATTGATTGCCAACCTGGTGCTTGGCTTGCCTGGGCAGTGCTGTATTGCTTTGATCTCAATCGTGTGGATGTGGCAATACAACAGTTCTCTTACCTTGGCTGCTTTGTTAGGATTTAGCTTGGTGATCGGTTGCCAGCTTGCTGTGCTGCCATCGTTGCATCGACGTACCCAAGGTCTATTGGTCCAGTCTGCAAATAATCAAGGATTTTTGGTTGAGCTGTTTCGTGGTCAGGCTCTTCTTAAGACCACCCAGGCTAGTCCTCAAGCTTGGCAGGAGTTTCAACGAAATCAAGGGCGCTTGGCAAGACTTGCCTGGAGTGTTGGTCTACTCGATCTCAAGGCAAGTACTGCTACCACTGTCCTGGGTAGCTTTACCACAATTATTTTATTGTGGTATGGTAGCACTTTTGTTTTGTCCCAACAGCTTAGCATCGGACAGCTGCTGGCATTTAATGGTATGGGTGCGAACGTATTGGCATTTTTGGCAGCTGTTGGTGGCCTGAGTCAGGAGTTAATTACTTCCCGCGTGGTCATGGCTAGACTTGATGATGCGTTGCAGCATCCGACGGAAACTGCAGCCAGTAATGGCAAGCAGAAGGCGATAATTTCCGCGAATTCCGATGTACTTTGTGCTGACATTTCGTTTCATCATTCTGGTCGTTGCGCCCTTATAGAGCACTTGGATTTAAGGATTCCAGGCGGACTTACCACTGCCTTGATTGGTGAATCGGGATGTGGTAAAAGTACACTTAGCAAGCTGATAGCCGGTCTTTATCCTTTGCAGCAGGGTGCAATTCATTATGGGCCATTCAACGGTAGAGATTTGGAGCTTGACTGCCTCAGGAGACAGGTTGTTCTGCTGCCTCAGGATGATACTTTTTTAAATCGTTCGATCTTTGATAATTTTGTGTTTGCATATCCTCAGCTTGGCTTTGAATCGGTGGTAAATTTGTGTAGATTGACCTTGGCGGATGATTTTATCCGCGATCTTCCTGATGGTTATGGCACAGTGCTTGGTGAATTTGGTGCCAATCTTTCTGGTGGACAACGTCAGCGACTTGCTCTTGCTCGGGCTTTGGCAAGTGATCCATCTATATTATTGCTTGATGAATCAACTTCTGCCCTTGATCCTGTATTGGAGGCCAGGGTGATGGATCGGTTGTTGGCCCACCGCCGCGGTAAGACGACCATACTTGTGAGCCATCGTCCTTCCGTAATCTTGCGTGCCGACTGGATTGTTTTTATGGAGCAAGGAGCTGTTCGGCAGCAGAGTCATCCTAAGGATTTACGTGACCATGTTCAAGTTGCCCCTTATCTCAAATCTGCCTAATGAGCACACCAGATTTTAATGCCATGTCATCTCCAATGCCGTCGCCCCCAGTAGATGGCGAGTCTCAGGCTTCTCTGTCGCCTAATAGTACTGCTCTAGTCGCGGCCCTACCGCCAACATTGATGCCGGTTGATGGGGAGGACTTTCTCCCTGGACCTGGTCCTTGGGCGTCGGCTTTGGGGCGGCAACTGATTTTGCTTTTCCTTCTCGGTTTCGGGGCCATGGCTGTTTGGCCTATGCGCGAAACCGTTAGAGCTTCGGGTGTGGTGCGCCCCACTGGAGAAAACAACGTTATCCAGAGTGAACAGGGCGGAACATTGCAGCGGGTGCTAATGCGACCAAATCAGGTGGTACAGCCAGGAGATTTGTTGGCAGTGTTTGACAGTCGGTCAGTTCAAGCGGAAAGACAGCAGCTACGAGATGAGCTAGCCACCTTAGAGCGCCAGGCACAGCAAGCTCGGGCCGAACAGAGCTCCCTTGATTCCCAGTTCACAGCCCTCAATGGCATCACGACCTCCCTAACTGAGTCATCCCGTCGAAATGTAGAGCAGGCAAGGGCGTCTCTTAACTTCGAGAACAGCGAACTTCAGCGTTACCGATCTCTTCTCGAGAGTGGCGCCGTACCCCGTAGCTTGGTGGATGAGAAGCAAGCCCGACAAATTATGGGTGAGGCTGAAGTGCTTAAGGCTATGCAGAGTGTGTCTGAGCAGCGTGCCCGAGGCTTGAGTGAATTGGCGCGACTTCAACAAAGCGCATCTCAGGCTCGCTCCTCCGCAGATGAGTTGAGCAAACAAGTTGCTCAACGTCGTGCGCGTCTACTACAGGTGCAGCGTGCCATTGACTTCGCGACTGTAAGATCTCCCATCCACGGCTCTGTGGTGACTACCAATTTGAACCACTCAGGACAAGTATTGCAACCCGGTGAAGTGATGGCCGTTCTTGCTCCACTCAGTCAGCGCTATCAGGCGAAGCTGCAGGTGCCTGCAGACTCTATTAGTCACATTAAGGTAGGTCAATATGCGACATTAAAGATATCCGCTTGTCCCACTTCTGAGTTTGGCGTGATGCCCGCTGTAGTGCGAAACCTCTCTGCTGATACTGTTCCAACGGCGGCGCAGCCAGGGTCGGCGATGGCTGCTCAGTCCCCCCTCTTAGGTAGGGGAGCATCAGCTTATGAGGTGGTGGTTGAGCCAAAATATACTAGCTTAAAGGGTAGGCTGGGAAATTGCCAACTCCGATTGGGAATGGAGGTGAATGCTGACATTGTAACTCGGCGCACTACGGTCTTCGCTTATCTTATGAATAAGTTGCGGATTGGTGCTTAGCAGTAAGCTTATTGTCGTTGGCGCTTGGCAATACTTGCTTGCTTGGACTCTGGGCATTTAAGTTTGGAACTTGACCTGTAGCTTCAAGGGTCCTCTGCTTATGATTGATCTGACGCCAGCAGCGGGTGTTGCGGGTCGAGCGGCGGCGATGACGCTGACGCGCTTGCTATTAGAGACGGGCACGGTGGCGACAGATTTCTTCGGCCTGGCCGCTATGGCATTGATCTGGCGTAACGAAACGGATGCCGCTGTGGCGGTGCTGGTGGTTGTACCAGTCCACAAATGCACATACCCACAGACAGGTCTCCTCCACGTTCTGGAAGGGTCGCCTGGGGTGGTCCGGCCGGTATTTCACAGTGCGGAACTGTCCGGCGACAATGAAGTTGGCCGGTCGGCGCCAAGCTCGTTGGCCGGTTGGGTCAGTGTTGGTGTCTTTGGCGCCTATGCGCGGGGCCCTGGGGATGCCGGCACCACTGACAAGCCACCAACGCAACCTGTTCATGGCAAAACGCCGCAGCGGCGGGCATCTCAGTGCGCAGTGCCCGCCGGATTGAGAGAAATCAGCTCCAACCGCGGGCGACCCAGCCCCGCAGGCGTACCCGACTGGACCCACTGGCGGGGGTTTGGGAGGAGGAGCTGGTGCCGCTGCTGCAACGAGCACCAGCGTTGACGCCGATCACCCTGCTGGAGCACCTGCAGCGGCAGAAGCCTGATGTGGACTGGATTCCCCTGCAGCAGACCCTGCCAAGGCGGGTACGGGACTGGAAGGCGCTGCACGGTCCGGATCCAGAGATGATCTTCCCCTTGAGCTACGAACCCGGTGAGATCGCCTTCTGTGACTTCACCCAGCTCAAGGGTGTGGAGGTAACGATCGCCGGCCAAGTGTTCCCTCATCTGCTGTTCAATTACTGCCTGGCCTGGAGCGGCTGGAGCTACTCCCAGGTGGTGCAGGGCGGCGAGAGTTTTGTCGCCCTCTCCGAGGGGTTATAGAACGCTCTTGCCGCCTGTGGTGGGGTACCGGCAGAATTGCGGACCGACCGGTTACCGGCGGTGTGTCGTAACCGCAGCGGCAGTTTCAGCGCCGATATCACCCGCCGCCATCTCGCCCTCTGCAGCCACTACGGCCTGGCCTATAGCCGCAACAATTGTGGTGTGGCCCATGAAAACGGCCGTGTGGAGAGCCCCCGTGTGGAGAGCCCCCACGGCCATCTCAAAAGACGGATCGAGCAGGCGCTGCTGCTGCGGGGCAGTACGGAGTTCGAGGCGCTGGCGGCCTATCAGTTCTTGCTGGCTGAGGTCGCCGATGCCTACAACCGACCGCGTCTGATCCGGCTGGAGCAGGAAAAGCCGGCGCTGCGGCCATTGCCGCCGTTTCGCTTTGCCGACTACGACATCGAGCAGCTCACGGTGCGGTGCACCAGCACGATCAAGGTGCTCAAGGTGGTGTATTCCGTGCTGCTGCGGCTGATCGGCCAGCGGCTGACGGTGCGGATCTTCCATGATCGTGACGTGACCCCCTTTAGAGGTCCAGTTGCTATGAGAGCTGGTGGGTAGGTCATGCCGCTCTCCATTGCTGGAGTGCCTCCAGGGGCTTACGCCCCTGGAGGCTTGAGTGCGGCCTGTAGGTGTTGTACTCCATCCGGTACCTTTCTACCAAAATGCGGGCTTCACAGACGGACATGAACAACTCAATGTGTGGACTCCGGCCGACTTCGTCTACAAGAATTTGTCTCTAATTCTGCTGTTGAACGATTCCATGAATGGATTCTCCCAGGGTGCACCTGGTGGGATGTACTCCGTGCCGGTTCCGCTGTCCACACACCGCTTCTGGAGGGCGAGGGCGATAAACTCCGGCTCATTATCCATGCGGATGTGGGTTGGAGCTGGAAACTTGCTCAGCAGTTCCTCCAATGTGTCGATTACATCGACCGCCTTGCATCCTCTGCCGACACGAATTGCCAGAGCCATGCGACTATATTCATCAATGACGTTGAGAAACTTGAGCTTTCTTCCGTTCATGGTCTCGTCAAACTGAAAGTCGATTGCCCAGACGTGGTGTGGGTACTCGGCCCGTAACAGCTCCCTGGAGCCGCCGGCAGCTTGCGCACGCTTCCGTTTGCGAGTCGTAGGCCGTTGTAGGCCTTCTTCCCGCCAAAGCCGTTGCACCCGCTTGTGATTTACCTCCCAGCCCTCCAGGGCCGCCTAAAAGTCTGTCCGCATAGCTTTTGTCGGGGCTGTCAGCATTGGCTTTGGTTAGCGGGTCTCAGCGCTCACAATGCCCGACACCCGTTTCGCTGCAGTCGATCAGTCTGCTCCGGATGATCTGATCAGCTTCCTCAAGGCGATCCTGGATGGTCGCTACCGCCGTGGGGTGCGTTACCCGCAGTGGTACCTGCTGCTGGTGGCGGTACTGGGGATATTGAGCGGCTGCCGTAGCTCCCGTGATCTGGAGGCCTTTGCCCGCCGGCACCGGGAAGCGCTTAACCAGGCGCTGGGGTTGGAGTTCAAGCTCTGGCCGTCGGATGCCACCTTCCTCTACCTGTTCAATAGGGCCCACCTGCAGGAATTCGCTCAGGTGCTCCAGGCCTGGATGATCAGCCAGATCCCAGGCGGGGCCAGAGAATTGGTAAGCGGGTGTGTGACGGCAAGACGCTGCGGGGCTCTGCTGTTGAGCAGCAGGACGGCAGTCACCGTTTTGTCGCCCAAGTCACTGTCTACGCCAGAGCCCTTGGCGTGGCCCTGGCCCAGAAGATGCTCGTATAGATGTCAACCCCCTGGCAGACCGATTTGCCGATGCCGAGAGGGTGCAGTGGCCGGCTCTTAATCCGCCAAGCAGCCCGCCCGCAATGGGGGAGCGGGCGGGCTGCTTGGC
>JBILLQ010000135.1:0-3420 GCA_044375975.1 Prochlorococcaceae cyanobacterium
GGAGTAATGCCCTCGCTGCTGCCAGATCCCTGAACTGCTCAGCTCATGCCGCCAATTCCTTGACCCCTCGGCGTTAAGCAATTAGGGGTGGATTGGCGCGGTGGGCGTCCCGCCCTCTGAACGGGTAAGGCGATTGCCTCCGCCTGCGAATCGGTGGCCGATGTGGCCCCAGTACTGAATCGGCGCACGCAGGTGGTGCATGCCCAGCTGAATACCAGCACCACGGTGGTGGGCACGACACCCGAATACGTGCGGGTGCGCGATTTCCTGCCGCTTACGGGTCGGTTTTTCAATCAAATTGAACTGCTGCGTTCCGCCAGGGTGGCCGTGCTGGGCCAAACGGTGGTGGACAGCCTGGGTCTGACGCCAGGGGCGGCCCTGCAGCAGACCATCCGCATTCAGGGGGAGCCGTTCACGGTGGTGGGCACCCTCGAATACAAGGGTGTTAATTCTTTTCGCGATATGGACGACCAGGTGTTTATTCCGCTTACAACTATGGCCAATCGCATCGTAGGGGTTAACGCTGTTACCGGTATCGCCCTAGACAGCATTTCGGCTTCCGCCCGTGCAGCCGGGCAGATGGATGCCGCCCAGTATCAAATCACCAACCTGCTGAGGCTGCGCCACAGGATTGTGCCACCGCGCCAGGATGACTTCTTAATTCGCAATCAGGCTGATCTGCTCAGTGCGTCCAATTCCGTGGCCGGCATCTTCACCGCCCTGCTTGGTGGTTCGGCCGCTATTTCTCTAGTGGTGGGGGGGATCGGCATCATGAATATCATGTTGGTATCGGTGACGGAAAGAACCCGCGAGATCGGTATCCGCAGGGCGATTGGCGCCCGCTCCAGTGACATCCTGCTCCAGTTCATGATCGAGGCGATCGTACTATCCCTCTGCGGCGGATTGCTGGGGGTGGGGCTAGGGATATTTGCCTCTCTGGTGATCAATCTCGCCTTGGGTTGGAAGGCGGGGCTAGCTCTCGATGCCGTGCTGGCCTCGCTGCTGTTCTGCCTGGTGATCGGCGTGTTTTTTGGTGCCTATCCGGCCCGCAAGGCAGCCATGCTCGATCCGATTACTGCCCTCCGCAACAACTAGCCCATGCTCAGGCTGGAGAAGATCGGCAAGACCTATCGAATGGATGACGTGGTCGTACCAGTGCTGCGGGGCATCGACCTAACCATCCTGCGGGGAGATTACATCGCCATCATGGGTGCCTCGGGGTCAGGTAAATCTACCTTGATGAATATCCTCGGCTGCCTGGAGCAGCCGAGTGAGGGGCATTACTATTTCGATGCCCGTGATATTACAAAAATTGCCGATGATGAACGTACCGATCTACGTAACTACAGGATTGGTTTCGTCTTCCAACAGTTCAACCTGCTGCCCATGCTCACGGCTCTGCAAAACGTGATGCTGCCGATGGTCTATGCGGGCTATGCAAGGAGTGAGCGGCGGCAGCGGGCCCAGCGGATGCTGGTGGACGTGGGCCTGGCCGATCGGATGGCAAACCTGCCCAGTCAGCTCTCCGGTGGACAGCAGCAGCGGGTGGCGATCGCCCGGGCCCTGGTGAATCAGCCCGACCTGGTACTAGCCGATGAACCCACCGGTGCCCTCGATTCCCGCACCGGCGAGGAGGTGATGGATCTGGTCTCCGCCCTGCATCAGTCGGGGATCACGATCGTGTTGGTGACCCATGACGCGGGCGTCGCTGCCCGCACCCAGCGGATTATTCGGTTACAGGATGGCCGAATCATTGCCGATGGGGAGCTATTGCATCATTTAGGGCCGCAGACAATGGATTGACGCTGCTATCGATGGCCAGGCTGTCTCCGCCCATCTTGTAGGTTAAATAATGCTGGCTAGACAGGTAATTTACGAGTACGTCCATTCTTTTTTCGGGGATATTGTGGTTTTCAAAGTAGATTAAACTGGGCCTTGTGCTCTGGATATTGGCAGCATGTATCACGGAATCATCATATCCTTCCGCATCAATTTGAAGAACATCTATGGCAGATGGCCAGCTTAGTTCTGCTAGAAGCGGGCTGAGCTGCTGGCATGGCACATTCAGGCTTTCGATAGCATCATCTGGATTTATGCCTTCGCGGAGCAGGGCTTTTTCAACGTGCTCTTTGTTTGCCGAGGTGATGCCCGTTGCGGCTCTATATTGAGGCCATCCTTTTGCGTAGGCAGGTTGAAAGTGATCGAACCAGTTTGCTTTGACTGCATAAAGTGTAAGCACCCCCTCCTGGCCAATTGCGCAATTAGCGATCTGGTAGCTGGGGTGTGATGAGTAGCTTTTCTGCAGATGTGGCAGCAGAAATTTGTTTGGTTCAATCAGAAGCATGTTGGTTTTGCTTGACATTCCCATGGCAAAGTCGTAAATCGGATCATTGACCCTGCCGTCATTGGCCCCGACAACCACTATATTGAGCTTGTGCTTTACCTCGATCAGCACATTTAAGGCAACCGAGTACAGATTTGTCGTCATGTAGTCCCGTTTTAAGTTCGTCGTCTAATCATAGCATGGGTAGTCCGAAAATCCAAGATCTTACGGATCTCATAGTGCGAAAAGAATTGCAAAGACTTGCTTGCAGTCACCGCTTTCGCTTGGTTTGCAGGAGTCAGGGGGCGATTTTTGAGCTGCCCTCATGGGATTTCTCCCTCACTAGGTGCGTTATTTCCTTGCTATTATCCAGGTTACGATTGGCCATAGTGGATCATTATGCATGGCAATTTTGTGTAATGGATGCCATTTTGCATTGGGTATTCCAGTAAATCTCAGGCCGTCTTGAACGAGAGACCAAGTGGCAAAATTTCCCCAGCCGCCAACCTCGATAATTTCTGACCAGTCTTGATGCAGGAGAGATAAAGCGTCTGGAGTAAAACGCCAGAAGTCTTTAGGGCAAGCATGGATAGGGTTGATGAAACAGGTAGTAAGCACGGAAATGCCGCCTGGCCGCAGAATCCGATGACACTCACTGACGGCTTTATAGGGATCGCCTTCAACGTGCTCCAAAACTTGATCAGAAATTACATAGTCAAAACTGGAGTCTGGAAAATTAAGCGACAAAAAATTGTGCTCCGGATAGTCAGCGGAGACTATTTCATTGGCTTTAATGCCAAGTAAACTTGCCAGCTTATCCGAGTGGCTAACTGAAAGAACGCGCCCTGGCTTTAATTGAAGATCTTGGCCAAGCTTCTGCAGCCAGTTATACATGTAATATCGGGTGACGTGAGGACCGCGGCGCAGCCCCGTCATCGATGCCTGCCAAGCAAATTGGCGGATTTTTCTAGATAAGTAGGTCGCCATAAATAAAACGACCTAGGTTACGGTTTGTAAAGTTAGTTAAACTGATAGGGGCCGGGCAAAATAGCCATTCTTGGCAGCTCTATTCTCAATACCCTGAACCACATGATATG
>JBILLQ010000136.1:0-3385 GCA_044375975.1 Prochlorococcaceae cyanobacterium
TGCATATCATGTGGTTCAGGGTATTGAGAATAGAGCTGCCAAGAATGGCTATTTTGCCCGGCCCCTATCAGTTTAGCTAACTTTACAAACCGTAACCTAGGTCGTTTTATTTATGGCGACCTACTTATCTCAATTACGCCCAACTCAAACCTATTTTTCTTTGAGTAATTGATAGGCAGCTAGTTTGGCTTCATAGCTTAATTGATTTTGTTTTTTAGCCGCGGGTTCCCCTGCGGCTTTTTTATTGGCAACTGGCTAAGGCGGCAGGCCTAGGCTGGTGGATATAAAAGACGGCCAAATATCACGCATCTATCAACCCCAGCCCTCCAACACTATTTTGCCAATGCTCGATTGCCCGCCAGTTGTCCCGACAGTTTGCAATTGTGGATGAGGCGCCAAATCTCATCCCTCACCCTGCTGGTGGAGCGCTTCAAATGCCAGCCCCTGGCTGGCCAGGCGAGCCGGCTCAAGGGCGAGCGCAGCGAGCTGGCTGAGCTGGCCGCCAATCTGCTCTAGATCAAATGGATCCAGAAAGGGATCAAGAGGCACCTGGAAAAATACCGAGGTCCATTGATGCCGCACTGCGAGAGGCATTACAGCTACAGGTTTGCGCCTAGCTCTGGCAAGCGGAATGGGCAATTTTTCGAGGCGCTCAAAATAGATTCAGGAAGGCTCGGAAAAACCGCGATTTCTGCGACCCTGACAGCTGAGAACAGGCCAGCTGAGAGCCATTGCAGCAGCGGGACCTTTGCCTTGGCTTGGGTTTTCCAAAGCTTTCTTGCAGACCTGGGTGCCAAGGCTGCCTCTAGCTGCGAGTTGCGGGGCCCAGCTGCTGCCATGCCGCCGAAGCCAACCCAACTCAGCCATGGCTGCGACCGGGCACTCTGCTTTTAGCACAATCCGCTTTGGGCAAGATCGGCTTCAGGCAAGACCCCGTAACCGATCAAACGCTAGTGGGCGCCCCTGCAGGCACAACTTTCTGCCGATGGAATCGAGGGCCCATCCGGCCGGCGGCAAGTCTCCGACCCGCCTCGAGGTATTTTTTTGCCCCAGGGCCGCAGCAAATCCGCTGTTTTTGGCCAAAAAACGCAGGCTGCTGTGCGCATAGCGATGGATTCGCCCCAGGCAGAGACACTTCGCAATCAAGTCGACTAAATTTGATGTCATCAGAGCCATTGCGGCCTGAAAACTCAACTTTTATTAAACTGTGGCTACCGTTCGTTACGCTGGTGCATTTACGGGCAATCGTGGCATCACTTTTGCTAGCTCTATTACAATCAGCAATACCGGCACGATTCTTGCTCCGGTTTGGAAAACTGTTGGTGGCACTAAGAGTACCTCCTACAGTGCAGGTTTCGACGTAGTCTCAAGCGACGGCGTTGTTGACCGCGGCGAGGGCATCTACAAGATTCCTGGTGCTCCCGAGTATTACTTCGGTTATAGTGCCTCCTTCGGCGGCGGTATCATCACCACCAACGGTGCTGGTGCTTATTACTACTACGACTTCAACGGTTCTTCCCCCACTAATGCTGGTAACCAAACCATCAGCATTCAGCTGAAGGACCTGGTTGTTTGCTTCGTTGCTGGCACCAAGATCCGCACTCCCGAAGGCGAAAAGGCCATCGAAGAGCTGCAGATCGGCGATCTGGTCAGCACTGCCAATGGCGCCAAGGCTCTGAAGTTTGTGTGCCAAAGCACCCGCTCCTTCAATGAGCTGCTTGCCACCGGCAAGAACCCCATCCGCGTTGCCGCTGGTGCTTTCGGTGCCACCGCCGACCTGCTGATGAGCCCTTCCCACGCCATCAACCTGGAAGGCAGCCTGATCGAGTCTGGCGCCCTGATCGACCACGCCTCGGTTGAGCGCGTTGGCGAGTGGAATGCTCCTGAGCTCACCTACTTCAACCTGGAGCTCGACCAGCACGAGCTGATCTGGGCCAACGGCGTAGCTACCGAGAGCTATTTCTCCAGCTATCGCACCAATGGCTTCAGCCGTCAGAGCTGGGACAACTACTCCGAGTACGTTGCCCTCTACGGCGAAGGCGAACTGATGCAGGAGCTCGACATGCCCCGCATCGCCTTCTCCCGCCAGATCCCCGCAGCTGTGGCCGCCAAGCTCGAGCTGAACACCGAAGCCAAGGAACTGGCCCTGGTTTGAGCCTCTAGCTCAAGCTTGGCTCACTGATTACCAACTAATTAGTTTATCTAATCAGTTTAATTAGTGCGATTTAAAAGCCGCGGGGAAACCCGCGGTTTTTTGTTGTAAATGCCATTGCTGGCGGCTAGTGTGCAGTCCCGCAAGTTCGCGGCAAATCCAATCGGAGTATCGTGGAATAATGATCGCCTTGCCGCTGCCGCTGCCGCTGCTAAGTAGTGAGGTGGTGAGCAGAAATCTCACCTGTAAATGCGAACCAGTTCAAAGCCAATTCGAGTTTTACAATGAACTTTCGGTAGGCGACACTAGATGGCAAGCAGCTAGATCACAAGCGCCTATCAATCCCAGCCCTCCAACACAATTTTTCCAATACTTGATTGTTCCGCTAGTTGTCCCGCCAGTTTTCCGGCCGATTGTCCCGCTAATTGGAGGTGGGCGGCGGTGAGGTTGGCGGCATTGATTGGCCCCAGGATTTGGCGGCAAGAGCTGAATAGGCGGTTCTCATCCACCAGCTCAGCCACCCGTTGCAGGATTGCCCCCTGGGCGGCCATGTCGGCTGTTTGAAACAGCGAGCGGGTGAACTTGACTTCCTCCCCGCCGTGAACGGCGGAGATTCCTTCTACGCTGCGCATGAGGGTGCCTCAGCGATCGGGTGGGTTGACGCTTCACAGCCTGCTGCCACCAAAGCGGTGGACTTATGCGCGGCTCCACGCCCGTTTTGACTCTCCGCCAGTCCGGCGGCGAGGATGTTCAAAGCAGCGTTGATGTCGCGGTCGTGAACCGCTCCGCAACTCGGGCACTGCCATTGCCGAATCGACAGCCCTTTTTTACCGTCGTGGTGTCCGCAGGTTGAGCACACCTGACTGGTGGGCAGCCATCGGTTGATGACCACCAGCTGCCTGCCGTATTGCGCCGCCTTGGCCTCCAGTAGGGTTCGGAACTGCCGCCAGCCGGCATCGGCGATCGAGCGGGCCAGCTTCCTGTTTTTGAGCATCCCCGACACATTCAGGTCTTCCAGCACCAACGTTTGGTTCTCACGGATGATGCGGGTCGAGAGCTGATGCAGAAAGTCGAGGCGCTTGTCTGCGATGGTGGCGTGAAGTGTCGCCACCTGCCGCCTGGCAGCCGCCAAGCGATTGGAACCCTTTTGCTTGTGCTTGAGGTGCCGCTGCAGCCGCCGCAGACGCTTCAGCGCAGAGCGCAGAAACTTTGGCGGGGCGATCTTTTCACCGG
>JBILLQ010000092.1:0-10593 GCA_044375975.1 Prochlorococcaceae cyanobacterium
CCGCCGATCTCGACGAGCTGCAGCGCTTCCTGCTCTCCCATGGTGTTGGCACGGAGCAGTCGATCCTGCGGGCAGCGGAAGAGTGCAATGGCTTCGGTCTGTTCATCCGTGCGCTGGTGGGCCTGGATCGCAACGCCGCCAAGGAGCTGTTCGCCGAATTCCTCGCCGATGGCACCATCACCGCCACCCAGATCCGCTTCATCAACGAAATCATCGACGAGCTAACCAGCCATGGCGTTATGGACCCCGCCCGCCTCTACGACCCGCCCTTCAGCGACCTGGCGCCTACGGGACCGGAGGGGCTGTTCTCGGAGGCTGAGGTCGTCAACATCTGCCACCTGCTCGACCTGATCCGATCGCGGGCCATGGCCGCGCAAGCCGCCTGAGCCGATTTTTTGGACGGCTTGAGAGTGAATTACAGCAGCCAATTCCCCAGCCCATGGGCTCTCAGTACAGCCCGATCGCGGCGATCAGCGGCTTTTGAGGCAGTAGTTGCCGGAAGTAAACCAGCCCAGCGGGCAGGAGTTGCCGATTTTTTGGATCGCTTCGCGGTGGTTGCTGGGGCTGCTTACGCAGTAGTTGGCGGATGAGTAGAAGCCGAGCGGGCCGCTACCCAGCCCATCAGCCAGCCAAGCACCCAGACCACCAGTCAGCCCATGGAAATGGCGGCGATGCAGAATCCACATATGGCATGGCGCTGGCTGTTTCTGATACTGCTGCTGGGGCCGGCGGCTGCCTTGCCGGCGGCAACGGCTCAAGGTCAACGGGCGCGGGTGGTCTCGATCGGCGACGGCGACACCATTGGCGTGCTTTCCGGCGGCCGGACCATCACCGTGAGGCTGGCCTGCATCGATGCCCCCGAGACGGCCCAGAGTCCCTACGGTCAGCAGGCCCGGCGCTATCTGCAGCAGCGGCTGCCGCTGGGCCGCGAGGTCACCCTCGCTGCCAAGACCACCGATCGCTATGGCCGCACCGTGGCCGAGGTGATCAGCGACATCAACATCGGCCTGGCGATGGTGGCAGACGGCCAGGCCTTTGCCTACCGCCAGTATTTGAGTAGCTGTGACGAAAAGGAGTATCTGGATGCGGAGTACCGCGCCAGCCGCCATCGCTACGGGTTGTGGCAGGTGGAGGGCGGCATCACCCGCCCCTGGGATTTCCGGCGGGGCCGCCGCGCCGCGCTGATTCCAGATGGCACCACCCCCGACGGCCGCGGTACGGGAATAGGCACTCCTGCAGGCCACCACCGCCTGCAAAGAGGCGTAATTTGTAGTTGAGGGGGGAGGTCCGGGAGCCAACCCGTCCCCCACCCTCCAAGAGAGTCCGGCCAGGGATCACCCGAGCCGGTGCGCCCAGCGGAGGTGCGCTCAAGATGCGTGAATCGAAGCTGAACTCGATAAGTGAACTCAATGGCCTGGCGCGAAGGCCATCCCGTAACCGCAGTGAGCGATACGCCAGTTTTAATTCCCGCCACTTCACCCCTCGGGCTACATAACCCGAGCTGGGATCACAACCGAGAAGGTCAAGCCCCGAGAATCTCTTCTCCCCAACGCGATCCCCTTTCCTTGCCTGCCAGGCCCCAGACAGCCCACGCCTAAACCCCCAGACACCCGAGCGGCTCCTGCCCCAACTGCCAAGGCCGTGATCCGCAACCGGTGCTAAGGCGCCCCCCACGGGGCGCCTTCCTATCGGGAATTTACGCAACCAGGGCAGTGTGCCGGCAGCTCGGCGAGCGTGTAGCGGTGCAGCCTTGCAGGCGAGACAATCAAGGCTCCGATTCCTCTCGCCGCTGGCCCAGCTCTCCCCGCCACTGGCGCCGTCCACCCCGCCACTGCAGATCCGGCCTTACGGGGCTGCCGACTGGCCGGCGCTATGGGCGCTGCTGGAGCCGGTGTTCCGCGCCGGCGAAACCTTCCCCCACGACCCGGCGATCAGCGAGGCCGAGGCGCAGGTGTGTTGGGTGGAGCAGAGCCAGGCGGTGCTGGTGGCTCTCGATGCGGCAGGGGATCTGGTGGGCAGCTACTACCTCAGGCCCAATTCCCTGTCGCTTGGCGCCCATGTGGCCAATGCCGGTTATGTGGTGGCCGAACGCTGTCGCCGCCAGCGGATCGGCAGCCGGCTGTGTCAGCACTCGCTGCAGGCCGCCCGGCGGCTGGGCTTTCGGGCGATGCAGTTCAACCTGGTGGTGAGCAGTAACACCGCCGGCATTCGCTGCTGGCAGCAGAACGGGTTTCAGGTGGTGGGCAGCCTGCCGGGGGCGTTTCGCCATCAGCGTTTGGGCTACGTGGATGCTCTGGTGATGATTCAGCAGCTGGTGGAGGGGCCGGGCCCATGAAGGTGGTGCCGCTGCGGCTGCAGCCTGGAGACGATCTGCGCCGGGCGTTGGAGGCCTGGATGAACCAGCAGCAGGAGCAGGCGGGCTGTGTAATCAGTGGCGTCGGCAGCCTGTCGCGGGCCCAGCTGCGCTTCTCGGGGGCGGCCGAGGCCACCACGATCAGTGGCGATCTGGAGATCCTCAGCCTGGCCGGCACGCTCTCGCCCGATGGCGCCCACCTGCACATCACCATTGCCGACAGCACTGGATCAGTGATCGGCGGTCACCTCTGCCATGGCTCGCTGGTGCGCACCACAGCCGAGCTGGTGCTGGGGTTGCTGCCGCAGTGGCGGTTTCGCCGTGGGCTCGATCCAGCTACCGGCTGCGCCGAGCTGAGGATCAGCCCTCGCACTACGGACTGACCTTGCTATTCCGCTTGATCGGCCATCGCTCAGATGCTCACGAGTTGCCTTTCTTTGTCTCTATTTCGGATGATGACTTCTTCTTTGTTCATGATTGCCCGCTTAGTCAAGCCATAGAGGGCAATGGCGCGGCGAAAGACTTCTGCCTTTGAAAGTTGGGCCTCGTTGGCGATTTCTTCCAGTTCCTTGGCGAGGGTCTCGCTCATGCGCACTTCGAACCCTGTGTCGGCCATGGGTGGGTCTCTTGGAATCGGGGGAGAGACCCTGAGGCTCCGGAGTTTCGTACACCCGGCAGCTGGAGCTGGATCTGGCCTGACGCAACACGCAACCTCAGCCCTGAGATGCAATGCATCGAATTCGCTGCCATTTTGCTGCGCGAAGGCACGGTCACCCACTCGGCGCGCCTACATTTATACGGGTTTAAATATTCCCAACTTAATCACCATTTCCAATGTTAGTTCTCAATCGCTCGCTGCGCGCAGGCGTCGCCGCTCTATCTCTGAGCCTTATTGCTTCAACAAGCGCTCTGGCAGGGGGTTCCACAATGCCCACCAAGGACATCGTAGACACGGCTGTTTCTGCGGGTAGCTTCAAGACGCTCACGACTGCGCTCGCGGCGGCCGGGCTCGTTGAAACATTGAAGGGGAAAGGCCCCTTCACCGTTTTTGCGCCCACCGATGAGGCCTTCGCGAAGCTGCCGGCTGGCACGGTGGAGTCGCTGCTGAAGCCTGCGAACAAGCAGAAGCTAACGGCCATTCTTACTTATCACGTTGTAGCCGGAAATGTGAAAGCTGCCGATGTCGTCAAGCTCTCGAGCGCAAAGACATTGAACGGTAAATCGGTCACGATTAAGACCGTAGGTGGCAAGGTGTTGATCAACGGCGCCACCGTCGTCAAGGCCGACATCGCAGCGATCAACGGCACGATCCACGTGATTGATACCGTTCTGATGCCGAAGTGATCCGCTGCCAGGCGGATTGAACGGGTGCCGCACCCAACCTGCGGCACCTCAACTTACAGCCATAAACTATCTATCTATCTATCTATCTATCTATCTAATTCTGATCTCCGCTGAAATCAAAGCCTGCGTAACCGCACTTCACCCGACCCTCAGGGCAACACCAGCAGCAGTAGGCGGTTGCCCTCCGGATCGAGCAGCCAGGCTTCTGCCCCAAAGGATTCCTGTCGCGCCGGATCCAGCGCGGAGGCGCCCAGGAGAAGGGCCGTGGTGATCCAGGCGTTGAGCAGCGCAACCGTGCTTGTTCCATCCGCTTCACGTTGCAGGCAGAGAGCCAGGCGCCCCTGCTGCCGCGGCTGCGGCCGGCTGCGCGATGGCCCGTACACCTCCAGCCAGCCGCCCGCTGGCCAGGGCAGCCGCCAGTGGCTGGGGCTCAGGCCCGGCTGAGGCTCCACCTCCAGCAGACCGCCATAAAAACGAGCAAGAGCGGTCGGATCATCGGCAGCCAGCACGATCGAGCCCGTCATCACAGCCGCCCCCCTCTGCCTTGAAAGTTGACGCCTCGACTGGCGGCTGTCCATGGGCCGCTGTCCATGAGCCGACGGAGCATGGGCCGACGGACCATAAGCCGACGGATACGCCCGGAACCGGTCAGAGTGAGCTCCCGCATCTCAGCCAGTTTGATTGCGCCCGCTACAGCCATGGCCATGAACCCACCTCTGCTCTTTGTGGTGGCTCCCGCCACGCAGTTGCCGCAGGGAAGCACCTCCCTGGAAGCGCTGCAGGAGGCCCAGGCCTCAGAACCCTCCACCGGTTTCGCGCTGCGGATCTTCAGCCGGGGGGCCGCCCATCCCGACCTGGGGCTGCTGCCTTTGGATGGCAGCCTCACCGGCGATAAACGCCGCAACAGCGAGGGCACCCAGTTGCTCTGCGATGCGGTGGTTGTTGGCATCCAGCCGCAGCATCACTGGCTCGGTGTTTATGGCGGGGATCCTGAGGATCCCTCAGTGCTGCATCGCCTCGATTGCGTGGCGCTGAGCGAGCTGAGCAATGCCACCTGCTGGTTTTATCCCACCCACAACGGCACCTTTCTCAGCTGGGAGCGCGGCCTCCAGCTCAGCCTGGGGCCTGGATCGATCGCTGACTGTCCAGAGGAGCTCAGCAGGATGCCCTACGACCGCAGCCAAATATCCGTGCTTTGGAGTCTGCTTGGCGACAACGCCAGCTTGACCTGCGTGGGGCTCACCTATGGCGGCCAGCGCCTCGATTGGCCGCTGCGATCCTGCAGCTCCGAAGCCGTGGCCACCTGGGGACGGTTCCGGGTCGACAACGAGGCCGACACCAGCCTGGTTGTCGAGGATTGCATCACGGTGTTCGCCGCATCGTTGGCGGATTCCTGAGGCGGATCGGTCTCTCGCTCGGAGCAGAGGCAAAGGCCCAAAACCGATCATCCATGTTACAATAGTTCATAGTTGAAGCAAGTCTGTGTTCCTGAGCTTTTTTGGATTTCTCTTCGCTGCCATTTCCTTTGTGCAGGTGCCCCAGTGGGACAACGATTGGACGAAATGCTCGGTTGCCGTACCCGACACCGCCTGCCATTGGTATGTCGTTAATCCTGACAATACCTTTGGCAAGGGCTTCAGCTGGATCACTGCACCCAAATTTGATGTAATTGCTTTAAAAGATATTGGTGATCAACACGAATTTACGGTGAAGAGCGGCTATCAAACCACTGTTGAACTGATGAATGCAACAACAGATGTCAAGTACGGAGATAATTACTGAGTACCAGTGAGCATATTTGAGCGCTTGGCTCAGCACCTGCGGCTCTCCGTTGAGTCAGCCCTAGTCCTCCGCGACGAGCTTGCCGAGCCTGAGTAACCGGTTCGTCATGGTGTTTGGGCCGGGTGGTCGACCCGCCACAGCTTTGGGGCCGAAGCTATGCACCCAGTGCATAGGCCCAAAACTTTGACCGCAAGTGCTTCTGTTGTGCCGCAGAGGTGCTTATTTTAGGTGCAGACTGGCGGCGGAGTTGCCTGTCCCTGATGCCAGTGCCGCTGCGGCAGGCGGACCATCCCCTGATCCGATGGCCATGATGACCCCCTGTTCGGTCCATGGCTGGCAGGCCCTGCGGCCGGAGCCAGGGCGATGAGCCAGAGCTTTTTCGAGCGCCCGATCCTCAACTCTCCCTACGAGTGTCCCAGCTGGCATTGGGAGCTGGTAAACGGCATTCCTACGGAGGAGACCGTGGCGACGCGGCGGGAATCGCGCCTGGTCACACCAATCCCCCAACCCAGGAAGCGAGGCGGCAAGGGGGAGCAGCTGCAGCAGCGCTCCCTGGAGCTGGAAGCCCAGGGTATTTCCACCGACGATCAGCAGTACGAGGTAACCCAGCAGATCAACTCGATCCGCTCCTTGGTGCAGGAGTGGCGCCAATCCCCCGAGAGCCAGTGGAAAGTGACGCCAGAAACGGCGCGGCTGCTGAGGCACTGGCGCCACCATGAGTTCCAAGGCATCCGGCCCTTCTTTTGTCAGATCGAGGCGGCGGAGACCTGTGCCTTACTCATAAAGACCTGGTGCCAAAGCACAGGAGTTACGATCGTTGAGGAGAGGTTAGATCGGCAAGAAGCCACTCAACTACGCCCCTGGTTGACGGCATGAAGCTGTATGTCGACATTACGGATGCAGACTGGTTTCGTTACCTCAGGGAACGCAATGCAGAAAAGATGAATTTCTGGCGCCCTAGGGCGACAACCAAATTCAAAATTCTCGAGCAAAACGAACTATTTTTATTCAAATCCAAGTATCCAGAAAATATGATCGCTGGCGGCGCTTTTTTTGTTAGGCATACAACCCTCCCGCTTGATCTTGCATGGAAAGCATTTGGAGAGGCTAACGACATGCCAAATCTGCAGATGTTTCGCCAAAAGATTCAAGCCCTACGACGCGATCAAGAGTTTAATCCATTAATTGGCTGCGCGATTCTAACTCAGCCTTTCTATTTGGAGGAAAGGCTATACATTAATCCGCAACTAGACTGGTCATCCAATATAGTCACAGGAAAAAGCTACGAGATTAAAGCTGGTAGTGAGGGTTTGAGACTCTTTGAGGAAGCTCAGCGTTCCTTCAGGTTAGCCAACCCTGAGTTGTCTGTGGTCGAAGAACCTCTTGAACAGCGGCTGGGAAAGGAGCTAATGATTAAGCCAAGACTGGGTCAAGGTGGCTTCCGGGTGATGGTGTTGGATGAATACTCGCGCCGTTGCGCGATTACTGGCGAGAAAACATTGCCAGTGCTTGAAGCAGCTCATATAAAGCCATACTCAGAAAATGGTCCCCGTAGAATATCAAATGGAATCCCGATGAGATCTGATCTCCACACACTCTTTGACAGCGGCTATTTGACATTGACAAAAGAGTTTAATGTTGAAGTGAGCAGAAGGATCAGGGAAGAATTTTCCAATGGTCGAGAATACTACGCACTACATGGAAAGCAGCTCGTTTCGATGCCAGAGGACCCTGGAAATAGACCAGCATCTGATTTTCTGGAATGGCATAGGAATCATTGTTACAGGGGATAGTGTCAGTCCATCTTGGCTACCTACTATAGAATGCTTGTCAGAGCTTCTGGCTGTCAAAGGCACTCACCACGACGCCGGTGGCACGTTCAAGGCAGCTGGCATCTTTGTCGGTCCGGAGTTCGCCACCGTCACGAAGGGTGAACTGGGTAATGATCCCCATCTCTACCGCACTCATCTTATGACTAATTCTAATACAGACGAAACCTCACGATTGCGCTCACTTGGTTGGCCAGCTGCTGACGTGAGCCGTTTTCAGATCCTGCAAGAATACAAGCGTCGCTGGGGTGCAGCCAATTTGGAAAGAGAGGAACGGCTCTTCCTGAAAAAAGCTGAATTGGCATTACTCCAGGCTGGTTTGACCCCAATACGTCGTGAGGCTCGTTCATCTTCCTCGCCGCGGTTATCGGCAAGTTCAACCAGCCACTTGCCTACATTTTCCAGTGCAGCCTCGTATGTTGCGCTTGATTTTGAAACCGCTAACAGCTCTCGTGACAGTGCCTGCTCGTTGGCGATCATTCGTGTTGAGGCACTCCAGATTGTTTCACGCACCTACCGATTGATCAGGCCGCCTTCGACACATTTCATGTTCACGAATATTCATGGCATCACCTGGAATGACGTGAAAAGCGAGCCCACATTCAAGGATCTCTGGCGTGAATTCAGGCCGCTGTTCGATGGTGTTAGTTTCATCGCCGCTCACAACGCAAGCTTTGACAGCAGTGTCATGAAGGCCTGCTGTAATACCTATGGACTGGTTCCACCAGGCGCCCCCTATCTTTGCACCGTTAGGCTTGCACGACAGACCTGGCAGTTGAAACCAGCCAATCTGCCCAGCGTTTGTTCCTACCTAGGCTTGCGCCTTGAGCATCACAACGCCCTCTCAGATGCCGAGGCCTGTGCGAATATCGTACGGGCAGCAGCTGGTTGCAAGGTCAAGTGATCGCTAATCTGTCCTGGGTCTGTTATCTATGTTGACTCCGAGGAAGTCTTGAATGGCTTTTCTGCTTGTCAACTCCCTCCAGGGGATTCTTGACATACTCAATGGCGAAGAGCATAAAGCCGCTCTTCCATCGCGATGAGAACAGCGTGATGCTCTGCTACGTGGGCGATCGCGACCATACTGATCCGTACACACGAGGCGGGTCGCGCCATGGATGCCCTTCCTAGCCGAATGTTCATTAACGGCAACAGCCAGGCCGTGCGCATCCCCGCCCAGCGAGGCCAGGCCCTGATCAATTTGCTGGCCGGCTTCGATGCCGACTTCGTGGCGGCTCTCGAATAGCTTCAGCTCCATCCTCTTCGCTCCAGGCAACCGCTCCAGGCAACCGCCGCCCTGCAACCTGTACAATTAATTTGTACAGAATGAAGTGACCGGCGTGACCCGCGTCTCCGTGTCCGATCTGCGGCAGAACCTCCCCGCCTTCCTCAAGCGGGTACAGGCCGGCGAGCAACTGCAAATCACCTCTCGCGGCCAGGTCATCGCCCGCATCGCTCCTGAGCGCGACCCCGCAGAAGAGGCTCGCCAATGGCTGCTTGATATCCGTGACCGTGTCTCGCTTGGCGATGTGGTGCATGGGCTTCCTGATCTCGAGTGGAGCGGTGATGCGGATCATTTGTGACACCCACATCCCCCTGTTCTGGGCTAATGCTCCCTCCCGCCTCAGCCGCAGCGCCGCCGCAGCCGTGGAGAAAGGCCGGCAAGACGGCCAGCTGGCGATCGCCGATATATCTCTATGGGAGCTGGCCCTGCTTCACGAACGCGGCCGACTTCTGCTTCCCGAAGATGTGTCACCCGTGGAGTATGTATCCCGTCTCCTCCAGGCCCTGCGCCTGCAGGTACTGCCGATCAGCACCGACATCGCTGTTCTCTCCCGCAGCTCCCTGTTTCAGCACGGCGATCCAGCTGATCGCCTGATCGCGGCCACAGCGCTTCATGGTCGCTGGCCGCTGATCACCGCCGACGAAAAGCTGCGTGCCCTGCCTGAACTCAACTGCATCTGGTAGCAGTCGCTTTCCTCCTGATCCCCATGGCCTTCCTCCTCGCCGACAGCTTCCAAGCCAGCCTGGAAAAGCTCAATGGCGAAGAACAGAAAGCTGCAAAACTCGCCGCATTTGAGCTACAGATCAATCCGGCTAATCCAGGTCTGCAGTGCCACCGGCTCGACAACATCAAGGATAAAAACTTCTGGTCGGCACGTGCCAGCCGCGATATCCGTCTGATTTTCCATCGCGTTGAGGGCAGTGTGATGCTCTGCTACGTGGGCCACCACGACCCCCTACTACGACTGGGCCTCGCGTCGCAAGATCGAAACCCATCCTGTAACCGGCCCGGACCAGATCGTTGAGATCCGCGAAACCGTTCGTGAGATCCAGCTACCCCTCCTGGTTTCCCCTGAAGCAGTGGCGGCCCCTGCACCCAGCAGTCCGCTGTCCAAACTCACAGAAGCAGACCTGCTCAGCTACGGCGTTCCCTCCGAATGGATTGCCGATGTACGCACTGCCGACGACGACCTGCTGCTGGTGATCGCCTCCCACCTGCCCGGCGAGGCTGCAGAAGCGATCATTGATCTGGCCACCGGCACTACCCCGGCCAAGCCGGAGCTGCGCTCCCCGGATCAGGGCAATCCCAACGAACACCCCGATGCCCAGCGCCGCTTCCGGGTGCTCAGCGGCACTGAGGAACTCGCTAGAGCGCTGGATTACCCATGGGAGCGCCTGATTGTTTTTCTACATCCCAGCCAGGCCGATTGGGTGGGTCGCTCCTTCAATGGCCCCACCCGCGTGCAGGGTTCGGCGGGCACGGGCAAGACGGTGGTGGCTTTGCACCGCGCTGTCCACCTGGCCCGAGCCAACCCCGATGCCCGGGTGTTGCTCACCAGTTTCTCCGATCCCCTGGCGGCTCTGTTGCAGGACAAGCTCCATCGCCTTGTGCAGGGGGAGCCCAGCCTGGTGGAGCGCCTTGATGTGCTGGCCATGCAGGAGCTGGGCGAGCGGATGCACACCGCCCAGCTAGGCAAACCGCAGCTGATTGCCAATGAAGCACTCCGGGAGCTGATTGAAGGTCATGCCTCGCCAGTGATCATCCACGTGTATGGGAAGGCCTTCGTGGTGGAGGAGTTTTGCGAAATTGTCGATACCTTTGGCCTGGGCGATTGGGATGGCTATCGCGATGTACGCCGGCTCGGTCGCAAGAGCCGCCTGTGTCAAGCGACATCCGCTTTTGGTCCTCCGCTTTGCATCATTAAGTGTTACCTTCAATTGGTGTCGCGACAGGATTGGCCATTTCCACTGTCTGCGTCCCCTTTCCGGCTGATCGCATCA
>JBILLQ010000036.1:0-32338 GCA_044375975.1 Prochlorococcaceae cyanobacterium
GCGATAGCGCCCTGACCGAAGTGGGGATCCCAGATCGCGTGAGCGATGGGACGGATGTGCAGAGGATCGGCGACCCACTGCTCAAAGTTGCCCTGCCAGGCGATATGGAACAGGTTGCCCGAAACCCAGAGGCCAATGATGGCCAGGTGTCCGAAGTGGGTGGAGAACAGCTTTTGGTAAAGCCGCTCCTCGGTCATGCCGTCGTGGCTCTCGAAGTCGTGAGCCGTAGCAATGCCGTACCAGATTCGGCGGGTTGTCGGGTCCTGTGCCAGACCCTGGCTGAACGAAGGAAATTTCGTTGCCATTGGGAAAGGTCAGGTAAGGTCAGCCGACCGCGACGATGCGGGCCAGGAAAAATGCCCAGGTTGTTGCAATACCGCCCAGCAAATAGTGGGCGACACCGACAGCACGGCCCTGGGTGATGGAGAGCGCACGGGGTTGAATGGCCGGCGCCACCTTCAGCTTGTTGTGAGCCCAGACAATGGACTCGATCAGTTCTTGCCAGTAGCCGCGGCCGCTGAACAGGAACATCAGGCTGAAAGCCCATACGAAGTGGGCACCCAGGAACATCAGGCCATAGGCGCTGGAGCTCGAGCCGTAGCTGTTGATCACCTGTGCGGCTTGCGCCCACAGGAAGTCACGCAGCCAACCATTGATGGTGATGGCGCTCTGGGCGAAATTGCCATTGGTGATGTGGGAAACGGAGCCGTCAGCATTGACGGTTCCCCACACGTCGCTCTGCATCTTCCAGGAGAAGTGGAAGATAACAATCGACAGGGAGTTGTACATCCAGAACAGACCCAGGAACACGTGGTCCCAAGCTGAAACCTGGCAGGTACCGCCACGGCCGGGGCCGTCGCAGGGGAAGCGGAAGCCCAGGTTCGCCTTGTCGGGAACGAGGCGGGAGCTACGCGCATAAAGCACGCCCTTCAGCAGGATCAGCACGGTGACGTGGATCGTGAAGGCGTGGATGTGGTGGACCATGAAGTCGGCCGTTCCCAGGGGGATCGGACCGGCGGCCACCTTGCCACCAACGGCTACGACGGCGCCATTGAACACTTCGCTCACGCCGGCGAGGGCATTGGGAGCGGTGTTACCAGCGGCGGCGGCATGCAGGCCTTGGATCCATTGGGCGAAGATCGGCTTCAGCGCAATGGCCGAGTCACTGAACATGTCCTGGGGGCGACCCAGGGCACGCATGGTGTCGTTGTGGATATAGAGGCCGAAGCTGTGGAAGCCCAGCCAAATGCACACCCAGTTGAGGTGGCTGATCAGAGCGTCGCGAGCCTTGAGCACCCGATCCAGCACGTTGTCGATGTGCTTGGCGGGGTCGTAGTCGCGAATCATGGCGATGGCGGCGTGGGCACCGGCACCGACAATCAAGAAGCCGCCAATCCACACGTGGTGGGTGAATATTGACAGCTGGGTGGGGTAATCAATCCCGATATAGGGATAGGGGGGCATCGCATACATGTGATGCGCCACGATGATGGTCAAGGAGCCGAGCAGAGCCAGGTTCACGGCGAGCTGGGCATGCCAGCTGGTGGTCATGAACTCAAACAGGCCGTCGTGACCCTTGGGTGCGGGGAAGAGCAGGGGATCGCCCTTCTGGCCTTCCAGGATCTCCTTGATGCTGTGGCCAATGCCCCAGTTGGTGCGGTACATGTGACCGGCCACGATGAACAGCACCGCAATCGCCAGGTGGTGATGGGCGATGTCTGTCATCCACAGGCCGCCGGTAACGGGATTCAGCCCACCTTTGAAGGTGAGGAAATCGCCGTAGGCAGCCCAGTTGCCGGAGAAGAAGGCACCGGTGCCCGCTCCGAAACCCGGGAACAGCTGGGCCAGGAGGTCTTGATTGAAGAACTCGTGGGGCAGCGGGATATCGGCCACAGAAGCAATCGTCTTGCCGTTCAATGCCAGGGGCTTGCCGGCGTCGATGGCATCGAGAAGCTGGTTGGTGGGCAGGGACACATGCAGAAGGTGTCCTGTCCAGGAGAGGGATCCCAGACCCAGCAGACCCGCCAGGTGGTGGTTGAGCATCGACTCAACGTTCTGGAACCACTCCAGCTTCGGAGCAGCTTTGTGGTAGTGGAAAACGCCGGCATTCAGCATCAGGCCGGCCATTACCAGCGCACCGATTGCGGTGGCTAGCAGCTGGGTTTCGTTGGTGAAACCCCAGGCTCTCCAGACGTGAAAGAGACCAGAGGTGATCTGAATGCCGTGGAAACCGCCACCCACATCGCCATTGAGAATCTCCTGGCCAAAGATCGGCCAAACCACCTGAGCCGAAGGCTTTACGTGCAGGGGGTCGACTAACCAGCCGGAGTAGTTGGAGAAGCGGGCGCCATGGAAGAAGGCACCGCTCAACCAGATAAAGATGACGGCCAGGTGGCCGAAGTGAGCAGAGAAGATCTTGCGAGAGACCTCTTCAAGGTCGCTCGTGTGACTGTCGAAATCGTGAGCATTGGCGTGGAGGTTCCAAACCCAGGTGGTGGTTTTGGGACCTTTGGCGAGGCTGCGATCGAAGTGTCCGGGCTTGCCGAACAGCTCGAAGCTAACTGGAACGGGGTTCCGGTCAACTACAACCTTTGCCTTCTCCCCACGCTCTGGTGGGCTGATGGTCATCGAGAGGTTCCTCGAGGGACGGAGTCGAGGTGGAGGTCCACCCCTGGTTGTGTGGGCCCCATGGAGGGAGACGGTCGAAACCGGCGCCACGGCCATGGTCACCAGCGGGAAAGGGTGCCGCGAAACCGCGAAACCGCTTGCCACAACTGGGGCTTTGGGGCCCCAGGTAGGGGACCGCTGGCCGAAGTATAAGGGCCATGTTCAAGCCCTTTGGGGCTGGAGTTACAAAGGTTCAACCCCGGCGCAAGCCAGACCACCACTGGGGTTTGCCGGGGGCACACAGACAGACTGACAAGGCATCTTTATGTACGCTGATTAACAGCAAATATCGGCAATTACCAGATGAAATAAACAGGCCGTGGCTACCTGGGCCTGCTAGCAGAATGAGGCCAGCACCCCCGGCCCCGGGCAAGGAGTGAGCATCGAGACCGCCACCGAAACCGCCATTCAGGCCTCCATTCAGGCTTCCATTCAGGCCTGCAGCAAAACCATGCCGCTGGGGGGCCGGCGCCATGGCCGCTTCCCAGCCTTGATCCCCTGGCTGTTGAGCGTTTTGCTCGGGGTCTGCTTGCTGGTGATCGGTGGTTGCCGCGCCAGCGAGCCGGCCGCCAATTCAGATCTGTTGGCCACCACCGCCCCGGCCGGCAGCCTCCAGGAGGTGTCGCCGCCGCCGGCCGTGCAGCAATTGGCGGCGGCCCTGGCCGAGCGTTCGCCCCAGCTGCAGATCGAGGCGCCAACTGCTGACAGCGTTTTGGCTGGCGGTGACTGGCAGTTGCGGTTGAGGCTGCGCGACTGGCCGCTGGTGGATGCCGGCCCCCTGGGCATCGGCCCCCATGTGGTGGTGCAAATTGACGACCAACCGCCGCTGCGCATCAGCGATCACCGGCCCAGCGACCAAGGCGATCAGTTGCTGCTGAGCCTGCCGCCCCTGGCGCCGGGCAGCCACCGGATCACCGCCTACGCCGCCCTGCCCTGGGGGGAAGCGGTTAAGGATCCGGGCGCCACGGCCAGGCTGCGGCTGCACTCGGTGGCCGCCAATCCCCTATCTCTACCGGCGCCAGGCAGCCCCGAATTGATTGCTGTTAGTCCAGCTGAATTGGGTGGCAGTGAACCCTTGCTGCTTGATTGGTTGCTCTACGACGCCCCCCTGCAACATCTGCGGCAGGGCGATGACAGCTGGCGGCTGCGGGTGAGCATTAATGGCGACAGCTTTCTGGTGGATCAAAACGCCCCTCTGTGGCTGCGGGGCTGGCACCAAGGCAGCAACGCTCTGCAATTGGAACTAGTGGATGGCCGGGGCGAACCTCTAAACCCCCCATATAACAGTTTGGTGCGCCAGGTAAACCTGGCCGGCGGTCCGGCTCCCCGCTGGCTGGCGGCGCGGCTCAGCAGCAAGGAACTGGCGGTGTACCTGGGTCAGATCCCATCAGAAACTTTGGCCTCAGCTAATCGCCCTGCAGCACCAAAAATTGGCGCCGTGGGGGCCGGCGAGCCCTTGGCGAAGCAGGGCGCATCGGCTGATCAAAATGACCTCCCGGCCGATGCAGCCAAGGCTGGTCTGGCAGCTGCCCCAAATGCAGACACCGCAAATGCAGGGGCCGCAAAAGCCGAGACCGCAAATGCAGATGCCGATGCAATTCTCACAGATTCCATTGGGGATGAGGTAGATCCAGTGGACTTTTTTGATGCCAATACTAATGCCAATACTAATGCCAATACCAGAGCCAGTGCCGGAGCCAGGGCCAATGCAGATCAGGCGGATTTGATCACGGCAAATGCCATCCCGCCTGGCGAAAGTGCTCCACGAGCCAGCCGGTCCGAACCCAGCCAGACCAGACCCCATGAAGCAGGCGATGTCAATGCAGTAGGTAATGACGCAGTCGATGCAGATTCAGTCGATCCAGATGCGGGTGCGGATATTGATGTCGGTGTGTATGCATATATGGATGTGGATGCGGAGGTTGATGCGGGTGCCGATGCGGTTGCTGATGTCGATACGGGCGCTGACATAGATGTAGCCAGCCCGGTTCGAGTAAGTGCTGCGCCAGTTGCCGCTGCAGTCGCCAAGCCTGCCATTGACCAGTCCCAGCCGCAGCCTCAGCCCCAGCGGTCCGAGCCTCAGCAAGCCCAGCCTCAGCCCCAAGCCCAGCCCAAGCCCCAGTTGTCAGAGCGGCGGCAATTCCAGCCCGAGTCAGCGCTTTCAGAGCCAGTTTCTGGCCAAGCCACGCCATCACAAATCGACCCAGCACTAACCAAATCAGCCCTGGCGGATCGCTTGATCGGCCGTTTGCTAGGCCGGGATCGGCCCACCGCCCAGGAGCAACCGCAGGGGGATGCGGACCAGGCGGCCAGCGACCCGGCCCCCGGCGGTGGTCCCCTTGGGGGCCTGCGCCGCAGACTTGCGCGGTGAACAGTTCCCCTAACCAGCCCTCCCATCAGTGGGCTAACCATTCGGCTAACCAGCCAGCGGGCCCGATCTGGGGCCTGGGATTTAGTGCCGCCGCCAACGGCCTGTTGAGTCAACTGCTGCAGGGCGGCGTGGTGGACCAGCTGGTGAGCGGCGGCGCCAGCCCCTCGGCCAGCGAAACCCTGGCCAGCGCCTGGCCCCACAGCGCCGGCTTCGTGGTGGTGGGGGCCACCGGGCTGGTGACCCGGCTGATTGCCCCCCTGTTGCAGGACAAGCGGCGCGATCCGGCCGTGGTGGTGGTGGATCCGCTGGGGCGCTTCGCGATCCCCCTGCTGGGGGGCCATGGGGCCGGCGCCGAGGCTCTCAGCCAGCGCGTGGCGGCGCTGCTGGGGGGCACCGCCGTGCTTAGCGGCGCCAGCAGCGGCAGTGGTCGCCTGGCCTTGGATGCCTTCGGTAGCCAGTGGGGCTGGCGTCGGGGCGGCGGCGACTGGGACGCCCTGATGCGCCATGGGGCGGCCCGGGATGGCCGGCTGCCGGTGCGCCAGGAGGCAGGCTCCCGCCTCTGGCGGCAGTTGCCGGCGGCGGCGCCCCACGGCGAGCGCAGCGAAGGCGATCAAGCCAGCCCCATTACCCCAGCATCCGTAACGACACAATTGCCAATGGCCAGGCCATTGCCAGCGGCCACGCCATTGCCAGCGGCCACGCCATTGCCAGCGGCCACGCCATCGCCAGCGGCCGCACCAGAGCCGGCAACCATTGACGCCGCCGCCGAGCACCGAGAGCTGCTGGTGACGGCTGGCGAGGGGCCCGGTTGTCGCTGGCATCCCCCCTGTCTGTGGCTGGGTATCGGCTGCGAGCGGGGCACCGATCTGGCGCTGTTGGAGCGGCTAGTTGTGGAAGGGCTGGCGGCAGCCCAGCTGGCGGTGGCGGCGGTGGCTGGGCTGGCCAGCATCGATCGCAAGGGCGACGAGCCGGCGCTGCTGGAGCTGGCGGCTAGAAGGGGCTGGCCGCTGCGCCTGTTCCAGGCGGAGCAATTGGCACAGGTGCCAGTACCAAACCCCTCGGCGGTGGTGGCGGCCGAGATGGGCACCGCCAGCGTGGCCGAGGCGGCGGCGCTGCTGGCCGCCGGTGCCGGCGCTCAGCTGCTGCTGCCCAAACAAATCGAGCGGCGCCAGGCCGGCGAAAACGGCGCCGCCACCCTGGCCATCTGCCAGGCGCTGGACCAGTGGGCCCCGCAGCGGGGGCAATTGCACCTGGTGGGCAGTGGGCCGGGGCGCTTGGATCTGCTCACCCCAGCAGCGCGGCAGGCCCTGGCCTCCAGCAGCGCCTGGGTGGGTTACGGCCTCTACCTGGATCTGTTGGAGCCCCTGCGGCGCCCGGATCAACTGCGGCTAGACGGGCGACTCACTGAGGAGCGGGCCCGCTGCGCTGAGGCCCTGGCTTTGGCCTGCCAGGGGCTGCCGGTGGCGCTGGTGTCTTCCGGCGATAGCGGCATCTATGCGATGGCGGGGCTGGCTTTGGAGCTGTGGCTGCAGCTACCAGCAAATGACCGGCCCGGTTTTGCGGTGCATCCGGGCATTTCAGCGCTGCAGCTGGCGGCGGCCCGGGCCGGGGCACCCCTAATGCACGACTTCTGCACGATCAGCCTCAGCGATCGGCTCACCCCCTGGGAGGTGATCGAGCGGCGGCTGCGGGCGGCGGCGGCGGGCGACTTCGTGGTGGCGCTTTACAACCCCCGTTCCCGCGATCGCCACTGGCAATTGCAGCGGGCCTGTGAGCTGCTGCTGGAGGGCCGGCCAGCCAGCACGCCGGTGGCGATCGCCCGCCAACTGGGCCGCAGCGAAGAGGCGGTGAGCCTGCACAGCCTGGGCAGCCTGCCGATCGAGCAGGTGGACATGCTCACCCTGGTGCTGGTGGGCAATTCCAGCAGTTACCTGCAAGACGGAAAAATGATGACGCCGAGGGGCTATCCCGGGGCTGAACTGTCCTGAGGGCCTCAGGAGAACTGGCCTGAGGCCCTCAGCTCAACTGGCCTAAGACGCCTGGGCCAGCGGTCCGGAAGGCGCTTCGACCGGCGGTGCAGAAAGAAACGGCAAAGTCGGGATGACAGGATTCGAACCTGCGGCCCCTTCGTCCCGAACGAAGTGCGCTACCAAGCTGCGCTACATCCCGATGATTGAACTGTAGGGGATGGCCAGGGCGCACCAGGCGCTTTCTAGAGTTCCCGCCTGCCCCGCCCGGCCCCTGTGGCCCCACCAGTGCCTTGCTGAAACCCGATTGGCTGCGCGTGAAGGCCCCCCAGCGGGAGCGCATCGGTGCGGTGGCCGACCTGCTGGTGGACCTGAAGCTGAATACGGTGTGCCAGGAGGCCAGCTGCCCGAACATCGGCGAATGCTTCGCCGGCGGCACGGCCACCTTTTTGATCATGGGGCCGGGCTGCACCCGCGCCTGCCCCTACTGCGACATCGACTTCGACAAGAGCGTGCGGGCCCTCGATGCAAGCGAACCGCAGCGGCTGGGGGAAGCGGTGCGGCGGCTGGCTTTGAGTCATGTGGTGATCACCTCGGTGAATCGCGACGACCTGGAGGACGGCGGCGCCAGCCAATTCGTGGCCTGCATCGAGCAGGTGCGACAGCACTCGCCGCTCACCACCATCGAACTGCTGATTCCCGATTTCTGCGGCAATTGGCAGGCCCTGGCCCAGGTGATGGCGGCGGCCCCCGATGTGCTCAACCACAACATCGAAACCGTACCGAGGCTCTACCGCAGCGTGCGGCCCCAGGGCATCTACACCCGCTCGTTGGAGTTATTGCGCCTGGTGCGCGAGCAATGGCCCCGCACCTATAGCAAGTCGGGGTTGATGGTGGGCCTAGGCGAAACCGATGTCGAGGTGCTGGAAGTAATGGCGGATCTGCGCCAACATTGCGTAGACATCGTTACCATCGGCCAATACCTATCACCAGGCCCCAAACACCTGCAGGTGGCGCGATTTGTGACCCCAGCACAATTTGATCAATACCGCCACCATGGAGAAGATGAGCTGGGCTTCCTGCAGGTGGTGAGCAGCCCTCTCACCCGCAGCAGCTATCACGCCGGCGAGGTGCAGCGGCTGATGCGGCAGCATCCCCGCTAGGCGGGCTCTGGCCCAGTCATCGCAATATGGCAGCCCTAATTAAGGACCCTTGGAAAAGCTTAAATATCAATGATTCGGTGGCGAGAAAAGCATTGCAATGTTGGGCGTGCCACCGGCGCCTAGGACCTGATGCGCAATATTGAGCTGCCCGCTATCGCTATGCTTTCAATACTTTTCAATGCAATCCCTATCGGACGATGGCCAAGGCGGCGGAGCGCTCAATGCCGCCTTGGCCTGCCGCCAAACTCAAACAGTAGTGCATGGCTATAACTATCTAATCCACCAAGCTCAAGCATTAGATAATAGCTATAGCCATGGATTAGGGCTATGGCTAGGGCCGCAACCGGCGACTAATAGCCCTAGCCCCTAGCTATCTAGGCCGCCACTGCCTGCTGTTGGGCCAGGCCCACATTGGCCAGTTCGCTGGGGGGTGCCAGTAGCTTGAACTTGGCTTTCCAGCTATGCCAATTGGCCAAAATCATCGCCGCCTTGGTGCTGCCGGTGTGCTCCAGATGGGCCTCTAGTAATGGCTTGAGCAGGTCTTCTTGAGCCGTGGTAGTGAGATCGCAAAGGGCCACGATTTCCCGGTTGAGACGATCGGCTAAACCGCCATCTTCATCGAGCAGGAAGGCCACCCCACCGGTCATGCCGGCGGCCACATTGCGGCCCGTGGAGCCCAGCACCACCACCACTCCACCGGTCATGTATTCACAGCAGTGATCACCTGCTCCCTCCACCACGGTTTTGGCACCGCTGTTGCGCACCGCAAAGCGCTCACCTGCCCTACCCAGGGCATAGAGCTCGCCGCCGGTGGCGCCATAGAGGCAGGTATTGCCGAGAATTACCTGCTCACCGGGGTCTTGTACCGCCGCAGGTGGCACCACCGTGATCCGGCCACCATTGATGCCCTTGCCCACGTAGTCGTTGGCTTCGCCCACCAGGCGCACCTGCATACCCTTGATGCCAAAGGCGCCAAAGCTCTGGCCCGCCGCCCCCCGGTAGCTGAGCTTGAGCAGCCCGTTAAAGCCACTGTTGCCATGGCGCTGGGCAATTTCGCCCGCCAGGCGAGCGCCCACGCTGCGATCCGTATTCACGATCGCCAGGTCGCGCTCCACCTGGCCATGGCCCTCGATCGCCGCCATCACCGCGGCATCGGCCAATAGCTGGTCTTCCAGGGTGGCGCCATTGCCATGGGCGGCGGCCTCATGGACCAACCAGCCCCGCTCGGCGGCCGCTGGAATCGGCTCAATCAAACAGGACAAATCGAGCGCCTTGGTTTTAGCCAAAGCCACCGACCTGGGCTCCAGCAGTTCCGAGCGGCCAATCAAATCCTCCAGGCGGCTAACCCCCAGCACGCTGAGCAGCTGGCGCACCTCCTCCGCCACGTACAAGAAGAAATTGACCACGTGCTCAGGCAGGCCGGTGAACCGCTTGCGCAGGGCCTCCTTCTGGGTGGCAACGCCCACGGGGCAATTGTTGGTATGGCAAACCCGGGCCATGATGCAGCCCTCGGCGATCATCGCCACCGAGCCAAAGCCATATTCCTCGGCCCCCAGCAGTGCCGCGATCACCACATCCCAGCCAGTTTTGAGACCGCCATCGGCCCGCAACAACACCCGATCGCGCAGGCCATTCTGCAGAAGAGATCGGTGTACCTCGGTGAGCCCCAGTTCCCAGGGGCTGCCCGCATGTTTGATCGAACTCAGCGGCGAGGCGCCGGTGCCGCCATCGTGGCCGGAAATCTGGATCACGTCGGCATTGGCCTTGGCCACGCCCGCTGCGATCGTGCCGATGCCGATTTCGGCCACCAGCTTCACGCTCACCTTGGCGGCGGGATGAATTTGGTGTAGGTCGTGGATCAGCTGGGCTAGATCCTCAATCGAATAAATGTCGTGGTGGGGCGGTGGCGAAATCAGGGCCACGCCAGCCTTGCTATTGCGCAGCCAGGCGATGTATGGATCCACCTTCGGACCGGGCAATTGGCCCCCCTCGCCTGGCTTGGCCCCCTGGGCCACCTTGATCTCCAGCTGCTTGGCGCTGCGCAGATACTCGGGGGTGACGCCAAAGCGCCCCGAGGCGATCTGCTTGATCGATGAACAGGCGCTATCGCCATTGCGCAGTCCCTTGATCGAGGGCAGGCTGGCGGAGTTGCCCTCCCCATCCACGTCGTTGAGCTGATCGAAGCGGGCCGGATCCTCGCCGCCTTCACCGCTATTGCTCTTGCCGCCGATGCGATTCATCGCCACGGCCAGCACCTCGTGGGCCTCCCGCGACAGGGCGCCCAGGCTCATGCCGCCGGTGCAGAAGCGGGCGCAGATGCTCTCGACGCTCTCCACCTGCTCGATCGCCAGTGGCTTGGCGGCCGGCTTTAACTGCAGCAGATCCCGCAGGGCTGTTATCGGCCGGTGCTCCAGCAAAGTCTTGTAGGTGGAGAAGTGGTCGTAGCCAGGCCCCGCCTTGACGGCGGCATGCAGGGCCTTGGCCATCTCAGGGCTGTTGAGGTGGAACTCGCCACCGGTGCGGTATTGCACAAAGCCCATGAACTCCAGCTTGGTGCGGTTCAGTTCCGGGAAGGCCTTGGCATGGAAGGCCAGGGTTTCACTGGCCAATTCGCCGAGGCTGAGGCCCGCTACCCGGCTGGTGGTGCCCTTGAAGGCCAATTCGATCAGATCGGCGCCAATGCCAATCGCCTCAAAAATCTGGGCGCCGTGGTAGCTGGCAAGCAGGGAAATGCCAATCTTAGATAGAATTTTGCGCAGGCCATCTTCCAGGGCTTTGCGCACGTTGGCCTGGGCTTTTTCGGGGGTGAGGGCAGGCAGCTTGCCCCGCTCGATCAGCGATTGGGTCTTGGGGTGGGCCAGCCAGTGGCGGCTGGTCTCCCAGGTGAGCCAGGGGCAAACGGCACTGGCGCCAAAGCCGATCAAGCAGGCCAGGTGGTGGGTGCTCCAGCACTGGGCCGTCTCCACCACGATCGAGGCCTGCAGCCGCAGCCCCAGCCGCAGCAGGTGCTGGTGCACCGCCCCCACCGCCAGTAGCGGCGGGATGTAGGTGGTGGTGGCATCGATGCCGCCAGGGGCGCCATCCACAAGCAACCGGTCGGAGAGCACCAGGATCTGGCTGCCGCAGCGCAGGGCCGCCTCGGCTTCATAGCAGAGGCGTTGCAGCGCCTGCTCCAGGCCGGCGGGGCCGTCAAGCACCGGCAACAGGGTGGAGAGTTTGGCGGTGGCCAGCCCCTGCTCGGCCAGGGCCTCCAGCTCGGCTTCGTTGAGCAGTGGTGTGCTCAGGTGCAGCACCGCGGCGGCGGCAGGATCCGGCCGCAGCGCCGAGCCCCGCCGGCCCAGATGCATCTCCAGGCTCATCACCAACTTCTCCCTGAGCGGGTCAATCGGCGGATTGGTGACCTGGGCGAAGCGCTGTTTGAAGTAGTCGTACAGCAGGTGGGGCTTGTCGGAGAGCACCGCCAAGGGGATGTCATCGCCCATGCAGTAGGTGGCCTCCTTGGCCTGCCCCGCCATGTCCTCGATCACCAGCTCCAGGTCCTCGGCGCTGAAGCCGTAGGCCGTCTGCAGGGCCAGGAGCTCCAGGTCGCCGATGCGGCGCTGGGGTTGCCAGCTGCCAGGGGCGAGGCTGCGGCGGTGCTCCGCCAACCAGCTGCCATAGGGCAGCCGTTCGGCCGTCTCCCGCTTCACGTCCCAGTTGCGCAGCAGCAGGCCCCGCTCCAGATCCACGGCCAGCATCTGGCCGGGCCCCAGGCGTCCCTTCTCCAGGATCAGGCTTTCGTCGAGCTCCACCACGCCGGTTTCCGAGCCCATCACCACATAGCCGTCGCTGGTGATGCAGTAGCGGGCCGGGCGCAGGCCATTGCGGTCCAGGGTGGCCCCCACAGTGCGGCCATCGCTGAACACCAGCAGCGCCGGCCCATCCCAGGGTTCCTGCAGGCAGGCATTGAACTCGTAGAAGGCCTTGATCTCCGGCTTGTCGTCCAGTTCCGGCTGGTCGCGGAAGGCCTCCGGCACCAGGGTGAGCAGGCTGTCGGTGATCGGCCGACCGCTGCGCACCATCAGCTCCAAGGTGGCATCCAAGTTGGCCGAATCGCTGAAGGCTGGATTCACCAGCGGCCTCAGATCCGCCGCCGCCTCGCCCCATACCGCTTCCAGGTTGGACTCGGCGGCCTTGGCCCAGTTGATATTGCCGAGCAGGGTATTGATTTCGCCGTTATGACCCAGCAGTCGCATCGGCTGGGCCAGGGGCCAGCGGGGCAGGGTGTTGGTACTGAAGCGCCGGTGGTAGACGGCGAAGGGCACTGAGAAGCGCTCGTCCCGCAGGTCGCCATAGAAAGCGGCCAACACCTCCGAGCGCACCATGCCCTTGTAGACGAGGGTGCGGCCACTGATCGAGCAGAAATAGAGGTCTGAGTAGGTCTCTCCCCACAGCTCCCGGGCCCTATCCACTGCCCGGCGCCGCAGCCGGAACAGCAGCGCCTCCAGGCCATCGAGGTCGGCGGCCAGCTCTAGGCGCGCCTCGGGTGCCTCCAGCAGCCACTGCTCGATGGCCGGCGCGTTCTGGCGGGCCAGGGGACCGAGCACGGCTGGATCCACCGGCACCTGCCGCCAGCCCAGGCTGCGCAGGCCCAGGCGCTCCGCCTCCTGCTCACAGATGGAGCGGCACTGCTGGCGCTGGTCCGGGTCGGCCGGCAGGAACAGCATTCCCAGGCCCCGCACGCCGCCGGCCGCCGCCGCCTCGGGCCACACCGCCTCCAGGTAGCTCCAGGGGATGGCCGTGAGGATGCCGGCGCCATCGCCGGAATCGCCGTCTCCTCCACAGCCGCCGCGGTGCTCCATGCAGCCCAGGCCCCGCAGGGCCTGTTGCAGCAGCCAGTGGCTGGATTCCCCCTTGAGGGAAGCCAGGAAACCGACGCCGCAGGCATCTTTCTCGCCGGCCACCGTCGCCGGAGCTGGGCTGTCGCGGTGGGGCCAGGCCGGGCGCGACGCAGGACGGGACGAATGGGGCATAACCCGGTGGGTTCACACGAACACGTGGTTGCCGCACGCCCTCAGGCGGCTGCATCCGCAGAGTTGCCCATTCTATGTAAAGACGCCGCCGAACGCTGGCTAGCGCTACGGTTTGCTGGCACGAATTGCTGGCAAGAATCCTGCCGATGCCCGGCGCGCCCTGGTTGATAGCGCTGCTGGCTCCAGTGGCTTTGCTCGCCCAGGCCAATCCCCTGCCGCCGCCGCCACTGGCATCCCCGCGGTCGGATGAGCAGTCGCCAACAGGTGTTGATTTTCGCGGCGCCCATCGGGGCGGGCGGCTGGTGATCAACGCCCAGGAGCAGCGGGCCCGCTGGCTCTGGCTCGGCGAGGGGGGCCAACCGGCCGAACTGTGGCTGCCTCTGGAGGTGCTGCAAAACCAACTTGGGGTCAGCAGCGTGAGCCGCGCTGGCGGCCAGCTGGAGCTGCAGTGGTATGGCCGCAGCCTGCCGCTGCCGCCCCAACAGCAGCGCAGCCTCGACGACGAGGTGGCCGTAGAGGTGGCCGGCCTGCTCAGCGACGTGGGCGTGGCGGTGCGGCGCGACGGCGAGCGCCTGTCGCTCACCCTGCCGCCACCGCCCCTGCTGGGGCTGCGCCTCGGCAACGCTGGCCGGCGCCTGGTGCTCGATCTGGCCGCGCCGGCGGCCCTGCGCAGCGACCCGAGCGGCCTGTTGCTTGGCATCCAGCTGCGGCCAGACCAACTGGCGGATCTCCAGGTCCGCGGACTCGGGGCGGCCCTGGAAGCCGGTGGCCTGCGCCTGGCCAGCGGCTCCATCGCCTCCGCCCGGGTATTCACCCTGGGGGGCCCCAGCCGCGTGGTGATCGATCTGGCCTCTGCGGTTGGGGCCAACCCTGGGGCCAGCACCGCCGCTGGAGCCAACGGGCCAGCCCAGCGCTTGGATCCCCGCCTGCAGGCCCTGCTCGGCCAAGAGCTGCGCTGGCAGCGGCTGGTGCGCTCGGGGGTGCGGATCAATGCCGTGCAGCTCGATCCGCGTCACAGCTCCCTGCAACTGCAGCTGCTCACCGGCGATCGCGGCATGGAAGGGCTCAACTCGCTGCAGAAACTGGCCGAAAACCAGGGCGCCCTGGTGGCTATCAACGGCGGCTACTTCAACCGGGTGCGCCGCCTGCCGCTCGGGGCGATCAAGCGCGATGGCCGCTGGCTGTCAGGACCGATCCTCAACCGCGGCGTGATCGCCTGGCAGAGCGGAGAATTGCCGCGCTTTGGCCGGCTGCGGCTGGAGGAATGGGCCGAGGGCGCCGGCGAGCGCATCCCCCTGCAGGTGCTCAACAGCGGCTACGTGCAGCGGGGCGTCAGCCGCTACACCGCCGATTGGGGGCCGAGCTATCGAGCCCTGAGCGACAACGAGACGGGCCTGCTGCTGCGCTCGGGCCGGGTGTTGGCCCGCCTGGAGGCCCCCCAGATGGCCCTGGGGGTGCCCCTGGCCGAGGGCGACAGCCTGCTGGTGGCCCGGGCGGGCGCCAACCTGCCCTGGACTGGCGGCGAGGTGGTGGCGATTGCCAGCCTCAGCAGCGAGCCGCTGCTGGGACTGGCCCCTTCGGTGCTCGGCGGCGGCCCCCTGCTGCTGGAGCAGGGGCGCCTGGTGCTCAACGGCACGGTCGAGGGCTTCAGCGGCGCTTTCCTCAGCCAGGGGGCACCTCGCACGGTGGTGGCCAGCGATGGCACCCTGCTGTGGCTGATCACCCTGGAGGGCAGCGAAGACGCCGGACCCACCCTGGCCCAGGCCGCCCAGCTGCTGCAGCAGCTGGGACTGCGCGATGCGCTCAACCTGGACGGCGGCAGTTCCACCGGACTGGTGATGGGCGGCACCATGCCGGTGATGGGTCGCGGCGTGGTCGGCGCCGTGCACCACGGCCTGGGCCTGGTGCCTTGAACAGGCCCAAGCAGTTGGCAGGCTCGCAGGCCTAAACCCCCAAAGGCCTGCCAGACTGCCTTAACCAGTTCTGCTCAAGCGGCAATGCTGAATCCAGCCGGCTTGATTGGCTCTTATTGCTCGAAACCAGTTGCTCGAAACCAGTTGCTCAAACCGGTTTGCTCAAGCCTGCTTGCTCGAACCAGGTTGCTAAAACCTGATTGGTTAAAACTGCCTGATCCGGCCTTTTAGTTCCGGCCTGCTGGTTCGGGCCTGCTGGTTCGGGTTTGCTAGATCGGGCCCGGCTGATCTGCCCCGCCTGATCTGCCAGCCGCTGCCCTTAGTTTCTTGCCTCGCCCCGCCATGCCTAAGGCTCCAGGCCTGCGAATCAGCGTCACCGCGGCGGCGGAACTGGGCCGTCAGGCGGCCGTAGCCGGCACCCCCGGGATGATGCATCTCGACCTGGTCGCCGGTGGTTGTGAGGTCTGGACGCTGCGGCTAAGGCCGGGCCACCTGGCCGGTACGCCGGTGGGTCGCGCCGACGGCATCACCCTCTATGCCCCCGCCGAACAACTGCACCTGCTCGGCGGGGTGGCCCTCGACTACCGGGGCGATCTCAACGGTGGTGGCTTTGTGGTGCGGCCGGGCGAAGGTATCCGCTGCTGTGCCTGTGGCAGCGCCTTCAGCCCCCGCACCACTGGAAGGGAAGCTGGCCGATAGCCATAGGGCTTGCAGAGGGCTGGCCGACAGGCTTGTCGAGAGATGGGCCTGCGGTTGGCGGGCCGGCGACCCAGTAACGTGACGGATTGTGGAAATCGGTCGGGCGTCCGACCAATATTCTCCGACCAGATCCCGGCCCTCGATGCCCACTATTCAGCAGCTGATCCGAACCGAACGGCAGCGCCTCACCCGCAAGACCAAGTCCCCGGCCCTGCGTGCCTGCCCCGAGCGGCGTGGCGTCTGCACCCGCGTCTACACCTCTACGCCGAAGAAGCCCAACTCGGCGCTGCGGAAAGTGGCCCGCGTGCGCCTCACCTCCGGTTTTGAGGTGACCGCCTACATCCCCGGCATCGGCCACAACCTGCAGGAGCACTCCGTGGTGCTTATCCGTGGCGGCCGGGTCAAAGACCTGCCTGGCGTTCGCTACCACATCATCCGCGGAACCCTCGACACAGCCGGCGTGAAGGATCGGCGCCAGTCTCGCTCCAAGTACGGAGCCAAGACCCCCAAGAGTTGATCCGTAGCCGGAACGAGCCGTGCCTTCCTGGCCGCCACCGTTCCTGACACCAGCTACGGCCCCGGCGTCACTCTCAGCAGCCCAGCCCAGCGCCATTTAGCAGCGGCCCTGCCCAGCGGGCCTGTTCAGTGCCACTGTTTAGCCGGCTCCCCAATCCCCCAGCCCCCTCCACTGCCCTCCGTCCATGTCTCGCCGCAACGCTGCCGAGAAGCGTCCCGTCCTTCCCGACCCCCAGTTCAACAGCCGTCTGGCTTCGATGATCGTGGCGCGGTTGATGAAGCACGGCAAGAAGTCCACCGCCCAGCGGATCCTCTCCGACGCCTTCAACCTGATCAACGAGCGCACCGGCAACGATCCGCTCGAACTGTTTGAGACGGCCGTGCGCAACGCAACGCCGTTGGTGGAGGTGCGGGCCCGTCGGGTGGGCGGCGCCACCTACCAGGTGCCCATGGAAGTGCGCCAGGAGCGCGGTACCGCCATGGCCCTGCGCTGGCTGGTGAACTTCTCGCGGGCCCGCAACGGCCGCAGCATGGCCCAGAAATTGGCCGGTGAACTGATGGATGCCGCCAATGAGGCCGGCAGCGCCGTGCGCAAGCGCGAAGAGACCCACAAGATGGCCGAAGCCAACAAGGCTTTCGCCCACTACCGCTACTGATCTAGCGCTGAGGTCGGTCGGAGCTGCGGGCAGCTCCGAGCCTATGGATCGGGACCTGGCTTGCCGATCTGTAGAGTAATGCCCAATTTTTATAGACCCCTTCGGAGACATCCCCCGTGGCTCGCGCCTTTCCTCTGGAACGCGTCAGAAATATCGGTATCGCCGCCCACATCGACGCGGGCAAGACAACCACCACCGAAAGGATTCTTTTCTATTCGGGTGTGGTGCACAAGATGGGCGAGGTGCATGATGGCGCCGCCGTTACCGACTGGATGGCCCAGGAGCGGGAGCGGGGCATCACGATTACTGCGGCCGCCATTTCCACCAGCTGGAAAGACCACCGCATCAATATCATTGACACCCCCGGCCACGTGGACTTCACCATTGAGGTGGAGCGCTCGATGCGGGTGCTGGATGGCGTGATCGCCGTCTTCTGTGCAGTGGGTGGCGTGCAGCCCCAGTCGGAAACCGTCTGGCGCCAGGCCGACCGCTATAAGGTGCCGCGCATGGTGTTCGTCAACAAGATGGACCGCACCGGCGCCGATTTCCTCAAGGTATACGCCCAAATCAAGGATCGGCTTAGGGCCAATGCGGCTCCAATCCAGTTGCCCATCGGCGCCGAAGGCGAACTGAGCGGCATTATCGATCTGGTTAAAAACAAGGCATTCGTCTACAAGGACGACCTGGGCAAGGACATCGAAGAGACCGAAGTGCCCGCCGCCATGGCGGATGAGGTGGCGAAATGGCGCACCAAATTAATGGAATCCGTAGCGGAAACCGACGAAGAATTACTTGATATTTTCTTTGAAACTGGTGAACTGAACGAAGAGCAGTTGCGCAAAGGTATTCGCCTTGGCGTGCTCAAGCACGGTCTAGTGCCGATCCTTTGCGGCTCTGCCTTCAAGAACAAGGGCGTGCAGCTGCTGCTGGATGCGGTGGTTGATTACCTGCCCGCACCGGTGGATGTGCCGCCGATCCAGGGGCTGCTGCCCGATGGCACCGAGGCGATGCGTCCCGCCGACGACAGCGCTCCCTTCAGCGCCCTGGCCTTCAAGGTGATGGCCGACCCCTTCGGCAAGCTCACCTTCGTGCGCATCTACTCCGGTGTGCTTCAGAAGGGCAGCTACGTGCTCAATGCCACCAAGGACAAGAAAGAGCGCATCTCCCGACTGATCCTGCTCAAGGCCGATGATCGTGAAGAAGTGGACGAGCTGCGGGCAGGCGACCTGGGAGCCGTGCTCGGCCTCAAGGACACCACCACCGGCGACACCCTCTGCGTCGACAGCTCACCGATCATCCTGGAGTCGCTGTACATCCCCGAACCGGTGATTTCGGTGGCCGTGGAGCCCAAGACCAAGGGCGACATGGAAAAACTTTCCAAGGCCCTGCAGTCCTTGTCGGAGGAAGATCCCACCTTCCGTGTGCGCACCGATCCGGAAACCAACCAAACCGTGATCGCCGGCATGGGCGAACTCCACCTGGAAATCCTGGTGGACCGCATGTTGCGGGAATTCAAGGTGGAGGCCAACATCGGTGCGCCCCAGGTGTCCTACCGCGAAACCATTCGCGGCAGCGCCAAAGGTGAGGGCAGATTCGCCCGTCAAACTGGTGGCAAGGGCCAGTACGGCCACGTGGTGATCGAAATGGAACCCGGCGAACCCGGTTCCGGGTTCGTGTTCGCCAACAAGATTGTTGGTGGTATCGTTCCCAAGGAATATATTGGTCCTGCCGAAGCCGGCATGAAAGAAACCTGTCAATCGGGCGTGATTGCTGGTTTCCCGATGATCGACGTGAAGGTATCCATGGTCGATGGCTCCTATCACGACGTCGACTCTTCTGAGATGGCGTTCAAGATTGCCGGCTCCATGGCTTTCAAAGACGGCGTCAAGAAGTGCAAGCCTGTACTGCTTGAGCCGATGATGAAGGTGGAGGTGGAGGTACCCGAAGATTTCCTCGGTTCGATCATCGGTGACCTCTCCTCCCGCCGCGGCCAGATTGAAGGGCAATCCGTCGATGACGGTCAGTCCAAAGTCCAGTCCAAGGTGCCCTTGGCCGAGATGTTCGGCTACGCCACCCAGCTCCGATCCATGACCCAGGGTCGGGGTATCTTCTCGATGGAGTTCAGCCACTACGAGGAAGTTCCTCGCAGCGTTGCCGAGGCCATCATCTCCAAGAATCAGGGCAACTCCTGATCCTTTTATACCCAACTTCACCCACCCCGGTTCTTTTTCATCATGGCTCGCGAGAAGTTCGAAAGGAAAAAGCCTCACGTCAACATTGGCACCATCGGCCACGTTGACCACGGCAAAACCACCCTCACTGCCGCCATCACCAAAGTGTTGGCTGCTAAGTACGGCGGTAAGGCCTTCGCTTTTGACCAGATCGACAGCGCTCCCGAAGAGAAGGAGCGGGGCATCACCATCAACACCTCCCACGTTGAGTACGAGACGCCTAACCGCCACTACGCCCACGTGGACTGCCCTGGTCACGCGGACTATGTGAAGAACATGATCACCGGGGCCGCCCAGATGGACGGCGCCATCCTGGTGGTGGCAGCCACCGATAGCGTGATGGCCCAAACCAGGGAGCACATCCTGCTGGCCAAGCAGGTGGGCGTGCCCGCCCTGGTGGTGGCGCTCAACAAGAGCGACATGGTGGACGACGAGGAGATGCTCGAGCTCGTCGAAATGGAAGTGCGTGAACTGATCAGCAGCTACGGCTTCCCTGGCGATGATCTGCCCGTGATCAAGGTGTCTGGCCTCAAGGCCCTTGAGGGCGATCCCGAGTGGGAAGAGAAGATCATCGAGCTGATGCAAGCCGTTGACGACTACATCCCCGAACCCGAGCGTGAGATCGATAAGCCATTCCTGATGGCTATTGAAGACGTGTTCTCAATTACCGGTCGCGGCACCGTGGCCACCGGCCGAATCGAGCGCGGCAAGGTGAAAGTGGGTGAAGAAGTTGAAGTGGTGGGTATCAAAGATACCCGCAAAACCACCGTCACCGGCGTGGAAATGTTCCGCAAGCTGCTCGATGAGGGCATGGCTGGCGACAACGTCGGTCTGCTGCTGCGCGGCATCCAAAAAGAAGACATCGAGCGCGGCATGGTGCTGGTCAAGCCAGGCTCGATCAAGCCCCACACCCAGTTTGAGGGTGAGGTTTATGTGCTCAAGAAGGAAGAAGGTGGCCGCCACACTCCTTTCTTCTCTGGTTACCGTCCCCAGTTTTACATCCGCACCACGGATGTGACCGGCCAGATCACCGCCTTTACCGATAGGGATGGCGGCGATGTGGAAATGGTAATGCCCGGCGACAACATCACCATGACCGGTGAGTTGATCTGTCCCGTGGCCATCGAGCAGGGCATGCGCTTCGCTATTCGCGAAGGCGGCCGCACTATCGGTGCCGGCGTGGTATCCAAGATCATCAAGTGATCTAGGTTTGCCGGCCAGCTTGCTGACCAATAAGTCCAGCAAGCTGGCCAATAAGCCAGTTAATAAGCGGGCCAGCCCGAACAAGCTGCTCGATAAACTGGCCCATCAATAGTTTGATTGGAATTGCCCAAGGGTTTTCTCCGGATTCATTCAGCCAGTTTATTTTCGCTTGTTTGCCCAGCTGAATTCTGCAATTGTCTGCTGCTAATTGCTTCGGCAATTTCTTCTTGGTGATTACCTTTGAGTAATTAGCTCTTAGCAGCGGCGGCAAAACTTTTGCCGCACTTCCACCGCAACTCGACAACCTGTCAGCGGCTTTTCTGCCCACAAAGATTTTCGCCTGTTGCGGCCCAGGCCCATCCGGTACCAGCGTCCTCGCTCTCTATCCCCATGTCTGCCTCAATTCCCCAGCAAAAGATCCGCATCCGTCTGAAGGCCTTCGATCGCCGCATGCTGGATCTCTCCTGCGAAAAAATCATCGAAACCGCCGATCACACCGCAGCCACCGCGATCGGCCCCATCCCCCTGCCCACCAAGCGCAAGATCTACTGCGTGCTGCGCTCGCCCCACGTGGACAAAGACTCCCGCGAGCACTTCGAGACCCGCACCCACCGTCGGATCATCGACATCTACAGCCCCTCCGCCAAGACGATTGACGCCCTGATGAAGCTGGATCTGCCCAGCGGCGTCGACATCGAAGTGAAGCTCTGAGCTGACCGCCCCCGGATCCCGGATCCAAGCGAACCGGGGGCTTTTTATCTAGTATCTGATCTGCCCCTCCGGAACAAGCCATGGGTGAGCTGGCCGTAAGGGAGCTGCCACTGTTTCCTCTGCCCGACGTGGTGCTCTTCCCGCAGGAGGTGCTACCGCTGCATATTTTCGAGCCGCGTTACCGCATGCTGCTGCGCACGGTGATGCAGGAGGACCGCCGCTTTGGCATCATCCGCTGGGATCCCCAGAACCAGCGCATGGCCGAGGTGGGCTGCTGCGCCGAAATCCTCCATTGCCAAACCCAGGACGACGATCGCAGCAACATCGTCACCATGGGCCAGCAGCGCTTTCGCGTGCTGGACATCGTGCGGGAAGCCCCCTTCCGGGTGGGGTTGGTGAGCTGGATTCAAGACGAGGTGGACCAGAGCCGAGACGACCTGGACCAGCTGGCTGCCGACGTGGGCCAGGCCCTCCGGGACGTGGTGGAACTCACCGGCAAACTGGTGGGCAAGCCCACTCCCCTGCCCTCGGATCTGCCAGATCTGCCGCGGGAACTTTCCTTCTGGATCGGCGCCCACCTGGGCGGGCCGGTGGCCGACCACCAGCAGGCCCTGCTGGAGATGACCGACACCGCCGAACGCCTGCAGCAGGAATACGAGTTGCTGGATCACACCCGCCGCCAACTGGCCGCCCGCACCGCTATCAAGGACAGCTTTGATACCTAGTAGGGATTTCAGTCCAGTATCAAGGCCAGTATTACCAGCTCCAGGGGCTTTAGCCGCTCCAGCGATGCCTACGACAGGTCTGCCATCAGCAGTGCCAGCGGAGCTGCCGCCAGCGGCAGCAGCCTCGGCAAAAGTGTTATCTCCGCAACGTATCTTATCACTCCCTTGGCTGGAACACTTTCTGGGATGTTTTACGCGCATATGCATGTCACCGGAACACATTTTAGGGAGACTCTGAGCAGCCGCTATTTCGGTGGCCAAGTCAGCTGAGATCCTTTGACCCATCAGGGCTCCCCTGGCTGGGGCTAGGCTTGTCCAGAGCTTCCTTAGGGGGGGAAGTGTAATTGAAATACTTTTTCAGGCAGCTCGAAAAAATACCAAGGTCTATCGATGCCGTGCCGCGAGAAGCGTTGCAGCAACTGGCCTGCCCATCGCTCTGGCGAGCGGAATGAGCAATTTTTCGAGCTGTCCTTTCGCAGCCCGAACTTTTTAGGCTCACCTTCCCCGTAGTAGCTCATCTGGCGACAGCTTCTGCAGCGACACCCATAGCTGCGGTGCTGGCCAATTCAATCCCGCCAGTTTCAGCCCTTCCCCCCATCCGCCGATGCTTGTCTTCAGTTGGCCCTGGACCGCTGCCCTGCTGGTGGCCAGTGGTGTCGCCTCCCTGCTGCTCTGGCAGCGCCACCACCGCCGCTACCAGGGGCCGGCCAGCGTTGCCGACGCCTATGACCGCTGGACCCAAGACCAATTACTGGAGCGGCTCTGGGGGGATCACATCCATCTGGGCCACTACGGCAGCCCCCCGGCCCGGCGCGATTTCCGCGCCGCTAAGCACGACTTTGTGCATGAACTGGTGCGCTGGAGCGGCCTCGATCGGCTGCCCGCCGGCAGCCGGGTGCTGGATGTGGGTTGCGGCATCGGTGGCAGCGCCCGCATCCTCGCCCGCGACTACGGCTTCGAGGTGTTGGGCATCAGCATTAGTGCGGCCCAGATCCAAAGGGCCCAAGCGCTCACGCCGCCAGGGCTGAATTGCCGCTTTGCGGTGATGGACGCCCTCGACCTGGATCTGTCAGAGGCCAGTGTGGATGCGGTATGGAGTGTGGAGGCCTGCCCCCACATGCCCGATAAGCAGCGCTATTGCGATGAGTTGCTGAGGGTGTTGAGGCCCGGCGGCTTGCTGGCCGTGGCCGATTGGAATCGGCGCGATCCCAGCGATGGCGCCATGGGGCGCATGGAGCGCTGGGTGATGCGCCAACTGCTGGAGCAGTGGGCCCACCCGGAATTTGCCAGCATCCGCTCCCTGCGGGCCCATCTGCAGCGCAGTGCCTGGGCTGGCGGCATGGAGATCTTTAGCGATGACTGGAGTGCCGCCACCCTGCCCTCCTGGATCGATTCGATCCAGGAGGGGTTGCGCCGGCCCTGGGCGCTACTGGGCCTTGGCCCTAAGGCGGTGCTGCAGGGGTTGCGGGAAACCCCCACGATTTTGTTGATGCATTGGGCATTTGCCAGCGGCCTGATGCAGTTCGGGGTGTTTCGCGGCCGCAAGCCCACCGGTCATGGAAAGGTCAAGGCCAGGGAAGCCAGCGATACAGCCGGCGAACAAGCCCGCGAATATCCGGCGAACAAGCCGATCAATAAGAGTAATTAAATCAATCAGCCTCTTCCGTGGCCAGGTTGGTGAGCGGGTAGGCGCCAAACAGGGCCAAATGTTCACAGAAAGGCCGCAATTCCTCCAGTGCGGCTTCAAGCTCGGCCACCGCATCGCCCAGCTCCAGATCCACAAAGAAGATGTATTCGCCCAACTCCCGCTTTGAGGGGCGCGATTCGATCCGGGTCATGTTCAGCCGCCGCCGGGCAAAACAACTCAGGGCCTCCAACAGGGCCCCCGGCTGGTTGGCATGCAGGGAGAAGGCCAGGCTGGCCAGTGGTCCTTGTGAGCCACGATCGCCGCGACGCAGCAACAGGAAGCGCGTGCAGTTGCCAGGCACATCATTGATCGGATAGGCCAGCACCTGCAGGCCATGCTCTTCAGCGGCCTCCAAGGAGGCGATCGCCGTGCGAAAACGGCTGCCGGCCACCATGCGGGCGGCTTCTGCGGTGGAACTGGTGGGCAGCTGCAGCGCCCGCGGCAGCTGATCGGCCAACCACTGGCTGCACTGGGCCAGGGCCTGGGGGTGGGAGAGCACCTCGCTGGCGCCCTCCTGGCTGCCACTGCCCAGCAGGGCATGGCGAATCGGCAACACCAGGGCCCGCACCATGGCCAGGTCGGGGTGTTCCCAGAGGGCATCGAGGCAGGCGGTCACGCCCCCTTCCACGGAGTTTTCCACCGGCACTACGGCCGCGTCGCAATCGCCCTTGGCCAGGGACTGAACCACGGCGCGGATGCCTGACTGGGGCACCAGTTTCACTTCCGCAAGCCCCTCCAACTGGGCCAGCAGCCGTGCCGCCTGCTCGCCATAGGTGCCGCTGGGGCCGAGGAAGGCAAGACGCATGGAGGCAAGGGGGTTGGCCGATAAGATCATGCCGCGCCGGCCAACGGGCCATGCCTCTGGCCTTCAGCGCCAGCCAGGAACTGCAACTGAGCGTTGCCGAGCAGGCCGATCGCCTGCCCGCCTACCTGAACAACGAAGAGCGGGTGGTCAAGGCCCTGCTGGATGCCAAGCAGCTGGAGCCGCTGGGGCCCGGTCGGTGGCGCTATAGCGTCACCCGCCTTCAGCTGTTTCAACTCCAAATTCACCCGATTGTGGAGCTGTCATGCCAGCTCGAACCAGGCAGCATTCAGTTGAAGGCCCTCGACTGCCAACTGGAGGGGCTCGGAATTGTGGACGATTTCCAGCTCAGCCTCTGCTCCAAACTCGCCGCTGGTCCCGCCGGCCTCCAGGGGGATGCCATCCTCGGAGTGCAGGTGAGTCAGCCTCCATTGCTCAAGCTGGTGCCAGCCAGGGTGCTGGAGGCCACCGGCCGCTCTCTGCTGGCGGGGATCCTGCTGAGCATCAGGTCGCGGGTGGGCAGCCAGCTGCTGGAAGATTTTCAGCGCTGGTGCCACGAGAGCTGAAGCGGCTCCAGGCCCAGAAGCCGCTCAGCGAAAAGCGGCAGCAGCTCCCAGCGAAAAGGCTCAGAACCACAAGCCTGACTACTCAGCCAGCGGCAGGGCCCGCCAGCAGCTTGCGCAGGAAGGAGCGGCGATGCAATGGCGTGGGCCCCAGCGCCCCTAGGGCCTGGCGATGCTGGGCGGTGCCGTAGCCGGCATGGCGCTCCAGGCCATAGCCAGGCAGGGATAGGGCCAGCCGTCGGATCAGGGCATCGCGGCATTCCTTGGCCAGCACGCTGGCGGCGGCGATCGCCAGGCAGCGGCTATCCCCCCGCACCAGGGTCTGCTGTGCCCCCGACCAGGGGCGCAGGGGCAGCACCCCATCCACCAACACCAGATCGGGCGCCTCCGCCAACTTATGCAGAGCCCGCAGCATCGCCCGCTCGGTGGCGCTGCGGATGCCGAGGCGATCGATCTCGGCCGCCGAGGCTTGGCCGAGCCCCCAGCCCAGGGCCCAGCGGTGGATCAAGGGCACCAGGGCGGCCCGCCGCCGGGCGGTGAGTTGCTTGCTGTCGGTGAGGCCAGCCCGTTGCAGGGGCTCTGCTGCAGCCGCCGGCAGCACCACGGCGGCGGCAAACACGGGCCCAAACAGACAACCCCTACCCACTTCATCGATGCCGGCCAGCTTGGCCGGATCTTGGCCCGCGAAAGGCTGGGGGATAGACCCAGGGCTTTGAGCCGCTGGCATTTTAGGTGGCGGCAGAGGAGCGGCGGCGGCGGCGCCGGGGTTCGCCGCTCTCGTCCAACTCCGCCTCCGGGGCCACTTCGGGGACAACTTCAGGGGGGGGCGTCGGCTGGCTCGGCTCCGGCGGGTGGTCGTGGGTGGGCACGGTCACCGTGAGCACGGTTTCGGGCTCACTGAACTCGGGCAGAGGCGTGATCTCAACCGTCATCTCCCTAGGCGGCTCCGGCGCTGGCGGGGAGCCGCTGGCGGGGGCCTCGTCGGCGCCATAGCCATTGGCGGAGCGGCCACCAGCACCACCGCCGCCACCGCTGCTACCACCACCACCGCGACCGCGGCGGCGGCGCGGACCAGCGGCCTGGAACTGCTGTCTGGCTTCCTCCAGTACCGCCTCTGAATCGGCACCGGGTCGCACCACCAGCACCATCTGGTTGTCGGCGGCGGGCTTTGTCTCCAGCAACAGGGTGGGGTTTAGCCCCATCCAGCCATAGACCAACTCCTGATCGGCATCCATGGGCACCGCCACCAAGGCTGGATCGGGGCGCCTGGGGGCAGGGGCCTCATGGGCCAAGGCGGGAGCCGCCGCGATCGGTTCATCCAATAGCAGCAGCGGCACCACGGTGTGTTCGCCGATCTCCACGGATCCGCCCAGGCCAGGGCTGTAGGCCGTCGCCGCCGGGGCTGCGCCGCGACCACCGCGACCACCGCGGCGGCGGCGGCCGCCGGGGCCTGTCTCTACAGCAGCCGCCACGGGGCTGGCCACCTCAGCCCGGGCGGCGGCGGCGGAGCGCACCACGCCAGCCACACTGGCCAGGGGTTGGAGGCTGTCCTTGCCGGGCAGTACGGCCACATGGCCAAGACCGCCACAGCTGGGACAAGCCCGCCCAAACAATTCATAAATGTTCTGACCCTGGCGCTTGCGGGTCAGTTCCACCAGGCCGAGTTCAGTGAGCTGGGCAATCTGTGGCCGGGCGGAATCGTTGGCCAAGGCCTGGGTGAAGTGCTCCAGTAACTGCAGCTGGTCGCGGCGGGAATCCATGTCGATGAAATCGACAATCACCACCCCACCGATATTGCGCAGCTTCAACTGGCGGGCAATCTCCACCGCCGACTCGCAGTTGGTCCACAACACCGTTTCGCGGGCATTGGCGGAGCGGGTGAAGGAGCCCGAGTTGACGTCGATGACGGTGAGCGCTTCGGTGGGCTCGATGATGATGTAACCACCGGAGGGCAAGTCGACCCGGGGCTTTAGGGCATCGCGGATCGCCGCGTTCACCTTGAAGCTCTCGAGGATCTCGCCGGGTTCCGGATTGGCCTCCACCAGCACATTGGCGTGATCGGCGCCCAGGAAGGCATTGGCGCGGGCCACCGCCTCGGGGCTGTCCACCACCACCCGCACCAGCTCGGGGCTGTAGAGGTCCCGCAGCACGCGATGGATGAAGTCTTCGTCGCGGTTCAGCAGTATGGGCGGATTGGCCGTCTCCGCCGCCTGCTGAATCGCCTCCCACTGGCGCAGCAGCGCTTCCAGGTCGTCGATCAGCAGCTCTTCGCTGACTGATTCAGCCTCGGTGCGGATCAGCAGGCCGGCGCCGGGGGGCTTGATCAACACCCCCAGGGCCCGCAGCCGATTGCGCTCGTTCTCGGAACTGATGCGGCGGGAGATGTTCACCCCCTGGCCGTGGGGCTGCAGCACCAGAAAGCGACCGGGCAGGGCGAGGTTGCCGGTGAGCCGCGGTCCCTTGGTACCGGTGGGCTCCTTCATCACCTGCACCAGCACCTTCTGGCGCGGTTCCAACAGTTCGGTGATGCCGCCGGCACCCTTTCTCAGGCGCAGGGGGCCCAGATCGGTGACATGAATGAAGCCATTTTTTTCGCTCTCGCCAATATTTACGAAAGCCGCATCAATGCCGGGTAAAACGTTCTCAACCGTGCCCAGATAAACATCGCCAATTTGATAGCGGCCCTGGGCGACCACCAGTTCATCGACACGGTCGTCGTGGAGCACTGCGGCAATGCGCAGCTGCTCGGCGATGACTATTTGCTGTTGCATAAGAATGATGGGGCCCTCGGGACCATGCCAGGGTTGGGAAGCATCAGCAGGGGCTAAGGGGCCAGCTGCGAGCGATAGAAAGTACTGACCGCGCAACTCGTGCTGCGGTGGGGCCTGTCAACAGCGATTTCTTGAATACTTCTTGAAATCGGTTGCCCAGAACCGAAATAACTCGATCGCGCAAAACCGAGTTGCGCAAGACCGAGAGGCGAAGCGGAAAGGGCCTATTCGCCTATTGAGAAGCTAGCACGGTGCTCAAGCTGAGCTGTTGGCGACATTGGTGGCCAAGCACCAGGGGCTGCCCCAGCCGTTCCGCCAGCCAATCGCGCAGTTGTTCGGGCCGCAAGCTGCGGCCCGCCCCGTCGATGGCCGCCTGCAATGCCAATTCGGCCGAGGTCGCCGTAATCGCGGTGAGCTCCAGGGCCATCAGGGCTGGGCGGCAGTCTCGCTGGCGGGGGCGGCCTTTCTTATCGGTGTCGTGCCAGAGCAGTTCGGGGGCCGCCAGCAGTGCCGCCACCGCCGCTTGCCAGCGATCGGCGGCGATCGACTCCCCGGTTTCGGGCGCTAGGGCCAGGGTCCAGCGGGCCGAGTGCAACTCCTGGGAGAGGCTGGGCCCGGTTAGGGGCACCTGCTGGGCCGAGAGCAGCTGGAATGTGTCGGGTAGCTGGGCCCCCAGGCGCTCCAGGGCCAGCTCGGGGTCCAGGGGCTGAACGAACTCCAGATCCAGCCACTCGCCGCGGCCCTCCACCCCCAGCGGCAGGGGCAGCGCCAGCTGCAGCCGAGGCAGGGGATGAAAACCGCCGGTGAAACTCACCGGCAGGCGGCTACGCCGCAGGGCCCGTTCCAGCAGGCGCAGGGTGTCGAGGTGGCTGATCAGGGCCAGGGAGCCGGTCTTGGCGAAGCCGAAGCGCAGGCGGCAGATCCGCTCGCTGGCGGGGGCGCGCTGGGGCAGCTGGGGGGGGATCGGCGGCGGCGGAATCACTACGTTGTGCCCCAGCTCGGGGCCGCAGACACCACAGCTGCTGCAGCCTGAGAAGGAGCAGTCGGGCACCACGGTCGCCGCCAGGGCCCGTTGCAAATCCTCCGCCAGCCAGCCTTTATCGAGGCCGGAATCGATGTGGTCCCAGGGCAGGGGCTGGCGGCAGAAGGCCTCCAGGTCGTCGGCGGCCATCGCCTCCACGGCGCTCCAGGCGCCGAGTTCCAGGGCCCGATAGCGGCCGCCGAGGCCGGCGGCCTCGATGGCGGCGGTCCAGGCGGCGTAGGTGCGTTCCACCGACTCAAACCAGGCATCGAGGCCGGCGCCCTGGCGCCAGGCGGCCTCCAGCACCGGCGCCAGGCGCCGATCGCCGCGGCCGATGAAGTCTTCTATCGCCGAGAGGCGCAGGTCGGTGAAGTTCACCTTGATGCCGCGCAGGCCCCGCAGGGCGCGGCGCAGCAACTGCTGGCGGCGGTCGAATTCAGCGCTGCTGACGCTGTGCCACTGGAAGGGGGTGTGGGGTTTGGGGGTGAAATTGCTGATCGTGAGGTTGAGCTCCAGCCGGCCTATCTCGCTGCATTGGTGCTGCAACCAACGACAGGTTTCAGCAATTCCCAGCACATCTGCATCGGTTTCACCCGGCAGCCCCACCATGAAATACAGCTTCACCTTGCGATAGCCGTTGGTCATGGCGGTGCGGATGCCGGCCAACAGCTCGGCATCGGTGAGCCCCTTGTTAACGATGTCTCGCAGGCGCTGGCTGCCGGCCTCCGGCGCGAAGGTGAGCCCCGCCTTGCGGGCGCCGCCGAGGATGTGGGCGATATCGCTATCGAAGCGATCCACCCTCTGGCTGGGCAGGGTCAAGCTGACGTTCTGATCGGCCAGGCGGTTGCGCAGTTCCACCCCCACCGCCGGCAGGGCCAGGTAGTCGCTGCAGCTGAGCGAGAGCAGCGAGAAGTCGCTGTAGCCGGTGCGCTCCATGCCGGTTTCGATCGCCTCGATCACCGCCTCTGGTTCCACATCGCGGGCGGGGCGGGTGAGCATGCCGGGCTGGCAGAAGCGACAGCCCCTGGTGCAGCCCCGCCGGATCTCCACCGTGAGCCGGTCGTGCACCGTCTCCACATGGGGCACCAGGCCCATGGCGTAGTGGGGCATGGGGGTGGCGGTGCGGCGCTGGATGCGCGCCGGCAAGCCCGGCTCCAGGGGCTCGATGCTCACCCCATCGGCGCCAGGGCCGTAGAGGCTGGGCACGTAGACCCCCGGCACCTGGGCCAGATCGCGCAGCAGCGCCCTGCGGCTGAGGCCGGCGGCCCTGGCCTCGGCCACCACCAGGCCGATCTCCGGCAGCAGCTCCTCACCATCGCCGAGGGCGAAGAAGTCGAAGAAGGCGGCGAAGGGCTCCGGGTTGCTGGTGGCGGTGGGGCCGCCGGCGAACACCAGCGGCGGGGCATCGGCCGCATCCAGGGGCAGGTCACCGCGATCGGCGGCCCGCAGCGGCACCCCGGCCAGGTCCAGCATCTCCAGGATGTTGGTGCCGCCCAGCTCATAGCTGAGGCTGAAACCGAGGATGTCAAAGCTGTAAAGCGGCCGCCGGCTCTCAACACCAAACAGCGGCAGCTGCCGCTGGCGCAGGCGCGCCGATAGATCCGCCGCCGGCAGATAGGCCCGATCGCAGAGCTGGCCGGGCAGGGAATTGAGGATTGAATAGAGAATGATGTGGCCGGTATTGCTGGCCCCCACCTCGTAGACCTCGGGATAGGTGAGCGCCCAGCGCACACCGGCCGCCGGCCAGGCCCGCTGCCAATCGCGCTTCACCACCCCCAATTCATCGCCCAGGTAACGGGCGGGCTTGCTGATCTGCAGATCGATCAGGCCGTTGAAGTCGATCGGCTCCAGCAGCGCCAGGCCGGCCGGCGGGGCTGGTGCGCCACTAGCTGATCCAGGCTCATGCCCCTGCCCGGCAACTGGTTGATCACCGGGCTGATAGCCGGGTTGATTACTGGGCCCAGTGACAGAGGCGGCAAGGCTCACGGCAACACTCGCGCAAAGGGCGACACCGGGGGCGGCACCAGCGAAGTGTCGATCGTATGCAGGCCGGGGCGCCGAGGGGCGCCATAGGACAATCCGGCCAAGACTTCGATCGGCGCGCGCGCCCTCTCCCCATGGTGCAGGTGAATGGCAACTACCTCAAGCTCAAGGCCGGCTATCTGTTTCCGGAAATCGGCCGGCGGGTGAAGGCGTTCAGCGAGGCCAATCCCACGGCCCAGATCATCCGCCTGGGCATCGGCGATGTGACCGAACCGCTGCCCGAGGCCTGCCGCCAGGCGATGCAGGCGGCCATTGATGAACTGGGTACCCGCGAGGGTTTCCATGGCTACGGCCCCGAGCAGGGCTACCTGTGGCTGCGGCAGGCGATCGCAGAGCACGACTTCCAGGCCCGCGGCGCCCAGGTGAGTGCCGAGGAGATCTTTGTGTCGGATGGCTCCAAGTGCGATAGCGCCAACATCCTCGACATCCTCGGCGAGGGCAACCGCATCGCCGTCACCGATCCGGTTTATCCCGTGTATGTGGATAGCAACGTGATGGCGGGCCGCACCGGCGACGCCGACGAGCTGGGCCGCTACGCCGGCCTCACCTACCTGCCCATCAGCGCCGAGAACGGCTTCTGCGCCCAGATCCCCAGCGAGAAGGTGGATCTGATCTATCTCTGCTTTCCCAACAACCCCACCGGCGCGGTGGCCAGCAAAGCCCAGCTGCAGCAGTGGGTGGATTACGCCCTGGCCAACGAGGCCCTGATCCTGTTCGACGCCGCCTACGAGGCCTTCATCCAGGATCCGGAACTGCCCCATTCGATCTACGAGATCGAGGGGGCCAGGCGGTGCGCGATCGAATTCCGCTCCTTCTCCAAGAACGCCGGCTTCACCGGCACCCGCTGCGCCCTCACCGTGGTGCCCCGCGGCCTGATGGGCAAGGCCGCCAATGGCGAGGCGGTGGAGCTGTGGGCTCTATGGAATCGGCGCCAGTGCACCAAGTTCAATGGCGTCAGCTATTTGGTGCAGCGCGGCGCCGAGGCGGTGTATTCCGCCGCAGGCAAGGCCCAGGTGCAGGCTCTGGTGAATTTCTACATGGAAAACGCGGCGATCATTCGGAGCGAACTGATCGCCGCTGGCCTGGAGGTTTATGGCGGTGAACAGGCCCCCTACGTGTGGGTGAAGACCCCGGCGGGCCTGGATTCCTGGGGCTTCTTCGATCGTCTGCTCCAGCAGGCCCATGTGGTCGGTACCCCCGGCAGCGGCTTCGGGGCGGCCGGCGAGGGCTACTTCCGGCTCTCGGCCTTCAACAGCCGCGCCAACGTGGAGGAGGCGATGGCGCGGCTGCGGGCTTCCCTAATGAACTGACAGAATTAAACTGACGGAGTTAAATGGAATCTCGCGGTCGTCCGGTCATGGTCCCCCACCCCGTCTCAGCCGCCGCGGGGTTCCCTCTGGCCGTCATCAGCAAGGCCAGCAGCCCCACCAGCAGCCCCGCCTGCAGCCCAGTCCCCAGCGCTACCAGCAGCCCCGGCAACAACCCCGGCGGTGCTGCGGTGATGGACAGGGCCACGGAAAGGGTGCGCAAGCCCTCGCCGCGCTACCGGGTGCTGCTGCACAACGACCCGGTCAACTCCATGGAGTATGTGGTGGTCACCCTGCGCCAGGTGGTGCC
>JBILLQ010000037.1:0-32005 GCA_044375975.1 Prochlorococcaceae cyanobacterium
CCGAAGCTCTCGGCCGCGCCACACTGCGGGCAATGGAAGCCATTTGGCCAGCGAGCATTCTCCAAGGCGGCAAGGCACTTCTCCTCAGTCCCAAAGGCCTGAATGAAATCGGAGAGGGAAAACCCCTTCTGGTACTGGACTCTGCTCTGGGGCACCTGACCAATCTGCCATAGATCACCTGTACTACTTTAAGGGCTGGGCGGTGGTGCTGCCAGGGCGTGCGGAGCTTTCTTGCTGATCAGGAAACAACTTGCCCGTTGGCGCCAAATAGCTGAGGATGCCAATGGCCCCAGCGCTCCGAGCATGGCTGACCAGAGAGAACTCCAACGTAAGAATCAGGAACTGATTCGCAAAAATCGTCAGCTGGAGCGTGAACTCCAGAAAAAAGAAAAAGCACTTACCGAGGCGGCAACATTGCTGATGCTCTCAAAAAAGCTCGATCAACTGTGGCCTCGGGACGAGGAGCATTGATCGAAGCCGAAAATAGAAGTCAGCTCATGGAATTGCTTAATGAAGGACTCCATGCAGGAGCTTCTATTAAGGCAGTTGCTAATTTATTTGGCATCTGCTCCCGCACGCTGAGGCGGTGGGGAATCGCTATCGATGCCCAGGGTTTCAGTGTAGATTGTCGCAAGGGTTCTCCCCGTCATGTAGGACATAGATTTACTGCGGAAGAGCGGCGGCGGGTGCTCGATACGGTCAATGATCCACGCTTTGCCGACCTCACTCCGGCACAGATCGTGGCCATCCTGGCTGAGGAGCGAGTTTACGTGGGCTCAGAGTCTACTTTTTATCGCATTATGCGCGAAGAAGGGCTACTGATGCACCGTGGCAGGACCCGTCAGCCACGCGAGCCCATCGTTCATCCGGACTCGCTATTGCAGGCCACCTTGGCCAGAGCTGATGTACATGGTACGCTGTATCAGTTCGAGTTAAGGCGTCCTTCCTCAGCGGGCCGGTTAAATCGAATTTTAACTTACCACACTCACAACACAAGGCAAAGCGTTAATGATTACATTAGGAATCAATTCAGCTTACCATGAGGTGTCTGTAGCCGTTGTCCGTGATGGAGTACTTGTAGCCGCCATTGAGCAAGAACGCATTAACCGAATCAAAAAGGGTAAGGTTGTTACTTTTGAGAGTGCCGCATATCTACCCTATGAGGCGATGGATCTAGCTCTATCCATCGCGAGCGCAGAGTTTAATGATGTCGATTTGATCGGGTTTAGCTACGAGCCGGAGAAGCGTTTTACTTCGGTTACAGAATACCAGTATCCATATCCAATTCCAGCTTCTCGAGGAGGAAATCCCGCCAACGAAAGACGGATGCGTGACTTTGCGCTAAAGGCTGGCGAGTTCGCATCACTGCGTTATGGCGTTGATGTCACGTCCCGTTGGAGAAATTACTCTCATCATAAATGTCATGCAGCAAGTGCATATCATTTGTCGGGTTACTCAGATGCGGCAGTACTTGTTGTCGATGGGATTGGAGAGTTTGATAGTACGACCCGTTGGCATGGGAAAGAGGGAAAGCTAAAGTTGTTGCATGCAATCCCTTACCCTCATTCAATTGGTTTTTTATGGGAAACTATGACGACTTTCCTTGGTTTTCGCCGTACCCATGATGAGTATAAAGTCATGGGGTTGGCCGCTTATGGCGATCCCAATCGATTTATGGATGAGTTTGCCCATTTCTTCAAGATAGATGACCAAGGGTTCTTTATGAACGAGTCTATATTGCGTTTTCGTGGCGCTGACATGTCGGAGCTTGAAAAATTGCTCGGAGCTCGCAGATATTCTCATGAACCCTTAAAATACTCAGGACAAGACACCCGGCATGCGGATATAGCGGCAGCACTTCAGAGGCTAACTACCCAAGCGATATTGAATCAGGCTCGTTGTTGTGCCCAAGAAACAAAAGCTCATGTTCTGTGCATGGCTGGTGGTGTCGCCCTCAACTGCGTCACTAATGGTAAGTTGTCGGAGATTAACCTATTTGATGATATTTGGATTCAACCGGCCTCACATGATGCCGGAACGGCAATCGGAGCGGCAACTCTTGCATGGCACGAATTAACTGGGGAAGAGGGTGTTAAATGTCCGGCCCCCGCTTTTCTGGGACCCCAATACGAGGATTTTGAGATTGAGCAATTTATTAAAGCTTGGAGGCTTCCATATCGCCGGTTGAATGGTGATGTCGAACTCGTGGTTGATCGCTTGGTGGATGGGCAAGTTCTAGCCCGATTTGATGGCCGTATGGAGTTTGGTCCTCGGGCATTGGGTAATCGTAGCATTATCGGCGACCCCCGCAGTTCCGAAATTCGTGAGACGATCAATGCAAAAATCAAACGGCGCGAACTCTTCCGCCCTCTTTGTCCTAGCGTGATTTCTGAATCAGTCTATGAATGGTTTGACGTACCAAAACCAATGCCATCTGCTGCTCGCTACATGCTGATGACTTTTAAAATCCATGCGGAACAAGCTTATCGCGTACCAGCCATTGTGCATGAAGATGGAACTGCTCGCATTCAAGCTGTGGACGTTGATGAAGCCCCAAGGTTTCATCAGCTCATCAAAGCATTTGCTAATCGCACCGGAGTACCCATGCTGCTTAATACCTCGTTCAATTCTCAAGAGCCGATTGTTTGTACTCCAGAACATGCCTTGCGTACTTTTTTGGAAACAGATTTGGATGGTCTTGTAATTGGAGATTTTATGGTTGATCGGCCACAATAAAGCGACTGAGAGGCAGGCTTGTAGGGTGCAATAACCCGTAAGGCAGATTCGGAACGCAAACGACAATCCGCCGTTAAACAAGGCAAAGAGCAAAAGCCAAGAATCCCCGGCATTGTCTTTCTTCCCACCTGCCTAACACTGATTCCAGCGGACACGGGGTTAAGCTTGTGCTAACTTTTCGCCTCCAGCGCGCCCGTGCCACTCAGGGGCAGCGTTAGGCAACGTACTCTGTAGTGACGATGACCACTGACATATCCTCGTTGCTCGCCAACGTCAATCCCGTCTGTTGCCGGATGAGCTCCGCTCCGACCTCATGGCAGATCTCTTGTCGGCATTGGAGGCACGCGTTAAATTCTCTGACGGCGACTCCCCTGAGTCGCTATTCAGGGCTGCGTTGCAGGCTTCGTTTCCTGACATCTCGATGCACCCTCGTGGCAAGGAGTTTCAGCAGTTACTCCTCTTGGGGCCAGCTCCCATTGACAAACAGCTCAGGCCTTTCTGCGCGCCATTTTTGAAGTGCCTGAATTGGCGATTGATGCTTCAGGGAGCGCTGCGGCATGAGGTGGTTGTAGGTTGACTAAGGCCTGTCTCGGCTGATCGTGACTGGTCCCGACCACGCGTCCGTGCCCTGCACCCAGAGCACGTTGACGCTCCCATTGCGGTCGGAATACAGTGTGTCGAGTTGTTCATCGCCATCCTGGTGGTGAAGCGCGACCGTCGAGCCCGGAACTGTGCTGCCGGGCTCGGTCAGCGCACAGGGCCTTGCCAAACCCCACCGTCGGCCACCCACATCACGTTCACCGCGCCGGCGACGTCGACAAAGACGGCGTCAAGTTGCTGGGGCCCGTTCTGGTGGGCAAGTGACACGGGTGCGCCCGGCGGCGCCGTGTTCGGCATGGAGACTCGGACGGGGCCCTGCCAGGCCGACAGGACGCGTTCGCCCTCCACCAGGGCCTGATCGTTCAGCGCCTTGTCCTCGGCGCAAATGGTTCCAGGGGTGGCCACGATCTGGCCCAGCTGGAATTTGGGGGCACAGGTGGGTGGCTTTGGTGTCATGGTCTGGCTTCCTTTTGTGTCTGTGACCCCTCGGATCGGGGGCGAAGGAAGCAGGGGCGGTGCCATGAGGCGGGCCTTCATACCCCCCACACGGGAGCGACGCGCAGCGGGGCGAAACGGAACGGGCAGGGGGTTGACGGGCCGCCAGCACCGCCCAGATTCCGCCCACGCCCCATAGATCGTGGCTGCGTACGATCTATCCTTGTTCGTTAGGCGTTCCATACGTCCAGCGCCTAGCTGGTTCCAATTAACAGGACGTGTCTTTTGGATAACAACAATGACTGACATGCCAAATGATGAAAGAATTGATAGTCAACCGTCTATCGACGGCACATGGACACATAATAGTTTTCTAATCGATCCCGCAAAGCTAGCAGTGAAACGCTGGGCGGTCGATGGTCAACTCACAGCCCAACCTGGGGATGACGGGTCTTTTAAAGGCGAACTTGTTTTCAGCCCCCCTGGTCGCGCAAACATCATTCTTCACATTGAGGGAAAGGTCACGGCAGGCGAAGGCTCAGATCCAACGTCCTTCGAAGCAACCGGCAAGGGTCAGGAAGGTACGCCATTGGCTCCTTTTGTGTACCACCTTAAGGGATGGTTAAGTGATACCGGAGCCAAGCCTGTGGTTCGAGGCTCGGTGATGAATCCGGGTCCCGATCTAGCGGGAGAGCCCCCTGGGACGGTTGGGGCATTCATTTTAGAGAAGACTAGTTCATAATCACCGCTTCACCCAACGAGCCTGGTGGGCAAACGGCTCTATCGTTTGCCCACGCGAGACTGGCAAAATCGGTGGGCAAGCAAACAGACGCTTGCCCACCCTACGGTTAAGCGATGTTGGGGCTTGCAATCCTTATACAATCTTGGCAACGCAGCAAGGCGCAATAGCGGTACTCCGCGTATCGCGCCGGATGGATAAAAACAGCAAAGATCAAAGGGCAAAAGCCTATGCAATTAGCCTTGTCTCTCTGTTCCACCAGCCTAGCCGGTCGTTCAAGCGGAGCGCGAGTACGCGCCCGCATAATCCTGACGTTAGATAATCGAAACAGGCGTGCCGTAAGCAAGGAACAGGCGCCACGCCAGCTGCGATTTGCCGGATCACGCCGGTAGCTGCCGAATCAGTCGGTGAACTCACCAGCCCGGCGGTCCTCGGCAGCGTCAGCGTGGCCCAGCCCCAGGCTCTGCAGCGCCCAGGTTTGGGCGAGGGGCATCTGGCCAGGGCAGTAGACCGCCGGCGTGGCGGCATCGAGCAGCGGCTCCAGCTCCTGCCAGAGATAGGGGCTGCCGTAGACCACCAGCCCGGCCAAGCGCTTGGCGCGCTGCAGCTGCTCCACCACCGCCGCCCAGGGTTCGCCGCCGCCGGCGCTGCCCCGGAATGGGTTGCCGCGCACAAATAGCTGCAACAGCACAGGTAACTCTTCCCTGTTCGCTAGCTGTGGCTCTGCCAAGTTCAGCCCTGCCAGGTCCAGCCGGGCCAGGTCTAGGGGGGCCTGGGGGTTATCGCTCCAGGGCGATGGACTGCGCCGCTCCAACAGCAGGCTGCGATAGCCGGCCCGTTCCGCCAGGGCCAGGGCCGGGGCGTCGCTTGGCAGGAAGGGGGCCGCCAAGCTGTCATCCAGCCGCACCAGGTTCAGAGCAGGGCCATTACCGAGCACAGGGCCCACCATTTCAGGCCCGATCTTTCCAGTGCCGCGGCGAATGCTGCAGGCCTCGATCAACTCCAGGGCCAGGGCGCTGTTGGGTTCAAGCGGCTCAATGGCCTCGATGGGCTGGAGCGGTTCAAGCGGCCCGATGGGCAGCCGCTCCAGGGCGGTGCGCCGCCGCTGGGCACTGGCTTCCAGGCGCTCCCGGCTCAGTCGGCCGCCCTGCACCGCCGCCACCAGGGCCGCGATGGCCGCGTCGGCATCGGCGGGCATCAGCACCAGATCGGCTCCCGCCTCCAGGGCCAATACGGCCGCCTCGCCGGGGCCGTAGTTGGAGCTGATCGCCTCCATCATCAGCGCATCGGTTACCACCAAGCCGTTAAAGCCCAGCTCCTGGCGCAGCAGGCCGGTGAGCACTGCCGATGAAAGGGTGGCGGGTCGCTGGGGATCCAGGGCCGGCAGCAGCAGATGGGCCGTCATCACGGTGGCGACGCCGGCGACGATGGCGGCCCGGAAGGGGGGCAGCTCGATCGCCTCCAATCTCTGGCGGTCGTGGGGCAGCAGCGGCAGCTCCAGGTGGGAGTCGCTGCTGGTATCGCCATGGCCGGGGAAGTGTTTGGCGCAGCCCAGCACCCCCTCCGCCTGCAGACCCCGGCAGAAGGCCGCCACCAGCTCGGCGGCGGCGGCGGGCTGCTCCGCCCAGGCCCGCACGTTGATCACCGGATTGGCGGCGTTGTTGTTCACGTCGCACACCGGCGCCAGCACCCAGTTGAGCCCCAGGGCTCGCGCCTCCCGGCCGGTGCAGCGGCCATAGCGCTCGGCCAGGTGGAGGGCCCGTTGGCGATCCCGGCTGTGCAGCATCCCCAGGCCCAGGGGCGGCACCAGCCAGCTGGCCCCCGGGAAGCGCTGGCCCACCCCCTCTTCCACATCGGCGCAGAGCAGCAGCGGCTGGCCCCCCCAGCGCCCCAGCTGAGCGCAGCGCAGTCGCAGTTCCGTGGCGCTGCCGCCCAACAGGATCACGCCGCCCACCCCGGCCGCCAGCAGCCGTTGCAGTTCGGCATTGCTCAGTTCCCACTGGGGGTAGCGGCGCTGGGCGTCGCCGAGCTGGCCGCTGGCTCGCACCACCACCAGGGAGGCGGCCAGCCGCTGCAGGGGCTCCACGGCCGCCATCTGGTTGACTTCCTCCCCGCCGTGAACAGCGGAGATTCCTTCTACGCTGGGCATGGGGATGCCTCAGCGATCGGGTGGGTTGGCGCTTCCCAGCCTGCTGCCACCGCAAGGGTGGACTTATGCGCGGCTCCACGCCCGTTTTGACTCTCCGCCAGTCCGGCGGCGAGGATGTTCAAAGCTGCGTTGATGTCGCGGTCGTGAACCGTTCCGCAACTCGGGCACTGCCATTCCCGAACGGACAGCTCCTTCTTGCCATCCTTGTGTCCGCAGGTTGAACACACCTGGCTGGTGGGCAGCCATCTGTTGATGACCACCACCTGGCGGCCATACATCTGTGCCTTGGCCTCCAGCAGGGTGCGGAACTGCCGCCAGCCTGCATCGGCAATCGAGCGGGCCAGCTGCTTGTTCTTGAGCATCCCCGACACATTCAGGTCTTCCAGCACAACCGTTTGGTTTTCGCGGATGATGCGGGTCGAGAGCTGATGCAAAAAGTCGAGGCGCTTGTCTGCGATGGTGGCGTGGAGTTTTGCCACCTGCCGCCTGGCAGCCGCCAAGCGATTTGAACCCTTTTGCTTATGCTTGAGGTTCCGCTGCAGCCGCCGGAGACGCTTCAGCGCAGAGCGCAGAAACTTCGGCGGGGCGATCTTTTCACCGTCTGAAGTGACGGCGAGGGATGCCAAGCCCAGGTCAATGCCGACCGCCTTGCCATTCGGGGGCAGCGGCGTTGGCTCCACCTCCACCACAAAGGAGGCGAAGTAGCGCCCGCTGGCATCGCGGATAACTGTGACACTGCTGGGAGCCGATGGCAGAGCCCGGCTCCACTCAATCGGCACAGTGCCGATCTTGCCCAGGGTCAGCGTTCGCTCCCCGGCGCGGAACACATGGGACATGAAGCGGATCGACTGAGCCCCACGACGCTTTTTAAAGCGAGGAGGCTTCACTTTCGGTCCTTTGCGCTTGCCGCTCAGGCTGGCCCACCAGTTGCGGAACGCCTGATCCAGGTCGCGCACGGACTGCTGCAGCACCACATTGCTGGGGCCTGACAGCCAGGATCTTTCAGGGGTTTGCTTGGCCTGGGTGATGCAGAGCTTCGCCAGCACGGGGTAGCTAGTCTTCTCGCCTGCGGCATAAAGCTCACGGCTCTTGGCCAGGGCGTCGTTCCAGACCACCCGCGCACAGCCGAACGACTTTGCCAGCGCCAGCTGTTGATGGGGGTGCGGGTAGAGGCGGTAGCGGTAGCGTTGCTTCACACCAACTATCATGCCAACGTTGCGGCGTAATGGCGCAGCCACCGCTCAGGCGAGGTAGGCACAGCATTTTGAGGCTGATTATTACCTGGGTCCTTGTTTCCAAATGCCGCAAAAAAGCTTAAGCAACGATGCACTGGAGCGGATGCACGGAGTCTTTCTGGGCGTCGCAGAGAAAATGGGTTTCTAGCTGTTGGAGCTGAACGGCGAGGTGAACAACTTTGCTGGTGGTGGGGGACGGGCACCTGCTGGGCGAGTACCCGCCGACGATCTTGGTCTCGACGCTGGTGAACCACCTCAAGGGTGTCAGCACTCGGATGCTGCGCAAGGAGTTCCCTGTGCTGGCAGTCCGTGGCGCACACCTCTGGACGCCCAGCTACTTCGCCGCTTCCGATGGCGGTGCGCCGATTGAACGGCTCAGGAAGTATGTGGAGGCTCAGGAAAAGCCGTCCTAAAGGAAGGGGTTTGTATCCCAGAACAGCCACTGATCAGGGGGTTTTGGTGTCGGCGTTTTCGGCGGCGGCCCCGTCGGCCTGGTCGTCACCGTTCTCGACTTCCTCGTCGTTCTCGAACTCGTCTTCTTCCTCGAACTCGTCGTCCATGTCCTCCTCGTCGCCTTCGTAGTCCTCGCCCTCGCCGTCAGCCTCGTCTTCGGCTTCGTCGTAATCGGCGTTTTCGTCGTCGAGCTCGTCGGCCTCAACAGCCTCATCGGTGCCGGCGTCGGCCTCCGTTACTAAATCCCCTTTCTCTAGGCGCTTCTGCTCCAGTTGATGCAGGATCCCGAGCACGTTGGCGCTGCGTTCAAAGCCCCGATCCAGCACGAAAACCAGTTCCGGGGTGCGCCGCATCTTTAGCCGCCGCCCCAGTTCTCCCTTCACAAAGGAGCTGGCGGAAGCGAGGCCCTCCATCGCCTGGCTCTGGTCGTCGGCGGAGCCGAAGACGCTCACGAAAATTTTGCAGTGCTGCAGATCACCTGCAACTACCACGCTGGTGACGCTCACCAGGCCGTGGCTGACCCGCTCGTCCTTGATGCCGCCCATCAGCATCTGGCTGACTTCGCGGCGAATCTGCGAGGCCATCCGCTCCACCCTTCGGCCCTGTGCCATAGCTAGGTAAGCGGCGCTGAAGTCACCATCGCACGCAGGATCAACCCCAGGCTCACCAAACCACTGAAGGCGGCTCCGATCAGGGCCACCGCCGTCACCGGATTGCGGCCCCGCTGGGCCAGGGGCTCGAACAGCGAATTGGCCAGGCCCAGCCCAAAGGCGATCAGGTAGCGCGGGTAGCGCGTCACGTTGAGGAAAAACTCCTTCATGTCCTGGCGATTGGCCAACTGCCCTGCTGATGCTGGCTACTCTGCCGCCCAGGGCCCACCTGTGACGATGCTGCAGCTGCACCAGTTTCGCCACTCGGCATTTTGTGAAAAGGTGCGCCTTGTGCTCGCCGCCAAGCGACTCGACTACACCGTGGTGGAGGTGCTGCCAGGCCTGGGCCAGTGGCAGCTGTTCCGCATCTCCGGCCAGCGCCAGGTGCCGGTGTTGGTGGACGGCGCCGATGTGATCGCCGATTCCAGCGCCATCGCCCTCCACCTGGAAGCCCGCCATCCCGAGCCAGCCCTGCTGCCGGCCGACCCACGGGAGCGGGCCCAGGTGTTGCTGCTGGAGGACTGGGCCGACACCACCCTGGCGGCCGGCTGCCGGCTGGCCCTATTGCAGGCCGCCGCAGCCGATCCCGTGCTGCGCGGTGCCCTGCTGCCGGACACCACCCCCGGCCCCCTGCGCCAGCTGGTGGCCGGGCTGCCCGAGCAGCTGGGGGAGGCGATGGCCGGTGCCATCGCTGTGGCCGGCAGCCAGCAGCTGGAGGCCAGGCTGGAGCAATTGGCGGCCCTGGTGACGGCGACCCCCTACCTGGTGGGCGAGCAGCTGTCTCTGGCGGATCTGGCGGTGGCGGCCCAGCTATCGCTGCTCAAGTTCCCCGCCTCCGCCGGGGCGCCCCTGGCCGGTCGCGGCGCTCCCGGCATCGCCGACAACCCCCTGCTGGAGCCGCTGTTCAGCTGGCGGGATCGGATTGGCGCCAAGGTGGGTCGAGGCTGATTGGATCGAGTGTGTTGGGATCGAGCCTGATTGGATCCAGCCTGAGCAGCTCGTGGTTCGTGCCTGTGGGGCGGGCCGCCAGCCCCAGGCTTGGGGATGGGTAGCTGGCTTGCCATTGCTCCCCCTGGATCGAGCCATCGGCCTGCAGCACGAAATGGCTGAGGGTCTCCACCCGGCTCAGCCGGGGTTCGCCTGGGCCGTGCAGCACCTGCAGGCTCAATTCATCCGCCCAAAATTCCGGCGCCGTTGAGTTGGCTGTGGATCTAACTGCAGCCGTGGGGTCAGCCGCAGCTGTGGATCCCCCTGCAGCTCTGGAGCCCCCTGTGATTGCCGGGGTCTCGCTGCGGCGGCCCACCACCTGGGATTCCAGTTCTTGCCGGTCGGCTAGCAGAGCGATTTGACGGTTGGGATTGGCGGGGTCGCTCCGCACCGACAACAGCTGCTCCCCCAGCACCGCCTTGCCAATACTGAGGGCATTGAAGGCGCGATCGCCCACCACTGCCCGCTCGCCCCGCCCGGGCTTGCCCATTTCTTCTGGCTGTTGGCAGAAGCGGGCCTCGAAGCTGATCGCGCCGCTGCTCACCTGCCAGCGGCCGGCAAACCAGGCCGGATAGATCAGGTCCTGCCGCTCTGGCCGCGGCAGCGGCGCCGGCAGGCTCCACTCGGGCCACTGGGCCGCCCGCGCCGGCAGCAGCAGAACCAGCAGCGTCAGGATGGGAGCCAGCATCGCCGTGGCCATGTCCGATCCTCTGCTGCGGGAACTAGATCATTACGTGGTGCTCGATCCCTGGCGCGGCGAGTCGATCCTCACGGCCGCCGCCACCCTCCAATGGCTGGCCCAGCAGCTGGAACGGCTGGATCCGCTGCCCAGCGACCTGGCGTCACTGCCCTCCCACGAGGCGCGGGCCGAGCGGCTGCTGGCCACGGCCTGTGAGTTGGAACTGGAGCCCGGCTGCGCCATCCAATGGTTTGCGGTGCGCCTGGAGCCACCGGATCGCTGATATCCAGAGCTCAGCTGGCGGCCAATTTTGCGCTCGATTTTGCGTTCAACTTCGCGTTCAAGTTTGCGTTGAAGTTTGCGTTCAATTCAGGGAAGGGCTGGTTTGTCCTTCTGCGTTTTGGAGCATTGCCGGCTGTTGTGGCGGCGCCTGGCGCTGTTTGAGGATCGTCGGCAGTTGGGCCAGCACCGCCGCCGCCACCGCTTCGATGGGCTCGCCGGCCTGGCGGATGTGCAGATCGGCCTGGGCGTAGAGGCGCTGGCGCTGGCTCAGCAGGCTGGTCAGCTGGCTCTCGGGATCGGCTGTCTGCAACAGCGGCCTGGGGCTGGGGTCGGCGGCCAGGCGGCTCAGCAGCAGCTCGGGGGGTGCATCCAGCCACACCACCACCCCCTGTTGCATGTGACCCCAGTTCTCTGGCCTGGTCACCACCCCGCCGCCGGTGGCCACCACCAGCGAATGCCAGCTGGCGATTTGTCCCAGCACCGCCGTCTCCAGATCGCGGAAGCCCGGCTCGCCCACCTCTGCAAACAGTTCTGGAATCGAGCGACCCGCCACCCGCTCCACGCTGGTGTCGGCATCGAGAAAGCGATAGCCCAGGGCTGCGGCCAGGGGCCTACCCACGGCGCTCTTGCCCGTGCCCATCATCCCCACCAGGTAGAGATTCAAGCCCTCCAGTCGCCGCGCCAGGTCGCCGTGGGTGGGGTGGGTCATCGGCTGCAGAGCTACCGCTGCCGTTTCTAAGATGGGGCACCAGAAGCAGCGGCGGACGATGGCAGCCCCAGCAGCGCACGGCCGGGGGAGGCCCTGTGTGATCACCCGCCGAGCCAGCTTCAGCGCCAGCCATCGCTACTGGCTGCCTGAGCTATCGGCCGATGACAACCGGGCCCGTTTCGGCGCCTGCACCTACGCGCCGGGCCATGGCCACAACTACGAGCTGATCACGGCGATGGCCGGGCCCCTCGACGCCGATGGCATGGTGCTCAACCTCTCCGAGGTGAAGCACGCCATTAGGGCTGAGGTAACCGGGCAGTTGGATTTTCGCTACCTCAATGAGGTGTGGCCGGAGTTCGACCTCGCTCGCCCCGACGGCATGCTGCCCACCACCGAGGCCCTGGTGCTGGCGATTTGGCGTCGCCTGGCGCCCAAATTGCCGCTGGTGGGCCTGCGCCTCTACGAACAACCTCACCTCTGGTCCGACGTCCTCGACGACTCCATGGAAGCCTTTCTCTCGATTCGCACCCATTTCGCCGCGGCCCACCGGCTGGCCCGGGCGGAGCTCTCCTTTGAAGAGAACACCGCCATCTACGGCAAGTGCGCCCGTCCCCACGGCCACGGCCACAACTACCTGGTGGATGTGACCGTGCGCGGTCAGATCGATCCCCGCACCGGCATGGTCTGCGATCTGGCCGCCCTGCAGCAGCTGGTGGACGACCTGGTGGTGGAGCCCTTGGATCACACCTTCCTCAACAAAGACGTGGGGCACTTCGCCACCACCGTGCCCACTGCTGAAAACATCGCCCTCTACATCGCCGATCGGCTGCAGGCCCCGATCGCGGCCACCGGTGCCAGCCTGCACAAGGTGCGCCTGCAGGAGAGTCCGAACAATGCCGCCGAGGTGTTTGCCGAGACCCCGCGGCTGGAGATGCTGCCGCCGGCCCTGGAGGCCCTAGTGGCCGGGTGAACCGCCCCAGCACCCGCCTGGTGCTGGCGGTGAGCCTGGATGGCCGTCTGGCTCCCCCCCAGGGCGGGGCAGCCCAGATTGGCGGTCCGGGGGACCGGCTGGTGTTGGAGGAGGCCCTGGCCTGGTCTGATGCCGCCCTGCTGGGGGCCGCCACCCTGCGCTGCCACGGCAGCACCTGTCTGCTGCGCCAGCCCCAGCTGCTGGCTGACCGCCAGGCCGGTGCTCGCCCCCCTCAGCCGGTGGCGATCGTGGCCAGCCGCAGCGGCCTGTTTGCCGATGGGTTGCCGTTTTTCAAGCAGCCCTTGCGGCGCTGGCTGCTGGCCCCCGAGCCGGTGGCCGCCACCGCCCGGGTCCGCGGCTTTCAGCGGGGTGTGCCGATGGCCGGTTGGCCCGCCTCCCTGGCGGTCCTGGCCGATTTGGGCATCGCCCGCCTGGTGGTGCTCGGTGGCGCTGAGATCGCCGGCGAGCTGCTGGCTGCCGGGCTGCTGGATGAGTTGCAGCTCACCCTCACCCCCCAGCTGCTCGGCGGACCCCATAGTTGGCTGCCGGCTGGCCTGGCGGTGCCAGAGGGCCGCTGGCGGCTGCTGGAGCGGCGCCTGCTCGACGATGGCGACCTGCTGCTGCGCTATGGCTGCCCCGCCGCTGGGGCGGGCTGACGGGAGCGCTCCGCGAAGCGCTGGGCCAGTTGGCGCAGGGGCACGCCATCGAGCACGCCGCTGGGCAGGCCGAACATGCGGGCCATGCAGCGCTTCACCACCATCTCGCTGTCGTCGCCAAAGCGGCCGCCGATCAGGTCGCTGAGCACGCCGAGGCTGCGGCCGGAACGGTCGGTTTCCTCAACCAAGCAGCGGCTGGTGGGGCCGGCGAGCTGGCGGCAGGGATCTTGCAGACGCTGCTCCAGATCCCTGTCGCCGCCGGAGGCCATCGTTACGCAGACCCGGGCCAAGCGCTCTTCCAACTGCGGCCGCATCAGCTGCAGCAGGGGCGTCAATAAACCGGCCCGGGCTGCCAGCGGCTGCAGCACAGCGCCACTGGCCAGCACCGCGACGGTTAGCGAGGCGGTGGTCAACGAGGCGGTGGTCAGAGAGGCGGTGGCCTGCGCTCTTTTTTTGGGTTCCATTCCTGGCTTTGGTTCTTTCCCTGGCTTGGCTGCTGCACTGGGCTGTGGTTCCGTCCCTGGCTTTGCTGCTGCACTTGGCGGGCAGGATTGGCGCCCCAGTGCCGATTCCGTTCCAGGTTTCATCGCTCGCCTTGGCTGGCGCCGCCCGGGCGCGGGATTGTCATGGTTAGTTTTGCCCCCCGTTCATCGCCCTCGCTGCCATGGCTGAGCTCGTAGCCCGCTGGCACCAGTCGATGGACGAATTCCCAGCTGCGGCATGGGATCAATTGCTGTTGGCGGTGCATCCCGATGGGCTGCCCTTCTATCGCTGGAGTTGGCTGCACCAACTGGAGGCCAGCGCCAGCATCGTGCCAGCCCAGGGCTGGCAGAGCTGTCATCTGGGCCTGTGGCGGGGCGATCAGTTGGTGGCAGCCGCCCCCCTCTACCTCAAGGGCCACAGCTATGGGGAATTTGTTTTTGATCAGAGTTTTGCCCAATTGGCCCAGCAGCTGGGGCATCGCTATTACCCGAAGCTGGTGGGCATGAGTCCGGTGAGTCCAGTGCAAGGCTATCGCTTTTTGATCGCCGCTGGAGAGTCGGAATCCGAGCTCACGGCGGCCATGTTGGGGCTGATCGATGACTTCTGCCTGCGCCACGGCATTTTCAGCTGCAATTTCCTCTATGTGGATCCAGCCTGGCAGCCCCTGGCGGAAGCCGCCGGCTGTGCCACCTGGCTGAATCAGCAGAGTGCTTGGACCAACCCGGGCCATGCCAATTTTGGCGATTATTTAGCCAGTTTTAATGCCAATCAGCGTCGCAATATCAAGCGGGAGCGAAACTCTTTGCTGGCGGCGGGCTTGCGGGTTACCCCCCTGGTGGGCGAGGCCATCCCCGGGGCCCTGGTGGACTGCATGCACCACTTCTACGCCCAGCACTGCGCCCGTTGGGGACCCTGGGGAAGCAAGTACTTGAGCGAGGCCTTTTTTGATGCCGCCGCTAAGCAGTTGCGCCAGCATCTAGTGCTGTTCAGCGCCCATCGCGGCGATCCGGCCGAGCCGGTGGCCATGTCGCTTTGCGTGCGCACCGCCGATCAGCTCTGGGGCCGTTATTGGGGCAGCGATGAGCCGATCGATAATCTCCATTTTGAGGTGTGTTATTATGCTCCGATCGAATGGGCCATCGGCGCTGGCATCCGCAGCTTCGATCCAGGTGCGGGTGGCAGCCACAAGCGGCGTCGCGGCTTTGTCGCCCAGCCCCGGACCAGCCTGCACCGCTGGTATCAGCCCCGCTTTGATGCCATTGTGCGCAACTGGCTGCCCGGTGCCAATCAAGAGCTGCGCCAGCAGATCGCCGCTGATAATGCGGAACTACCGTTCACCGCTGCCTACGATCCTCTGCATGCATCCACGTTTGAGCCCGGAGATCCTGCAGCGGCGGCGCCAGCTTGACGAGGCGCTTTCCAGCCGTGCCATCGCCCTGGATCAGGGGGGCTATGTGCTGATCAAGCTCGACCGGCAGGCCGGTTTGTTGCTGGCCGAGCACTACAGCAATGGCATCGATGCCAGGGGCCTGGCCACCGATCCAGACACCGGCGAGGTACTGGCCTGTCGCGGCGGCGTTCCGCGCCAACCGCTGCAGATTTACCGGGGCCGAACCGCCAAAGAGCTGGGGATTGCCCTCAGCGAAGCCGAGGATGCCCCCGCATTAACCAGGCTCGACCATGCCCTGTATCTGGGGCGTGAACTGCAAAAAGCCGAGGACTGCTTATTTGATGGCAGCGAATATATTCAGGATTAGCTAGGGCTGACCCGCTCCTGCTCGATCAGGCCGGCTGCAGCTCGCGGTTGGCCAGTTGCGCGGTTTGGGGGGGATCGGGGGGCAGGGCCGCCAGTTGGTCTTGAATTTCGCGGGTAACCACACTGCGGTATTCCAGGAAATGTTCGTTGTGGGCCAGGGTGACTAGGAATTGTTCCAGTACGGCAGGATTGCCGAGGGCCACTTTCAGCAGCGACCGCCAGAAACGCCAGCGGGTGTCACGCTTGATCCCCTGGCGCCAGATCACGATTAGCAGGGCGCGCAGGTCGGTCCAGGTGGGCAGGCTTGATTTTTTTAAGTTGGCTGGCACGAACTGCTGCCAACGCGGTTTGCCCATCTTGAGGTAGTAACTACAAACCCGATCGATATAGGCGTGCGGCTCATAAAGCTGGCAAAAAGCATCTACATATTCGTTGGCAATATCGCGGATTGGTCTGGTTGGTACGAAATTGAGCAGATTGGTTTGGTTGACACCCTTGGCTGCCGCCTTGTTTTCGATCAACCGACCCTCCTTTTCCAGTCGGTGCCACAGCCCGGTGTTTGGTAGGGCCTGCAGCATGCCCATCATCGCGGCGGGGATGCCCGTGCGGCTCACGAATTCGACAATGCGGTTACCGGCTCCAGACTTCTCACCGTCAAAGCCGATGATGAAGCCAGCCATCACCCGGATGCCATAGGAGGTGATTCGATCTACGGACTCATCGAGGGAACTGCGGGTGTTTTGCAGTTTCTTTGCCGTTTCCAGGCTCGCCTCGTCGGGGGTTTCGATGCCGAGGAACACCGAATCAAAGCGGCATTCCGCCATCATCGCCATCAGCTCTTCGTCGGATGCCAGATCCACGGAGGCTTCTGTAGAGAGGCTGAACGGATAGCCATGCTCGATCTGCCACTGCTTCAGAGCCGGCAGCAGCAACTTGGCGTTGCGCTTGTTACCGATGAAGTTGTCGTCCACCAGAAATATGGAGCGGCGCCAACCCAGATCAAAAAGAGATTGCAACTCTGCGATTAGCTGCTCTGGGGTTTTGGTGCGGGGTTTGCGCCCGTAGAGCACGATGATGTCGCAGAATTCGCATTGGAACGGGCAGCCGCGCGAAAACTGCACGCTCATCGAATCGTAGGCATCGAGCTGCAGTAGATCAAAGCGGGGAATGGGCGTGGAGGTAACGTCCGGTTTCTCGCCATTGGCACTGAAGCGCCCCGCCGGCTCGCCCCGTTCGATCGCCTCGACAAACTGGGGCAGGGTGATTTCACCCTCGTCGAGCACCTTGTAATCGGCTAGATCCAGTTCTGGCGCCTCTGGCGTGGAACTGGCGAATGGTCCACCTACGGCCACGGGCAGCCCGCGGGCCTTGGCTTTGGCGATCTGGGCGGCCATGTCGCGCTTCTGCACGATCATCCCGGAGATCACCACCAGCTCAGCCCAGTCCCACTCGGCCTCGCTCACCTCACGCACGTTGCGATCGACCAACTTCATCGGCCAGTGCTGCGGCAGCAGGGCCGCCACGGTGACCATGCCGAGCGGAGGCAGCAAAACCTTGCGGTTCACGAGTTCCAAGATCTTCTCGTAGCTCCAGAAGGTCTTGGGAAATTCGGGATAGACGAAGAGGGTGCGCATGGCGCCCAGCCTAGGCAGGTTTTCAGAGCTGGTGAACCAGCCGGGGACTCTGCTGTAATAGGCACAACATCAAAGAGGTGCCCATGGGACCGGCGATCTATCTGGCTCTGGTGGCTGGCGGACTGGTAGCAGCCATTGCCCTTTCCTTTGTGCTGCGCGGCATCAAGTTGATCTGAGCACCAGTCGCAGCTTTCTGCGTTGGAGCAGTTCCAGAAGCCCCAGGGCTAGTGCCGCCGCCCCCAGCAGGCCAAAGCTGGCCGCCAGGCCGGCCCGAATGCTGATCAAGGCGGCCAGGATGCCGCTGGCGCCGCCGCCGCCGAGAAAGGCAATCTGGCCCAGGCCAGCCATGCGGCCTCTGATCGCCATGGGGGACCCCACTTGGCTGATCAGATTCACTCCCGCCAGCAGGGCGGCGGTGCCGGCACCGATCACAAAAGTGCTGGCCAGGCCAATGCCCACCGATCCCCGCAGGCCCCAGGTTGCCATCGCTAGCTGGGCTGCCCCCGTCAAGGCGGTGCAGCTGCCGAGCAGCAGCCCTGGTCGCTGACTGAGCCAGGTAATGTTGCGTTGCAGTAGCAAGCCGCCACAGATGCTGCCGGCGGCCAGCACGCTGGTGAACAGGCCCAGGGATTGGGGCGATGGACCAAGTACCTGCTTGGCCATCATCGGCGCCAGGCCGGGGTGGAAGAAGCACAGCAGGCAGGCCATGGCGCAGTAGCGCAGCACATGGCGCAAAACGCCACCGGCATCCCGCCAAGCAGTGGCCAAACTGGATTCGCTGCCCGCTGCGCTGCGGATATCCAGATCGCCCCGGGGCTTCAGCAGCCACAGCACCGTGGCGATCGGCAGCAGGAAGGTGAAGGCATCGATGGTCAGCGCCGCTCCGGTACCGGCCACGGCCACCAGCCAACCCCCCAGGGGCGGTCCCACCAGCTTGCCCAGGTTGAACACCACCGAAAACTTGGTGAGATAGGGCGCCAGCTGCTCTGGCTTATCCACCATCAGGGCGCAGTACTTGTTGCGGGCAGTCAGTTCGTAGGCGCTGGCGATTCCCAGCAACAGGGTGCTGGTCAGCAGCAGCGCCAGCTGCAGTGAGCCGCTGGTGAGTGGAATCGCCACCGCCCCCAGCAGGGCGGCGGTAAACAGCCCCCACTGGGCCAGCACCAGCACCCGGGCCGCCCCATGGCGGTCGGTGGCCACGCCGGCCGGGCCACTCACCAGCAGGCTGGGCAGCGCCAGCAGGGCGAAGTGCAGGGCCAGCAGCAGTGGATTGCCGCTGCGATCCATCAGGATCCAGCCCTTGGCGGTGATGCTGGCAAAGGAGCCCGCTGTGCTCAAACCAGAAGCGATCAGGAAGCTGGTGCGTTGATGGCGCCCCAGCAGCTCTGGGAGCTGTGATTTGCTCAGCCAGCCCCAGCTATCCAAACTTGCCGTAACAAGCCCCTGGTGCCGCGGTGGTTTCCCAGCTGCTGGTTCGTCATGGCCGTTCACTGCTGGCGAGCGGCGAGGGCTGCTTCCACCATCGCCTGGGCGCCGACCACTTCCCCGATCAGGTCGTAGGTGTCGGCGGCCGTGATCCGCACCGGCACCATGGTGCCGGGGGCGGCGCAGAGGCCCAGGGCGCCGGGCATCACCCGCACCTCCCCATCAACCTCTGGAGCAAAGCGGCTGCAGCGGCCGATCATTTCGCCGCTGCTGGGGTTTTCCTGCTCGATCAGCACGTCCACGATGCGGCCCACCCAGCTGGCATTGCGGGCGGCGGCGATCGGCTGTTGCAGGGCCATCAATTGATCTTTGCGGCGCTGGGCGATTGCCGCCGGTACTTGGTTGGGCAGATCTGCGGCGGCCGTACCCTCCTCGGCGGAGAAGCAGAACACCCCTACGTGGTCGAATTGCTGTTCGGCCACGAAATCGAGCAGGTGCTGGAAATGCTCCTCACTCTCGCCTGGGAAGCCCACGATGAAGGTGGTGCGCAGCACCGCATCCGGCAGTTGTTCGCGGATGCGGTGCAGTAGCTCAGCGGTTACCCCCGCCTGCCAGGGACGGTTCATCGCCCTCAGTACCTCCGGGTGGCTGTGTTGCAGCGGCAGATCCAGGTAGGGCAGCACATTGGCCACCTCCCCATAGGCCTTCAGCACCGGGGCCGTCAGGCCCGTGGGATAGGCGTAGTGGACGCGGATCCAGGGAATCTCCACCTCCCCCAGGGCCCGCAACAGCTCCGCCAGCTGCGGTTTGCCGTAGATATCGAGGCCGTAATTGGTGGTGATCTGGCTGATTAAAACCAACTCCTGCACCCCCTGGGCGGCCAGCTGGCGGGCCTCGGCCACGATCGATTCGATCGTGCGGGAGCGCTGGTCGCCGCGCAGTTTGGGAATGATGCAGAAGGCGCAGCGATAGTCACAGCCCTCGGCCACCTTCAGGTAGGCCACCGCTTCGCTGGTGGTGCGGTAACGGGGTAAATGTTCATCACCTACATAGGTGGGTACGGCACTCACCTGGTTCACCCGTTCGCCGGCCTCCACCCGCTCCAGCACACTGACGATGTGCTGGTAGTCGCCTGTGCCCACGATCGCCTTGGCTTCCGGCAGGGACTCCAGCAGATCGGTTTGAAAATGCTGGGCCAGGCAGCCGGCGATGATCAGTTGCTTGCCCTGTTCCGCCAGCTCCACCAGGGTGCGCACCGATTCCTGGCGCGCGTCTTGGATGAAGCTGCAGGTGTTGACCACCACCACGTTGGCGTCGCTTTCATCGGCCGTCACGCCATAGCCAGCCTGAGCCAACAGGCCGAGCATGTGTTCGGTGTCTACTCGATTCTTTTCGCAACCGAGATGGGCGAAGGCAATGGTGGGCTTGGCTACTCCAGGATGCTGCAGGCAGGTTTGGTTCACGGCTGGTTCAGCGCGAATTGATCGATTCACTTCCGTTTGACTAGGAGTTGTCTTAGTCACGGTTGTTTCAGTCAAGTTTGTCGGGTACATCCAGCCACCCTATGGGCCCAGGGGTGAGGCCGGGTGTGGCTGTCAGAATCCTGTCAGTGCTGCAACCTGCCTTGACCTCCAGCCGCTTGAGTGAGCGTCTTAGCGCCAGCCGTCGTCGCGGTGACACCGGTCGTCGTTGGTCGAGGGTGGCGATCGCCGTTTTGGCCACGGTGGGCGCGATCGATACCGGGGCGATCACCTTGAAGCGCTGGGGGCTGCTCGGGGCCCTGAATTGTCCTGGCGGGGCTGAGGGTTGCGACAAGGTGCTGAACAGCGCCTGGGGCTCTCTTTTCGGACAGCCGCTTTCGCTGTTTGGTTTTTTGGCCTATGTGGTGGTGCTGCTGATGGCGGTGCTGCCTTTGGTGCTGCGCGGTGAGATCCGCACTCGCCTGGCCTCCTGGAGCTGGTGGGGCCTGTTGCTAACGAGCACCGGCATGGCCCTGTTCAGCCTGATTTTGATCGGGCTGTTGATCACCAAAATTCATGCCTTCTGTTTCTTCTGCGCACTCTCGGCCGGCCTCAGCCTGGCCCTGTTCGTGCTCTCTTTAGTGGGCGGTGACTGGCAGGATCAAGGCCAGGTGCTGTTTCGGGTCGTGCTGGTGGGGCTGGTGGTGGGCCTGCTCGGTTTGGGCTGGGCCGCCGCCGTCGATCGCCCCGCCCCGGAAACTGTTCGCGGGGTGCCCCCGGCGGTGATCGCTTCCAGCACGCCTGAGGCCATCGCTTTGGCCGAGCATCTCAGCGGCAGCGGTGCGGCGATGTATTCCGCCTACTGGTGTCCCCATTGCCATGAGCAGAAGGAGTTGTTCGGCAAGCAGGCCACCGCCAAGCTCAAGGTGATCGAGTGCGCCCCGGATGGTCGTAACAGCCAGAAGGCGCTCTGCGACAGCAAGAAGATTGAGGGCTTCCCCACCTGGGAAATCGATGGCAAGCTCGATGTAGGCGTTAAGCCCCTGGCCAAGCTCGCCCAGCTCAGTGGCTTCCGCGGCTGATGGCCCCCTGGCCATTGGGCCCAGGCTCCGGCCAGGCCTAGCTCACGAGCTCACTAGGCGCTCATTCCTACCGGTGCCGTGCCGATCTCGCGGCCTAAGCGCTGAACGCTGTGGCATTGCCAGAAGGGTTGTTTTGCTGGGCAGTCGGTGCGGAAATGACCACCGCGGCTCTCCTGACGGAACAGGCCAGCTTCGATCAGCAGTTCGGCCAGCAGCAGTCGCTGGTGCAGCTCCTGCAGCAGAGCCACTCTGGTGGGCAGGTCTGCGGCCAGCAGCAGTTCCCGGCCGGGCAGCAGCGACTGGGTCTCTCTCCAGCAGGGATCGGCTTCCACTGTGTTGCGCTGCCTCCGCACCTGCTCCAGGGTGCCCCTGAGGGTGTGGCCTCGCCGCTCCAGGCCCGCCACCTCCCAGCAGAGGGAGCGCAGCTCGGCGATCTGGCCGCTCAAGGCCTTGGCTGAGGGCGGCTTGGAGTTGATTTTGGTGCTGCTGCCCAGGGGCGGCAGGGGCAGGCTGCGGCAGTCGGGGCGCAGATTTCTTAATTGCCGGGCGAATACCAGGCATTCCATCAGGGAGTTGCTGGCCAGGCGGTTGGCCCCATGTACGCCGGTGCAGGCCACCTCCCCTACGGCATAAAGACCGGGCAGGCTGGTGGCGGCATCCAGGCCGGTGCTCACTCCGCCCATCCAGTAGTGGGCCGCTGGTGCCACCGGGATAGGTGCCTCCAGGGGTTCGAGCCCCAGCTGGCGGCAGCGCCCCAAGATGGTGGGGAACTGGCTCTCCAGGCGCCGCCGCCCCACCGGTCGCAGGTCTAGCCAGAGATTTTCCACCCCCTGGTCCCGCATGCGCCTTGCCAGGGCGCGGCTGACTCGATCGCGGGGGGCCAGGTCCTGGCCTGGCAGCTTGGCCACTGGACTCTGGCCCCGGGCATCCAGCAGGCGTGCCCCCTCCCCGCGCACCGCTTCGGAAATCAAGAAGTGGGGCGCTCCAGGCAGCATCAGGGCGGTGGGATGGAATTGCACGAACTCCAGATCGCGCACCGCGGCCCCTGCGCACCAGGCCATGGCCACCCCATCGCCACTCGATTGGGTTGGATTGGTGGAGTGGGAGAACAGGTGTCCGCCACCGCCGGTGGCCAGCACCACGGCCCCGGCCGCCAGCCAGTGAACGCGGTCGCCGTCCAGCACCTGCAGGCCGCAGCAACGTCCCGACTCCACCCAGAGCTGGAGGGCGATCACGCCCTGCCGCTGGCTCAGTCCCTGCCGTCGCTGCACCTCCCGTTCCAGGGCGTCCACGAGGGCGCCGCCGGTGCGGTCCTGGGCGTGGAGCACGCGGCGGTGGCTGTGGGCCGCCTCCAGGGTGGTGCTGAGCCGGTCGCTGCCGATTTCCCGGTCAAAGGCCATGCCCAGATCCAGAAGGCGCTGGACGCAGCCGGGGGCTTCATGCACCAGCAGGGACACCGCCTGGGGGTCGCAGAGCCCCGCGCCGGCAGCGATCGTGTCTTGATGGTGGCTGGCGAAGCTGTCTTCCGTTGAGGTCACGGCGGCGATGCCGCCTTGGGCCCAGCGGCTGGCGGAGGGGGGGCCGCTGACCTTGCTGAGTAGCAGTACCCGCAGGTGAGCGGGCAGTTCCAGGCAGGCCATCAGTCCGGCAGCCCCACCGCCCACCACGATCACGTCCCAAGCTCGCCGCTCCAGCCCCTGCTCGGCTGTGGCTTGCCCCTGGTTCTGCTGGCTGCCAATCACCATCGCTTGCCAATCGTCATTGCTTGTCAATCACCATTGCTTCCGGTTACCAGTGCTTGCCGGCCACGATCCCCGGGGGGGGGTCTGGTCTGGCCGGCAACAAAAAAGCCGCCGGTGCCTCCGACGGCTTTTGGGTGATTGGGAGCGTAGGCCCATGGCTATAGCTTTCAGGCCAGGGGAGGCCAGTTGCCCATTGCTCCAGATAAATGTAAGCCAGAGAACCTGGAACAGGAGCTGCCAGGCCTAATGCCCAGTTAAGGAAGCTCTGGAAAACCCAACTAAAAGCCAATGAAGCCCTGATGCATCAGGTGATTCCAGGGGCAGGATGGCTGAAACCGCGATTTTTCAGTGTCTCCCTAAGCGGCAGTCCGCTTAGCGATACTGGCCGTCATTGATGCGATCAAAGCCTTCGTTGAGGGCGATTTCCGCAGGGGTCACTGTGAAGTTGTCCTTATACTTGTTGAACAGCTCCGCTTGGCGTTCGCTGAGGTCCAGCTTCAGCACGTCATCCACTTCGCTGTAGGGACCGCCCAGAACGATCTTGCCGGCCAGGGTTGGGTACATGCCAGGGAACTGCTGGAAGCGGCGCACCGAGCAGTTGTTCAGGTCGATTTTGCCGGCGCGCTCGCTGATCTTGTCATCGGCGACATTGCGCCGCTCGGCGGCAAAGGCCGGGGCGGGCAGCAGCAGGGTCACCAGGAGGCCGGCGAGAACCACGCCACTCATCAGCCAGGCAGCCAGCCGTTTCATCACGACACTCCAGGGGTTACGGGACGGGAAAGGAAAGCGGCTCGAACCCTTGTAGGTACGGCACGCCATAGAACAACGTTACAGATGCCACCAACCCCGAATCGCCTTGTAGCCAGAGGCTTTTGCAGATCTTCAGATCAGGGGCCAGATCAGGGCTCAGATCAGGCCGCTGAGCCGAGGAGCCAGCAGGGCCGCCGCCAAAAACAGGCCATCTATGGCCAGGGTGGTGGCCAGGGCTGTACTGGCCACACGAGCGCTCTTGCCTCGCCACCAGAGCCAGCGGCAGGCCTGAACCAGCAGGATCGCGGCAGTGATCACCAGGGCGAGGCAGGCGGGTTCGAGTACCCTTTGGCCGGCCTGCTGGAGCAACAGGGCGGCATCGGCTGGCGCGGCAGCCAACACCTGGGGCCACAGCGGCATCAGGCCGGTGGCGGCGATGGCGGCATCGGTGGCGGCGGTGCCCAGCAGGGAGCCCAGGTAGAGGGCACAGCCGAGCCGCCAGCGGCTGCGCAGACCGGCCAAGGCCAAGGGCAGGGCGAAGGCTTCGATCGGCAGGTGCCAGATCGGATGCAGGCGGCACCAGCCCCAGAACAGGCAGCCTGCCAACCAACTGCCAGAGAAGCCCACCAGCAGGGAGCCTGCCTCGCGGTACCAGCCGCGGAATTGTCTTTCCAGCAAGATGCCAGCCGTCAGCAAGGCGGCCGTGAACAGGGTGGCCGTGACCGGCGCCAACCGCACCCAGGGGGCTTGCAGGAACACCGGCAGGGCCACCAGCAAGGCGCCGGCCAGCAGCTCAGCGTTGCGGCTAATGGTTGTCCAAAGACCCAGCTCTGGAACCTGTAGCCGAGCGGCCAGTGGGCTGGGTGGTACCCCGATCACCAAGGATGTGAATAAAGTTGAACAACCTTAAGGGGCGGGCTCGGCCAGCAGCGGCCCCTTGGCGATGCAGGGCGCCTGGGGCTGCTGCCCATGGCCAAAGGACATAGGGTTTGCAACAGATTTGTTCCATCACAAATGTTGCCGCCGCTGAACTGCCTTGCAATCAGCGGCAGTGCCGCGGGGGCTGGATCCTCTTTGACGCTGGTGGAGGCCTGCTGGCATGCCCTGGTGCTCGGCATTGTTCAGGGCATAACTGAATTTTTGCCGATCAGCAGCACGGCCCATCTAAAGGTGGTGCCCATGGTGCTCGGCTGGGGCGATCCGGGGGTGGCGGTAACCGCCGTGATTCAGCTGGGCAGCATCGTGGCGGTGTTGGCCTATTTCCGTAGCGATCTCAAAGAGGTGATCGGGGCTGTGGGCAGCGCCGTTCGCGATGGTCGCTGGAGTGACCCGGGGGCAAGGCTTGGGGTGGCGATCGCCCTGGGCACCGTGCCGATCCTGCTGGCCGGTGTGGCGATCAAGCTCTGGTGCCCCAACTTTGAAAACTCGCCGTTGCGCAGCGTCACCTCCATCGCCATCGTCTCGATCGCCATGGCCCTGTTGCTGGCCCTGGCCGAGCTGGTGGGCCGCCGCCGCCGCCAACTGGAGGAGGTGATGCCCCGCGATGGGCTGCTGGTGGGGGTGGCTCAGATGCTGGCGATAGTGCCTGGGGTGTCCCGATCTGGCAGCACCTTGACGGCCTCCCTGTTCGATGGCTGGAAGCGCCCGGCCGCCGCCCGCTTTTCTTTCCTGCTGGGGATCCCGGCGATCGTCCTGGCGGGGTTGGTCGAGCTCAAGGATGCGCTGCAAAGCGATGCCGTTGGTGGGCCGATCCCGATGCTGGTGGGCGTTATCTCCGCCGCCCTGGTCTCCTGGTGGGCGATCGGCTGGTTGCTGCGTTTCCTGCAGAGCAACAGCACCTGGCTGTTCGTGGGCTATCGCCTCGTTTTCGGCCTGTCGATCCTGTTGTGGTTCCGCGGTCTGGATGCTGCCCCCCGTTGAGGGCTGGCTGGGGAGGTTTGCCAGCAGACTGGCTGTCAATCCCCCGCCTGAGCGCTCGCCTTGTGGAAAGAACCCTCCGCCGGCCTGGCCGCTACGGCTTTGCCCCAGGCCGACTCGGCTTTGCCCCAGGACGCCTTGGATTGGCCGGCTGAATCAGCCAGGCCGGCTGAAGCGGCCGCCAGCCCGTCGCGGCCGATTCAGCCGGCGGTGGTGGTCTCCGTGGAGGCCGGTTCGCTGGGGGAAGACCTGGGCTTTGAGCCAGGGGATCGGCTGCTGAGCATCAATGGTCAACGACCCCGCGATCTGATCGATCTGCAGGTTTTGGTCGCCGAGGAGTTTTTGCTGTTGGAGGTGGAGTCCGCCGATGGCAGCCTGCACAGCCTGGAGGTGGAGAAGGATTTCGATGACGGGCTTGGGCTGGGTTTCAGTGAGGCCCTCTTCGATGGGCTCAAGCAGTGCAACAACCACTGCCCCTTTTGCTTTATCGATCAGCAGCCCCCCGGTCGCCGCCGCAGCCTTTATCTCAAGGACGACGACTACAGGCTCAGCTTTCTCTACGGCTCTTACCTAACCCTTACCAACCTCAGCGCCGCCGATTGGCAGCGCATCGAGCAGCAGCGCCTGTCACCTCTATACGTGTCGGTGCATGCCACCGATCCCGAGCTGCGCAGTCGCCTGCTGGTCAATCCCCGGGCGGGTTTGATCCTGGAGCAGCTGCGCTGGTTTGCCGAGCGCCAGCTGCAGATTCATGCCCAGGTGGTGGTCTGTCCGGGTATCAACGACGGCGAGGCCCTGGAGCAGAGCCTCAGGCAGCTCGCCGACTTTGGCTTGGGTGATTGGCCGGCGGTGCTGTCGGCGGCGGTGGTACCGGTGGGACTTACCCGTTTCCGCCCCCCTGGTGATGGCCTGCGGCCGCTGGATCGCGCCTCTGCCCGGGCTGTGATCGAGCGGGTGGAGCCGCTGCAGTTGGAATTCCAGCGGCGGCTGGGCAGTCGCTTCGCCTGGCTGTCCGATGAGTGGTATCTCCTGGCCGGCCTGCCCCTGCCGGATCGCGGCGTTTATGAAGACTTCCCACAGCAGGAGAATGGCGTTGGCAGCATCCGCGCCTTTCTCGAGGCCCTTGATGGGGTAACCCGCCACTTGCCGGCAGCCCTGCCGCAGCCTCGGCGGCTGAGTTGGGTGGTGGGCAAGCTGGTGGCGGAGGCCCTGGAGCCGGTGGTGGCGCGGTTGAACGCGGTGGCCGGATTGGAGTTGATCCTGCATGGCTTGCCCAGTCCCTACTGGGGGCAGCAGCAGGTGGTGACTGGACTGCTCACCGGTTCCGACCTGTTGGCGGGCCTTGCTGATCAGGATCTGGGGGAGCAGGTGTTGCTCCCCAGCGTGATGTTGCGCCAGGGGGAGCCGGTGTTCCTCGACGACCTCAGCCTGGCGGAGCTGGAGCGGCAGTTGCCTGTGCCGGTTCGCCTATTGGCTGATGCGGAGGATTTGGTGGTGGCCTGTTTGGGCGAGTTGGGCAAACCTGCTTAAGCTCTGCCCAACTCTTGAGATCTTGTGTGAAGCGCTCCCTGCTCGGTGCGGCCCTATTCAGCGTGCTGGGACTGCCTGCGCTGGCTGATTTCGCCCGTGCCCAGTCGGCGATGCCAGCAGCGCCCAGCTCCGGCGGTACCCAGGCCGTTAAGGGCGTATCCAGCAATCAGAAATCCCAGCCTGCGCTGGTGCCCACCGCAGCGGTCATGCCCCTGGCTCCCCAGGTGAAGGGCGCCAGGCCCCTGGTGAACACCAAGGTGTTGGCACCGGCGGCCACCAGCTTGGCGCCGGGCCTGGAGGACCTGGCCGCTCCTCCGAGTCTCGGCCTGCCCGTCAAGCCCAGCCAGGTGCGCATTCAAGAGCTGCGGCCGATCAGCATGCGGCAAGCCGAAAACCTGGCCGAGGTAAACAATCCCAATCTCAAGGCCATCGCCAGCCAGGTTGAACAGGCCCAAAGCAACCTCAGGGCCGAGATCGCCCTGTGGTATCCCAGCTTGTCCTTGAGCTCGACCGCCTTGCCCAGCTACCAGGGCGGCGAGCAGTCCACGGCTAATCGCAATTTCTCCCGTAGTCTCAATCGCACCACCGCCAGCATCTGGCAGATGGATGCCACGTTGCAGGCCCGCTGGCGGCTGATCGATCCCACCCGCACTCCATCCATTGCCGCAGCTCGTGATCAGTTTGAGAAGGCCAAGAATCAATATTTGATTGCCTTGCGCGATCTGCGCCTGCAGGTGGCCCAAACCTATCTGGATCTGCAGCAGTCCGATGATGGGGTGCGCATTGGTCAGGAGTCGGTGCGGGCTTCGCTGGTGAGCCTCCGGGATGCCAAAGCCCGTTTTCAAGCAGGCGTGGCTACCAAGTTGGAGGTGTTGCAGGCCGAAACCCAGTTGGCCCGCGATCAGCAGGTGCTCACAGGTTTTCTGTCTTCTCAGTCGATTACCCGCCGCGTTCTGGCTGGCCAGCTAGACCTGCCCCAAACGATCACGCCCACGGCCAGCGATCCCTCGCTGGTATTGGGGGTTTGGGCCCCCTCCCTGCAGGAGAGCATTGTTGCGGCCTATTCCTTCCGCGAAGAACTAAATCAGGCATTGCTGGATATTTCGATTGCCAATAGTAATGCCAATGCCCAGTTAGCCCAGTCTCAGCCCTTTTTGAGCATCGTCAATAGCTTGAGCACTGGCAGGACAAGCGGCTTTACTAACCGGTCGGAAAGATCTTTTTCCGATTATGGACAGTATAGCTGGAGCTTTAATAACACTGTTGCGCTTAACCTTAATTGGAATTTATTTGATGGTGGAGCTGCTAGGGCGCGTTATCGCCAGGATAAGCAGCGGGCCCAGGAGAATGTCTTCCGCTTTGCCGATCGCCGCGATTCTATTCGTAGGGATGTGGAAGAAAGTTTCTACGAGCTAGAAAAGAACAACCGTAATATCACCACTACCGCCCAGGAGGTGCTCTCGGCTCGGGAGTCCCTGCGCTTGGCCCGCCTGCGTTTCCAGGCCGGCGTCACCACCCAGCGTGAAGTGGTCGACACCCAGCGAGATCTCACCCAGGCCGAGGTGCGTTATTCCAGCGCCATCTCCGACTACAACAAGCGGCTGGTGGAACTGCAACGCCGCACCGGTCTAGATCAGATTGCCAGCTGTGCGCTGCCCACCCTGCCAGTGAACAAGCCAGTGGGCTCAGCGGCCATTCCGGTGGAACCATCGCCTTTGATCCCCGGTTGCCAGGCGGGGCGCTGAGCTGGTGAGCCAGCAAAGCGTCTTAGGCCTGGGTTTGTTGAATACCTTGAGGCTCGGGCTGTTTCAAGCTTGCCTGGGCTGCCTGGCGGTGATTTTTGCCGGCATGCTCAACCGGGTGATGATCAGTGAGTTGGCCTTCCCCGGCCTGCTGGTGGGAGGCGCCCTGGCCTGTGAGCAATTTGTCGCCCCCGCTCGGGTCTGGTTTGGCCAGATCTCCGATTCCCAGCCCCTGGCCGGTCGCCGGCGACTCCCTTACATCTGGATCGGTACAGCTGCCTTTTGCAGCCTGGCCGTGTTGTCGATTCCGTTGATCTTCCGGGTAGCGGCTCTGCTGGCCGCTGGCTCCAAGCTGGAGCTGTTGGCCGGAGTGCTGGCTCTCTGTGGTCTGTTCGCCCTTTACGGCCTAGCCGTGTCCTTGGCCACCACTCCCTATCTAGCCCTGGTGATCGATCGCACCAACGAACAGGAGCGACCCAGGGCCGTTGGTTTGATCTGGTGTCTGCTCACGGTGGGGATTGTGGTTGGCGCCATTGCCATTGCCATCAGCCTGCGCAGCCTCGATGGGGTCACCGATCCCGCTCTTTTGCAGCCCGTGCTGTTCAACTTCATGCTGCGAGTTGCCTTGGTGGTGGGGCTGCTCACTTTCGTAGCCACCTTTGGCATGGAGCCAGATGTCCTGAAGCCAGATGGCCTGAAGCCAGATGGCCTGAAGCCAGATGGCCTGAAGCCAGATGGCCTGAGTGCAGATGGTATCCAGTCAGACTTAATCCACTCAGATAGCGTTAAGTCACAAGCGGCGGCTGCAGCTATTTCCAGTCGCGAGCCCTATACAGGGCCTGGTTCTTCCAGCCCCGCAGATGCGATCACCCTGGCCCAGTCCTGGGCATTGATCACCTCCAGTCGCCAGGTGCTGGTGTTCTTCTCTTTCCTGGTGATGTTCACATTGGGGTTATTCCTGCAGGATCCGATCCTGGAGAGCTACGGCGCCGAAGTGTTTGGCATGCCGATTGCCGCCACGGCTTCTCTCAACGCTGTCTGGGGAATGGGCACCCTGGCAGGTTTGCTGGTGGCAGGATTTTGGCTCGGGCCCAAGCTGGGCAAATTGACCAGTGCTCGACTCGGCTGTCAGCTGATGGTGGTCACTCTGCTGCTACTGCTGCTAGCCGGCCTCACCGCTCGAGTGCCTGTTTTGCAGGCCGTGATGCTGTTGTTCGGCCTGGCGGCGGGCATTGCCACCAACAGTGCGTTGGTGCTGATGCTGGATCTCACTCTGCCCCAAGCGGCCGGCACATTTGTGGGGGTTTGGGGCCTTGCCCAGGCCATCTCCCGCGCCCTCGGTAAGGTTTTAGGGGGAGGGCTTCTCGACCTGGGGCGTTGGCTGCAGGCGGTTTTGCACCTGGGTAGTTCCGCTTATCCGGCCTATGCCCTGGTACTCACTGTTGAGATCCTGGTGGCGATCGGCGCCTTGGTTTTGCTGGCACGGCTGAATCTGCGCCAGTTCAGAGAGGATACGGGGCGCAGCCTCGTCAGGGTTTTGTCCCTTGAGCTCGGATGACCACCGAACCCCCGTTAGCAGTTCTGGATCCGGGCCTCAGCGATCTGCTCGATCAAGTGGCCGAGCGGCAGCGCCTGGATTTTGGCCACATGGTCTCCGATGTCAAAGCCGATGGCAGCCTGATTACGGCCTGCGACCGCTGGAGTGATGCCACCCTGGTGGCCGGTTTGAACGCCCTCTATCCAGCCCAGGGTGTGCTCAGTGAGGAAGGGCGGCAGTTGGTGCCCAGCACGGAGGCTTTTTGGGTGGTGGACCCCCTCGACGGCACCACAAACTTTGCCGCCGGCATTCCCTACTGGGCCATATCCCTAGCCCGCTTTGAGGCGGGGGTGCCCGTTTTTGCCGTACTCGACGTGCCGCCCCTGCGCCAGAGGATCTGGGCCATCAGAGGTGAGGGAGCCTGGCGCAATGGCAGGCGCTTACATCCTCCAGCACTGCAGGCGCAGCATGCAGGCTGTGCTTCTCTTTGCAGCCGCTCCATCGGCGTCTTGCAGAAGCTGCCCAACCAGCGCTTCCCCGGCAAGATTCGCTTGCTGGGTGTGGCCAGTCTGAATTTGGTTAGCGTCGCCATGGGCCAGACAGTTGCTGCATTGGAAGCGACGCCAAAGATCTGGGACCTGGCGGCAGCCTGGCTGATACTCACCGAATTGGGCTGTCCGGTGACTTGGCTGCAGCGGCATCCCGGCGGCATTCCGGTCGGAACCGATCTAGGAGCTGCCGATTTTCCGGTGCTGGCGGCGGATCGCGAGGAGACGCTGGCTCGATTTATGCCATGGGGAGAGGCGCTTGTCTGTTGATGCTCAGTTGGTGTGTAGAGGTAAGCTTTGCTCCACTAGCAGTAAATTTGTCCGACCTATTTGGTGATAAAAGCGGTGCGAGTTAGCAGAGCAAGACGTCAAATAAAGTTTACGTAGGTGCAGCTTTGCGACGTTTCTAGCTTTTTGCCGCTCTGCGCCGGCTGGTGGGATGGCATGTCTGCGAGTGCACCTGCCTGCGTAACGGCCTCCCGGTATCTGCCTGCCTGCTTGCTTGCCCAGGGCTGCCTGAAAGTGCCGAAAATCTGAGATCTCGAAGAGGTTCAGTTGATCACCAATGCCGTCGCAGCCGGCTCCTGGTGAGGCTGATCACGGCATTCCAGCGGCCTGCGGGAGCTGCAATTTCGACTTTCAGGCAGCCCTGCAGCCCTACCTGCTTGCCCAGCTGTAGGCGGCATTTTGTGGCGTTTTGGGCCAGCTTGCCGTAAATCCCCAGCTTTTGCAGCTTGCATCTGCTTTCTGCGCCCCAGAACTTGCCTGCCTCCTGGTTTCTGCCTTCTGGTTTCTGGTTTTGCCCCCCGGGATCCGCTCTGCTCGCCTCTGCTTTGCCTTGTTCCGCAGATGCCCAGCACGATTTCTGAGTGCTTGCCAGCCGAAAGCCCGCGCCTTTTTCGCCGCCTTTGCGGCCTTTACGAGCCGGAAGAGCGCGCCTTGCCGGCTCTGAATTGGTCTTTTCCGCCGCCAGGATCCGTTTGTGCTCGCCTCTGCTTTGCCTTGTTCCGCCTCTGAATTGGCTTAGCCCTGGGCAAGCGAGGAGTGTTTTGGAGCGTGAGAGCAGTGGGTGAGAGCAGTGGGTGAAAGCGTTTGTGGGGCAGTGTTTTGTGGGAAAAG
>JBILLQ010000007.1:0-74720 GCA_044375975.1 Prochlorococcaceae cyanobacterium
ACCACCGACGACACCTCCCTATCCATCAGCGGCACTATCTCCGCTGCCCTGACAACTGGTGAAACCGTTCGTATTTACGACGGCAGCACTTACCTGGGCAGCGCATCTGTCTCCGGCACCACCTGGAGCTATGCCGATAGCCGCACGCTCTCCAATGCCCAGAGCGTCAGCTATACGGCCCGCGTCGCCGATGCCGCAGGCAACCAGTCCGCCGCTGGCACCGCCTACACCGCCACGGTGGATATCACACCCCCCATCGCCGGCACTTTGGCTTTTGGCGCTGATTTCACCGATAGCGGCATCTCTCCCACTGATCGCATCACTAATGACAACAGCTTTACGCTGCTCCTGAGCGGCCAGGAAGTCGGCAGCGCCTTTGTCTATCAGCGCAGCACTGATGGTGGCGCCAACTGGATCACCACCACTGCCAGCCAAAGTGGGGTGGCCGATGGCAACTATCAGTTCCGCGCTCAAGTAACAGATCTGGCGGGTAATATGGCTTACACCGCTGTGCAATCCGTCACCATAGATACTCTTCGCCCCAAGGGCAGCCTGGGCAGCTACGCTAGTTCGCCTGCCTATGCAACACCAATCCCAAATCCTTTCAATATTGGCAATGCAGGCTACCTGGCTAGCCCTAGCTTTGCCGACATCGATGGCGATGGTGATCTTGATCTATTTATTAGCAACCAAGAAGGCAATACACTATTTTCTCGCAATACTGGCACGATTTCCGCTCCCGCCTACGGCGCTGCAAGCGTAAATCCTTTTGGTATTACTAATGTGGGATCAGGGGCTATTAGCCCTAGTCTGGTGGATATTGACTTCGACGGGGATCTGGATTTATTTATTGGTAGCAATGCCGGTAATACGTTATTTTATCGCAACACCGCTGCTTCTGGTGCCACCACTGCCGCCTTTGCGGCACCCAGTACCAACTCCTTTGGCATTACTGATGTGGGCTTTTCTGCCAGTCCGACGTTGGTAGACATCGATCGGGATGGTGATCTTGATTTGTTCATAGGTAATAGTGTCGGTAATACACTCTTCTATCGCAATAACGCCGCTGCTGGCGCCACATCCCCTATCTTTGCCGCCCCCACCACTAATCCGTTTGGCATAGGCGATGTAGGCTCTTCAGCCAGCCCTAGCTTGGTTGACATCGATGCTGATGGCGATCTTGACCTATTTATTGGTAATACCGACGGCAATACCTTGTTTTATCGCAATACTGCCCCTGCTGGCGCCACAGCTCCTGCATATGCCGCCGCAAGTATTAACGCCTTTGGTATCACCGATCTAAGCTACTATGCAAGTCCAGAATTAGTGGATATTGATGGTGATGGCGATTTAGATTTATTTGTTGGCGAGACATACGGTAATACAGTTTATTTTAGGAATAACGCTGCTACTCCTGTGGCCCCGGTGGTCTCCAATACCACTAATGGTAGCTATGGCATCGGCGCGGTGATCACCCTCAGCCTGCAGTTTTCAGAAGCAGTGTTCATAAATAGCGCCGGTGGTTCGCCTAGGCTGCTGCTGGAAACAGGTGTCATTGATCGCTATGCAACCTACACCAGCGGCAGTGGTAGCAATACACTAATCTTTTCCTATACCGTTCAGGCTGGCGATAACAGCGCAGATCTCGATCAAGTTGCCAGTTCTGCCCTGGAACTCAATGGTGCCAGCATTAAGGATGCAGCTGGCAACAACGCCATTCTCACCTTGGCTGCCCCTGGCGCCCCTGGCTCATTGGCGGCTAATGCCGCCCTGGTGATCGACACCACTCCACCAGGCGCCCCAAGTCTGACGTTAACCGATACGGGGATCTCCTCCACAGATCGCATCACCAATAACGGTAGTATTGTCGTTGGAGGTTTGGAAGCCAATGCCAATTGGCAGTACTCTACTAATGGTGGAACCAGCTGGAGTGTCGTTTTAAACGCCGCTACTACTCCCTTTCCAATAGGGCAAGGTAGCTACACCACAGGCCAGGTGCAGGTGCGCCAAATTGATGCTGCTGGTAATATCAGCCCAGTTAATTCTTCCTTCCAGGCTTTCACGGTCGATACCAGCGCCCCTGCTGTCAGCTCGGTGGTGGCCACAGGTGCCGGTATCAGCGGTGGCAATGGCTATCTCAATGCTGGCAAGCTTGTTAGCATTACTATAAATACTTCCGAGCCAATTACGATTAGTGGCGGCACTCCAACCCTGAGCTTAAACTCCGGCGGTAGCGCGGCTTACGCGAGCGGAAGCGGCACTAATGCCCTGGTGTTTAATTATACAGTTGCTGCGGGGAATACCGCCAGTGATCTATTTATCACTGGCCTAAATGCCAATGGCGCCATCCTTAGCGATGCCGCTGGCAATAGTTTCGCCAGCTTCTCGAATAATCCAGCTGGCACCCTGGTGATTGACACCACTGCCCCAGCCACGCCAACGTTGGCCCTGGCTAACGACAGCGGTGTAAGCAATAGCGATGGCATCACCAATAATGGCACTGTGAACGTAACTGGATTGGAGGCTGGAGCCAGCTGGCAATACTCTACTAATGTGGGCAGCAGCTGGGTTAATGGTGCAGGATCTAGCTTTGTGCTCTCTAGCGGTAGCTATAACGCTGGCAGTATCCTGGTGCGCCAGAGTGATTTGGCTGGTAACGTCAGTGCCAATGGCCAGCTAGGTGCAATTATTATTGATACCAGCGCACCGTTGGCCCCTGGCCTGTTCTTGGCCAACGACAGCGGTATTAGCAATAGCGACGGCATCACCAACAATGGCACCGTTAATGTGAGTGGCCTGGAAATTGCTGCCAATTGGCAATATTCCACCAATGGCGGCAGCATTTGGTTTAATGGCACTGGCTCCTCCTTCCAGCTGGCCAGCGGCAACTATGGCAGCGGCACAATTCTTGTATCCCAAAGCGATATTGCCGGCAACGTCAGTGCCAATGGCCAGCTAGGGCCGATTACCGTTGATACCAGCGCACCGCTGGCCAGCTCCGTGCTGGTCACTGGCACTGGCATCAGTGGCGGCAATGGCAACCTCAATGCCGGCAAGGTGGTAACCATCACCGTAAATACATCCGAGCCTGTCACGATTAGCGGCGGCATACCCACCCTCAGCCTCAACTCCGGTGGAATCGCCACCTACGCCAGTGGTAGTGGCACTAATTCACTGGTATTTAGCTATACAGTAGCTGCGGGCCACAGCAACAGTGATTTAGCTATTACCGCCCTCAATGCCAACGGCGCTCTCCTTAGAGATGTCGCTGGAAATAGCTTTGCCAGCTTCTCCAATACTCCAGCGGGTGTTCTGGTGATCGACACCACCGCCCCAACCGCCCCCAACCTGGCCTTGGCCAGCGATAGCGGCATCAGCAATAGCGATGGTATCACAAATATTGGCACAGTAAATATTAGCGGCTTGGAAACTGGCGCCAGCTGGCAATATTCCGTAAATGGCGGTAACAGTTGGCTCGCCGGCACTGGCACATCCTTCTCCCTGGCGCCAGGCAGCTATGCGGCTGGCAGCATCCTTGTGCGCCAGAGCGATCTCGCCGGCAACACCAGTGCCAATGGCCAATTAGCTGCCATCACGATTGACACCATTGCTCCCACCGGCAGCCTCGGCAGCTACGCCACCGCTCCCGCCTACGCCGCTGCCACCACCAATCCCTTCGGGATCAGCGATGTTGGCAACGCGGCCAGCCCGGCCTTTGCGGATGCCGACGGCGATGGCGATCTGGATCTCTTCATCGGTGAGTTCCACGGCAACACCCTCTTTTTCAGGAACACAGCCAACCCTGGCGCCACCGCTCCCGCCTACGCCGCTGCCGCCACCAATCCCTTCGGGATCAGCGATGTGGGCTCCATCGCCAGCCCTGTCTTCGCTGATGCCGACGGCGATGGCGATCTGGATCTCTTCATCGGCAATTACGACGGCAACACCCTCTTTTTCAGGAACACCGCTACAGCTGGCGCCACCGCTCCCGCCTACGCCGCTGCCACCACCAATCCCTTCGGGATCAGCGATGTTGGCTACGCGGCCAGCCCGGCCTTTGCGGATGCCGACGGCGATGGCGATCTGGATCTCTTCATCGGCATTAACTTCGGCGCAATCCTCTTTTTCAGGAACACCGCCACCGCAGGCGCCACCGCTCCCGCCTACGCCGTCACCACCAATCCCTTCGGGATTGGTGGTGACGGCTACGCCAGCCCGGCCTTCGCGGATGCCGACGCCGATGGCGATCTGGATCTCTTCATCGGTGATTTCTTCGGCGACACCCTCTTTTTCAGGAACACAGCCAACCCTGGCGCCACAGCTCCCGCCTACGCCGCTGCCACCACCAATCCCTTCGGGATCAGCAATGTTGCCAACTACGCCAGCTCGGCCTTCGCTGGCTACTGGGCCAGCCCGGCCTTCGCGGATGCCGACCGCGATGGCGATCTGGATCTCTTCATCGGTGAGTACTGCGGCAGCACCCTCTTTTTCAGGAACACCGCAGCCACACCCGTGGCACCGGTGAACTCCAGCACCGCCAACGGCAGCTATGGCGTCGGTGCGGTAATCACCCTTACCCTGCAGTTCTCAGAGGCCGTCCACGTAAACACCACTGGCGGCACACCACGACTGCAACTGGAAACCGGTGCAATTGATCGCTATGCTATTTATACAGGTGGTAGTGGCACCAACACCCTTTCCTTCTCTTACACCGTTCAGGCTGGCGATAGTAGCGCCGATCTAGATCAGGTTTCCAGTTCCGCCCTGGAACTAAATGGTGGCACGATCAAGGATGCGGCTGGCAACAATGCCAACTTCTCCCTGGCCACACCAGGCGGTGTGGGATCCCTGGCGGCCAATGCCGCGATTGTGATTGCTACCGCTCCCCCCAATTCCCATCTGTTTACCACTGTTACTCAACTTGAATGGGACGAAAATCTAGATTCATTTATCGCCAGCACTACCTATTCAGATGCAAACTTCATGCTGGCCGAGGTGAGTGGGAACGGCCGGCCATTCCAGGGCGACAAAGACGGCAATCTTAATGCCAAAACCTGGGAGAAAGTGCGCTTTGGCGATCTATTTGGAGAGTATCTACCCATGTTTACCAGCAGTTCTTATTATTACTATTATGGTGCCGTAAATACTGGCATCCTGGGGGGCTGGGGTCTCTTCTTGACCAATCAAAACGACGAATTTTATCTGCTAGATATTGACGGTAATTGCAACCTCTCCCCGGGTACCAATATTGGCTCCTGGGACTCCTGGTTGCCCAATACCTATTATTTTGCCACCAATGTGGTCTGCTTTGTTGCCGGCACTCAGATCCGCACTCCCCAGGGTGAGCGGGCGATCGAAACCCTGCAGCCGGGGGACTTGATCAGTACCGCCAATGGCGTAAAACCGGTTAAGTTTGTCTCCCGCAACACCCGCCACTTCAATGAATTGCTGGCGGTAGGCAAGTCGCCAATTCGGGTGGCGGCATCGGCCTTTGGTGCCGCTGGGCCCTCGGCGGATTTGCTGATGAGCCCCTCCCATGCCCTCTGCCTGGAAGGAACGCTGATCGAAGCCGCTGCCCTGCTGGACTATGCCGGCGTCAGCCGCGTTGATGAATGGCAGTCGCAACAGCTCACCTATTTCAACATTGAACTGGAACAGCATGAGCTGATCTGGGCCAACGGTGCCCTCACCGAGAGCTATTTCTCCAGCTACCGCAGCAATGGCTTTAGCCGCGAGAGCTGGGATAACTACGATGACTACAGGGCTCTCTATGGCGATGGCGAATTGATGCAGGAGCTGCCCCTGCCCCGCATCGCCTTCTCCCGCCAGCTACCAGTTGCCCTGCGAACCAAGCTGCAAGTAAACTGCTTTGATCTCGATCTCGCCGATCTGGATTTGTTCACTCTCGAGCAAGCAGATCAGCAGCGCACCAATCTAAATTGGTCAGATGAGCTATGCACAGATTTGGACTTGACAAATCTGAACCTGTCTGATTGCAGCCGCCAAAGCAGCAATCGTCCCCAGCCAATTAAGCTGCATTTAAACAGCCAATTGCAGGAGCTCAGCTTGGCTCTCTAACCGCCCAGATAGAGCAGGCCGCAATCAGCTGCGGCCTTGGGGTTGACTCAGCGAGCCACTCCTCCCCCATGTCATGTTCAATGCCAGGGTCGCCAATCAGGCGATCCTGGCTCCCAGATCTTGCGGTAGATCGCCGCTGATCATCGGCTGCATCCAGGCCAAACAAGCTCCGGAAATCGGTAAGAACACCAGCGCTCAGCCCTCTCTAGCTCAGCCCGCCAGGGCCTGCACCAGCGACGCCAGGCCAAAGGCCAGGAACAGGCCGCCGCTGAGTCGATACAGCAACAACTCGCTGATCCGGCCACCGATCCACTTGCCGGCGCCCACCGCCAGCCAGGTGACCAGGGCATGACCCACCAGGGTGCCAGCCAGCAACCCCCCAAAGGAGAAGGCCGGTGCCGTGGCCAGCAGGATCGTGGCGAACTGGGTGCGATCGCCCAGCTCGGCGATGAACACCAGGGCGAAGGATTCCCAGATAACGGCCCATGGGGTGACGATTGCCTTTTGGAGTTCGGCTTTATTCACCGCCGCTTCTGCCTCCTTTTCCTCCTCGGCGGCGGCATCAGTGGCCAGGCCCTGGGCATCCAGCAGCAACTTGATCCCGAAGCCCAGGAACAGGGCCGCAGCCAGCCAGGGAATCACAGTGGCCGGGATCAGTTCCCGCAGGCCATAGCCCAGGCCCAGGGATATCAGCGTCACCGCCGCCAGGGCGGAGAAGGCGCCCAGATACACCCAGCGGGGCCGATGGCGGGCCGCCAGGATCAGGGCCATGAAAAATGTTTTGTCCCCCAGTTCCGCCAGGGTGATGGCGGTGAGGCTGGAGGCAAAGCTTGCCGGGGCTGGATTAGCAGCCAGCTCGGGCGGCAATTGAGCTGTTATCAGGCCCCAGGCAGCCAGAGCGGAGAACAAGGGCCAGCAAGCGATCACAAAGCCGATTCTGCCGCAGCTGAATGCCACTCCTTGCTGCCTCGCCTTACTGGCACGCCTGAATGGCCCGCCCTACTGGCCCGCCTGAATGCCACAGCTAAATGCCCACAGGCAAGCCGGCCGGGGATCCAGGCCAGAGTGACCACAGCTGATCGGCCATCCCTGTGACCAGGCTGAGCCCCTGTATTGATGCTGAGCTGCGGGGCCGCTTGCTGCCAGTGGCTCTGCTGCTGCTGCTGCTATGGCTTCTGCCATGAGTGGTGCCGCCCAGCCCAATTGGCGTCAGCTCAGCGGCTATCGGCTCGAATCGCTGCGCCCAGATCTGTTGGCGGGGATGGCGGTGGCCGCCTACTTGATCCCCCAGTGTTTGGCCTACGGCGAACTGGCGGGATTGGATCCGGTGCGGGGCCTATGGGCGATCCTGCCGCCGATTTTGCTCTATGCGCTGCTGGGTTCTTCGCCACAGCTGTCGGTGGGGCCGGAATCCACCACCGCTGTGATGACCGCCGCCGCCATCGCTCCGCTGGCCGCCGGGGATGCCCAGCTCTACGCCAGTCTCAGCAGTGGCTTGGCTCTGGCCGTTGGGGCGATCTGCTGCCTGGGGGCCTGGGCGCGGCTTGGCTTTGTGGCCAACCTGCTTTCCAAGCCGATTTTGATCGGCTACATGGCGGGGGTGGCAGCAATCATGATTGGCAGTCAACTCCACACAATATGGGGTATTGAACTGCATACCAATTCCCTGCCAGCTCAGCTATGGGAGTTGGTTCAACGCCAGGCCGAATGGCATTGGCCCAGCCTGTGGATGACCCTGGCCGTGCTCAGCCTGCTGGCCGCCATGCAGAAGTTTTTTCCAAGGGCTCCCGGCCCGCTGCTGGCGATGCTGTTGGCCACTGGGGCGGTGGCCGCAATGCATCTAGATCAGCTGGGGGTTGCGGTAATCGGCAATATTCCAGGCGATTTACCGGGCCTGGCATTTCCCGATCTGCCAGCCTCCCAGTTAATTAAACCGCTGCTATCTTCTGCCCTGGGTATTGCCCTGGTGGGCTATTCAGACAACATTCTCACGGCCCGTGCCTTTGCCGCCCGCGGCGGCTATCGGGTGGATGCCAACCAGGAATTACTTGCCCTGGGCACTGTCAATTTGGCCAACGGGATCGCGCAGGGTTTTCCGGTGAGCAGTAGCGGCAGTCGCACGGCCCTAGGCGATGCCCTGGGTAGCCGTTCCCAGCTGTTTTCGCTGATCGCCCTGGCCCTGGTGTTGTTGGTGTTGCTGTCGCTGCGGCCGCTGCTGGCCCTGTTTCCCAAGGTGGCCCTGGCTGCCGTGGTGATCATGGCGGCTCTGCGGCTGATCGATATCGATGGATTTATTGGTTTATTGCGATTTCGCTTTAGTGAATTTCGCCTGGCAGTTATTACCTGTATCGGTGTGCTACTCAGCGATATTTTGATTGGTGTGGCCCTGGCGGTGGCCTTATCAATACTCGATTTGCTCTGGCGGATCATCAGGCCCAATGATGCGGTGCTGGGGGAAGTACCCTCCATGGCTGGCTATCACAATGTGGTCAGCCAGGCGGGTGCGATTACAAGGCCAGGCCTGCTAATTTATCGCTATGATGCACCCCTATGTTTTGCCAATGCTGATCATTTCTACCAGCGAGTCATGGAAGCCATTGATGCTGAATCCGAGCCGGTACGGTGGCTATTGATCAACGCGGAAGCAATCATAGACGTTGATAGTACAGCCCTCGATATGCTGCTTGAGCTGGAGCGGGATCTGCGCCACCTTGAGATTCAGTTTTGTATGGCTCGGGTCAAAAGCGAACTGCGCGGTTCCCTCGAACGCGGTGGCCTGGTGGAGCGGATCGGAGCCGGTCATCTATTCGCCACGATCGGCACTGCCATCGAGGCGTTCCACCGCCTGGAAGCGATGGAGCAAGCTAGTTAGAACTAGTGAATTTAGTGGGGCGGAAATTTACGCGAGATTAATTAATAGGTGCGGAAAATTAAACAATGCGGCGAGTCTGCTAATAATGATAATTTAGGGGGGGTAAGCGTTAGATATATTAATTGGTGCGGCAAATTTTACAATGCGGCAAGTTTTTCGATGAGAGAAATTTGCTTGGTTTATAAATCTGTTGGAGTGACAAATCTGCCAGTATGGAAAATTTATCTTTGGACACCTCGAAAAATATCAAGAGCCATAGGTTCCTTGTCGCCGGAAGCGTTGCAGCAAATGACCTGTTCCTTGCTCTGGCGAGCGGAATGGACGATTTTTCGAGGTGCCATTATGTGGCAAATTTACCAGTGCGGTAAGTTTGTAAATGGGGATGATTTTCCGGGGTTGTCCCAATGTTTCCAGGTGTCCCTGGGTGGGCTGTAAAGCTGCTTTTTTAATCGTGTCTTTGCTTTGATTTATTCTCGTGATTTCTCCTGCGATTTCTTTCGCGATTTTCGCAGATTTTGCTGTTTTTTACGCATGTATTCCATTTTTGTTATTTCCATTATGTTATTTTTTACTCATTTATTTCCGCCTCATTAATTTCCCGCTTCTGCGGTTATGGGCGTGCCGTGATTAACCTGTGGCGATCAGGCTGCCGTTGTGACCCTGCCGTTATGCCCCCTGTCGTTATGACTGAAGTCATCGCCCCCCACCCGCCGCAGCTGCCGCGCCCGCCGCGATCGAGGCTGCCCAAGGCCCTGCAAATGGGCCAGTGGATTTTGGATCCGCTGGCCTATTTGCGCCGTCAGGGGCGTCGCCATGGCGTTTTGTTTCAGGCCTCGATCTCCCCCCAAATTTACGGCCTGGGGCCGCTGTTTCTGCTCAGCGAACCCCAGGCCCTGCAGCAACTTTTTAGTAGTGACAGCGGCAAGCTATTCAGCGCTCCCGGAGAGGTGAATGAATTGCTGGCAGCCATGCTGGGTCGCAATAACACAATTCTGCTCGGTGGCAATGCCCATCGCCAGCGGCGCCAACTGCTGATGCCCAGCTTCCATGGGGAGCACCTGCAAAGTTATGGCCGCACCATCGGGCAGATCTGCCGAGATCAGAGTGACCAATGGCAAAAGGGCGCTGTGATAGATGTGCGCCAAGCGATGCAGTCGATCACCATGCGGGTGATCCTGCATGTGGTGTTTGGTCTGGATCGCAGTGAGCGATATGACCAATTAATGGCCCTGCTCAGCCAGCGCCTGGCGCTTACGGCCACACCGCTCACCTCGGCGATTTTGTTCTTTCCCTGGTTGCTGAACGATCTAGGGCCCTGGAGCCCTGGCGCCCGGGTGGCGGCGCTGGCCGAGCGCACCGATGCCCTGCTCTATGCAGAAATTGCCGCCAGGCGGGCGGAACTGAATCCAGACCGCAGGGATGTGCTCTCGCTGCTGCTGCAGGCCAGCGATGTCGATGGCCAGGCCCTCAGCGATCTCGACCTGCGCGATGAGCTGATGACCCTGCTGGTGGCCGGCCATGAGACCACCGCCACTGCCCTCACCACCGCCCTTTACTGGCTACACCGCCAGCCAGCGGTGGGCGAGCGCCTGGGCCGTGAATTGGCTGCCCTGCCCGCCGATGCCGACCCCGCTGCCCTGCTCAGTCTGCCCTACCTGGGGGCCGTGGTGCAGGAGGCGCTGCGCCTGCATCCGGTGGCCATGCTCACCTTCCCGCGGCGGGTGGAAGTGCCAGTGGAGTTGGCAGGGCACCGTTTACACAGGGGTGATTTGGTGATGGGTAACATCTATTCGCTACATCATAGCGAAAATCTCTATCCAAATCCCAGTGAGTTTCGGCCAGAGCGTTTTCTGGAGCGCCAGTATTCTCCCTATGAATACATGCCATTCGGTGCTGGTGTGCGCCGCTGCATAGGGGTGGCTCTCGCCCAGATGGAGCTCAAAATCGTGCTCGGCACCCTGCTGCGAGAGCATCGCTTCCGGCTCTGCAATCGGCTGCCCGTGCGGCCAGCCCGGCGCGGCGTCACCCTCGGCCACGGCAGCAGGGTGCGACTGGAGCTGCTTGCTTGACACCGTTGATCAGGAGTATTAATTGGCACCGGCCGGCTAACGTGCTGTAGGCCCCACCAGAGTTCCAAGAAGAATGCTGATAATTGATATATTTCACACATTAATGCTTCATAAATACAAGTAATGAATATTTTTTAGCGAATTTGATAGTGCAGCCAGCGGCAGTCGATTCCGCCATTGCTCACCGGGATGCGGCGAGTGGCCTTCATGCGCAGGGCGCCGGTGAGGGCTGGGTTGCCGCTCAGCAACCACAGCTGCCAGCCGCCACAGCGCTGTTTCAGCATCGCCCCCAGGTCTGCGTAGAGAGCCTCCAGGTCTTCCCCCTTGCCCAAGCGCTCCCCGTAGGGAGGGTTGCATACCAATACGCCGGGGCCAGGGGGTGGCTGGAAGTCGCGGCAGTCGCCGGCCTGCAGCTGGATCGCAGCCGCCACCCCCGCCTGCTCCAGGTTGACCCGGGCCTGGGCCAGCACCTCGGCGTTCTGCTCCAGCCCCACCACCGGGGCCAAGGGGCGGCCGTCGGCCAGGTTGCTGCTGCGGGCCAGGCAGCGGGCGGCGGCCTGCTCCTGGCTCCAGAGTTCGAGATCGAAATCCGGCCAGCCCTGCAGCGAAAACTGCCGCTCCAGCCCCGGCGCCCGCCTAAGTACCATGCGCACCGCCTCAATCAGCAGGGTGCCGCTGCCGCAGAGGGGATCGGCCAGGGGCACCGAGCCATCCCAGCCGCTGAGGGCGATCAAACCTGCGGCGAGGTTTTCCTTCAAGGGGGCCAGGCCCATCGCCGCCCGGTAGCCGCGGCGGTGCAGGCTGCTGCCGCTGCCATCGAGGCTGAGGCTGGCCAGGCCGCCGCCCAAATGCAGGTGCAGGCTGCGATCGGGCTGGTCCAGGTCTATGAATGAGCGCTGGCCCAACTGCTGTCGCTGCCAGTCCACCAGGGCATTTTTCACCTGCAGGGCGCTGTAGTGGCCATGGTTGAGCCCCGGGGCGATACCGCTGGCATCGACGCGAAAACTCAGCTCCGGCGGCAGCCAGCGCGACCAGTCGACGGCCCTTTGCACGCCGCTGTACAGCTCCTCCTTGCTGCGGCAGGGGAAGCTGGCCAGTTCCCGCAGCAGTCGAAACGGCAGCCGGGCCTGCAGGTGCAGCCGATAGAAGCAGGCCAGGCTGGCTTCAAAGCGCACGGCCCGCAGCAGGGGCTGCACGGCCCTCGCCCCCAGGGCTGCGAGTTCGGCGGCGGCCGGGGCCTCCAAGCCAGGGGGCACCACGGCTATGGCGCTGAATGGGGCGGACATCGGCGGCAACCTGCTGGTGTCAGTCAACCCCGCCGCCGCTTGGTGGGGAATACCCACCCCCCAAGGGCGCCAGGAGCTGTCAATATGAATGGGTTCGGTCTCGGCCGAACTAGGTGATCCACACCGGTGCTTCGGACAGCGGTTCGATTCCGCTCAGCTCCATTGAACCCCTACCCGCTTCCTGCGGGGCATTTCCGGGGCTGCAATGGTTTCGACGGGGTATGAGGAGGGTGACTGAAGCCTGCTCGGTAAGAGCAAACACGTAACAGCGAATAACATCGTTCGTTTCTCCCGTCAAGCCGCCCCCGTGGCCGCCTGACCCTTTTAAGGGAGATGGGGTGAGGTCAGCCTTATCACCCAAATGACCCATTGGGGCCTGGAAGGGCCCCTTTAATTTTGTTGGGGCAATCCCGGTGGCTGAGGCAATCCCAGTGGCTGGGACTAATCCCAGTGACTGGGGCAATGCCAGTAGCTGAGGCAATCCCAGCCCCACCCTTACTAAAGCTTTTTAGCGGCCCTGCCCTAGACCGCCCTAAACCAAATCTCCCTAAACCAGTCGGCCGCCATCGAGATTCACAATTCGATCGGCGATATCCAGCACTTTGTTGTCATGGGTCACCATCACGATCGCCGCTGCTTTGCTATTAGCTAACTCACGAAACAGGGCCACGGCTTCACGGCCCGAGTCTCGATCCAGGGCGGCGGTGGGTTCATCGGCCAGCAGTAGCCGCGGCGAGGCCACCAGAGCCCGCGAGATGGCCACCCGCTGTTTCTGGCCGCCGGAGAGTTTCTCTGGGTAGTAGTAAGCCCGATCGGCCAGGCCCACTTGCATCAGCAGCTCGGCCGCCCGGGCATCCATGGCGCTGCGACCCCGCTGCAGCCAGTTGCTGTGCACTTCTAATCCCAGGCGCACATTGGCCAGGGCGGTGAGATAGGGCAACAGGTTGTGGGCCTGGAAGATGAAACCGGCTTGACGGCGCAACTGGGTGAGCACACGGCGCTCGGCATGCAGCAGCTCCACTCCCAGGATTTTGAGGCTGCCGCTCTGGGCTGCCCGCAGGCCTCCCAGCATGGTGAGCAGGGTGGTTTTGCCCGACCCAGAGGGGCCTGTGAGGATCACGATTTCGCCGGCATGCACCGTCAGGTTGATGTCATGGAGCACCTGCTTGGCCATGCCACCTTCCAGGAAGGCATGGTCGAGATGCTGCACCTGGATTAATGGGGCTGGGCCGCCGTCGGCTTCCTGAGGAGCAGTGCCGCTGCTGGCATCCAAGGAGGCTGAATTGCCGTTTTGGTCCATGGCGGCTCAGAAAATCTCAGCTGGATCGAGGCGGCGCAGCTTGTCGGTGGCCAGCCAGCCCGAGATGCCGCACATGGCCAGGGTGAAGCCGAATACCAATACAGCTCGGCCCACACTCATCACCACCGCCAGTGAGGTGGCTCGGGCCAGAAAGGCGTAGAGCCCGAGCGACAAAACCAGGCTTGGCCAGAAGGCCAACACCGCCAAAATCAGAGATTCTTGAATAATTATACTTACCACGAAGCCATCGTCGTAGCCCATGGCCTTGAGCGTGGCGTATTCACCCAGGTGATCGCTCACATCGGAATAAAGAATCTGATACACAATAATGCCACCCACCGCCAAGCCCACGAGCACACCGAGGCCAAATATCACCCCAAATGACGTGTTGTGCCGCCAGTAATTAACCTCAACTTGGGCGATCTGGGGAATTGTAAACACCTTCACCGATGGATCCAGGAAGCTCTCCAGCGTGGCTTTCACCCGCAGCGGATCGACGCCTGGCTTCAGCTGGATTACACCAATCTGGATGTCGTCGGCACTCTGATTGGGGAAGTAATTTTTGAAGTTGGTGGCGGAGGTGATCAGGTTGATATCGGCGGCGAAGGTAAGGCCCATGCTGAAAAGTCCATCCACCCTGGCCCTCATGCCCCCGAGCTCGGTGTCGTAGTGCCCATCGCGGCGCACCACCTGGGCCACCGCTCCAGCATTGCGTTTCGAGCGGGTATCAAAGAACAGGCTGTCGGAGCGCTCCAGCAGCCACGGATCGGCAGCGATTTCCTGGATGTTCAGGGCTGGATTTTCAGGGGCGATTCCGAAAATCAAAGCCTGTTTTTGTTGGCGGCTGTCGCGGTTCAACCATTCACTGAGGCCGACGTAGAGGGGCGCCACGTTGCGCACGCCCTCCACCCCCAGGGCCTGGCTGAGGCGGGCCCTGGGAAAATTGAGCTGTTCCCCCAGGTAGAGGTAGCGACCGCTCACCATCACCAGCTCGCCGTTCAGCCGCTGCAGGGGGCGCTTTTGGCTGTCATAGAGGCCGCCAGAGAGCCCCAGCTGGAAAAACACCAGCAGGTTTGCGAAGCTCACCCCGGCGATGGCGGCGGCCAGCCGCATGGGCCGGTGGATCGCCTGGCGCCAGGCCAGGGGGGTGCGCTGCAGCAGTTGGATCATGGCACTGGCTTCACGAGCTGGCTTCACGGGCTGGCTTCACGGGCTGCCGGGTGTGGAGAAGGCCGGTTGCCGGCGGCGCTGGGCTTCGATCAGCTGTTGGCGCAACCGCTGCTGCTGGCGTTTTTGCTCCGGGGTAAGCGGGTCAAACAGTACGTTAACCTGCATGTAATTGATCAAACTGGCCACAGCGGCGGCCTCGGGCTTGAGGCCAATTTTTACCTCGATCACGCGGCGATCCAGGTTCTCGCCCGCTTGGCCGGTGAATACGGTTTGGCGGCTCACCTGACGAGCAATCTCCACCACTTGGCCGGCGATGATCTTGCCCGCGAAGCCATCGGCCGTCAGCTCCACCCGCTGGCCCAACATGATGCCGGGGCGGTCTGTTTGATATACCTCGGCGATCACACCCATGCGGCTGCTGTCGCCCATCTCCACAATGCCGCTATCGCCCACCTTGTCGCCTGGGTAGGCGTTGATCTTGAACACGGTGCCAGCAAAGGGTGCCCGGATCGTGGCCTTGGCCAGCTCGGCGCGGTCGCGCTCCAGGTTGGCCTGCTTTTCCGCTAGTTCAGCGGCCAGGGTCTGGCGGTCACCGATCGCCTGCTCCAGGTTTGCCTGGGTGGTGTTGAGAATGGTGGCGCGACGATCGCGCAGTTCGGCACTGCTGGCCCCCTGGTCATAGAGCTGTCTGTAGCGACGCAGCTCCACCTCGGCCTGGCTTAATTCGCCCCGATTCTTGGCAATCACACTGTCCTGGGCTGTCAGTTTGCGCTGCGCCACCGTCACGGCCGCCGCCGCCTCCCGCACGCTCTTCTCCAGGCTTACGGCGCTGTCGAGGATGGCCAAGGCCTGGCCCTTGCGCACCGTTTGGCCCTCTTTCACCAGCACCTGACGCACCGCGTCATTGCTGAGCGAACTGGGCACCGATAGCTTCACCACCCGATCCAGCGGTTCCACCCTGCCCAGGGCGGCGATTCGCCGCGGCAGCAGGGTTTGTTGACGCTGGATTTGCTCCAGCCGGCGCTGGCGCTCCTGGCCGATCCAGCCCATGGTCACCAGACCTCCTGCCACCAACACCACCAGCCCCACCAGCAGGCGACGGCGACGCGAGGGGGGCTGCTGGACGGTCATGGGGGTGAGCTGCTAGCGAGAAGCTAGGCAGCTTTTTGGGGCCGGATATCCGCTCAGACGCCAAAACCTGCTTCGATCTGCTTCGATCTGCTGCATCCCTATCACTGGCGGTGGGCCTGCGTGTTTTACGTGTAGATAGGCCGGCGAGAGAGGTCCTGGCCTTGGACAGCTCGCTGATTTATGTTTTTGCCGGCACCCCTGAATTGGCCATGGGAGCAGATCAAGCCTCCGAATCATTGATCGTGGATGTGACCAGGCTGAGCAGCGAGTTGCGGAGCCGGGTGGAGCAAGCGGCAGCCCACGCCGGCCTGAGCGTGAACGCGGCCTGCGAGCAGTGGCTGCGGCAGGGGCTGGAGCAGGCCGAGCAGCAGCGGGCCATCGCCGATGCCCCCGGACGCTGCTCGCTGCGCACCGGCATCTATAGCTCCGGCCCAGTGCCGCTGCCGGTGCAGCAGTAGGGCCAGGCGGGTAGCAGATCAGAACTCCAACCCGTAGGCGATCGCTACATAAATTTCCACCCCGGCCTTGTCGAGGTCCACGCCACCGCCGCCTTCGCATTGCTGGGGTCATCACAGACCAAGGCCAGCTAGGCGGCCAGTCGGTGTAGCTGGAACGACAGCGCCTTGATCAACACCCCCTGGCGGGCTGGCGCGAGAAGCATCGGCCGCCCAGAGGGCCCACTGATTTTCGCTGTCGCCTGAAGGCGGTTCCAGGCGGGAGCAACACAGCTGAAATCTTCCAAATTTATTTCTGGGGCATTTACCCAGTTGCGTCGCACAGTGGTTGAGTCACAAGCTCGTTATCGATGCCAAAGCCAGTCTCTGAAAACACTTCCATCGCCAAGGTGACTGCTGCATCAATTTGTAACCATTGCGGCGGCAGCGGCCAGCTGCGTGTAGCATCTTGGGCCTACAAGACCTGCATGACCTGTGTGGGAACTGGCGTGATCAAGTTGGTACAGGCCTCTTGATTCAGGCTCCGGGCGGTTTCATGGGGCTATTGACACCACGGAAACTGCTTGGATCCATGATGCTCTGGCCGCCCTGTAAAAAGTGTTTAACTCAAATCTAGCCAATACTTTAGCGGTGACATCAAATGCACATTGCCGCCAATTCTAAGCCTAATGTCGTTAAGGGAAGGGGTAAAAATTAGCTTCTTGCCTCTACTCAAGAGTGGGTAGAGATTTGAATCCAGTAGTTGTGGATCTCCGCCATCTTTTGCGGGCTCTGGGCCAGGGCTGCCGCTCAGGCTTTTCTGGTGATGAGTGGCTGGCCTGACGCCGAGCCTTGCGAGAGTGCGGCCCCAGGCCGGTTGATCGGCGTTTGGCGACAGCGGTAGGCCATGATTCAAGCCCAGCCCCACTGGCCCAGACGCTGCCTCCGGACACATTCCACCAAGGTGGTTTGCCTGCTAACGCTGGGCTGGGATAAGCAGCTTGCCATTTGCCAACCCCCACCATGGATGCAGCTACCCTGAGCAGCCTGTTCACCAAGCCCTACGGCACTACAGCCCCCAGCGACGAACTTTGGCGCTCGCTCTATGCAGAGGATGTGCACTTTCAGGATCCAACCCAGGAGAGACAGGGCATCGAGGCCTACCTCAATGCCCAGCGAGACCTGATCAATCGCTGTGATGACGTGTTCCTCAAACCGGGTGCGCTATCGATTCAGGCTGATTCGGCCTTTATCGAATGGGAGATGGGTTTAAAGATTAAGGGAATCGAATTCATCTACCCCGGCTGCACACGTCTTCTGTTCAATGATGAGGGTAAAATCATTGATCACCGCGACTATTTCGACTTCGTGGGACCCACTTTCGCGCCTGTGCCGCTGATCGGGGGGTTCGTGCGCTGGCTTTACTCACGATTTGTGGCTTGATAGGGGGGGAATTGCCAGTTCGGCAACTTAACCAGCTGAAAGCCAGTGCCTATCTGGCCTGGCAATTGCCCTCCCCTGGTTGAGCCGGCAATGCAGTGGGTCACATTGCACAACCTCGCCTGGGCAGGATCAGACCATGGAGTTGCATGCCGATCTCAGCCAGCGCGTGGTGCTAGACACCGCCACCCTGACCTGGTCCCCATCGCCGCTAGCGGGCGTGGAGCGGCGCATGCTCGATCGCCTCGGCGGTGAAGTGGCCCGCGCCAGCTCGATCGTGCGCTATGCCCCCGGCAGCCGCTTCGATCGGCACTGCCATGGTGGTGGCGAAGAAATCCTGGTGCTCACGGGCACCTTTTCCGATGAACAGGGCGACTATCCAGCGGGCAGCTACCTACGCAACCCAGTCGGTTCCCAACATGCGCCGTTTAGCAACGAAGGCTGCACGATCCTGGTGAAGCTGCATCAGATGCACCCAGCTGATCAGCGGCGCCTGGTGATCGACACCCGCCATGCCGATTGGTTGCCGGGTTTGGTGCCTGGCCTGCAGGTGCTGCCGTTACATAGCTTTGGTTCGGAGCAGGTGGCCCTGGTGCGCTGGCAGCCCGGCACCGTTTTTTCAGCTCATCGCCACGCTGGTGGAGAAGAAATCTTGGTGCTTGATGGGCTGATTCAGGATGAACTGGGCAGCTATCCAGAGGGCAGCTGGCTGCGCAATCCCCCCGGCAGTGTTCACCGCCCCTGGAGCGACACAGGCTGCACGATCTGGGTAAAGACCGGACATTTGCCGGCTACTCAAGGTCCGGATGGCTCAGAAATGTGAGCCTGGGGATAGGTAGATTATAATTTCACAGCCAGCAATTGCACAGCTAGTAATTATGCAATTGGCAATTATTTAGGGCTTCCCTGATCCACGGCAGTGAACTGTTGCTCCAGCAGCGGCAGCAGCCGTTCCAGGGCCACCCCGCGACTGGCTTTTAGCAATAGGCAATCGCCCGGCTGCAGCCACTGCTCCAGCGGCGGCGCGGCCTGCTCGGGGCTGGCCACACCCACCAGGCGCGGCAGGCCGGCGGCGGCTGCCAGCATCGCTTCTCCTTCTGCACCCTCGGCCACCACCACCAGGCCGTCGAGGCCTAGCTCGGCGGCGCGGCTGCCCACCTGGCGATGCAACTCCAGGCTCTGGTCGCCCAATTCGAGCATCTTGCCCAACACGGCAAAGCGGCGCCCCGGCTGGCTATTTAGTAACTCCAGCGCCGCCAGCACCGCCTCTGGCGAGGCGTTATAGGTTTCATCCAGCACGGTGATGCCAGCGATCAGGAGCCGCTGGTGGCGGCCGTCGGGTACATCTACCTGCAGGGCGGTGAGCAGCTCCGGCGGCACCCCCAGCAGCTCGGCGACGGCCAGGGCCAGCAGCAGGTTGCGGGCGTTGTGACGCCCCGGCAGCGGCAGCGCCAGCGATAACTGCCCCAGCCGCAGGCTTGAATCGGCCTCCAGGTATTCACCCAGCAGATCGGCATGGGCGCTGCCGGCTTCATCGGCGAGGGCGATGCGCACCACCCGGCCAGTCCACACCCGCGCCAGAGCCGCCTCCAGCAGCGGATCCCCCGCTGGGATCACCACCGCTCCATCGGGGTGCAGTTGGGCGGTGATTTCACATTTGGCCTGGGCGATCGCCTCGCGACTGCCCAACCGGCCGATGTGGGCGGTGCCGATATTGGTGATCACCGCCAGATCGGGTTCGGCGCAGCGGCTGAGGCGCTCGATTTCCCCCAACCCCCGCATACCCATCTCCACCACCACCGCCCGGTGATCAGCGCTGCTGCTGAGCAGGGTGAGCGGTACGCCGATGTCGTTGTTTTGATTGCCGCTGGAGGCCTGAATCGGCCCCAGGGGGGCCAGAGCCGCCTGAATCAATTGGCGGGTGGTGGTCTTGCCGGCGGAGCCGGTCACCGCCACCACCTGCAAGGCCAACTGGCGGCGCCAGCAGGTGGCCAGCTGTTGGTAGGCCAGCTGGCTGTCCTCCACCCACCAGAGGTGGCAGCCGGCGGCGCTGGCCTGGGCCCGCAATTGCTCGGCTGCTGTTGGGGTCAGTCGCTCTGGCTGGGCGATCAGGGCGCGACATCCGGCGGCGATCGCCGCTTCCAGGAAGCCATGGCCATCGAAGCGTTCGCCGATCAGGGGCACATAGAGGTCGCCGGCCTGTAGCTGGCGGCTATCGGTGCAAATTTGCCTGAGCCGTAGCTCGGCCTGATCGGGATCGAGGGCACCGCTGGCCGGTGCACCCCATAGCTGCTGAAGGGCGCCCAATTGCAGCGTCATTAGCGCTAATCACCGGCATCGAGGAGGATCATGCCGGAGCCAACCCGCGCTTGACGGGCCAGCAGCCGGCCGAGGCCATCCCGCAGTTGCAGCTGCTCGTAGCCCAGCTCCTGGCTGCGCTGCCACCAGCGCTCCGCCTGGACCTGGCGGCGTTGGCGCGAGAGCCGGCCATAGCCCTCTGCCATTTGCAACCGCAACAGGCCGCCATCGCCATCTGCCTGGGCAGCGGCGATCAGCTGGCCGGGGTCCTGCTGGGCAAAGCCAGCCAGCAACTGCATTTCCGCCTCCGCCGCAGCTGCCGCGGCTGTTGCCGCTGCACCTTCTGCTTCTGCTTCTGCTTCCGCTGCGGCTGCATCTGGCGAGCGAGAAGCTGCCCCCTCAGCGCCTGCCGCAGCGGCTTTTGGCGAGTCCATCTCTGCCGAGGAGGTGCCGCTAGAAACAGACCCGGAATCATCTCTAGATGCCGTCTTTGATCCAGCTCCTGATGTAGCTTCTGCTCCAGCTTCGGGGAAACCAGGTTCGAGATAAGTTGACTTGGCAGAACCGGATTCAATGGAATCGGCTGTAAACGAGCTAACCCGGGGCGGCGGTGTGGGGCGGTGGGGCAGCAGCCTGGCCAATTGCCATGGCAACAAAATCATCAATATCAGGCCGCAGCTGAGTAGCAGTGGCCAGTAGAGGGGCGCCAGATCCCTTGGCCAGAAGCCAGGCCTGGCCAGATCTCCCTGCCAATTGCGACGCCACAACTCCTGCAACCGCAGCTGCAGGCTGGCCACCACCGCCCGCAGATCCTCTCCCAGCCGGGAGGAGGGATCCTGATAGGGCGCCGGTAGCGGAGCCCCGGACCGCTCAGGGCCGTAGCCAAGCCGGGGAGGGTCTGCCGCCATCTTGCTCAGGCTTATTCGTCGATTCAGGCTTGAGAAGCCTTGTAGGTTTGGATAGCTGTTCGCGTTTGGTTGGCAATTTCGGCTTGGTTAGCAATTGCGGCTTGGCTGTTCATTAAGGGCAGCTCTAAAAATCGCCCCCTGGCCTCGCAGCCGCTGGAAAACCTTTGCTGTCGATGCCCTTTTAGGTTTGGTTGCGCGGTCTCCATAGGCTGGACAGTCCGCGCCGGCTGGGGTCGGCATCTTGGCCCTGGGAGAAGCGCTGCACGTCGGCCGCTTCAGGGGTGGGTTCTTTCACACCACAGACATCGCGATACATCTCGTCATAGGCCAGGGCGGAACGGCCCCAGCTGAAATCGACGGACATGGCGCGCTGCTGCAGCTGGGCCCAGCTGATTGGATTGCGATAGGCCTCCCAGGAGCGCACGATTGTGGTGTAGAAATCGATCGGCTCATAGCGATCAAAGCCATAGCCACATCCGCTACCTTTGCCCCCTTCCGCCGCTGGATCATTGGGCGGCACCGTATCCACCAAGCCACCCACCATACGCACCACCGGAATTGAGCCGTAGCGCATGGCCAGCATCTGACTAATGCCACAGGGCTCAAAGCGGCTGGGCATTAAGAAGGCATCACTGCCGGCGTAGATAAGCCGTGATAGGGCATCGTCATAGGTGAGGAAGACAGCGAAGCGGCCGGGATGGCGAGCCGCCATCTGCCAGAGCCCCGATTCGTAGGTGCGATCTCCAGTGCCTAGCACCACAATCTGGCTGTCGGTATAGGCCAAAACCCGATCGGCCACCTGTAGCAGCAGATCCACACCCTTTTGATCCACCAGCCGACTGACCATGCCCATGAGATAGGTTTTGGGCTTTACCTCTAACCCCATCCGCTCCTGTAAAGCTCGCTTGTTGATCGCCCGTGGAGCCAGGTCGGTGGCCGAAAACTTGGCGGGCAGGGTGATATCGGTGGCCGGGTTCCAGGCCTCCGTATCAATACCATTAATGATACCCCGCAACTTGCCGCCAATAAAATTAAGCAATCCATCCAGTCCTTCGCCATATTCCCTAGTGCGGATCTCTGCGGCGTAGGTTGGAGAAACGGCATTCACTCGATCGGCATAGAGCAGTGCCGCCGCCATGGTGTGGTCCCCTTGCATGTACCAGGGGCACCAGGTCATCCGATCCAGCTTCCAGCGCCAGGGGCCCTGGTACTTGAGGTTGTGAATCGTGAAAACTGTGCTGATCTCCGGATCTTGATGCATCCACACTGGAATCATGCCGGTGTGCCAGTCATGGCAATGCAGCACCTGGGGCTTCCAGTGGTTCCAGGCAAATTCGGCCACGGCACTGGCGAAGAAGGTGAAGCGCCAGTCCTCGTCTTCGCCACCGTAGATGCGTTCGCCATCGAAGGCCGGATGGCCCACCAGATAGAGGGGTAGCCCCGTCTCTGGCTGGCTGATTTCAAAGATGGCGAAATCGTTGCCCATCGTCTGGCCGCGCCAGATGGGCTCTGAGGGAATCTGCTGCCGACTCCAGAGCCTGCCGTAGCCGGGCATGATCACGCGCACGTCGTGACCAAGGGCGGCCAAGGCCGGAGGCAGGGAACCCACCACATCGCCCATGCCGCCCACCTTGACCAGCGGCGCGCATTCCGCCGCAGCAAAGAGAATGCGCATGTCAGAAGGGAAATCTGGGCGCAACTTTACGGGTGGTCCGCGACCGGTCTGCCCCAGCCGCCTTTTCAGGGCAAAACGATCACCGGCGTGCCCATGCTCACCAGCTCAAACAGCTCGCGCACCTGCTCGTCGTAGAGCCGCACACAGCCGTGGGAAACCGCCTGGCCAACGCTGCGGCGGTTCGGGGTGCCATGGAAGCCCATGGTGGCGCAACCCTTTACGGTCAGCCCCGATCGACCGTTGAAGCCGCGGCGGCCCCCGCAGTCTCGGTGGAAGCCGATCCAGCGGCTGCCGAGCGGATTTTCCGGACCTGCTGACACCAGCTGGCCCGTGGCGGGATGCTTCCAAACGGGATTGATCACCCGTTCGATTACCTCAAACTGCCCCACCGGCGTCTCCCAGCCCGGCCTGCCTACCGCCACCGAAAAGCGGCGCAGCTCTTGGCCGCTGTCGATCACCAGCAACAGGCGCCGCCGCCGGTCCAACACCAGCTCCCGCCCCCGGACGCTCCCATGGCCAGGTTTGCCATCTTCCTGGCTTTGGGAGTCGCCCACCAGGGACTTGAGATCCCTAGGGCTGGGGCCGGCGATCTGCTGGGCCTGCATGGGCTCCAGGGGGCCGCTGAGCAGGCCGCTCAGCAGACCGGTGGCAGCCAGGGCCAAGGCCAGGCCGAGCCTGAGGGGCCAGGGCCTCTGCCGATCGCTTTTCAGGTTGGCAGCGGCAAGCGGCGGTGGCGGCAGGGGGGACACCAGAGGTGTTGGCAGTGGTGGCGACAGGGGAGTTGCCGGCAGCGGAGATGCCGGCAGAGGGGACACCAGGGTTGGCGTCAGCTGTGTTGGTGGCAGCGGGGTTGGTGGCAGCGGGGTTGGTGGCAGCGGAGTTGGCCGCAGAGACTTTGGCGATGAACCTCGACTGGGACAGGAATCGTCGGCAAAGAAAATCTGAACTTTCATAGTGCGGCGGCAGCACAGCGATGGCGACTGTGCTCAAAGAGAAAGGATCTTTCGAGGAGGGGATTTGCCGTTGTTTAGGTTGATGAATTGGTAGATAAAGAAGATAGGCGTGCTGTAGACAGGTTTGCTGCAGCCCTGCCTACTGTGGGAGGTGTAGGAAGTGTAGGAAGGTTTTATACAGGCAGGCTTGCTGCAGACACGCTTGCTGCAGACAGGTTTAGCGTAGACAGCTCCTGCATTCAACAGGAGCTGCTGAATGCAGGAGCTGCTGAATAGAGGCTTTCTGAATGCAGAGCTGCTGAATGAGAAGCTGCTGAATGCATGCTGCTGCTGAATGAGGAGCTGATGAATCCGGAGTCGCTGAATGCAGGCTGCTGCTGAATGCAAACTGCTGATTAAAAAAGTGCTGGATACTGAGCCGTTTAATACAGAGTTACTGGGTGTGGGATTACTGAATGCAGGGTAACTGAACACGGAGACGCTTGATGCAAAGTTGCTGAATACAAAAACGCTGAATGCAAAGTTGCTTAATCTAGAGCCACTGAATGCAAGGTTTTCGAATAATTAATTGTTGAATACAGATCTGCTGAGTGCAAGGCGCTGGATGCGCGGCCGCTGAGCGGTGGGCTGCCCAACGGCGCCTTATAAATTTTAAATCTCACTGGTCCCATGATGCGAATGTCGTGGCGCGAATCTCGTGGTGCTAATCCCATGGCGCTAAAGGCATCCAGGCGCCTAGTCGCTCCCCCTCTCGCGGCGCTCGTGGCCGATGGGTATTTTTTGAGGTGCCCCGCCCAGGATTCCTTTGAGGGCTAGGGCAGCTCTGGTGAGCTGGTCCAGGGCTGACCAGTTCCCCAAGTTCTGTCCAGCCCCCCAAGTTGTGCCCAGCTCTGCCAGTTGTGACCAGCTTCCCCACTGCTGACCCTGCAGCCGCAGGCAGGAGTTGTTTGGGAAGCTCTGGAAAAATCGAGTCACGGCTGGTCAAGCCTCTACGCAGCGTGGGCTCAAGGCAGCCAGTCGGCGTCGGCAAAGTTTGGTGGTCGCTTTTCCAGGAAGGCATTGCGACCTTCTTGGCCCTCGGCGGTTCGGTAAAAGAGGTGCGTGGCCTGGCCGGCCAACTCCTGCAGCCCCGCCATGCCGTCGGTTTCGGCATTGAAGGCGGCCTTGAGGCAGCGGATCGCTGTGGGACTGTGCCCCATCACCTCCCGGCCCCAGCGCACCCCCTCCGCCTGCAGTTGGGCCAGGGGCACCACCGCGTTCACCAGCCCCATCTCCAGCGCCTCCGAAGCGCCGTACTGGCGGCAGAGGAACCAGATTTCCCTGGCCTTGCGCTGGCCCACCACCCGGGCCAGGTAGCTGGCGCCAAAGCCGCCATCAAAACTGCCCACCCTGGGCCCCGTCTGCCCGAAGCGGGCGTTTTCCGCCGCCAGCGAAAGGTCACACAGCAGATGCAGCACCTGGCCGCCGCCGATGGCGTAGCCCGCCACCAGGGCGATCACCACCTTGGGCAGGCTGCGAATCAACCGCTGCAGGTCGAGCACGTTCAGGCGCGGTACACCCTGCTCGTCGAGATAGCCGCCATCGCCGCGCACGCTTTGGTCACCGCCGGCGCAGAAGGCCCAGCCCCCGTCGTCGGCGGGCCCAGCTCCGGTGAACAGCACCACGCCGACGCGGGGGTCCTCCCGCACCCGGGTGAAGGCATCGCAGAGTTCGATCACCGTGCGCGGCCGGAAGGCATTGCGGCAGCGGGGGCGGTTGATCGTGATCCGGGCGATGCCCTCGTCGCTGCCCTCATAAATGATGTCCTCGTAGCTACCCAGCTGCCGCCACTGCAGCGGTGGATCGGCTGGGGAGAAGACCTCTATCACGGCCGCTGCGGCATCACAGGCGCCATTCTGCGCAGCGCCCGTCGCGGCTCCTCCACCAGCTCCACTGATGGTTCCTGGCCTGCTTTGGCGCTGCTGCCAGGCCAGCTCCCAAGGCTGCTGTTCTCAATGCTGGCCTTGACGCAGCCGCTGGCGCAGCAGGGCATCCTGGCGGCGGTCGGTGACCAGCCTCAACAGGGCCAGGGGCCGCTGTAACGCCCAGCTCAAATCCCGCTCCAGCTCCTCCCAGCCGCCACACAGGCGCCCCGGCACCCCATGGACGTCCGCCAGGGCCAGCGGATCGACGGGTTGGGGCATGGCAAACAGCCGTTCAAAATCCATCACCGCCGCTGGATCGGGCCGAATCGGCAGCTGTTCAAAAATGCCGCCGCCGCCGTTGTCGAGCACCAGGATCGTCAGCTGACCGGTCAATTGGCTGCGCCACAGCCAGCCGTTGGCGTCGTGCAGCAGGGCCAGGTCGCCGCTGATCAGCACGGCCCTGCCGCAGGCCTGGGCCACCCCGCAGGCCAGCGACAGGGTGCCATCGATGCCAGAGGCGCCCCGAAAGGCCAGCACCGGTCGGGGCGGACCATCACCCACCGCAAAGCTCTCCCAATCCCGCACTGGCGAACTGTTGGCCAGCACCAAGGGCACACCAGCGGGCAATAGCCGGCTCAGCTGGCGGGCAAGGGCCGGTTCGCACAGATCAGCCATGGCTGTTTCCCTGACAGCTCTGCCCCTGATAGCTGTTCCAGGGGAAGCTGCGATCCCAGCTGCGGCCAAAGGAGTCGCCAGCTGGCTGTCTAGCCAAGCCTGCATGGCCTGCTCCGCCCCCTGCCAGCGCTGGGCCAGGGCCAGGTTGGCGGCCTGGGGCTGATCCCCCTGCCAGGTTTGCGGCAGGGCTGCCCACCAGGGCGCCAGGCCGCTGCAGCAGCGCTGCTGGGCAGTGCCCAGGGCATCGAGATTGCGCGGGTCGGCCTCGCTGATCAGGGCCTGCGGACCGCTGAAACTGGCTAGCCACTGCTGCAGTCTGCGGCTGGCCGGCACGGGACCCAGCCGCAGCACCTGCTCAGGCTGCCACTCGGGTTTGGGGGCGGCCAGAAGTAGGTCATAGCCGGCCACCAGGTTTAGATCCGCCATGCCCCGCAAGCCGCTGAGGGCATCGGCCAGCAGCGGCCAGCCGGTGCGTTGCTGCAATTGCCGCAGGGCCGTTAGATGGGCGCCCCAGGTTTGGGGTCTGCCGCGCCAAGGCCCAGCGACGATCAGGCCGGGTCGATCGGGATCGAGCCCCAGCGACGCTCCAGCGCCCTGCCAGCCCTGGGGGGCCGCCTCGGGGCTGCCAGGGGCCGCTTGGCTGGATTGATCCGCCGGCAGGGCATGGGCGGGCCAGGCCCTGGCCACCGCCAGCAGCGCGGCGTAGCCGGCATGGAGGGGCTCATCAATGGCAAGGTTTAGCTGCACCGCCCCAGGCGCTGCCCATGAATGCGTTGCCTGTTCGGGCGTTGCCTGTTCGGGCCTTGCTTGGGCCGCTGCCTGGGCCAAGGTTGGCTGATCTGGCCCCAGGCAGTGCCGGAAGGCGGTGGCGGCCAGCTCATCCAGTTCGGCCGCGGCCATGGCGTGCAGGCCGCGTCCATCGCCAAGACCCTGCCAGCGCAGGGAGGCGAGCAGGAAGTCTTCCTGGTTCACGGTTTGGTTGGCGCCGCAACCCTTCAGCCGCGGCGGCCGATCCGCCGTGAGCAGCAGCAGCGGAATGGCGCCGTAATCCGCCTCCACCACGGCCGGCAGCAGGTTGGCCACCGCAGTGCCCGAGGTGGTGATCACGGCCGCCGGCAGGCCGGTGGCGCGGCCATGGCCGAGGGCAAAAAAAGCGGCGGAGCGCTCATCGATGGCCGTCACCAGGGCCAAGCCGCGCCGCTCCAGCAGCCCGGCCGCCACCGCCAGGGGCCCGGAGCGGCTGCCGGGGCAGAGCACCAGCTGCTGCAGGCCCCGCCGCATCAGGGCCTGCAGCAGGGTGAGGGCAGCCTCCAGGTTGGCTTGGGCGCGATCCAAACAGAGATGCCTTCCCGTCCGGGGTGGCTGCAGGATGGGGCGCCTATCTTCTCGCCAGGCCCGTGAGCAGCGAACCGACAGCCTCGCCCCGGCCCTGGTGCCAGCGGCTGGCCGACCTGCGCTCCCAGCTGCTGCCGGTGCTGGCCTGGCTGCTGCTGGCCCTGGCGCTGCGCTGGTTGGTGGTGGAGCCGCGCTGGATTCCCTCCGATTCGATGCTGCCCACCCTGCGGCAGCAGGATCGGGTGCTGGTGGAGAAGTTGCGGGTGCGGCTGCACCGGCCGCTGCCGATCGGCACCGTGGTGGTGTTCAGGCCGCCGCCGCCGCTGCAGGCCGCCGGCTACGACCCCAAGGCAGCTCTGATCAAACGGGTGGTGGCCCGGGCCGGCGACCGGGTGGAGGTGCGCCAGGGGCTGTTGTGGCGCAATGGCGCCCCGGTGGCGAGCGATTGGGCGGCGGCGCCGATGGACTATCAACTGCAGCCCTTCACCCTGGCGGCGGGGCAGCTGCTGGTGCTAGGCGATAACCGCAATGCCAGCCTCGACTCCCACCTCTGGGGCCCCCTGCCGGAGGAGGAGCTGATCGGCACGGCGATCTGGCGCTACTGGCCCCTGAACCGCTTTGGCCTGCTTAGCCGCCAGCTCAGCCGCAGGGAGATACGGATCTACCCCCCTTCAACCGCACCTTTGGCCGCTGAACATTTGGGGTAGGGTGCAGTCCGTGACCTAGCGCACACCGGACATGTTCAACCCGGAGTTCCTGACTAGCGACAACGAAGCCATAGGCGGCAACCCCCTGATCCAGTACCTCCAGGATCAGTCTCCGGATGTGTTGCAGCGGGTGGCTCGTTCAGCTAGTCATGAGATTCAAGACATCATTCGCCACAACGTGCAGGGCTTGCTCGGCATGCTGCCCGCGGAGCAGTTTGATGTGAAAATCCAGACCAGCCGTGAAAACCTGGCTGGCCTGCTTGGTTCAGCGATGATGACCGGTTACTTCCTGCGCCAGATGGAACAGCGCATGGAGCTGGAAACCAGCTTGATCGGCAGCTGCAGCCTGGCCGATCGTGATGCTGATCCGGGCGAATTACGGCTCTGAGGGCGAGGGCCGCTCAGCTGTCGCGGTTGGGCACCACACCTAGTTTCACAAGGTTGCGATCGATGCTGGCCAGGTAGCGCCAGCTCTGCTCATCTACAGCCCAGGGTCTTTCACCCAGTTCCCTTGCCAGCTCTTGTAGATCCGCAGCTGTGCAGGGCACTGGAGCCTCGTAGTGGGCGGGCACCAATTGACGAATCTCACCCAGCTGGGAAAGCTGATGCAGCCAGTTGATCAGCAGCTGTCGGTGGCGGGGGAACACCAGCCGCTCCAACACCGGTGCCACCTGGATGGCCGGCGCGCCAGGGGGAACCAATTGGCGAAATTCACGCTGCCAATCCGGCTGCCAGTGGAAGGGATAGAGGGCGTTGGCGGCGCCGCCGGGTTGTCGGCTGGCCTTCCAGGCCTGCTTTAGCAGCTCCCCGAGGCCCAGGATAGCCAGCCTTTCGGGTCGCAGGAAGGAGGCGAACAGCACCAGCCGCCACCAGCCCTGGCGCCTCAGCTCGGGCGAATCCAACAGCGGCTGATCGGCCCGCTCGCGGGCGTGGAACAGCAGCGGCTTTGGGTCGAGGTTGAATATGGCCGGTGGTTGCTCGCCGATGGCCACCAAGGCATCGGTCACCAGCAAACTGCCGCTGGCCCGGTGCAGGCAGGCCGCTTCAAAAAAGTTTCCCACCCCCAAATCCAGGGGGCCCAGGGCGCACCAGTCGAGCTGGTCGCCGTGGGGCAGGCCCTGCTCAAACAGCACCTTGGTGCGCTGGCGCGGGAAGCCCAGCCAGCTGGACGGCAGGGAGATTGGAAAACTCCACTGCCCCGGTGTTACCCACAGCTGGGCTTGGGGAAAGGCCCGCGCCATCGCCGGCACCGGCAACTTGTGCTCCAACCCCGAGCTGGTGGGCAGCACGATCGTGAGCACCGGGCCATGCAGTTGCTCTAGCTCGGCCAGGGCCGCGCGCACTTCGCCGGTGGGGGCCACCGGCGCGTAGAGCAGCAGCCCCTGGCGCAGCCGCAGCACCGTCATCCGAATCGGCACCGCCACGTAGAACACCCCCAGCAACTGCTCAATGCTCCACAGCTGGCCGGGGATCAATTCGCGCAGCAGGCTGCGGCGACGGCCGTAGGGATAGAGGGGCAGCAGCGGCCACCAGGGCCAGCGCTGCTGGCTGGCATCGCCAGGGACGGGGGGCTGGGAGATGGCGGTAATCACCGCGGCTGGGTGGAGCAAACGGGGACCCATCCTCGCCGCTGGCCGACCGCTGGTGAATGCTGCCGCAGCTCGCGGGGCCATGCGCTGGCTTTCACCGCTGGCTGATGCACCAGCATCGGGCTAACGAACCGGATTTAGCGCTGAGCTGAGATTGCCAACTTCCAGGCTTCATTAAACGCTGGGCTGGTCTTCGCCCTAGCCCCCAGGGCCCGCAGCATCCGCCCTCGCCCTTGCCTTCAGCTGGTCGCATCCCATCACACTTTCCGATCGCATCGCATCAGACCACATCAGATCACTTTCACCTAGTTAGCGTTCAGAAGGGTTAGGCGGATCCTCGCCAATGCACCCAAACCCCTAGAGCAGGCCAACCATGTTGCTTCGTCTGCGCTGGCCCTCCGGCGCTAGCCCCGCTGCGGTGGTTCCAGGGGTGGGCCCCCAGGGGGAAGCGCTCCAGCTCGAATCGGCATCTGGACAATTGCTGCGTGCGGCCCGGGAGAGTGCCGATGAACTGCTCGCCCGGTTGAACACCAGCGCCGAAGGGCTGAGCGATCTGCAGGCGGAACTCCGCCTGGCCAAGGTTGGAGCAAATCAAATTGCCCATGAACAACCTATATCCTGGGTAGTTCAGCTGCTCAAAACCTTCAGGAATTCGCTGGTGTTTCTGCTGGCGGCCCTGGCGGTTTTGTCCCTGGTCACGGGGGATATCAAAGCGGCGGTGATCATCACCGCGATGATCCTATTCAGCGTGCTTTTGCGCTTTTCCCAGGAATACCGCTCACTGGTGGCGGCGGAATCCCTGCGCCTGTTGGTGCACACCACCGCCACGGTCAAACGGCACGATGCCCGCAAGGATATAAGCGTTGCTCTGGCGGCCGACCTCGGCCTGCAGTTGAGCGCCGAGACGCCCGGGCAGCGGGAGGAACCGATCGACCGGCTCGTGCCTGGCGATCTGGTGCTGCTCGCCGCCGGCGACATGATCCCCGCCGCCGTGCGGGTGCTGAACGCCAAAGACCTGTTCGTAAGCCAGGCCGCCCTCACCGGTGAATCCCTGCCGGTGGAGAAACACGGCCAGCTGCCGCCCCGCCAGCTGGAGATCAAGGAGCCCCTCGAATTGGCAAACCTCTGTTTCCTGGGCACGAACGTGATCAGTGGCACCGCCACGGCTGTGGTGGTGGAAACGGGGGAGCGCACCTACCTGGGGGCCTTGGCCAAGACCCTTACCGGTGTGCGCAGCCGCACCAGCTTTGATCGGGGCATCAGCGATGTGAGCCTGCTGCTGGTGCGCTTCATGGTGGTGATGGCACCGGCTGTGTTCCTGATCAACGGCATCAGCAAGGGCAACTGGGCGGAGGCCTTTTTCTTCGCGCTGTCCGTAGCCGTTGGGCTAACTCCAGAGATGCTGCCGATGATCGTGACCGCCAACCTCTCCCGAGGCGCCATTGCGATGGCCAAGCAGAAAGTGATCGTTAAAAATATTGATTCGATTCAAAATCTAGGTGCGATGAACATTCTCTGTACCGATAAGACCGGCACCCTAACTCAAGACCGCATCGTGCTTGAAAGATACCTCGATTATCGCGGTAAGGAATCTGATGAGGTGCTGGAGCACGCCTATCTAAATAGCTTCCATCAGACGGGTCTCAAAAGTCTTTTGGATATAGCCGTGCTCGAACATGCTGAACTGCATAGTGCCCTTAAGGTGGAGAAAAACTTCGCCAAGATCGATGAGATCCCATTCGATTTTCAACGCAGACGGATGTCGGTTGTGGTTGAGGAGGAGAACCACCACCACGAGCTGATCTGCAAGGGAGCCGTGGAGGAGATTCTAATGGTATGCAGCAGCTTGAAGGATGGAGATGTTATCGAACCAATCGATGCAGCCAGTCGCCAGCAGGTGCTTAGTTTGAGTGAGGGACTGAACAGTGAAGGCCTGCGGGTGATTGCCGTGGCCTACAAGGAAGTTCCCATTCAACATAAGCCCTATAGCCTCGTAGATGAGTCTGAGCTGGTATTCCTAGGGTTGATCGCTTTTCTCGATCCACCAAAGGATTCAGCTAGGCAAGCGATTGGCGACCTACACCGGGGTGGGGTGGCTGTGAAGGTGCTCACCGGGGATAACGCGGTAATCGCCCGTAAAACCTGTAAAGACGTAAACCTTGTGGTGGAGGGGGTGCTGCTGGGGCCGGAGATCGAGGCCATGGATGATCAGTTGCTGGGGGAGAAAGTGGAGTCGACGACGATCTTTGCCAAGCTCTCGCCGCTGCAGAAATCAAGGATTATCAAAATGCTGCGTAGCCGTGGCCATGTGGTGGGCTTCATGGGAGACGGCATTAATGATGCCGCCGCCCTGCGGGAGGCCGACATTGGGATTTCGGTGGATACGGCGGTGGATATCGCCAAGGAATCGGCGGATATTGTGCTGCTAGAGAAGAGTTTATTGGTGCTGAATGCCGGCGTGATGGAAGGACGCCGCACCTTTGGTAACATTGCCAAGTACATAAAAATGGGTACCAGTTCGGCATTTGGCAACATGTTCAGCCTGTTGGGGGCCAGCATCTTTCTGCCATTTCTGCCGATGCTGCCGGTGCAGATCCTGCTGAACAATCTGCTCTACGACTTCTCTCAAACTGGCATTCCCTTTGATCATGTTGATTCAGACTATCTAGGGGTGCCGCGTAAGTGGAGGATCAAGGATATTAGAAGCTTCATGGTTTACCTCGGCCCCGTGAGCTCCCTATTCGACTATGCCACGTTCGCCCTGATGTGGTTTGTCTTCTCTGTCAATACGGTGGAGAATCAAGCCCTTTTCCAGACGGGCTGGTTTGTGGAGAGCTTGATGACCCAGACGCTGGTGGTGTACATCATTCGCACCTCCCATATTCCCTTTCTGCAGAGCAACCCAGCCCCCGTGATGGCCATGGTCACGATGGTGGTGATGGCTGCCGCCATGGCGATTCCCTATACGCCGATTGCTTCTGCCCTAGGCTTTGCCCCTCTGCCCCTGGTTTACTTCGCCTGGCTGGCGGCGATCCTGCTGGGCTATTGCCTGCTCGCCCAGCTGGTGAAGACCTGGTATGTACGACGTTTTGGTTATAGTTAAATTGAATCATAATCCCGGCATTGGTGAGCCAGCACCGCTGAGCTGCCAGGCGGCCCAATATTTGTAATCTTTCCATTCCTTGCGTTGGGGATTGCTGCGGAACTCTTCCTGCACCTGCACCAGCGCCTCCTGCCTGCCCTTACCTTGCTTGAGCAGCGTGTAGTAGCGCTCCATGAAGAAGGCGGTGGCGTCGTCATCCACCTTCCAGAGGGAGAGCAGGGTGGAGCTGGCGCCGGCCACTTTGAGGGCCCGCTGCAGCCCATACACCCCCTCGCCGCTTTGGATCGTGCCGCTGGCGGTCTCGCAGGCGGAGAGCACCACCAGTTCGGTGCCCTCCAGCTGCATTCTGGCAACTTCCTTGGCGGTGAGATAGCCGTCGTCTCCATCGGCTGTGGCGGCTGGGGCCTGGGCGGATGCGCTCTGGGCTGGCTGGGCATGGCGGTTGGCACCGGCCAGCACGATGCCGCTGTTTAGCAGTGGATCGCCCTTATGGGCCGGCGGTCCCGCGAAGGCGGCGCTCCTGGTGCCGAGGAGGCCGCTGGGCGACGGCGACCGGTTGGGCGACTGGGGACCAGAGAAGAAGCCGTGGCTGGCCACATGCAGCACCCTCGGGCCCCTGACCTGCTGCAGTGCAGGGGCGGTGGCCTGGGTACCTTCCAGCAGGGCGGCCTTGAGTTGAGCAGCGATCTGACGCCCCTCCTTCGCGGTGGCCGGCAGGGGCGCCCAAGGAGTGCCAGGAGCCCCGAAATCCGGATTGGCGATCACCAAGGCCCGATCACTTTGCGACGCAGCTGTGGAAGGCCGCTGCAGCAGATCGCGGCCGCTGGTGAGCAGGCGCAGGCGCACGGCTTCAGCCAGCCACCGCTGGCCTTGCCCTTTCCCCAGCTGCGGCGGTGTGGGCAGGGCCGCAAAGGGAATGCGGTTGAGTTCGCCATCGGGGGAAACAAACCACTGCCGGCGATCCTTGAGCTGGCTCAACAGCGCCGGTGGAAACACCTTGTCCCTCACCTGTATCCACAGCTCATGGGGTGATCGCTCGCCTGCTTCGGAGATCTCCAGGGCGTTCTGGATCAGGGGATCGATGGCAGTGGCCAGGCCGAGCTCGTGGCGCTCGATCCGGCCATCAGGGAACAGCAGCAAGGCCAGGTAGCGCGGCTTCCCCCAGCGTTTGTCAGGAGGCTGGCGGCCATCAAAGGGCCGATAACGCTGGAATTCCACCAGCACCCCATCGGCCGGCAGGGCGTGTGCCACCTCCGATGGTTCCACCAGGGGGAGCTTCAGGGCAGGCAGCAGGCGATAGAGCTGCTGCTCCAGGTCGCCGTGTTGCTGCTGGAGCGCCAGCCGCTGGGGAGTGCTCAGGTTTAGATCCGCCAGACGGCTTGTGAGGCCAGCGATCTGCTGGCGGAGCTCCTGCGGGCGGCCCGGCGCCTGGGCCAGCAGGGCCTGGCGTTGTTCGATCTCCTGCAGCAGCCCCTGCCGGTTCAGCCGGGTGAACAGGGCCAGCGAGGCGCCGTTTGCAGAACGTGAGGCATAGCCAAAAGCAGCTTCCCAGGCATTGCCTACAGCCTGAATCTGTGCCTGTCGCTGAATTTCCGGCAGCAATGGCACTTCACGCTGCAGAAACACTAATTCACCACGAATAGCACGAACTAAAAGTGTCTCAGCTTTCGTATATGCACCTTGATTTGTATATACTCTCGCTAGATTATTGAGGCTACTGGAGGTAGAGCGGTGATAGGGCCCTAGCACCTTCTCAAAGATCGCCAAGGAGCGCTGGTAGAGAGGCTCTGCCTTGGTGTAGGCGCCCTGGCTGTCATATAGAAATGCCAGATTATTGAGGCTAGTGGCGGTATCGGGGTGATCGGGCCCCAGCGCCTTCTCATTGATCGTGAGGGCGCGCAGATAGAGGGGCTCGGCCTTTGTGTAGGCACCCTGGCTGTAGTACAGTCCGGCTAGATTATTGAGGCTAGTGGCGGTAGAGCTGTGATTGGGCCCCAGCGCCTTCTCATTGATCGAGAAGGCGCGAAGGTAGTGGGGCTCAGCCTTAGCGTAGGCGCCCTGGCTGTAATAAAGGAACGCGAGGTTGTTAAGGATGGTGGCGGTATCGGGGTGATCGGGTCCCAGTACTTTTTCTAAGATCGCCAAGGAGCGCTGGTAGAGGGGCTCGGCCTTCGTGTAGGCACCCTGATTGTAGTATAGTGTCGACAGGTTATTTAGTTTAGTGGCGGTAGAGCGGTGATCGTGCCCCTGCACCTTCTCACTGATTGCCAAGGAGCGCTGGAAGAGGACCTCGGCTTTGTCGTAATTCCCCTGGTTTTCGTAGAAAAGTGCCAGATTATTGAGGCTAGTGGCGGTATCGGGGTGATCGTGCCCCAGCACCTTCTCTAAGATCGCCAGGGACCGCTGGAAGAGGGGCTCAGCCTTCGTATAGACACCCTGCCTGTAGTACAATGTTGCCAGGTTATTTAGGTCAGTGGCAGTAGAGCGGTGATCGGGCCCCAGCGCTTTCTCCAAGATCGCCAGGGAGCGCTGGAATAAGGACTCTGCCTTGCCGTAGGCCCCCTGGTCTGCATAGAGGAGCCCTAGATTCTTGAGGCTAGTGGCGGTATCGGGGTGATCGTGCCCCAGCACCTTCTCTCTGATCTGCAGGGAGCGCTGGAAGAGTGGCTCGGCCTTGCTGTAGGCGCTCTGATTCCTGTACATCACTGCCAGATTAATTAGGCTTTGAGCGGTATCGGGATGATCGGGCCCCAGCACCTTCTCTGTGATTGCCAGGGCGCGAAGGTAGAGTGGCTCTGCCTTGGCGAAAGCGCTCTGGTTTTCGTACAGCCCCGCGAGGTTGTTGAGGCTTTGGGCGGTATCGGGATGATCGGGTCCCAGCACCTTCTCCCTGATCGCCAGGACGCGAACATATAGTGGTTCTGCCTTGGCGAAAGCGCTCTGATTTTCGTATAGCCCTGCGAGGTTGTTGAGGTTTTGGGTAGTATCGGGATGATCGGGTCCCAGCACCTTCTCTGTGATTGCTAGGGCGCGAAGGTAAAGTGGCTCCGCCTTGGCGAAAGCGCTCTGATTTTCGTATAGCCCCGCGAGGTTGTTGAGGTTTTGGGCGGTATCGGGATGATCGGGCCCTAGCACCTTCTCTGTGATTGCTAGGGCGCGAAGGTAGAGTGGCTCCGCCTTGGCGAAAGCGCTCTGGTTTTCGTATAGTCCCGCGAGGTTGTTGAGGTTTTGGGCGGTATCGGGATGATCGGGCCCCAGCACCCTCTCTGTGATTGCTAGGGCGCGAAGGTAGAGTGGCTCCGCCTTGGCGAAAGCGCTCTGGTTTTCGTATAGTCCCGCGAGGTTGTTGAGGCTTTGAGCGGTATCGGGATGATCGGGCCCCAGCACCTTCTCCCTGATCGCCAGGACGCGAACATATAGTGGTTCTGCCTTGGCGAAAGCGCTCTGGTTTTCGTACAGCCCCGCGAGGTTGTTGAGGTTAGTGGCGGTAAAGGGGTGATTGGGCCCCAGCGTTTTCTCCAAGATTGCCAGGGAGCGCTGGAAAAGCGGCTCGGCCTTGGCGTAGGCGCCCTGGTTTTCGTAGAGAAGTGCCAGATTATTGAGGCTAGTGGCGGTATCTGGGTGATCGTGTCCCAGCAACTTATCTCTGATCTTTAGGGAGCGCTGGAATAGGGGTTCGGCTTTGCCGTAGGCGCCCTGGATCCTGTAAATCACTGCCAGATTATTGAGGCTGGTGGCGGTATCTGGGTGATCGGGCCCCAGCGCCTTCTCCCTGATCGCCAGGGAGCGCTGGAAGACAGGCTCCGCCTTGGCGTAGGCGCCCTGGCTGTAATAAAGTAACCCAAGGTTATTGAGGCTAGTGGCGGTATCTGGGTGATCGGGCCCCAGCGTTCGCTCTGTCCAGGCCAGCACCTTTTCCTGCAGTGCTGCAGCTTCCTTGTAGCGGCCTTTTGCTTCAAAAGCGTTTATCTTTTTTATCCAACCCTGCACCTCCGCTGGCACCTGAGCAGCGGGCTGTGCCTGTGCCTGTGCCTGTGCCTGGGCCTGGGCCTTCAGCACCGGCTGCCGTCGTTGGCTTGCACTGGCGGTGGTGGCAGCGGTCGCAGCCGATGCCCCAGGAGACCCGCTCGCCAGGAGGCCCATCAGCATAGGAGCTAACCAGCAGCACCGCTTGTTTGCTTTGGGATTCACAGCGCAACCTGCCTGGACTGGGTGGTTACGAAAGCCCTTGGATCAAAGGCCTTCAGTTGGCGATCAATCGCAGCTGGATTGGAGAGAACACATGTTTTTTCAGGCTGCGCTGTGGGCGAGGGGCTACACAACATCGGCTGGATGCCCTCCTGCTCATGAAAGCTCCAGACAAGGGAGCTGCCATTCAGCAGGGCCTTGGTAGGTGGTTTGGTGAGGGCAGGAACTAATAGCTCGACCATTGCCACTGGGAATGAAATCGGTACCCGCACAATCAGATTACGGGTAATTTTTTCCCGAGGCTGAATAACGTCATCCGCAAATAGCCGACTAGTCGCAAGGATGGGGCCAGTTTGCAGTAAGTTATCCCGCTCAACATGGTCTAGGCTGGGTCCGCTCAGGGCCTTGTTGGCTCGGCTTGAAAAGCCCTGCTTCCTTGTCTGTTTCTGTAGTTGAATTGCCGACAACTTCCAATAATTGGGCAACAGATACAGGGTGCGGTCGCTGGGATTGGTGGCGATCATCTGCAGTTCCATCTCCATAAGGCCGGCCCTCTGCTTGCTGACGGGCTGCATCGCCACCTCCAGCACCAGCACCGCCGGTGCCCTTTGGGGCACCACGATTTCCTTCCACACAAACGTGTAAATCGCCCAACAGCCCGCCCCCACAATCGCCAGCGTCTTCACCCATTCGTGGATCGTCCCAGAGCAAATCGGTGGGGATGGGGGATCTGCCGGAGTGTTCGGCAGCTCAGGGGTTTGTGGTTCCAAGGGTGGAGTCGACATCACGAAGACGACGCGGGCAGCTGGGAGGTTCGTGGCATTGGCTGTTCAATGCATCACTCAAGTTGTTGTTGGAGCGGTTGTCCGGATCCTTGCCGAGCTCCTCGAGCAAGCTGGGGTCGGCGACCTTGCCTGTGGCCAGTGCTGTCATCGCCCCATTGCCGCAATGACCAGCGGTTGCTCCAAAGCCAGTGAGCAGGGCATAGGCGCGCTGGCTGGCGCTGCCCTGGCTGCCGGCATCGCTGGCCGCGTAGGCGGTGCGGGCGGGGGAGAGCAGCTGGTTCACCTTGAATGGTTTCAATCCTGCTCGGCTGGCGAGTAGAACCCCCGCCAGGCAATTGGCCTGCAGGTTGGCGGCCGCTGGCTGGAGGGCAGATCCGGCAGTGGCGGATTGGCTGCGGATCGCCTGGCCCAGGGCAGTGGAGATCCAGTAGGCGATGCCCCAGGTGCCGTAGCGCTCAAGAACATCGTTGGTGAGCCATTGCTGATCCAGCAACAGCTGGCGCGTACTGGGGCAATACAGCGCAGTGGTATCTGCGATCGCCCCTGCCGCCTCGGGGCAAATCCTGAAAGCCCTCTGGTTGGCCTTCAGCAGCAGCACCTCAGGAAACGGTTGCTTGGCGGTGATTGGATCGCTCTGCCAAGCCAGACGCAACTCCTGCGTGGAGGCCTGGATCGCGGCGTTGAGATCGGCGGCGCCAGCGGGGCATGCCAGTAACAGAGCTGTCAACGGAAAGATCCCCGCCAATAGTTGAACATACCCTCCCTTACCCATGGAGTTGAATATATTCTAGTTGAACATACACTGATTGAACGTACACAGATTCAATCTGCACTGCTTTGCCCATGGCGTCGCAATTATAAAAGCTATCATCATCATACAACCAAAAATTGTCTCTTCTTCAAGAGTTGCAGAAACTGCTTAGGGGTGCAGCACAAATGCTCGTCTAGATCTTCAACCCCTCTCAGATGACTCATTTTTGATTAGCTGTTGCCGCAGTTGGCTCCTAATCACTACCACAATCACTCACAAATTCTGCTCCCCTCAGTTGGCGCTCCCGTGGTGCTGCATAGTTGCAGATGGTATGCACCACGGGATGAAGAAGCGTCACCTTTCCTCGCAGAGGGGGCCATGGCGATTCCCTGTACTACGATCGCTTTTGCTCTATGCTTTACCTCACTTCTTTCGGTTTTCGTTGCCTGGCTGGTGGCGATCCTGCTCGGCTATTGCCTGATCGTCTAGTTGGTGAAGACCTGCTATGTACGTCGTTATGACTATAGTTTATGTGAGGCTGATTTATGTCACGACGGTTTGGCTGGACTGCTGGTGGCTGGGCCGCTCAAGAAGGTACGGGAATAGGCACCTTTCGGGGATCCTGCGGGGGTGTGTCAGCCATTATTTTGAAGTTGAGGGGAGGCACACCCCCCAAGGCCCTCTCCCCAAAGCAGCCGGGTAAGTCGCCCGAGCCGATGATTGGAGGTGATCAGATTGGAAACCCGCCCAACATGAAAGCCTGATGTTGCCTAACCAGCTAGATGTGTGAGCCATGGGCAATCTGCGTAATGCTGATCTGCGAATCCTGGGCTGAATAACCCAGGCGAGGGTCGCCAATTGATGGGGCCAAGCCTCGAGCATCTCTCATCTTTTAATTGGCATCCCTGGAAAGCCCGGTGGCCCGAGCCGCCGGGTTTTTTGATGGCGGCATATTGCGTTACCGGTATAAGAATAAAAAAATGGCTGGGCCCTCTAGCTGACTGCAAAAGACTGCCCTAGCGCTGATGCCTGGGCACCACCTGCATGCCGATTGGTGCCAGGGCAATCAGCGCCAATTTGATGTGCTGAAGGCCAAAGGGGATGCCAATGATCGAGATAAAGCAGGCCAGGGCGGATGCCAGGTGACCAATCGCCAGCCACCAGCCGGCCACCACAAACCAGATCACGTTGCCGAGCAGCCCCAGGGGTCCGGTGCCGAGATCTTCCTGGCCGGTGAGTTCCCGCCGGCTCACGGCCTCCTGGCCAAAGGGCCAAAAGGAGAAGCTGCCGATCACAAAGCAGGCCCGGGCCCAGGGGATACCCACGATTGTGAGGGCGGCGATCGCGCCCACCAGCCACCAGCCCAGGCCCATCACCAGGCCACCGAGCAGGAACCAGAGCAGGTTTAGTAGAAAACGGAACATTGGCCTAACTTAGCTTCAGTAGCTTAGCTTCAGTTTTGGGAGGGGGTAAAGCTCAGCAGATTATCGGTGGGGCTGTAGTGAAATTGGCCGAGAGTGCCGCTGGTTTTGGCGGGAGGATGCTTTTCCAGGTGAGCGTAAAACTTGGTTATCGCTTTGATGCGGTCATCATAGCCGGGATGGGTGGAGTTGGGCTCGGTGGCGCTGCCATCACCGCTGGATTTATGGGCAAAAATCAGTGCATCCAAGCAGATGCGCCCCCCGTAGCCGGCCCGGGCCATGATCACTGCGGCATCACGATCGGCCTACAGCTCTTGCTGGCGGGATTTTACGTACTAGCCCAGCTGATCTGGCAAGCGCCAACTTGTTTGATTAACCTCAAGCGGCCTGGCTGGTTAGCCACTGGCGACCCTGCTGCAGGAAGGCCTGCCAGTCGAGCTTTTCGCTTTCGGCGGCGCGGGCCACGATCAGGGGCGCCTCCCGTTTGATGCGCTCCAGATCTGGTTCACTAACGCCACTGGAGAGGGCCAGCACATCTGCCATCGCTCTGCCCACCACCCGGGTTAGATAGGCGGCGCTGAGGGCCTGCATCGCTCCGCCCACCAGCCAGGTGGCACCGTGCCACTTGAGTAGGCCGGCCAGGGTTTGGCTGCTCCACTCCACCACCCCCAGGGCCAGGCAGGCGCGGGCCAGTTCGGCTGCGGCGGCCCTCAGCTGCGCCATGCTCCAGCCGCACTGCCATAGCCGGGCCATCTCCTGCAGCATCAGGCCATTGGCCACCGCCAGCACTAATAGATCAAGGCTGGGTATGGGGGTGGCGAATACCCCAGCCGCCACCAACCACTGGGTGCGCTGTTGCAGGGCCTCAAAGCGTTCGCGGCGCAGCAATTCCAGGTCTGCTTGCCAGCGGCTATGTAAATCGCGCAGTTGGCGCAGCCGGGTGTCCTGTCGCAGTTTGGGCGCCTGCTGATGCAGCAGGCGATTTAGCGGCTCCAGGCAGGCGGCCACCGCTTCCACCTGGCCATTCCAGAGCAGCAGCTGATCGCTATTTAGTTCTGGCAATTGGCTAGATAATTCGAGCCGCACCTGGTTTGGATCGGCAACATCGGCTTCCACCAAAAGCCATAGGGGCAGGCCCTTGGGCAGGGCTTCTATCCAGCGCAGTTCAGCGGCCGAAAGGGGCATCTGTAGGTGATGAATCAGCAGCTCACAGCTGGTGAATCGCTCCGGCCAGCGCCACTGCTCACTCCAGCGCGGCAACGCCTCAGACCAGTGCAGTGTGAAGCCGCACCGCCCCCGCAGGGCCTCGCTAAATACCTGCTGCATCGCCAGTGGTGGCGGCTGCAATCCCACCAGGGCCAGCTGGGGATCGCTGCGCTGCAATTGCTGGCGCAGGTGTTCTAAATGGGCCAGCCGGGCTGGATCCTCTGCATCCAGGGCCTGAAATTGCTCCAACAGGCCGTCGAGTCGCTTTTGCCAGCCCTGCAGGTCGGTGTCGACCAGGCCAAATTTTTGGCGCGGCCTGGCCAGCCACAGGCCCAGGGCGGCCGCAGCCGCCAAGCTGAAGGAGGTGCCGCCGCCGATCACCCCCCCCAGGTGGATCAAACCGTCGCCCACCAGCAAACCGGCTCCAGCCACCGCCGCCACCGGCCACCAACGCCGCAGAAGCGAGCTCACCGCAGGGGAGACAACCGCAGGAGATACCAGGCCAGGGGCGGCCGGGGCGGGGGAGACCAGGGAAGTGGAGACCGGGGCGTGGGCGGCCAGGGAGGGGGAGACCAATGCGGCGGGTGTGAGGGGTTCTGGAGCGCTCACCACAAACCTGCCAATAGCCTTGACGGTGGCATCTCTAGCGCACGGGCCCCCAAAACGCACGCAAAGCCTGACAAGCCCCTGGCTCGTAGCCGCAGATGGCTCGTAGCGGCAGGTGGCTCCTAGCCACCCATGGCTCTTTGCGCCCACAGCTTTTGCCGTTCCCGGCTCTTAGCCATTGCCAACCGCCCTAGTTCAGTCAGGGGGGCCTAGGCGCCTCACCCCCCAGGGTCCCCTTGACGGCCAAGCCCTGACACAACTCCGCTCCAGCATTTGAGCGCCAGGATTTTCCTGACAGCATTCCAGAATGTTTAGGGCCACTCCCCTATGGGCCAGCCCTTAGCCCCTGCCCCTAAGCCCTTTCCCCTTAGCCATTGCCTGCCATAGCTGCTTACGTTCCTGCCCCCCGCTCTCTGGCCCAGGCCTTTGGATCGCTTGATCCCTTGATGAATCTCCAGGCGCCCGATTGGACACCGCATCTCACCTCCAACCACCGATGAGCCGTTCTGGGCGCCGACCGGCCAATCCGATCGCCTCCTTGAGCGAGCGGCAGTGGCGGCAACTTGACCAGTGGCAGCGCCAGCTGGATCTGGCTGATGGCTGGTGCGGCAGCCTGCCCGTGGTGCTCTGGGATCGGGCCTGGCTGCGGTTGGAGGCGGTGGCGGTTGAGCGGCTGGGGCAACGGCTGCCCCCCGACGGCAGTGCCGATGCCCCCGAGCTGGTTCGCTTTCGAGAACTGCAGCAGCAGGGGGATGATGCCTGGCAAGCGCAGCTGATCTGCTGGCAGGAATTTGGTCCCGAGGCCTGCCAGCAGGCCCTGCAGCGCTACTGGCAGCGCCAGCAGCAGGGCAACCAGGGCTGGACTTTGCCGGCTTATCTGCAGTTTTTGCAGCACTATCGCCAGATGTTCGCGGGAGCCGCACTGCGCTTTCTGCCCCTGGTGGTACTCGCCCGGGAGGGGGGCACCGAACCACACCAGCTGCTCTGGCTAGCCGCCAGAGGCCAGCCGATGCGGCACACTTGCCCCTGATTGCAGGGCTGCGGCGATGGCCGACGACACTTCTCCTTCCTTCCAGGCCGGCTCGTCTTTCCAAAGCGGCGAAGAGCAAGGCCAGCGGAGCGAAGAGCAAAGCCAGCGGAGCGAAGGCCAGGGCCAGCGGGGCGGCCGGGGATCGGGTAACCGGGAGCCGGGCGGTTTCCGCATCCGTTTGAGCGACAACGAGATGCGCGCCGCCCGCGCCGTGCAGGAGGCCTTTCGGCTGCGCTCCACCGTGGCGGCCCTGGGCTTCTCAATCCGCACCGTGGCCCAGCTGTTGGAGGACGGCCAGCTGAGTGAACTGGTGGCCCAGCAGCAGGCCCTGGCCGGTGCTGGTCGCGACGATGCTCCTAGAGCCGCTGTTACCAGGGGAGACGGGGCCCGCCGGGAGGGCCGTGGTGAGGGTCGTGGTGATGGGGCCAGGGGCCTGCGCCGCCTCGATGGCCGCCAGGAGCGCGCCGCCCGCATCGATCCCTTCGCCAGGCCCGCTAAGCCAGTGCCGGCTGCCGCCGCTGAGGAATTGGCTGCCGGTGAGGCCGATCAGCTCGGCGACGAAAACCTGGCCAGCGAGCAGTTCGACAGCCCCGCAGCCGAGGCCGCCGATTTCCAAGCCGGTGATTCACAGGAGAGTGAATTACAGCTTGGTGATGCCGCCCAACTGGAGCCTGTCACCGATCCGGCCAGCGAGGCCTGATCTAGATGACAAGGCCGCGGGTTCTCTCCGGCGTGCAGCCCACCGGCTCGCTGCACCTGGGCAACTGGCTGGGGGCGATTCGCAATTGGGTGGGTTTGCAGGCCAGCCACGACACCTTTTTTTGTGTGGTGGATCTGCACGCGATCACCGTGCCCCACGATCCCAAGCGCCTGGCGGAGGACACCCTCAGCACCGCGGCCCTCTATCTGGCCTGTGGCATTGATCCAGACACTGCCACAGTTTTTGTGCAGAGCCAGATCAGTGCCCATAGTGAATTGTGCTGGTTGCTTAACTGCGTAACTCCGCTCAATTGGCTAGAGCGGATGATCCAGTTCAAGGAAAAAGCGATCAAGCAGGGCGACAATGTGTCGGTGGGGCTGCTCGATTACCCGGTGCTGATGGCCGCCGACATCCTGCTCTACGACGCCGATTTGGTGCCGGTGGGAGAAGACCAGAAGCAGCATCTAGAACTGGCCCGCGATATAGCCCAGCAGCGCATCAACGCTCGTTTCGCGCCACGTGATGCCAAGGGGGAACCCCTGCCATTGCTGAAGGTGCCCGAACCGATGATCCTGCGGGAGGGGGCCCGGGTGATGAGCCTCACCGACGGCAGCAGCAAGATGAGCAAGAGCGATCCCAACGAGGGATCGCGGATCAATTTGCTGGATCCCCCCGAGACGATCGTCAAAAAAATCAAGCGGGCAAAAACCGATCCGATCCTGGGCCTGGAATTTGGCAACCCGGAGCGGCCGGAAGCCGACAACCTGCTGGGCCTCTATGCCCTGCTCAGCGGTAAAGGTCGCCAGGCGGTGGCAGCAGAGTGCGCCCAGATGGGTTGGGGCGGTTTCAAGCCGCTGCTGGCCGAGGCCACTGTGGAGGCCCTGAAACCTGTGCAGCAGAAATACCAGGAGCTGCGCACCGATCCCGCGACGCTGCTGGCGGTGCTGGCCCAAGGCCGCCAACGGGCCAGTGCGGTGGCCGACCAGAGCCTGGCCCGGGTGCGCCAGGCCCTGGGCTTTCTCGGCACCGAGCCCTAGTGCCGCCAGGGGGCAGCCTGGCCTGCAAGTTTTAGGCGGCTCGCCAGGCTGGCTGAGGCGGAGGCCAGGCCTTTTGGTGCTGCCGGTTTTTTGTTATCTATTGATCGCCTGAGTTCAGGTTGGCTTATCAATCAGCCGCTGCCGAGGCGGCCGCAAGCCCTGGATCTGCCGCCGGTCTCGCTCTTGGTCGCGTCAGTCTCAGTCAGGGTCTGCGGCGTCGCCGCTATTGCGCTGCAAGGGTGATGCACGACATGGGCCAGTTGTCTAGGGGGTGGTAAGGGCCACCGCCGCTGCTGGCGGCGATTGGTCAGGGTCGCTTTGGCCGCCATTGGAGACGCCCATTTCGATTCGCCAATTCCCTTTCCCGCTGCCCCCCCTATGGCTCACGCGGCCATTTCTGACCCGGCTAATTCTGAGTCAGCTAATTCTGACTCCCTTGATGCTGGCGCCCGCGTCGCTGGGCCAGGCGTCCGCAGTTGGGCCCCCAGCGGCCAGCTACGGCAGCGGTGAGCCCAGTAGCGGGCCTGATACCGGGGGGGCCAGCGCAGCTGGCGGCGCCGGGGCATCGGCATTGCCCTCGGGGGGCAGCCAGGAGCGCAGCATTGGCCCCTATGCCCTCACCCCGCGCCGCAGGGCTCTGCTGGCCACCATCCGCTACGCGGAAGGCACTTGGACCAACGGCAGTGCCAGGGGCTATCAGCTCCTCTACGGCGGCGGCCACTTTTCCAGCCTGAGCCGCCATCCGCAAATCACGGTGCGGCGCCGCTATGTGAGTGCCGCCGCCGGTGCCTATCAATTCCTGCCGCCCACCTGGAACCGGGTGGCGCGCCGCCTGGGGCTACGCGATTTCGGTCCCCGCAATCAAGACATGGCCGCCCTCTACCTGGTGGAGCGGCGGGGCGTGCTGGCCACCCTCGATCGCGAGGGCCTCAACGGCAGGGTGCTCGATCGCCTGGCCCGTGAATGGTCCTCCCTGCCCAACCGCCAGGGCGCCAGCGTCTACGGCCAACCGGTGAAGACCGCCCAGGAGCTGCAACAGTTTTATGCCAGCAGCTTGCAGAGGGCCATCAGCCAGCCAGACTCCATTGGCCAGCCAACAGCCATTGGCCAGCCAACAGCCATCGGCCAGCCAAAGGCCATCAGTCAGCCAGAAGCCAATGGCCAGCCAGAATCGATTGGCCAGCCAAAGGCCACCGGCCAGCCAGACTCCATTGGCTAGCCAGAGGCCATCCAGCCAGACGCCATCGACCAGCTAGAGGTGAGCCCCGAGGCCACTGGCTGAGCTGCATCGGCCAGGCTGACAGCCCCGCCAGAGGATCCAGGGGCAGCCCAGCCCGGCTCAAGGTTCTCGGTAGATCACTCGACCGGCCGGATCATTGGCCACATCGAGCAACTCTGCTCTCAGCATCCGATCGATCTCGGAGCGCAGCCGCTTACTGCCCAAGGCCGGATCGGGCACCGCCAACAGGGCGTCGTTGATGGTGAAGCCAGCGCTACCGCTGTTGCGGGCCAGCAGCAGCAGTTGGCGCTCCAGGCTGCCCTGCTGCCGTTCGGCCTGCAGCACCAACTCCGGAATGTTGAACAGGTCGATGATCTGGCCGATCCATAGCCAACCAAATGTGATCAGCCACAGGCAACCGCTGATCCGCTTGCCGTTGTAAAAGCGGTGCAGGCCACATATCCCCACCAGGCCCAGGCACCAGAACAGATAACTGATTACCAGCCGCGGCCGGGGCCAGTGGAAAGCGGTGAATGGGGAATTGGTAGCCACCGGAGAGCGGTTGTGGGTTGCTTAGGAATCGGCCAGGGGTTTCGGCATCGGCATCGCCCCAGCCGGCGCCAGCGGTTCATCTGCATCCGGAAGTCTTACGCCAGCTCGGCGCAGGGCGGCTGAAAGGTTCCAGATTTTGAGCACCAGCCGATGCCAGGGGGCCATGGTGGTCAGCTCCAGGGCCATCGGGCCAGGGATGGCCTGGCGCAGGCTGGTGGCGGCCAGCAGTTCGCGGCGGGCCTGGTTCAACTCCTGGTCCAACAGCTGCCGCTGCTCAGGCGGCATCACCAGGTCGGGGCAGAGGGCCAGCAACTTCTCACCCCGTTCGAACCAAAAACGGAAATCGCCCAGCAGGGAATTAAGTAGCTGCTCCAACAGCTCGTCGGCCGCAGCGGAGGGGGGAAAGGGGTCGACCATGGCCACAGCCTAGGGAGCCAGCCTAGGAACCCTGGGTAGGATCGGCCCTTGCCCTTGCCGCAGCTGGGATCCGTGACTGTCTCCGCAACCGCTGCCGTCGAAACTCCGCCGGTTGCCCTGCCCAAAACCAGCGAGTGCGAGCAGCTACTCAAAATTCGCCACTCGATGAGCCACGTGTTGGCGATGGCGGTGCAAAAGCTATTTCCCAAGGCCCAGGTGACGATTGGCCCCTGGACGGAAACGGGCTTCTATTACGACTTTGACAACCCCGAACCGTTCACGGAAGCCGATCTCAAGGCGATTCAGAAGGAGATGGGCAAAATTATTGGCCGCCGCCTGCCCCTGGAGCGCCTGGTGGTGACCCGCGCTGAGGCCGAGCAAAAGATCAAGGCCCAGAACGAACCATACAAGCTGGAAATCCTGGCCGGATTGCAGGAACCAATCACCCTCTATACGCTCGGCGATCAGTGGTGGGACCTCTGCGCCGGGCCCCATGTGGCCAACACCAGTGAGCTGAATGCCAAGGCCTTTGAGCTGGAAAGTGTCGCCGGTGCCTACTGGCGTGGTGATGAGACCAAGCCCCAGCTGCAGCGCATCTATGGCACCGCCTGGCAGACCCCAGAGCAGCTGGCCGAATACAAGCACCGCAAAGCAGAAGCCCTGCGCCGGGACCACCGCCGCCTGGGCAGCGATCTAAATCTGTTTTCGATAGAAGATGAGGCCGGTGCCGGCCTGGTTTTCTGGCATCCCCGCGGCGCCCGCATGCGGTTGCTGATCGAGGACTTCTGGCGGGAGGCCCACTTTGCCGCCGGCTATGAGCTGCTTTATACACCCCACGTGGCCGATATTAGCCTGTGGCAAACATCGGGTCACCTGGATTTCTATCGCGAGAGCATGTTTGGGCCGATGAAGGTGGATGAGCGGGAATACCAGCTTAAGCCGATGAACTGTCCCTTTCATGTACTCACTTATGCTAATACGCTGCGCAGCTATCGGGAGTTGCCGATTCGCTGGGCCGAGTTGGGCACCGTCTATCGCTACGAGCGCCCCGGGGTGATGCATGGCCTGATGCGAGTGCGGGGCTTCACCCAAGACGACGCCCACGTGTTCTGCCTGCCGGAACAGATCGGTGACGAAATTTTGCAGGTGCTAGACCTCACCGAAAAAATATTGAGCAGTTTTGATTTTTGCAACTACGAGATCAATCTCTCCACCAGGCCCGAGAAGTCAATTGGCGATGATGCAGTTTGGGAGCTGGCCACCAACGGTCTAAATGAGGCGCTGGATCGCAAGGGTTGGTCTTACAAAATTGATGCCGGCGGTGGCGCTTTCTATGGCCCCAAGATCGATCTCAAGATTGAAGATGCCATTGGCCGCATGTGGCAGTGTTCGACAATCCAGCTAGATTTTAATCTGCCCGAGCGTTTTGATTTGCATTACGTGGCCGCCGATGGTTCCCGGCAGCGGCCAATTATGATCCATCGGGCAATTTTTGGTTCGCTGGAGCGATTTTTCGGCATCATGACCGAGAACTACGCCGGTGATTTCCCCTTCTGGCTAGCCGCTGAACAGATCCGGCTGCTGCCGGTCACCGATGAGGTGCGTTCCTATGCGGAAAACGTATTAAGCCAACTCAAGCAGGCCGGCATCAGGGCCAGCATCGATCAATCTGGCGATCGGCTCGGCAAAATGATTCGCAATGGCGAGCAGATGAAAATTCCGGTTTTGGCTGTGATTGGGCTCAAGGAAGTTGAACTAAATAGCTTGAGTCTGCGCAGTCGCCGCGAAGGGGATCTGGGCAGCGTCTCCGTCGATCAGTTGTTGGTGGCTGCTATCAGCGCCAATCGAGATCGGCAGGCTGGCCTCGGCCTCAGCCGCCCTGCCTCCTAAGCCCCACCCCTGCCCCCACCCCTACCCCCACCCGCGCATCTACACCGCGATGACCACCCTGCTGGCCGGCGATATCGGCGGCACCAAGACCCTGCTGTCCCTCTATGGCCTTGGACCGGATAACCAGCTCAACTTGATCCACAGCCAGCGCTATCGCTCGGCTGACTGGGACAGCCTGGAGCCAATGCTGCAGGCATTTCTGGCCGATACGGCCGATCGGGCCGAGCGGCCCGCCGCCGCCTGTTTCGCCGTGGCCGGGCCGGTGCAGCACGGCCGGGCCAGGCTTACCAACCTGCCCTGGCAATTGGAGGAAAAGGCCCTGGCGGCGGCCACCGGCATCGCCGCCCTGGAACTGGTAAACGACTTCGCTGTGCTCATCTACGGGCTGCCCCAGCTCGGCAGCGATCAGCAGGCGCTGATCAAGCCAGGCAGGGCGGAAGCCGACCAACCGCTGCTGGTGCTGGGGGCCGGCACCGGACTCGGGGTGGCCTGGGGCTTGCCGGGTGCCCAAGGGCTGCAGGCCCTGGCCAGTGAGGCGGCCCACGGCGAATTTGCTCCCCGCAGCGCCGCTGAATGGGAGCTGAAGCAGTGGCTGAAGGCCGATTTGGCGATCGAGCGGCTGTCGATCGAGCGGGTGGTGAGTGGCACGGGACTGGGCCACGTGACCCGCTGGCTGCTGGCCTGCCACCACCCCGCTGGCGATCACCCCCTGGCCAAAGTGAGTGGCGATCTGCCCTCAGCTGTAGCCGCCGCCGCCGCCGCCGGCGATCCGTTGGGCCAGGAGGCCTTGGCTTTGTGGCTGGCGGCCTACGGCAGCGTCACCGGCGATTTGGCCCTGGCTTCCCTCAGTCGGGGCGGCATCTGGTTGGCGGGCGGCACGGCTGGCAAATTGCTGGATTCCCTGCGCAGCCCTGCCTTTCTGGAGGCCTTTGCCGCCAAGGGCAGGCTGCAGGCGGTGCTCGATCCGATGCCGATCATGGCGGTGATCGATCCGGCGATTGGCCCCTTCAGTGCCGCCTGCCGGGCTCGCATGCTGATGAGCTGAGACACTGGGACCAGAAGAGATGTTGTGATGGTGCGTCCCCGCGTCGGGCAAGGGGTTGAGGTGCATGTGCCTGCCACAACTGCCAACCTGGGTCCAGGTTTCGATTGCCTCGGCAGCGCCCTGCAGCTCGACAATGTGTTTGAACTGCGCTGTTTAGAGGGGGGCAGTGAGCTCTTCGAGCTGATCATTGAGGGCAGTGAAGGGGCTCACCTGCGTGGCGGGCCCGATAATTTGGTCTACCGCTCAGCCCAGCGGGTTTGGAAGGAAGCCGGTGAGGAACCGGTGGGCATTGAGGCTCGGGTGCGGCTGGCGGTGCCGCCGGCTCGGGGTCTGGGCAGTAGCGCCACCGCCATCGTGGCTGGCTTGATTGGTGCCAATGCCCTGGTGGGGGAGCCGCTCAGCAAGGAGAAGTTGCTGGAATTGGCTATCGACATCGAGGGCCATCCCGACAACGTGGTGCCCTCCTTGGTCGGTGGGCTGTGCATGACCGCCAAGGCCGCCTCCCACCGCTGGCGGGTGGTGCGTTGCGAGTGGTCCCCGAAGGTGGTGCCTGTGGTGGCGATCCCGGCGATCCGGCTCACCACCAGCGAGGCGAGGCGGGCCATTCCCAAGCAAATTCCGATTGGCGATGCGGTGATCAATCTCGGCTCGATCACCCTCCTATTGCAAGGACTGCGCACTGGCAACGGCGATCTGATTCACGACGGCATGCACGACCGGCTGCATGAGCCCTACCGCTGGGGACTGATCATCGGTGGCCACCAGGTGCGGCAGGCCGCTTTGGAGGCCGGCGCCTGGGGCTGCGTGATCAGCGGCGCCGGGCCCAGCCTGCTGGCCCTGGGGCCGCCAGAGGTGGCCGAGGCGGTTAGCAAGGCGATGGTGCGGGCCTGGCATAAGGCTGGCGTGGAGTCGCGGGCAGAGGTGTTGCAGGTGCAGCACGAGGGAAGCCGCTGGCAGCCGCTTCCAGACCTTTAAAGCACTGGCACTCTTAAAGCAAGGGCCCCTGAAACCATCGGCACCTGAAACCATGGAGCGACTTGGGCAATTGCCAAGGCAAGCTCCCAGTCGGCAGTGATATGCGCTGAGTATTTTTGCCTAGGCCTAGGCCTTCCGCTGATAGATTGGAAAGCATCGGCTTTTTCCTGTGATGGACGCAACCTTGCCCCTGTCGGCCGCGTCCTCCGCCTTCCCTTGGCTGAGCCTGATCACGCTGCTGCCAGCGGCATTTTCGCTGGTAATGCCGCTGTTGCCAGGCGATGGCACCGATCCGCGCTGGCCGCGCACGATCGCCCTGGGGGTGCTGTTCGCGGATCTGGTGTTGATGTTGGTGGCCTTTAGCCGCCACTTCGACGGTCAGCTCAGCGAGCTGCAGTTGGTGGAGCGGCTCAGCTGGCTCCCTTCCCTGGGGCTGGAGTGGTCCCTGGCGGCCGATGGGCTATCGGCACCGCTGGTTTTGTTATCTGGTCTGGTTACCCTGCTGTCGGTTGCCGCCAGTTGGAATGTCAATCCCAAGACCAAGCTCTATTTTGGTCTACTGCTGGTACAGGCTTCGGCCCAGTCATTAGTTTTTCTTTCCCAAGATTTCTTACTTTTTTTCCTGGCCTGGGAACTGGAATTGGTACCAGTCTATCTGTTGATTGCCATTTGGGGCGGTCAACAACGTCAATACGCAGCCACAAAATTCATTCTTTATACCGCTACAGCTTCGTTGTTAATCCTGATCAGCGGCTTGGCTTTAGCCCTATCTGGCGATCAATTCACCCTCAACCTCACGGAGCTGGCGGCTCGATCCCCTGGCGGTAGCTTCGGGTTGCTTTGTTATTTGGGATTTTTGATCGGCTTTGGCGTAAAATTGCCGATTTTTCCCTTGCATACCTGGTTAGCCGATGCCCATGGAGAGGCGAATGCACCGGTATCAATGCTGCTTGCTGGTGTGCTTTTGAAGATGGGGGGCTATGCCCTGCTCAGGTTTAATGTGCAGATGTTGCCGGAAGCCCATTTGATTATGGCGCCTGCGCTGATAGTTCTGGGAATTGTAAATATTGTTTACGGCGCACTTAATGCCTTTGCCCAGGACAACGTCAAGCGTCGCATCGCTTGCAGTTCAGTTAGTCATATGGGTTTTGTGCTGCTGGGCATCGGCGCCATAGATGCCCTGGGAATTAGTGGTGCCATGTTGCAAATGATCAGCCATGGTTTGATTGCAGCGGCAATGTTTTTTATCACTGGAGTCTTCTACGAACGCACCAAAACCCTATCTATTCCCAACATGGGCGGCTTAGCCAAGGCTCTGCCGATTACCTTTGCCTTTTTTCTTGCCAGTTCCCTGGCTTCCTTGGCCCTGCCAGGCATGAGTGGATTTGTTAGTGAGATCACAGTTTTTCTGGGGATCACCCAGAGTGAACAGTTTACGATTGGTTTTAGAGTGATCACGATCGTGCTAGCCGCTATCGGACTTGTGCTGACACCTGTGTATTTGCTTAGTCTTTGCCGCAGGGTGTTCTTTGGCCCTCGTATTCCAGCCATGGCAGTGGTGGGAGACATGAAGCCTCGCGAACTGTTTATTGGCCTCACCCTGCTGGTGCCAACCTTGATTATTGGCTTCTGGCCTCGGGTGGCGATCGATGTTTATGAAGCGAGCACCGATGCCCTGGCTCGAAATTTAGAGAGTGTTTCCCTACTAGCCAGTACTATAAGTTTGCCTTTCGGATGAGTTCTTGTATTAGCTCTGCTGAGCTCTAGTCTGAGCTTCTATATGAGTTTTAATCTGGGCTTTCATCTGGGCTTTCACCACGGCTTTAAGTTCTCCAGTTAGCTGGCTACCTTCCTCGACAAGTCTATACAGGATTGCTGAATTTTCGAATTTGTCTTAGATCGTCCAGATTAATCTCAAGATCTACCCCTCTTTTTTGGATAAAATGAACAGCTCAGCCACCCTTCCTGCACTGCCGCTCCTTGCGGGCTCTGGATTGCCTGAATTTCAAGATATAAATCCTGATCAGGTAAATCAGGCTATTCCCCTGCTGCTGGATCAGCTGAATAGCGAACTCACGGCATTAGAAAGCTGTCTTGTTCAGCGATTGGCTGGCGATTCAGCCTTGGTTTGGGACGAGGTGATGCAGCCTCTACACCTGCTTGGCGAAAGATTGCGCTGGAGTTGGGGGGTGGTAAGCCACTTAAATGGCGTGTGTAATACTCCGGAACTGCGCCAAGCCCATCAAAACCAGCAGGCTGCTGTGGTGGCTTTTGGCAATCGGGTAGGCCAATCGCGCACTATTTACAGAGCACTGGAACAATTGCAGGCTGGGGATCAAAACCTTGATGCCACCCAGAGGCGCATTGTGGCGGCGGAACTGCGGGATATGCAGTTGCGGGGGGTGGGCCTGGAGGGAGCAGAGCAGCAGGAGTTCAATGCAGCTACCGCCACCCTGGCCCAGTTGGCCTCCCAGTATGGAAATAACGTGCTTGATGCCACCAACGGTTGGAGTCTCAACCTGAGCGAAGCAGCTGACCTGGCCGGTTTGCCTGCCAGTCTTCGCCAATTGCTGGCTGATGCGGCCCAGCAGGCCGGCGAGACTGGTTGGCGGATGGGTTTGGATATGCCTCGGCTGGTGCCATTTCTTAAATACAGCCAACGGCGTGATCTGCGCGAACAGGTGTATCGGGCCCAGGTGAGTCGAGCCTCCAGCGGTGAGTTAAACAACCTGCCCTTGATTGAACAGATCCTTAGCTTACGGCTGCGGCAAGCCCAACTTCTAGGCTATGCTAACTGGGCGGAGGTTAGCCTGGCCGCCAAGATGGCTGATTCTGTGGCAGAGGTGGAGCAGCTACTTGAAGAACTGCGGGCCGCAGCCTATCCTGTGGCCCAGGCTGAACTAGCACAACTGCGGGCCTGCGCCCAGCGCCATGGCTGCCCAGAGGCAGATGATTTTAAGCCCTGGGACGTTAGTTACTGGTCTGAACTGTTGCGCCAGGAAAGTTTTGAACTGGATAGCGAGGCCCTAAGGCCCTACTTTCCGCTCGATCAGGTGCTGCAGGGACTGTTTCAGCTCTGCCAGAGACTTTTTGATATTCGCATTGTCGATGCCGATAAAATTCATGACAATAACCTGGCTACGAATGATCTGACTACCAGCAACTTGGCTGGCAGCAATATTGATGGCAATGATCTAGCTGATAGCAATCCAAGTCATATTAATCTGGCTGATGGTAATCCAGATGCCATCAATCTAGCTATCGAGAGTTTGGCTGGCGAGAATATAAATTGCAAAAGTCTGGCCCCCCGATGGCATGCCGATGTTCGCTATTTCCATGTGCTCGATGCTGCCAGTGAACTGCATCTGGCCTCCTTCTATCTGGATTCCTTCAGCAGGCCCGGTAGTAAGCGGGGCGGTGCCTGGATGGATGAGTGTTTGGGGCGAGGTACCAGTGGTAGCGGCGCACCAGTGCTGCCGGTGGCCTATCTGATTTGCAACCAGAGCCCACCGCTGGAAGATACTCCTAGCTTGATGACCTTTGATGAAGTGGAAACGCTCTTCCACGAATTTGGCCATGGCTTACAGCATATGCTCACCACTGTGGATCGGCCTCAAGCTGCTGGAATCAACCAGGTGGAGTGGGATGCAGTAGAGCTTCCCAGTCAGTTCATGGAAAACTGGTGTTATGACCGGGCCACCTTGATGGGCATGGCCCGCCATTGGCAGAGCGGCGAGCCTTTGCCGGAAGAGGAGTATCAAAAGCTGCTGGCCGCTCGCACCTTTATGGGTGGCTCTGCCACCTTGCGTCAGGTGCACTTAGCGCTCACTGATTTGAGGCTACACAGTAGCTGGAATCCCGCCAGTGGCGAGACGCCTGATCAACTAAGGCGCAAGTTGGCCCGTGGCACCACCATTCTGGAGCCAATTAAAGAAGATGCCTTCCTGTGCGCCTTCAGTCATATATTTGCCGGAGGTTATGCCGCTGGCTACTATTCCTACAAGTGGGCTGAGGTTTTAAGTGCCGATGCCTTCAGCGCTTTCGAAGAGGTAGGGCTTGACCAGGAGGATGAAATCGTGGCCATCGGCAGGCGTTTCCGGGCCACTGTGTTGAGTTTAGGTGGCAGCCGTTCCCCCGCCGAAGTATATGAGCAGTTTCGAGGTCGCCCTGCCAATAGCGAGGCCTTAATTCGCCATTCTGGCCTAGTGACAGCCTGATCAGCTGCTATTGCCCCGCCGCTACTGCATGTCGGCACGCTAAAAACCGATTTCATTCCCTTCTTATCTTATCTTATCTTATCTTATCTTATCTTATCTTATCTTATCTCGTCTAAGTTCATCTCATCTAAGTCCATCTCATCTCATTATAATCTATCTCGATCAAGTTAATTTCATCCCGGCCTGTTTTATCCCATGCACGCCCATCCCGGCCCTTTCCCATGCTGACTCTGCGAGTCAGAAGACACTCGGATATTGAAATAATTTGCGCATTGCGAGATAGTTAAAATTGATTTTTTAGCATGGTTTTAAAAATAATGATATTAATACCCCTTTGGCGGTTTTTCTGCCATTATTCTCGGTGATAAGGACCTCCTTGTAGAATCGACTGGGCGCGATAAAGCTGTTCTAGTAGGATTAATCTTGCTAGTTCATGGGGGAATGTCATCGGCGAGAGGCTCAGGCACCAGGCGGCTTTCGCTTTAAGTGATGCATCTATGCCGCCGGCGCCGCCAATCACAAAGGCCAGGCGGTCAGACCCCAGCTGAGACAACTTCTGGGCGAACTTCACTGAGGTTAAACATTCCCCCTCTTCACTGAGAACCACGAGTTGCTCATCGGGCTTGATTGCCAGCAACACGGCGCCGGCTTCCCTCTCCATGCCGCCATCGCGCAGCTCTAAGATACTCAGCCCAGGTAGGCGTTTTAGCAACAGGGCAATACCCTCGCGAATCCAGCTCTTGCGTACTTTTCCCACCGCTATTAGTCGGATCCTGGTAAAATTAAGCACCGCACAAATGCTTAATTATTGCCAAGGCGACTTGTGATGTCTCTGAGGGGGATTTGGCTGTTGCCCCAGCCTGAATCAGTTAAGAATGAGCTGGCGTTAGGGGAGGGTCTCACGCCAGCACCTGCCGCAAAAGAACCCTTGGTCCAAGCCAGGATCAAGGGGCCTAAAATGCCACCATCAGCACTGGTGCCAGGCCTTAGGTTGAAGTGATCGCCACCTTTGGCTAGCACCAGCCGGTTGCCCAGGGGCCTACTGCGGGCCATGGGGTTAATAGCTTCTGGGTCAGGCGGTACCACCCAGTCATGGCTGCCGCTCACCAACAGCACCCGGCCGGTCATGCCTTGGGCTGCCCCTTGATCAAACAAAAGCGAAGTAGGCGGACTTACGGCTACCACCGAAATCACGCGTGCATCCTGCATAGCACCGCGATGTACCCCCTTTAGCCAACTGCACTGCAGTGTCCAACTGAGGTTGCGTTCTGGATCGTTGACGTCGGAGCAGCGGGAGCGCAGCAGGGCATCGCTGGGTTTGACTCCGGCCAGCTGCAGGGTGGTGGTAGCCCCCCATGAATGGCCAATCACCACCACCCGATCACTCTTTACTCCGGCAAAAGTTTGTAGGCGCCCAGCGGCTACAGCATCGATTACGGCACTGATGTCGCGGGGCCGCAGTTCTAGTTCTTCAGGACCAGGTGGCGGTACTTGGCCGCTGAGCATGGCCTGCTGCTGGCTGCTGTCGCTACCGGGGTGATGGGGCAACACCACGCTGTAGCCCTGACCGGCCAGCAGCTTTGCCCAGCCCTCAAAACTCTCGGGCCCATCCCAAAGACCATGGGAGATCACCACCAACTGGCCGTTGGCTCCGCGATTGGGCCTTAGCGTTAGCAGCTTGAGCGGCTCTTTCCGGTGGGGTACCGCTAGCTGAACTTCCGAGCGTTGCAGCGGTAGAGGATCACCAGTGGCCGCTGTGACAGCAACTGCTGGGGTGGAGTTCAACAGGGCTTCGGCGCGGCGGTGCTGCCGTTGCATCTGTTCAATGATGAAGCGTGCCCGACCCAAATCCAAGGTGACAGATTTGCCGGGGATCGCCTTCATCAATGCCAGCAGGCTGGGTTCGCCATTGATGGAAGCTTTGCGAAAAGCCTCCTGGAGGGTGCGGCCGCTGAGATCTGGGCTGCGTCCCTGAATACTGCCGAACGAGGAGAGCACCAGCAGGGCCTGCTCTAATAGGGGGGAACCCACCGAACCATCGGCCACCTGGGCAAGGCTCAGTGGCACCGGAGCATTTAGAAGTTCGATCAATTTGCGACCGATGGCACCGTTACTGGCCCGGTCTAATTCGGCTAAATCACTATTTCCTCTTACCAGGAGGTTTGGATCCGTGAGTTCATTTAGATCTACCGTGATGCTGGTCTCCAGCAGCGGCACTTTGATGATCACTTTTTCGAGGGCCTTAGCTGAAGGCCCCCACAAGGGCAAAGTCGCAGTTAGCGCCAACACCCCCGCCTGGGTGATGCTGCGGGCGGTGCGGCGCAGGCGGCGCCCAGGTTCGCAGGTCATGGAAGTAGGCAGGGGTGAATGGGCCATGAAATCAGCGGCAGCCCTGAACTGAAATCCTATAGCTAAAGCCAATCGCTGCCGGGTTGCTGCTATCACCCACCTTAAAGTTCATTTGACTGGCTTGCTTGCCCGGAACTGCCGCGAATGGGCCAAACATGCGCCCGGTGCCAATGGGAGGGCTCATGTTCTCATTGATTACCTGAAGGCTGGTGCCGTCGCTGAATTTAATGAAGCCTTCCACCGGATACTTGGCCTTGGCGTCGGAGGTATCGGCCGTGAAGAAGAACTTAAAAGTAGTGTAGGGTTGATTTACGGTAAAATCCGTATTCCAATTTGTTTTTGCGAAGGGCATTGCCTTGGCGCGACTTAGCTTCTTGGTCACAATCGGGCTGTTGCCATCGCCGCCGATTGGCTGCAAAAAAGTGCAGGTTGGCGCCGCGTTGGCCACTCCTGAGCCAATCACCATACCAGCTGCTAGCAGCAGGGGAATTCGCGAAAAGCCCATGGAAAGTCGGATGGAATGAAGCCTTCGTAGACTCTAATGCATCTGTGCACCCTTAGCCGGCTAGGCAGCTCAATCGGGTACGTTTCAGGCGACTCTGGGGATTAAGGCTTGCCTCTGATTACCCGTGGCAACAGGGGCGTCCCCGAGGGCCCATTGCTCGTCTGGCTAGGGTCAAAAGGTCTTTTGCTTTGATCGGCAGGCTCCTGTAAAGCTTTGGCTCCAGCCAGGCAATATCCGCCATCGCCCCAAGCTCACCAAGTGTTCTCTTTGGGTCTTCGAGACCGCCTCGCCCAGTAAGCGCTGGTTGATCGGCATTGCCTCTTGCTCAAGATTTTAGCAGATCGCGGCAAAGGATTTCCAGGGCCTTTGGATGGGTGATCAGTTGTCGATGGCTGCCTACGGGCATGGCCAAACTTGGGCCCAGGGGCAGCGTCGCTCGCCAGCCTGGAAATACGGTGAGGTCGTTGGTGCAGTAATAGCTGCGGCAATCTACCCCTTGTAGTCGGGATATATCCCTGTCTAGTAGCTGCAATAAGCCACTGCCCGGCTTCATCTCGGCAATGCCCCGCAGCAGAAAAGCCGGCACTGGTATAGCCGCCCAGGTTCCTTTATGGGGGCTGCCTACACTGAACAGGCGTCGCGTACGGCAGTGGCCCCCCAGCAGCTGAATCCAGTAACGGCCAACTACTCCTCCCATGGAAAAACCAAGTAGGTCGATGGGCTGATCGACGCCAAAGGCGGCATCGATGTGGTTACCTAGCAGCCCTGCTAGCTCGGCTAAGGATCTAGCACCCCAATGCTGGGGGAGATAGGGAATCAACAGGGGCTGGCGCCTACCCGCCAATGCTGCCTTGAGCGGATCAAATAGGGATGGGGTATCCCAAAGTCCATGCACCAGCACCAGGGGGGGCTTCATCAGTGGGGCTTCACTAGGGGATAGATCCAGCACAGCTGCGGCACAGCGGCTGGATAGCAGCGGATTCTGAGGCAACTTGCGGCCTTCTCACCACCCGACTTTGCTCGTTTGCTTCAGGATTGCTTCAGGATTGCTTCAGGGTGTGATCCCCTGAAACCGCTAATCAATTCTGGGTCCCTCAGCCCCACGCTGCCTAGGTCTCCAGAGCTGCTCCCCTGCCACCGGGTTCGCCGCGGCGCTCCTTTGCTGGGCGGGGCGGGGGTAGTTGGATGCCATTGCGTTCGTAGAGCTGCCGGATCTGCTCGTGCATGCGTCTGCGCAGCTCGGTGTTGGCCTTGCGGTCCTCGATTAAGCAGGTCTTCAGGGCATCGCCATTGGTGGCTGCTGCCACACAGCGCTGGCTCTTCTGGAGCAGCGCCATTCGCTCCTGATGTTCCTTCAGCACTAGCTCTTTGCGGCCAGGAAACAGCTTCTTTTGCTGCTCTGGGGTGAGCTTGGCCATGGATTGCAGCCTGCGGGCTCCGTTCTCGCCCCAGTTCTGCTGGGCAGAAGCACTGGCGCCACTGAAGGCAATTGGGCCGCTTACTGCCAGCACCAGGGCCGCCACCGTGGCAGCAGCTCGCCCACCGCTACGGCTGAGGCGCCAGCAGCCCAGTGGCCAGTACTGATCATTGAATAGCCAAAATCTTGTCGTCCCTGGGTAAGTTGATTGTTCGGTCATTGAGCTTTGCTCTCTGAGGTCAAATCCAGCCTGGAGCTAAAATGTGACTAAGGTACGACCGCTCCCATCGGAGTTGTGACAGGTTGTGACCAGCCGCTTAACTCAAAGGCAAACCGCTGCCGCCGCCCAGGGCCCGGCCGCAGGGCCCGGCAGCTCAGATGCCCCCCATGGGCCCAGGCTAAACGCTCAGCAGTCGTCATTCTAAGGCCGCCATGTCCGGTATTCTTCTTGGCCCTTTTTACCGCTAAGATCTCACCCCAGTGGCAGCTGCGCAGCAGACGGCTGGTTGCTGGTGCAGCTAGGACTTGAAAGCAACTCGTATAATTGCCCGCTTAGCTCACCAGAGCAAGGGATAGGTCTGTTGCTGCAATACTTACCGCGTACGCTTGCAGCAGCGTGAGATCGATCAAGCCGGTTATTTTCGAGTTGCTTTTGATTTCATCAAGTTTATTTGTTAGGGAGGCTCTGCAAAACCGCCATTTAGGCGCTTCTGCTGCTACCCGAGAACTTTTGCTGCATCAGGGCTCTTTTGGCAGTGGCTCGGGTTTCTCAGAGCCTCTTTGGGGTAATTACGTGGCTTCTGCTTGAGATTAGCCAGCCTTTCTCCTGGGCTTAACCAATCTTTTGTCCAGGTTTGATCAGTCTTCTGCCAGGGCTCAGCTAGCTTGCCGTGTGGGCTTGACCACGCTTCGATGGTCTAGGCTGACTGTCGCTGAAGGCTTAATGCTGGTCATGCTTGCCGTGCCACTTCGTTTGTCTATCCGGCGAGCCATTGCAGTGCTGCTGGCTGGCTCTCCCTGGTTGCTTATCACTCCCTCGGCATCCGCCCTTGAGAATTTGGCCTTGAAGTTGCCGGTTGCTGATATAACTATTATGGCTAAGATTTCTGAATTGTCTAGCCCTGATGCCCTCTGGGCTGGCAGTAGCGATCTGGCCGAATTGAACCGGGCCACCGATGGTAGTTATGCCCGCATTATTCAAGAGCTTTTCGACACCCCATTGCCCAAGCCGCCCGCCGATGGGGTTCCGGATGCGCCCATGGCCCAGGAAATAGAAGTATTACTAAAACAAGGGCACCTCGAAAAATTGTCCATTCGGCTCCTTCGAGTCAGGGTGAAGCAAGTTGCCGCAACGCTTCTCGCATCATGAGATCGGCGGGATTCTGGATTTTTCGAGGTGCCCACAATTGATTGATGTGGATCCAGGCAATAACCAGGTTGTCACCCGTGATCCTGTGCATGCGGGCCTGAAAATAGCGGTTGCCAGAGGTGGCCCGCTAACGCTGCTTTCCCTGCTGCAGTCTATTCCTGGCAAAAGTATCACTATCCGCCTGGATCGGGCCATGCCTTTTATCAGGCGTAGGGCTATGGATGCAAAGGAGATCGATCAGCTAATTGAGGGATTGGCCAAGTTGCCTGCCGCCCCGGCTGACCAGTTGCGAGCCGGTGCTCAATCGATCCAAACCAGCCTGGCCAAGGTTCCAGTGCCTGGCTCCAGCGAGATCCTGGAGGTAACCGTGGTGCGCCCCCATGGCGCTCCAACTCTGCCTGCGGTGGTGATCTCCCATGGGCTATGGGATGCGCCGGAAAGTTTCCTCGGCTGGGCCCAGCACTTGGCCAGCCATGGCGCACCAGTGTTTCTGCCCCGCCACCCCGGCAGTGACATCAACGAGCAGGCGGCCATGCTGGCTGGCCATGCCCCACCTCCTGATCCCAAGGAATTTCTTAGGCGCCCCATGGATGTGCGGGCGGTGCTCGATGCCCTCGATGCTGGCGCCATCCCCCAGGCCAAGGGAATTACCAGCCGCCAAGCCACCTTTATTGGCCATTCCTGGGGTGCCACAACTGCCCTGCAATTGGCAGGAGCCCGCAGCCTGCCCGCGCAAGTTTGGCAGGCCTGTGGAGTGATAAATAATCCCAACTCCAACATCAGTTGGGTGCTGCAGTGCACCTTTCTGAAGGCGGCCACAGATAGTTCTATGGCTGATGGGCGAATCGCCCGCTTGGTGGCCGTCAGTCCACCCCAGGGGTTGGTGTTCGCGGCTGGCTTGGCAGATCTGAGCATTCCAGTGATGCTGGTTTCCGGCAGCCGTGATTGGGTGGTGCCCACCAAACCGGAAGCCTTGCTTCCCTATGGCAAATACCCAAAGGGGATTAGCCCTTTGGTGCTGGTGGAAGGGGGTACCCACTTCAACCTGCCCGCTAAGGCCAGCAGTAATGGTGGGCCCCTGAGGGCCCTGCTGTTGAGCTGGGTACAGGGCAAAGGCTTGGACAAAGCGGCCGCCGTGGCCGATCCCAATGGCCTGGGGCTGCGGCTCGCGGCCCAGCCCTGACCAGCTGGTTCAGGCCTGTTGCTCCAGCTTCTTGACGATAAGCACCATCAGCAGCAGGGAACCGGCCAGGGCAATCAACAGGGCGATGGTCATCGAATTCAAAGAAGCAACCACCGGCATTATCCCCGTTTTCGTCTACGGCACGCTCAAACGGGGCCATGCCAATCACCGCTGGCTGGCAACGGCCCGCTGGGATGGCCCGGCCGCCATGGAGGGCCTGCGACTTCACGATTTAGGCCCATTCCCGATGGCGGTGCAGGTGAGGCCTCAGGAGGCGGCCGGCTGCCTGCTGCAGGGCGAACTGGTGTGGGTGGACCAGGCCTGTCTGGCCCAGCTCGATCAGCTGGAGGCGGTGCCGCGGCTCTACGGCCGGCTGTGGTGGCCGCTGGTGGGCGGTGGCATGGCCTGGGTGTATGTGGGACGCAGCGCCCAGGTGCGCCACTCACCGGTGCTCGCCGCTGGACTTTGGCTTGGGCCCAGGGATGGCCGGCGTTGCCCCCCTGGACCCCCTGCCTAGGGATCCCCTGCCTAGGGAGCCCCTGCCTAGGGAGCCCCTGGCTAGGGAGCGCTTGTCTAGGGAGATATGGCCACCAGCCAGCGACCGGCTGCGGCCAGCAGCAGACAGCTGCCGCTAGCCAGGGTCAACCTCCAGCCTGTCTGGGGCCCCAGCCGGCGCATCAGCACCAGGCTGCCCAGCAAACCCACCAGCAGCGCCAGGCTCTGGCAGAAGGCCACCACATGGGGATCGGCGCTCCAGCCTGGCCAAGCCAGGCCGATACTCACCGGCATTACCAGGCCCGCCTCGCTTAGGCCGAGCGGCAGGTGTCTTGCCAGCAGCAGGCCCCACAGCAGCGGCAGCAGGGCATAGAGCAGTAGTCGGCGCTGGCGGGCCGGGGCGATCGGTCGCAGCAGTAGGAAGCCCGCTGCGGGCAGGGCCAGGGTTGCCGCGGCGATCGCCAGTCGCGGCAGCAGGGGCCCTGCATGGAGGGAGCTTGGCGCCCAGGCCAGCCAGCCCCAAAGTCTTTGCCAGTGGTGCAGGCACACCCCGCCGGCCAGCACCAGGATCAGCCCCGCCTCAGCGGTTGGAGGTTGCATTTCCCGCTGTAGATCGGCCGCTGGTGGCCGCACTCTCAATTGCACTGAGCGGTGGGGACAGGCCTGGGCGCAGGTGAGGCAGAGCACGCAGTTGCGGTTGTCGGCCAGGTGGGCCGGATGGGTGGCGAGCGGACAGCCAGGTGTGGCCAGCCCTTCCCCCACCGCAGGCCCGCCTTTGAAACAGCCATAGCTGCTGCAGCTGCCGCTGCAGGTGCCCACCTGGGCGCGCAGTTCAGTGATCGCCAACTTGGCGAACAGGCCGTTCATTCCCCCCACCGGACATAAGTAGCGGCACCAGAAGCGCTTCTCAAACAGCAGCGAGCCCAGCACCGCCCCGGCCGTGATCAGCAGTAGCAGAGTGCTGCTGCGCCAGGCGCTGTTCTCCAGGTTCGCCAATTCCTCCCAGAGCAGGATGCAGGCGAAACCGGCCGCCAGCAGGGGTGCCCCCCAGCTATCGCTGTCCCCCCGCGGCCAGGGGCGGGGCTGCCAGCCCAGGCGGCCCGCCAGCCATTGCACAATTTCGCCCCACACCATGAAGGGGCAAAAGGAGCACCACAGCCGGCCCACCAGCGGATAGGTGATCAAAATCAGCGGCCACCACCAGGCCCAAAACAGGTTCAAGGCACCGTTGTGGGCCCTGTCCTGGGGGCCCAGCCACAGCCACAGGTTCACCAGCACAAATATCCAGCTGACCAGCCCGAATAGCAGCGTGTTCCAGAGCCTGGGGGAGCGCATCCAGTTGCGCAGCGCCGGTTTCCAGCGCCAGAGATCAAACCGGGGTCGGTGGTTGCGATCGTCGGTCCAAAACACATCTTCCGGCAGCTCTGCTGGCTGTTGCGGCTCGGCAGCCTGTTGTGGCTCAGCAGCCTGTTGCAGCCCCTGGCGGCGGGCCTGTTGCATCGCCCGATAGATGAGCACCTCCAACTCGCGTAAGTTGTTGGGGAAGTCGTAGCTCTGTAGCCGCTTAATTACCGTTTCCGGTACCTGCGGTGCTGGCCGCCAGCCCAGCTTGAGACTGCGCTGGCGGACGCCGTAGCGCAGCCATTCGCCCAGATCCTGGCGCCGCACCCGCAGCGGTGGCACCCGGATCAAGCTGCAGTGGCGATCCAGCAGCGGCGCCGCCGTCTCGGTGGTGAAGAACAGCCTGCCGCTGAATTGCCTGATAGTCCCAGCCCCGGCCGGTTGCCATTGGCCGGTTTCGGCCAGCCGCTGCAGGGCGGGCCCCAGGGCCTTGGGCACCCGATCGAGCTGGTCGATCAGCAGGCCGGCGCCATCTATGTGGGCCAGTAGCCCATTTTCGCCATTATTGGTCTCTGTGCCGAATAACGGGGCCCCGTCTTCCCCCAGGCTGGCTCCATCGACCCGCAGCAGTGGCCGCTTGCGGGCTGGCGAGCCGTAATGAATCAGGGCGGCGATGTTGTCCTTTTCCAGGCCCGGCTCGCCGCTAATCAACACCGGTGGATGTTTGGGGTCGGCGGCGGCCTGGCGGATTTGTTCCCTTAGCCGCTGGGCATACCTGCTGCTGCCCACAATGCCCCGCCGGCAGCGGCCCACCAGGTAGGGAGCCCACCTCTGCAGCTTGTCTGGCTGCTGGGGTGGGGGCATGGGGTTCTGGCCGGTTTTCGGCTCGATCACGCACCGACTCCGCTCAAGCTTTCGATTCTGGGCCCCCACAGCCGGGGAGGCGACTGCTGCTGCCGCTGGTGCCTCTGTCGCTGGTGCCTGTGTCGCTGGTGGTAGAAGATGCCAATCAACTGCAGGCCATGGCCATGACCCTCAGCCTCTACGGCGGTGCCCGTTCCCGCGCCTCCATGCCCCGTTGGTATATGGAGGAGAAGGGCATTCCCTATCAGTGGGTGCAGCTGGATATGGAGGCAGGCGAACACCGCCAGCAGCCATTTATCGATATCAATCCCTTCGCCAAGGTGCCGGCTTTGGTGGATTCAGCCTTCAGCGACAGCCAGGGACAGCCGCTCAATTTGTTTGAAAGTGGTGCAATTTTGTTGCATCTGGCTGAGCACTACGGCGGCGAATTCCAGGGTCCCGGCGGTGCCCAGCGGCGGGCCCTGGCCAGCCAGTGGGTGCTGTTCGCCAACGCCACCCTGGCGATAGCCCTGTTCGTGCCCACCAACCGCGAAAAGGAGTTTCCGCGCCTGATGGAGGTGCTCGATCGGCTGCTGGCCGGTGGTCGCTCGCTGCTGGCCCCCTTGGCAGGGCCCGATGCTGTTGGCGACTGGAGCGTGGCCGACTGCGCCGTGAATGCCTACCTGGCATATCTGCCGATCTTTTTCCCCCAGCTCGACCTCAGCCCCTACGCCAACGTGCAGGCCACGATCAGCGCCACCCAGGCCCGTCCTGCATATTTGCGGGGGATGGGCCTGGCATAAGCTGCATTTACGAACAGCGCTGGCCAATTTTGTTTAACATCTACGCCCCCTTCGGGGCTGTTTAGTTGTTATCTAGCTTGACGGGCAGCCGTGCCCGCCGCCAACGTGAGCCCATCTGGCGAATGGCCGGCGGGCCCCTGGTTGCTTGAAGACACTCTCCCGTAGGCGGCTGGTTAGCCCCCAGGCCACCGCTAGCGCCCCCGACAGGTCCAAGCCAGGGCGGCGCCGGCTGTGGCGCGTCAAGCGGGCCTGGATGATTGCCCTGCCGGTGGGGCTGCTCACCTTTTTAGTGGCTATAGCTCCTCCGATGCCCGAGCGGCCCAAGGCGGTGCCTCAGCTGCTCACCGCCGCCGATGGCCAGCCCTTTCGCTATCTGGCCGATCAAGAGGCCTATGCCCTGGATTTCGATCCCCGCCAGGTGGGAATCGATTTGTTGGAGGGCTGGGACCGGGAACAGGAGGCCTATGCCGACAGAAGCGCCCTGGCCTTTGTCTCCGGACCGATGTATGAGCGGCACGTGGACGCCCAGGGCCGCGAGCTCACGGTGCCCCTGGGCGATTTAAAGCTGGGTGAGCGGGTGTGGCGAGGTATCAACCGCACGGCAGCTCGCCAGCGGGCCTTTTTAGGCATTCGCAACGATGGCGGGGTGGAATTTGGCTATGGCGAACTGACTGCGGAGCGGTCGCGCCGCTACGACACATTTATTGGCGGCCTGCACAGCATCTACAACGATCTGGAGCAGCCACCGCCGCAATACAAGGGGGCCTACAGCATTTCGATGGGCCAGCAGATCCGCTATTTCCTGCCCAGGATTCGGATGCTGTTTGGGCTGCGCGCCGACGGCAGGCTGGAGGTGTTGATGAGCCGCGATGGCCTCACCCTGGAGCAAACCCGTGCCCTGGCCCGCAGCCGCGGCCTGAGGGCCGCCTATCTGCCAGACCACGCCTCCAAGAGTCGCTTCATCATTCCCGGCGAAAAGGGTTTTAGTAATGCCGACGCCAACTGGATCAGCGGTGGTGCCACCAGTTTTGTGCATGTGCCCTACATGCTGCGGCTGAGCCGCCGCAGCGTGCCCCTGCAGGGATCCCTGCTGGCGGGTTTGGCCCTGCGCGATGTCTCCCAGGGCTGCGGCAATCCGTTCCAATGCGGCCAGACCCTCGGCGGTCAGCTGGTCGATCGCGTTTTAGCCGGCTTCAATCGGCTGATGGAGCAGGGGGTGGAACCGCTGGCCCGGCTGTTCTGGGCACCGCGGGGCAGCGATCCGCGTCGCTCCAACGACAAGGCGCCGCTGCGGGAACCGCCGATCAGCGCCGATCCCCTGGCCCTGCGGGAGCGTCAGCGCCAGGACACCAACAATCCCGCCGCCGCCAGCGAGCCGCCAGAGCCCCTCAAACTCCCCGATGACCTGAGTGCGCCAGTGGTGCTGCCCCAGGGGACAAGTTTGCCGGATTTAGAAGCCACTCCAGCTGAAGTGCTGGAGCCGGAGAACCGGGGAACGGCCAACCCCCAAGGCGGCCCGGCCCCTGGCCCAGCGCCCACTGGTGCAGCCGATGCCGGCCAGCCAGCCAGAGCCAACCTGGTGGCGCCGCCACCTGTACCTACTGCCCAAGCCTCCAGCTCGCCGTCCCCTGGGCAGTCGTCACCCCTGCCGCAGCAAAGTCCAGCCATGCCACCACCATTGCCGCTACCGCCACCTTGAGTTGTGCAGGGCAGCTGGAATAATCCCCAGCCAGCCTCCCTGCAGCTATTCGGCATTCGCCAGGGCTCTCACCACATCTCCGCGGGTAAGCACACCGACAAGTTTGTGTTGGGCATCGAGCACGAACAGGCGCTGGGTGCTGCGCTCATTCAACAACTTCGCCGCTGCCGGCAAGGGCAGATCGGCGGCGCAGCTGTGGGGATGGGAGTTCATTAGCTCGGCTACGGTGTTGCCCAGCACCTGGTGCACCTGTTTATCCCATTGCAGCGGATTGCGCAGGTAGATCACGGCGTCTAGCAACATTACGTAGGGCCCGGCATCGAAACCGCTCTCCCGCACCATCAGATCCTTTTCGCTCAGTTCACCCACCAGCAATCCAGCGGCATCCACCACCGGCAAACCGCTGATGTGCTTTTCGCTGAGCAACTTGACCGCCTCCTGCAGCGGCGTTTCGGCGCTGACACTCAGCACCGGCGCTGTCATCACGGCTGAGACCGGTAGTTGCACCACGGGGGGAGGGATCGATGTGCAGGCATTCTGGGTCTGAGCGTGGCATGCGCCGATGAACCCCAGACGCCTGAGGCAGTTGGCCGATGGGCTCACCTTGATGCGGGCTGTAATCGCCCTGCCGCTGCTGCTGGCCCTCAGCGCCCAGCGGCCGGTAATCGCCTGGCTGTTGTTGCTGGGCGGCAGCCTCAGCGACTGGCTGGATGGCTCCTTGGCCCGCCGGGCCGGCGGCGGCTCGGTATGGGGTGCCCGCCTCGATCCACTCACCGACAAAATCCTGGTGAGCGCCCCCCTGCTCTGGCTGGCCCAGCAACAGATCCTGCCTCTGTGGGCGGTATGGCTGCTGCTGGCCCGGGAGCTGCTTATTTCCGGTTGGCGGGCCGGCCAGGCCAGCGGCGGGCCGGCATCCAGCAGCGGCAAGGCCAAGACGGTGCTCCAATGCCTCAGCCTGCTGCTGCTGCTCTGGCCTGCTTCCTGGCCAGTCAGCGCTTTTTTGCAACGGCTGGGCTGGTGGCTGTTCTGGCCGTCGCTGGCCCTGGCCCTGAGCTCGGCTATCCACTACCTGGCCGCTGGCATGGGCCCTACCAAGAGTGAATAGCCACTAAAGTTTATATTTAGGGCTTGCTGAGAATATTGCCTATCGGCCTTGATATTTTCACTATAGATATATTCGTGAAAACATTGTTAATGCGGATCTGTGGGACTGTCAGGCGAGTAGTGCTTCATCACCACTAAAATCTGGGTTGGCGGGGGGCTGCTGGGCGTAGTCGTTGGTGTAGCTGTCTGCCAGGCCGGTTTCCAGGTTGTCGAAACGTGGTTGCAGCGCCAGCTCCCGCCGCACCCGGGAGGTATCGGTGAGGAAATGGGCCAGGCGCAGCGGAAAAGCTTTGCGGGCTTTTTTGTCTAGACCGGCTGGATCAAAGCTGCGGATCTCCACGGCGGCTGGATCGCGGCCACAGGCCCTGGCGGCGGCCGCCACCAGCCCCCGGAAGCTGATCCCCTGCAGCCCTGTGCAGTTGTAGATGCGATTGGTAGCCGCATCCACCTCGATGCAGCGCGCCATCGCCGCCGCTAGATCCTCCACGTGCCCCAGCTGGGTGATCGTGCTGCCATCGCCGGGCAGGGGCACGGGGCGGCCGTGCACAATCCGATCAAAGAACCAGCTCTCCACGGGGTTGTAGTTACCGGGCCCATAGATGTAGGTGGGTCGAAAGCTGGTGAAGGGGATGCCCTGCTGGCGCAACCAGGCTTCTGTATGCAGCTTGCCGGCGTGGCGGCTCTGGGGGTCGGTGGGGCTGTCTTCGTGGAGGGGCCAGAGCTCACTGTCGGCATAGACCCCAGCCGAACTCACATACACAAAGCGATGGCTGGGGGCGCCGGTGCAGGCGATCACGGCGCTGGAATCCTCCAGGCTCCTACCAGAGCTGTCAACGATCACATCAAAACGGCGCCCCTGCAGCTGGGCCAAGGCCGCCGGATCGGTGCGATCCCCCACCAGGTGCTCCAACCCGGCCGGCACCGCCTGACGGCCCCGGGTGAACAGGGTGAGGCGATGGCCGCTGGCCTGCAGCTGCGCCACCAAAGGTTTGCCCACAAAGCGCGTGCCGCCCATCACGAGAATGTCCATCCCTGTAGCGGCTCAGCAGCCGAGCAAACTTGGCGCCATTAAACAGGGGCCAGGGCACCTCCATAGCCAGGGGCAGCGGCAAGGCAGGAGCTAAAGACCCGGCTGGAGCAGGCCCCCGAGTGGTCAACTTTGCTAACGCCGGGGGCACGATGGTCTGATGAATTGCATCACAGCTCAGGTGTGCATGCCGCCAACCCTTGCTCCTGGGCCACGGCGGCCAAACGACGGTCCTGGGTCCACAGCCGGCAGTGGCTCAACCGGGCAGAAGCCAACAGGTGAGCATCCATGTAGCCAATGCCCAGGCCCATCAGCCGGTCGCGCTCGATCAGCAGCAGCACTTCCGCATCGCTTGCCACCGTCGCCGCCGGCAGGCCCTGCATCAATTCCAGCACTTGTGATCGGTTGCGCAGATTGCCGCAGGCCAATTCGCCGATCACCCAGGGGTGGATCAGCACCTCCCACTCCTGCAGGTGCGTGGCCAGGCGGGGTAGGCCATGGCGCAGATGCTCCACCCAGACGGACGTGTCGACCAAGATCACGCCGCGCTCTGGCGACGGGGGATCGGCTCCAGTGCGGCTTCGCTGCCGCCCAGGGCCGCCAAGCGCTTGGCGCTTTCGCGCTGCACCAGAGCACGCAGGGCTTCCTTGAGCAGGGCGCTGCGTTCAAGGTGGCCGCACAGCTGCTCGGCCTTGGCCAGCAGCTCATCGTCGAGCGTCACGGTGGTGCGCATGGCTCTGCCCAGGGCTTGCATCAGCATAGGCATCAAGCGATGCCCAGGCTGATGCCCCCATTGATGCTTCCCATGGCAACCATGGCCCTTGCCAGGCAGCAGTGTCACGGTTGGCAGCAGGAGCTGGGCTGATCCCGCAAGCCGGCGCTGGAGTTGTGCAAGCACTTCTTGCACAAAGAACCACGCTCCCGACGCAGCCCCGGAGAGGATCGCCCGCCACCGCCAATCGTCCAACAGCCTGCTGGACGTTTTTGCTCCGGTTTCGCCGCCACTAGATTCCGAGCTGGACGTCCTCAAATTCCGAATTGGCCAACTTCAGATTCCGAGTTCTCCGCTGCTAGCTTCCGGATCGTGCGCGCCTCAGCCATGCTCCCGGAAGTGTTCTGGCCCCGCGGCATCGCCAGAAGGCTGCAGGAAGCCCTGGCCGATACGCCCGTAGTGCTGCTCAATGGCCCCCGCCAGAGCGGCAAGACCACGCTGGTGCGGCAATTCGCGAGCGATCAGCGCCCCTACCTCACCCTCGACGACGCCACCACCTGCGCCGCCGCCCGTGAGGATCCCCAGGGCTTCATTCGCCGCCTCGATGGGGCCGTGATCGATGAAGTGCAGCGTGTTCCTGAGCTGCTGCTGGCGATCAAGCTGGCGGTCGATGATCGGCGCCGGCCCGGCCGCTTCTTGCTCACCGGCTCCGCCGATGTGATGGCCCTGCCCCGGGTGGCCGACTCCCTTGCCGGTCGCCTGGAGGTGCTTTCTCTCCTTCCCCTTGCTGCTTCTGAGCTGGCCGGCAACCCCAGCGACTGGCTGGCTGCCCTGTTCGCTTCCCTTGCGGCCGATGCGCCACCGCCCTCAGCATCCGCCGATCAGGCCGCCCTCGAGGTGGGCGAAGCCCTGGAGCGGCGGGTGCTGGCCGGTGGCTACCCCGAGGCGCTGCGGCGCGTCAGAGAAGCCCGCCGCCAGGCTTGGGCGCGTAGCTATCTCAACGCCATTCTTCTGCGCGATGTGCGCGACATCGCCGCCGTGGACAAACTCAGGAGCCTGCCGCAACTGCTCACGGCGATGGCCCAGGTGTGCGGCCAGCTCTGCAACTACACCCAGCTCGGCGCCCGTCTCGGCCTCGATGGCAAGACCGTGAACCGCTATCTCACAGTGCTGGAGCAGCTTTTTCTGATCCGGCGCGTGCCGGCCTGGTCGGCCAATGGCCTGGCGAGGGTGGTGAAGACCCCCAAGCTCCAGTTTCTCGATTCCGGATTGCTCACTGCGTTGCTGGGGCTCAGATTGGCTGGAATCGCCACGAATCGGACCGCCTTCGGCCCAGCACTCGAGTGCTACGTCTACGCCGAATTGCTACGCATGGCCAGCTGGAGTGGGGAGGCCTACGATCTACTGATGTATCGCGACAAAGATCAACTGGAGGTCGATGTCGTGATCGCCAATGAAGTCGGTCAACTTGTTGGCGTGGAGGTCAAGGCTTCGGCCAGCGTTCAGGCTGGCCACCTCGCCGGTCTGCGCCGTTTCGCCAGCCAGGCCGGTGATCGCTTCCTCGGTGGCGTGATCCTCTACGACGGCATCCAGACCCTGCCCATGGGATCTCTTGCCGGCCGCCCGATCTGGGCCCTTCCGCTCGCCAGCCTCTGGCACGCCCCCCCGATGCCATGACCCCCAACCCCTAAAAAGAAGACCACTTGGTGGAACAGCCCGCCCTGGCCCTGCTGGACGAACTGAGATGGCAGAGGGGGTGGGCCCGGTGGCGGCGAACCGGGAGGTCTATCGCCTGCTCAAGGACGGCGTGCTGGTGTCGGTGCCCGACCGGGAACGAGGCGGCCAGAGCAGGGTGCGGCTGCGGGTGGTCGACTGGGATCAGCCCAAAGCAAACGACTGGCTCGCCGTAACCCAGTTCAAAGTGAAGGGGGATCTCTACGACTGCCGGCCCGCGTTGCTTTCAATGACAACCTCACCCACTACAAAAGCGCTATGCCGCAGCTGCTCTGGAGCAATGCCTTCCTGATCGCCTGCAATGGCACCGAATAAGCAACCCTGCGCAGAACCCGATGAGCCAGAGCAACGACCAGCCCCCGAACCCCTCGGTCAGCGATTCCCGCGATGCCAGCGGCCGCTACCGCTTTCAGGCCGGCCAGCCGGTGGATCCAGATCAGGGCGTCCATCCCGAACTGCTGAACTCCGCCTTCGCCGATAGCCCCTCAATCGCCATTCCCCAAAGCCCCGATCGGCTGATCGCCATGCAGGAAAACAGGCCCGAGAGGGATCGACCCAAGAAGCCCGAGCGCAGCACACCAGAGAAGGTGAAGCAGGTGCTGGAGCTGATCAACACGCTGGATACCAACGCCTACGAAGACCAGCAGATCGCCCTGACATTAGTGCGCAATCTCGAGCAGTTCCATGACAAGGTCGTCGATGAGATGCAGGACGACGAAGAGGCCAGTCACTCCCAGATCGTCGGCTGGGCGATCGATGCCGACCGTCTGATGCGCTGCCGCATGTTGCTGGAAAGCGTGGACCTTGACTGAGGCGAGCGATGTCTTTCCCTGAACTCGGCGGCAAGGCCTACACCGCCCAGCTGGATCTGGAGCCCGGTGATCAGTTCGTCTTCAAGCCGGGCTACGGGCCGATCTTCCGCGCCCGGCGGCAGACCATCACCCCAGCCAGCGTCATGGAGAAGTCTCGAGCCTTCATGGGCTTGTCAGGCAGACGATGCTGCGCAGCTTCTCCTCCAGATCCGGCAGACGTTGCTGGCTGGCCTGATCTCCCGGCAGGAAAGCGGGCAGGGCCTCGATGAAGGCGGGGGTCTTCAGGAGAGCTGCGATCTGTTCGGAAAGGTAGGTCTGTAGCTCGGGCGGACTCTGGCGGCACTCTTCCAGCAGCGATTCGCGGCCGTCGAGCACTGCCATCAGGTCCTCAAGATCGTGGCTGAATAGGTGGTTGCCCTGGCCACGGCCGTGAAAGGCCTCCAGCTTGGTGGCCAGGAACACCGGAGCGCTGACCAGTCGGATCGATCGACCGCTGGGCAGGGGGTGGAGCAGGGCCGAGTCCACGTCCTGGGTGGGCCGGATGTCCGGCATGGCCGGATCCGTGATCAACACGCCGGCCACGGCCCCGCCGACAAACACCAGTTGCTCGAGCAGCGCATCGCCCAGATGCTCAGCTGCCCGTTCGAGCAAAACGACGTTGGCATCGTTGGGATTCACGGCTGCAGGCGCTGCTCAAGGAGGGCACCAGCCAGGGCCTGTTCACGGGCGCTGCCAGCGCGCACCGCATCGAACAGGGCAAGCAGCTCGCCCAGGGCCGGGTTGCGCGCCGCCGCCTCCGGGACGCTCGGGTAGAGCGGGTGGAGAGCGAGGCCACGGACGGTGCCGTTCTTGGCTGGCCAGACCGGTGGCGGATCGTTGCCAGGCCGGATCTGCTCCCTGAGGGGGGAGGCGGCGTAGCCGGTGGGGATGCCGCGGGTCAGCCCGCCATAGCTGGCCGGGAAGCAGTAGCGGGCACCGTGCTGCAGAAACGGCCGCAGCGCTGAGCGCAGCAACTGTGGTTTACCAGCGGCGTTCTTGATCGCCAGCCTGGCGGCCACGGCCCGCTCCACGGCCGCGTGGATCTCCGAAGCCGTGATGCCCAGCTCGGAACCGAGGGCGGCGTAGGTGGGAGCCGGGCCCTGATCCAGGGCCAGCCGCAGCAGCACCACCAGATCCTGTGGCTTGAGGACGAGCTGGGGGTTGGAGAGAGAGCGGGCCATGACCGAACCTGTCTTCGCCATTCGCGAACAGCGAATCTAGCGCGGCGAGGCCAGGTTGCAAGCCCCAGATCAGAGGGCTGGCAGACGATGGGGCGGACCTTGGGTGATCGCGAGAGTCTCGCTGTAGCTGTGGCGAGCCGAACCCTCTCTGCGCTGGAGGAGGCCACCGACAAACCCGCGTTGACCTTGGAGAAGCCAGAGCTGGGCGTGTTCACCATGGTCCGCGTTAGTTAATTGTATCTTCTTGACAAGAACTATGACCTCTGGTAGGATGTCTTTTTCAGAAGTTTTAGGACATGTCAAAAAGGATTATGCCAAATTATCCTATCTATGTGGCCCCTCAGATGCTTGGAGAATATGTGGAAGGAAGTCCTATCGTCCTGGATGAGCGGAATGGTAAAACAATTGATCCATATCAACTTAATGGCAAGATTATTATCTACCAGAGGCAAGTTGAAGGGTGGTTTCTTGATCCTGCAGACCGCTTGCTCGAACAAATGGACACGCAAGCTAGCTTTGTAGTGCTCTCGATTTGTCTATCATATCTTGAAGCAGTTCAACAACACAAAGAAGGCCAAGCAAGCAATGGAAAAAGTAGAGACTTCTTTTTGCGCGCATTTCAGGATGTTTTTTCATCATCCGAGATGGAGGGTGTATTTGCTGGTTTACTATATGAAGAAGGCAGGTGTGGGCTATTTCACGATGGCATGACCCGCGGTAAAATAGCTTATGATATGGAGCTAGACAAAGCATTTAAAGTTATTAATAATGGGTCGCAAGACACTATCTACTTTCATCCGAAATACTGCCTTGAGGGGGTTAAGGCGCACTTCGCTGATTACATTAGCAAACTTAAGAATGAAAAAGAAGTGAATCTAAGGGATAATTTCAAATCGATGTTTACGGTCACCTGACTAACTTTTGACTAATCAACGCCAAGTCGCTGCGGTGGCTGCAAAGATGCTTCGCATACTGCACCAACTTCTCGCCTAAGATGCCGAAATAAGGTAGTCCGCTAAGTAGGTCGCCATAAATAAAACGACCTAGGTTACGGTTTGTAAAGTTAGTTAAACTGATAGGGGCCGGGCAAAATAGCCATTCTTGGCAGCTCTATTCTCAATACCCTGAACCACATGATATG
>JBILLQ010000038.1:0-30650 GCA_044375975.1 Prochlorococcaceae cyanobacterium
AAACCCCTCCTGGTACTGGACTCTGCTCTGGGGCACCTGACCAATCTGCCATAGATCACCTGTACTACTTTAAGGGCTGGGCGGTGGTGCTGCCAGGGCGTGCGGAGCTTTCTTGCTGATCAGGAGCCTTGATGCCCAAAGCAACCGCGAAAACCGCCCAGGGCACCAGCATCCAGATTGGGTTCTCCATCAGGTGATTGCTTGTCAACGCCTAAACATTGCCGCCAACGCCCAAGCATTGCCGCCAGAACCTAAATATTATTGCCAACGCCCAAGCGTTACAGCCAGAGCGTAAATATTATTACCAAGGGACAAACATTTCCGCCAGCGCCTAAAAACTGCTAACAAAATATTGTCAACGCCAACAAAAAACAAAAGTCTGGACTTAATTATTGCCTAGTATTTAGACAAGGCGGCACCCAGATTCGAACTGGGGATAAAGGATTTGCAATCCTCTGCCTTACCACTTGGCCATGCCGCCGCCGGGGAGCAAACTCCCGTGGACGGATCGTATCAGCCGCGCCATGGCCTCCCGCTTGCTGGTTTTGAGCAACGGCCATGGCGAGGACCTGATCGCCGAGCGGCTGATCAGCGCCCTGGCCAGGCGGCAGCCGGCTGTTGAGATTGTGGTGCTGCCCCTGGTGGGCGAGGGCAAGGCCTTCGCCGCCGCCGAAGCTGCCGGGAAACTGAGGCGGATTGGGCCGCTGCAGCCCCTGCCCAGCGGCGGCTTCAGCAACCAGAGCCTGGGCGGCCTGCTGCGGGATCTGGCGGCGGGGCTGGCGGGGCTCAGCTGGCGGCAATGGCGGCTGGTGCGCCGCTGGGGCCGCAGCGGCGCACCGGTGCTGGCCGTGGGCGACCTGCTGCCCCTGCTGCTGGCCTGGGCCGGTGGCGGCCCCTACGGCTTCATCGGCACCCCCAAAAGCGACTACACCTGGGCCACGCCGCCGCCGCCCGGCTGGCGGGGCCAGCCCTGGGACCTGCTGGCCGACGCCTATCACCGCCGCAAGGGCAGCGAGTGGGACCCCTGGGAGTGGGCGTTGATGGATCGCCGCCGCTGCCGGCTGGTGGCCTTGCGCGATCGGCTCACCGCCCGGGGGCTGAGGCGCCACGGGGTGGAGGCCCTGGCGGCCGGCAATCCGATGATGGATGGGCTGGCCCAGCAGCCGCCACCGGCCTGGTTAGCGGCCGATGGCCTGGGCCCGCTGCTGCTGCTGCCGGGCAGCCGCCTGCCGGAGGCCCTGGCCAATAGCCAAAGACTGCTGGCCGCCCTGGGGGCATTGGCGGAGCGCTGGAGCCCCAGACCGCTGACGGCCCTGCTGACCAGTGGCGAGCGCCCCAGCGCCCAGGAACTGGCGCCCCTACTGACTGCAGCCGGCTTCTGGGCAGAGGAGCTCAGCCCAGCAGCCGAGGCCTGCGGTGCCGTGGCCTGCTGGCGGCGCCAGCGGCTGCAACTGCTGATCGGACCGGGCTGTTTCCAACGCTGGGCGCCCTGGTGCAGCGCTGGCCTGGCCACCGCTGGCACCGCCACCGAACAGCTGGTGGGCCTGGGGATCCCAGCCCTGTCGATCCCCGGGCCGGGCCCCCAGTTCCAGGCTGGCTTTGCCCGACGCCAAAGCCGCCTGCTGGGCGGTGCGGTGCTGCCCTGCCGCACGCCGGCACAGGCAGCCCAGCAGCTGGCCCAGCTGCTCGACGATCCCGAGCGGCGACGGCGGCTGGGGAGCATCGGCCGGGCCCGGATGGGCGGCGCCGGTGCCAGCGAAAGGCTGGCGGCCCTGATCGAGCAGCGCCTGCTGGGATGATGCAACCAGCCGCGCCGCGCCCCATATGGCAGCAATTCCCGATCGTGCCTACAACGCCGCCTGCGGCCATCTGGCCAGCCAGCTAGGCATCAGCCTGGCCGCCGCCCGTCGCAAGGTGGACATCAAGGCCACCCAGGAGGGCATCAGCGGTGCCGCCGCCAAATTGGAATTGGCAAATCAGTTACTCAACGCCGCCCAGACCAGCGGCATCGACAGCCATGCCCTGCTCACCGCCCAGCTGGGCACCGTGGGCAACGATGAATACTTCATGATCGAAGACTGAAGACTGAAAACTGAAAACTGAAAACTGAAAACTGAAAACTGAAAACTGAAAACTGAAAACTGAAAACTGAAAACTGAAAACTGAAAACTGAAAACTGAAAACTGAAAACTGAAAACTGAAAACTGAAAACTGAAGCAGCCAAGCCGCAGCGATTTTATGGAGCCCTGATGCCGCCATGGCTATCGACTAGCTCCGTCGCCGCAATAGCTCGCTCGCCCTGGGTTTGCCCCGGTTAGCGGTTGCCACCGGTGGAATGCTCAAACAGCAGGTTGTAACGCTGGCGATCGAGATCGGCGAACACCGGCAGACAGGCGAAGCAGCGTTCCGCCAGCGACCAGCGCTCCTCCCGCTTCAGCATCGCCTCCAGCCGATCGCGGGCCGGCAGCAGGTAGCGCACATCGCCAGCGGCGTAGGCCAACTGGGCATCGCTGAGGTCCTCCACCCGCCCCCAGTCGGAGCTCTGGGCCTGCTTATCCAGTTCCACGCCCACCAGTTCCTGCACCACCTCCTTGAGGCCGTGCCTGGGGCTGTAGGTGCGGGCCAGGCGGCTGGCCACCTTGGTACAAAAGATCGGTTGCACGGCGATGCCCAGGTTTTCGGCCAGGGCGGCCACGTCGAAGCGGGCGAAATGGAACACCTTCTCGATCGACTGGCTCTGCATCAGGGCCTGGAGCCGCGGCGCTTCCTTTTGGCCCCGGGCCAGGCGAATGCAGCAAACATTGTCATCGTCGTCGCAGATCTGAACCAAACAAAGCCGGTCGCGGCCATGGATAAGACCCATCGCCTCGGTGTCGACCGCCAGGGCCCGGGCACCGGCATAGAGGGCCTCCCACTCGGCATCCAGATCGCCATCAAAGACGCAAAAGCGAGTTGGGGCGGGCAGGTTGCTGGTGGGGGTAGCGCTCATGGTCGGGGTTCGGGGGCGGGGATTGGGATGGGTCCATGTTGACCCCACAGCAGTGGCCCCCAAGCGGTTGACCCCGCAGCCGCAGCAGAATGGCTGGAGTGCCTGCCCGCAATGGCCTCCTCCAGCTCCACCCTGCTGCTCACCCTGCTGATGGCCATCGGCCTGGTGTTTTTCCTGCGGGCCGCCAGCAAAGACCGCACCACGGTGCTGGAGATGCGCTCGTCGCGGCCACCCATGGTGGTGCTCGCCGGGCTGAACGACTGGTTGCAACAGCGCGGCTGGCAGCCGCTGGACGGCGATCCGGACCGGCGCCAACTGCGCTTTCGCGCCCAGGTGGCGGCCAGTCCGGCCCTGGCGCTGCTGCTCTCGCTGCTGGGGGCCCTCGGGGCCAGCTGCCTGGGGCTGGTGCTGCGCCAACTGCTGCCCCAACTGCACTGGTGGCCACTGCTGCTAGCCCTGCTGGGGCCCCTGGCCGGTTGGCTCTACCAGCGCCGGGCCCAGCGGGCTGAGTGCCTGGAACTGCGGCTGATCAGCCACGACGACGCCACCGGCAGCGCCCTGCGGCTGCGGGCCCACCGGGACGAATTGATTGCCCTGGAACTAGAAATCGGCCCGCAATTGGGCCTGTTCAGCAACCGCAGCCTGCTCAGCTCCCCGATTTGATTTGCGCAAATTTGATTTGCGCCAATTTGAACTCCACCAGCTGAGATTAGGCGATCCAGGCTTGGTCAGTCTAAATCTTAGCGCCAAAAATGCGCCGATCATAATTCCACAACCTGAGATTTCTCTTTCTAAGATTTTGCGTTGTAATACCTAGACCAGATTCCACCTCCAAAGCCCTTTCCCCCCATGCCCCGGCATTTCTGGGCTCTGCTGCTCACTCTGGTGAGCACGGCGCTGGTCGCTCCCGCCGTTGCCCAGGCACCCCTGCTCTCCAACAGCGACCCGCTCACCGGCCCCCGCAGCCGACTGGCCAAAAACTGGCTCGGTACGCGGCCAGTGGCGGCGGAGCAGACCATCCTGGTGCTGGCCGGCCATGCCGACTCCCAGGGCATCGGCGGCGCCGGCACCAGTGGCGAGGCGGTGGGCCGCCGGGGGGCCAGGCCGATGCAGCCCGGCATCACCGACGAGCTGTACTGGAACCTGCTCACGGCCCGAGCGGTGGTGCGGCTGGGGCTGGCGCGAGGCCTGGCGATGCGCCTCTACGAACCGCCAGTGCGCAGCATCGCCGATGGCAACGATCCCCGCACCAATTGGAGCGTCGGTCGCGCCCATGCGGCCGGTGGGGGCTATGCGGTGGAAATTCACTACGACGCCTACGGCCGCGATGGCATCGGCTCCGGGCTGATCCCACCGCTGCACAACCAGCCCAGCCGCCTCGACGAAAGCCTGGCTAGCGAATTCGGTGCCTTCCCGCTGCAATTCCGTGATGGCCTCGGGGCACCCCGCCGAGGCATAGCAATTCTGGAAATCGGCAAGCTGGAAGGAAACCTGGAGGCCTCGCTGCGCAATCCCGCCAGCAGCGAAGCTGCTGTTCAGGCGATCGCCAGGCGGATAGTGGCAGCCCTGGAGCGGGGCCTCGCCTCCCCCAGCCGCAGCGAGCCCCTGGGTGCAACCAGCCCTGAGCCCCTGGCCGAAGTCCTGAACTCCCCCAGCAATGTCCCCGGGGTGACGACTCCTGGGGTGATGGCCCCCGTGTTGAATTCCCCCTTACCGAGCCGGGCGGAAATCAACCCACCGCCTGATGGGGAGCGCAGCGGCCCTCCAGCGAGTCGTCTTCGAGCCAGTTCTGGGGGCGAGTGAACAGCTCGGTGAGCAGCGCTTCTCGGCTGCCGGCCGCAGGCACATAGCCATAGTCCCAGCGCACCAATGGCGGCAAAGACATCAAAATTGATTCGGTGCGGCCATTGGTTTGCAAGCCAAAAATGGTGCCGCGATCGAACACCAGATTGAACTCCACATAGCGGCCGCGGCGGTAGAGCTGGAAATCCCGCTCCCGGGTGCCAAAGGGAGTGAACTGGCGCTTCTCAACAATCGGCGTATAGGCGGGCAAGAAGGCATTGCCGCAGGCGCTGGCCAGCTGGAACAGCTGCTCCCAGCCATGGTTCACCTGGCCCAGGGCCTGGCCTGCGGCGGCCGCCGGGCCCTGGGGATCCTGACCGCGATAGAGCACTCCAGAGGGGTCTTGGTAATCGTAGAAAATGCCACCTACACCGCGGGTTTCACCGCGATGCTTGAGGTAGAAGTATTCATCACACCAGGGCTTGAATACCTGGTAGTAAAGGGGATTAACGCTATCGCAAGCCGCCTTGATGGTGCGGTGGAAGTGCTGGGCATCCTCCAGAAATGGGTAGTAGGGAGTGAGGTCGGCGCCACCGCCAAACCACCACACCGGGCCAGCCTCGAAATAGCGGTAGTTGAGGTGAATCGTGGGGATGTAGGGATTGCGCGGGTGCAGCACCATCGAGGTGCCAGTGGCAAACCAGCGATGACCCTTGGCTTCCGGGCGCTGGCTCAGGATCGAGGGGGGCAACTGGTCGCCCTCCACCTCGGAGAAATTGACGCCGCCCTGCTCGAAGATGCGGCCCTGCTTGAGCACCCGCGAGCGACCGCCGCCGCCCTCCGGCCGCTCCCAGCTCTCCTCCTGAAAGCGACCGATGCCATCGAGCCGCTCCAGGCCGGCGCACATCGAATCCTGCAGCCCCATCAACAGGGCCTTGGCCCGGGCGCGGGAATCGGCCGGCGGGCGCTCCAAAAGAGGTGTCGACGGCTGGGTCTCGGCCGGCGGGCGCGCGGTGGCGGCCAGCGGGGCGACAGCAGCCGGGGCGGTGCCATTGCCCGCATCTCTAGCGAGCACACGCTTGAGCAGGGCGTTCCACATCAGCATCGCTGCCGCTACCAGCGGGGCAATAGACCTTTTTACCTTTTCAGGCGGGCATACCGCCGCACAAGGCCCACGGAAGCTCTGTAAAGCCAGGGAGCCACCAAAACCTGCAGCCCGCAAAGCCCGTTGATGCCCGTAGCCCCCAGGCCAACTCCCCCCGGCAGCTCCCCCGGGCAACGCCCCCGGGACGCTCTGTAAACCCTGGCAAACCCTGAAACCTGGCAGCCCCTGAAGCCCGGCAGCCGCCAAAGCCTGGCAAGGGGTGCCCCAGCCGGGCCGCCGCCTTTAAACCTGGCAGCCCAACAGCCCTGCCTAGGATTGCTGGCTTGTGCAGCCGTTGCGGAATGACCGCCCAGGACCAGGCCTCCCTCGATCAGGTACTGGCCGCCCTGGGGGCGATCAGCGATTCAGGCAGTGGCCGCAGCCTGGTGGAGCTCGGCTGGATCCAGGAGCCTCGCCTGCAGGGGGATCGGGCCCTGTTCCGCCTGGCCCTGCCAGGTTTTGCCCAGAGCCAGCGCGATCGGATTGCCGCCGAAGCCCGCGGCGCCCTGGTGGGCCTGCCGGGCATCAACGACCTGCAGATCGAAGTGGCCCAACCAAACGCCTCCCACCACCAGGGGGCACCCATCGGCGCCGGCGGGCACGGCGCTGGCGGCCACGGTGCTGGTGGGCCCGGCCAGGGGCCCGAACGCCAGCCGATTCCAGGGGTGAGGCAGGTGATCGCCGTGAGCAGCGGCAAGGGCGGCGTGGGCAAGAGCACCGTGGCCGTAAACCTGGCCTGCGCCCTGGCCGCCGCCGGCCTGCGGGTGGGCCTGCTCGATGCCGACATCTACGGCCCCAACGCCCCCACCATGCTGGGGGTGGCCGACCGCACCCCAGAGGTGAGTGGCGAAGGAGCCGCCCAGGTGCTGCGGCCGATCGAGACCTGCGGCATCGCCATGGTGTCCATGGGGCTGCTGATCGCCGAAAACCAGCCGGTGATCTGGCGTGGTCCGATGCTCAATGGCATCATCCGCCAGTTTCTCTATCAGGTGGATTGGGGCGAGCGGGATGTGGTCGTGGTCGACCTGCCGCCCGGCACCGGCGATGCCCAGCTGAGCCTGGCCCAGGCGGTGCCCATGGCCGGCGTGCTGATCGTCACCACCCCCCAGCAGGTGTCCCTGCAGGACGCCCGCCGCGGCCTGGCGATGTTCCTGCAGATGGGCGTACCGGTGCTCGGCGTGGTGGAGAACATGAGCGGCTTCATCCCCCCCGACGCCCCGGAGAAGCGCTACGCGATTTTCGGCAGCGGCGGCGGCGCCCTGCTGGCGGCCGAGGCAGGAGTTCCCCTGCTGGCGGAACTGCCCCTGGAAATGCTGGTGCGCGAGGGCGGTGACCGCGGCCAACCGGTGGTGCTGGCCCAGCCCGCCTCGGCCACCGCCCGGGCCTTCAGGGCCCTGGCCGAGCGCATCCGCTCCAGTCATCTGCAGCCGGCCTGATCCCCATGCTCGGCATGCCGAGACGCAGCAAGAGCGTCTTCTCCGGCGATGGCAAGACGCGGCGCCAGCCCTTTGGGGACACCGATCTAATGCTTTGGGGCATCCCCCTGCTGATGGTGTTCATCGCCGGCATCTTGATCGCCAGCACCCAGCGCCAGGTGCGTTACACCGACTGGTATCAGCACTGGATCACCGGCGCCGTGGGCATGGCCATAGCGCTGCTGCTGGCCCGCCTCCCCATAGAGCGGTTGATCCGCCTGCAGTGGCCGATCTACGGGGCGATGGTGCTCAGCTTGATCGCCGTGCGCATCGTGGGCACCAGCGCCCTGGGGGCCCAGAGCTGGATCAACATCGGCGGCTTCTACGTGCAGCCCTCGGAATTCGCCAAGCTCGGCGCCGTGTTGCTGCTGGCGATCGTGCTCAGTCGCCACCCGGTGGAGCGGCCCATAGACCTGCTGCGACCGATCGCCCTGATCGGCCTGCCCTGGCTGCTGGTGTTCGTGCAGCCGGATCTCGGCAGCTCCCTGGTGTTCGGATCGATCCTGCTGGCGATGCTGTTCTGGTCTGGGATGCCAGGTATCTGGGTGGTGCTGCTGCTCTCGCCCCTGGTGAGCGCCATCGCCGCCGGCACCCTGCCCTGGCTGCTGATCGCTTGGCTGCCGCTGGTGGGCTGGTGGGCATACCAGTCCCTGCCCTGGAAACGCACCGCCGCCGCCGTGGCCCTGGCGGTGCAACTTGTATTTGCCGTGGGCACCCCCTGGCTATGGCAGCACGGGCTGCTGCCCCACCAGCGGGCTCGCCTCACCCTGTTTCTCGACCCCGGCCAAGATCCGCTCGGCGGTGGCTATCACCTGATCCAGAGCATGGTGGGCATCGGCAGCGGCGAACTGTGGGGAACGGGCCTGCTCAACGGCTCGCTCACCAAACTGCGCTTTATCCCGGAACAGCACACCGACTTCATCTTCAGTGCCCTGGGGGAAGAGACGGGCTTCATCGGCTCGGTGCTGGCGGTGGCGGGCTATGCGCTGCTGATGTGGCGGCTGCTGCAGATCGCCGGGCGCGCCCGCAGCGACTACGAGTCTTTGCTGGTGGTGGGCATCGGGGCGATGCTGATGTTCCAGGTGGTGGTGAACATCAACATGACCATTGGCCTGGGGCCGATCACGGGCATTCCGCTGCCCTTCCTGAGCTACGGCCGCTCGGCGATGATCATGAACTTCATGGCCCTGGGGCTCTGTGCCGCCGTGGGGCGGCGCGGTCGCAGCGGCAGGACCTGGTGATTGCCGAGCCATGCTGATCCCAGGGCAGCTTGAGCTCAAGAGCATGGTGAGCCCCAGAACGGTGAGCCCCAGAACGGTGAGCCCAAAAAAATGGTGAGCCCCCAAACATGGTGACCAAGGGGCCGGACCTGGCCGAGCTGAGGAGCCTGCTGGTGGCGGAGGTGTTGCCAGGCCACAGCAATGACGATGCGGCCCGCCGGATGTGGTGGGCCGCCCTGGCCACCCTCCAGCAAGACTTTCTGCTGCCAGCCACGGCAGATCCGAGCCAGGAGCCCCTGGCGGGAGTGTGGTTGGCGGCTCCCCTACCGGCGCTTTATGAACCAGCCCTGCTGGAGCGCCTGCAGGGCTGGGTGTGGGCCCCTCCCCAGCAGCTGCAGGCCCTGCTGCCCACCAGAGGGGGACTGCTGCCGAGCCAGCGGCCGGACGCGGTGGCAGGGGGCAGCCTCCGGCGCCTCGACCTGCGCCAGGGCGACGGCACCGATCCACTACTGCTACTGATTACGCCAACCCTGCAGGTGGCCCTCTGCCTCGATGGTGGAGCCGAGGCGCGGCGGCTGGTGGTGCGCTTCGAGCCAGAGGTACTGGGGGCAGCCCTGGGACTGATCGATGCCCGGCTGCGCCAGGAGGCCCCCGAGGAGGCCGAGTTACTGCGGCGCAATCTGCAGCAACTCGGCCCGCTGCACAGCAACCCAGACCTGGGACAGCAGTTCTGGCCGCGGCTGGCCGAGCGCCTGGCCGCGATGGCCCCCAGCTTGACCCTGCGCCCCCTGGTGCATGGCGGCGGTGCCGAGAACGCCCACCAGCGGCAGCAAAATGGGCGCGCCGTCAGCGGCGAACTGGCCCTGCTGGAGGCCCTCACCCACGAGGTGCGCACCCCCCTGGCCACCATCCGCACCCTGATCCGCTCGCTGCTGCGCCGCCAAGACCTGCCAGCGGTGGTGCAGCAGCGCCTGGAACATATCGATGGCGAGTGCAGCGAGCAAATCGACCGCTTTGGGCTGATCTTCCTCGCCGCAGAACTGCAGCGCGAGCCCGAAAATGCCGACCAGCAGCCACCGCCCCTGAAGGCCACCGACCTGGCCCGCACCGATCTGAGCGCCCTGCTGGGGCAATTGCAGGAGTTGTGGCAGCGGCAACTGGCCCGCCGGGGCCTGGAACTGGTGCTGGAAATCGGCGCCGAACTGCCAGCGGTGCTCAGCGATCCGCTGCGGCTGGAAACGATGCTAGGGGGCCTGATCGATCGCTTCAGCCGCAGCCTGCCCGCCGGCAGCACGGTGACCGTGAGCCTGCAACCGGCGGGCGCCAGACTGAAACTGCATCTGGCCAGCAGCGTTAAGGCCCGCAGACCAGGCCAGGGCGAGCAGCGAGACCGCCATCGCCAGCTGGTGGGTCCGGTGCTCAGCTGGGACCCCAGCACCGGCAGCCTGCAACTCAGCCGCCAGGCCACCCAGCGACTGTTCGCCAGGCTGGGGGGGCGGCTGACGGAGCGGGGGGAGAGTGGCCTGACCGTATTTTTTCCGATCTGCTGAGCCCGGGTTTGTTGACGGGTGTGAAGAGTGGCCCGCAGCTCCCGGAAGGCCTGAAAACACGGTGCTAGCTTCCGCTGGAAACGGTCCGCCGACATCCCCCCTCTCCAGGAAAAGTCATGACAGCAACGGCGCTCAGCGGTCAACTCCCGAAGTACATCGGCAGCACAGGTGGCCTGCTGAACTCCGCTGAGACTGAAGAGAAATACGCGATCACCTGGACCAGCTCCAAGGCCCAAGGCTTTGAGCTGCCCACCGGTGGCGCCGCCGAAATGAACGAAGGCGAAAACATTCTCTATTTCGCCCGTAAGGAGCAGTGCCTTGCCCTCGGCACCCAGTTGCGCACCAAGTTCAAGCCCAGAATCGAGGATTACAAGATCTACCGGATCTTCCCCGGTGGTGACACCGAGTTCCTGCACCCCAAAGATGGCGTCTTCCCCGAGAAAGTGAACGAAGGCCGTCAAATCGTCGGTCACAACCCCCGCAGCATTGGCGCCAACGTCAATCCAGCCACCCTCAAGTTCACCGGCAAGAACCCCTTTGATTCCTGAGGGTATTGTCTCCAGTAACTACTAAAGGCGGGGCGTGCAGCCCCGTTTTTTTTGCCCATCAGCCCGCCGATGCCCAGCGCCAATATTCCTGACCGCCCTGGCGCTGCAGACTGGCCCGATCAGCCATTCCTGGCCCAGGTGGCTTCTGGCCATAACTTCATCCCCCTGACCCGCTGCTGGCCAGCCGATCTGGAAACCCCCCTCACCACCTGGCTGAAGGTGGGCAGCGGCTCACGCCATGGCGTGCTGCTGGAATCGGTGGAGGGGGGCGAGCGGATCGGCCGCTGGAGCCTGGTGGCCACCGATCCCCTCTGGACACTCACCTGCCGGGGCGAGAGCAGTGAGCGGCGCTGGCGCGACGGCCGCCTGGAGCGGCTGGGCGGCAATCCCTTCAGCCTGCTGCAGCAGTGCCTGGCGCCCCTGCGCAGTGCGCCGCTGCCAGGCCTGCCGGCCCTTGGCCAGCTGTTCGGCTGTTGGGGCTACGAGCTGATCCAGTGGATCGAACCGAGCGTGCCGGTGCATACCGCCGCCGCTGACTCACCGCCGGACGGCTGTTGGCTACTGGCCGACAGCCTGCTGGTGTTCGACCAGGTGAAGCGGCAGATCACCGCCGTCGCCTATGCGGATCTGAGTGCTGGTGCTGAGCCCGAGACGGCCTGGCGGGCGGCCATGGCCCGCATCGATGAGCTGGAAGCGCAGATGCACCGGCCATTGCCAGCAACGGTGACCCCGCTGAATTGGCATGACGCACCGCCGGAATCAATCAGCCAGCAGCTGCGCATACAAAGCAATCGAGACCAGGCCGATTTCGAGGCCGCGGTGGCTGCGGCCCGCGAACACATCGCCGCTGGAGATGTATTTCAGCTGGTGCTCAGCCAACGATTGACCACCCGGGTGGAACGGGAGCCGTTCGACCTGTATCGCAGCCTGCGAATGGTGAACCCATCTCCGTACATGGCCTTTTTCAACTTCGGCGACTGGTACCTGATCGGCTCCAGCCCGGAGGTGATGGTGAAGGCGGAACCCACCGCCACGGGCCAGGTGAAGGCCTCCCTGCGTCCGATCGCCGGCACCCGCCCCCGGGGCGGCGACGAGGCAGAAGACCTGGCGCTGGAGGCCAACCTGCTGGCCGATCCCAAGGAGCGCGCCGAGCACGTGATGCTGGTGGATCTCGGTCGCAACGACCTGGGGCGCGTCTGCCGGCCTGGCAGCGTGCGGGTGGGCGAGCTGATGGTGATCGAGCGCTACTCCCACGTGATGCATATCGTCAGCCAGGTGGAGGGGGTGCTGGCCGAGGACAAGTCGGTGTGGGATCTGCTGATGGCCTGCTTCCCCGCCGGCACCGTCAGCGGTGCGCCCAAAATTCGGGCGATGCAACTTATCCACGCGCTGGAGCCGGACGCCCGCGGCCCCTATGCCGGCGTCTATGGCGCTGTGGATCTCAGCGGCGCCCTGAACACCGCCATCACCATTCGCACCATGGTGGTGCTGCCCGATCCGCTGGGGGGCTGGCAGGTGCTGGTGCAGGCCGGCGCCGGCGTGGTGGCCGACTCCAGCCCCGAGGCGGAATACCAGGAAACCCTCAACAAGGCGCGCGGCATGCTCAAGGCCCTGGCATGCCTGCAGTGAGGGTTCCGCCGATGACAGCCACAACCGCCCAGGGCAGCGCGCTGCTGCTCAAGGGCTTCGAGGTGGAGATGTACACCGGCCGGCCGGACGGCACGGTGGTGGGCTGTGCCGCCGAGGCGGCAAGGAGCCTGGATGGCTTCGTGACCGAACCCGACCAGCGCAACCTCGAATACATCACACCACCAGACGCCGACTACCGGCGGCAACTGCTGCTACTGCTCGAACCCCGCCAGCGCCTGCGGGCCTGGCTGGCCGGCCGGGGGCTCACCCTGCTACCAGGCAGCACCTTGAGCAGCGGCGACAGCGATCACTTTGAGCGTTCAGATCCCGCTAATGCCTATCACGACTACATAGAAGACTGCTACGGCACGCGGGTGGTGACGGCCAGCGTGCACATCAACCTGGGCCTCACCCCCGCCGCGGGCTTTGACGGCATGGAACTGCTGTTCGCCGGGCTGAGGCTGCTGCGCTGCGAAGCCGCCCTGTTGCTGGCCCTCTCCGCCAGCTCACCATTTCTCGATGGCCAGGTGTGCGGCGCCCATTCCCAACGCTGGCTGCAGTTCCCGCTCACGCCCCCGCAAGTACCCCTGTTCCGCGATCACGCCGACTACATCGCCTGGATGGACCAGCAACTGGAGGCCGGCACGATGCAGAACGTGCGCCACCTGTGGACATCGGTGCGCCCCAATGGCGACAACCGCCCCCACGAACTCAACCGCCTGGAAATTCGCATCTGCGACCTGGTGGCTGAGCCAGATCTGCTGCTAGCGATCACGGCCTTCGCCGAACTGCGACTGCAGCAATTGCTGCGCGATCCAGCCCACTGGGATCCGCTGCGGGCCAGTTGCCTGGATGCCGCCCAGCTGGCCGAGCTGGCCGATGCCAACGACAGGGCCGCAGCCAAGTCCAGCCTGCTGGCCGAACTGCGCCACTGGCGCAGCGGCGCAGCGATCGGCGCCCACCGCTGGATTGCCGACGAATTGACGGCCATGGCCCCCCTGGCCGCTGATTTGGGGCTCAGAGCCACCCTGGCGCCACTGCAAGGCCTGATGAGCCATGGCAACACCGCCATGGACTGGCTGGCCCGCCATGCCGTCGGCGAAAGCATCGCCGACATAGTTGCCGCCGATGCCGCAGCCTTGGCCCATAGGGAGCAATCTCTGGGTAACGCCGCTGCTACAGACGCATCCGGCGCCACTTTGGGATGATCGAACAAGTCAACCGCGTCGCAACAAGCCCCATGCGGCCGTCCTCGCCCATCTCCTCCGAAGCATCGCCACGGGTTACCAGGCTGCTGGGAGAGCGTCTTGAACTGGTGGAGGATCTCTGGCAGACAGTGCTGCACAGCGAATGCCCCCCCGGCCAGGCCGAGCGGCTGCTGCGGCTGAAGCAACTGAGCGAACCGGAGGTGGATGGCGATGGCGCCATCGACACCGGCGCCATCGTGCAGCTGATCCGGGAGATGGATCTGGCCGAGGCCATCGCCGCCGCCCGCGCCTTTTCTCTCTACTTCCAGCTGGTCAACATCCTCGAACAACACATCGAGGAAGACAGCTATCTGGACAGCTTGAAGACCAACGGCGAACCGGTGAACAAAGATCCGTTCCTGCCGGCGCTGGCCAGCCAGACGGAACCGGCCACCTTCCGGCAGCTGTTTGAGCGGCTGAGGGCCCTGAATGTGCCCCCGGCCAAGATCGAAAACCTGCTGCGCGATCTCGATCTGCGGCTGGTATTCACGGCCCATCCCACCGAGATCGTGCGCCACACCGTGCGTCACAAGCAGCGGCGGGTGGCCAGCTTGATCCAGCGGCTGGAGCAGGGCACCCAGCTGAATGCGACCGACCGGCAAAACCTGCGCCTGCAGCTGGAGGAGGAGATCCGCCTCTGGTGGCGCACCGATGAACTGCACCAGTTCAAGCCCACCGTGCTCGACGAGGTGGACTATGCCCTGCACTACTTCCAGCAGGTGCTGTTCGATGCGATGCCCCAGCTGCGCCAGCGGATTCGCGCGGCCCTAGCCAACAGTTATCCCGACGTGGAGCCGCCGCGGGACGCCTTCTGCACCTTCGGCTCCTGGGTGGGCTCGGACCGGGACGGCAACCCCTCGGTGACTCCGGAAATCACCTGGGGGACCGCCTGCTACCAGCGGAAATTGATGCTGGATCGCTACCTGCGGGCGGTGGACGACTTGAGCGATCAGCTCAGCATCTCGATGCAGTGGAGCCAGATGAGCCCGGCCCTGCTGGAATCCCTGGAGATGGACCGGCTGCGCTTCCCGGATATCTACGAACAGCGGGCCGCCCGCTATCGCCTGGAGCCCTACCGGCTCAAGCTCAGCTATGTGGCGGAGCGGCTGCGGCTAGCCCAGGTGCGCAACCAACAGCTGACCGCCGCCGGTTGGGAGTCCCCCGGCGACGCTCCCAGCTCGGTGCCCCAGAGCGGCGGCAATCTGGCGGCCACCCACAGTGGCCCAACCCAGGAATGGCACTACGCATCCCTGGAGGATTTTCGCACCGATCTGGAACTGATCCAGCAGAGCCTGGAGAGCACGGGCCTGAGCTGCGAAGCCCTGCAGAATCTGATCAGTCAGGTGCACATCTTCAGTTTCTGCCTGGCGAGTCTGGATATTCGCCAGGAGAGCACCCGCCACAGCGATGCCATCGACGAGCTCAGCCGCTACCTGCAGCTGCCGCTCCCCTACAGCCAGATGGAGGAAGAGCAGCGCATCAATTGGCTACTGAGTGAACTAAAGACGCGCCGTCCTCTACTGCCTCCAGCCGCCAACTGGAGCGCGGCCACTGCCGAAACCTTCAAGGTGTTCCGCATGCTGTACCGCCTGCAGCAGGAATTCGGACAGCGGATCTGCCAGAGCTACGTGATCTCGATGAGTCACACTGTGTCAGACCTGCTGGAGGTGCTGCTGCTGGCCAAGGAGGCCGGCCTGGTGGATCCCCAGGCCCGGCGCGCCAGCCTGCTGGTGGTGCCCCTGTTCGAAACCGTGGAAGACCTGCAGGGCGCTCCGGCGGTGATGGAACGCCTGTTCAGCGATCCCTTCTACCTGGAACTATTGCGGGGGCATGAGAGTGAACAGCCACTGCAGGAGGTGATGCTCGGCTACTCGGATAGCAATAAGGATTCCGGATTTCTCTCCAGCAACTGGGAGATTCACAAGGCCCAGATCGCCCTGCAAGCCCTGGCCACCCGCCATGACGTGGCCCTGCGCATCTTCCACGGCCGCGGTGGCTCGGTGGGCCGCGGTGGTGGACCCGCCTATCAGGCGATCCTGGCCCAGCCCAGCGGCACCCTCAGTGGTCGGATCAAGATCACCGAGCAGGGCGAGGTATTGGCCTCCAAGTACGCCCTGCCGGAACTGGCGCTCTACAACCTGGAAACCGTAACCACCGCCGTGCTGCAGAACAGCCTGGTAAGCACCCCGGTGGACGCCACCCCCAGCTGGAACGAATTGATGGGGCGCCTAGCGGCCCGCTCCCGCTATCACTACCGCACTCTTGTGCATGACAACCCCGATCTGGTGGCTTTTTTCCAGCAGTGCACCCCGATCGAGGAGATCAGCAAACTGCAGATCTCCAGTCGTCCCGCCCGGCGCAAGGGCGGTGCCAAGGATCTCTCCAGCCTGAGGGCCATCCCCTGGGTGTTCGGCTGGACCCAGAGCCGCTTCCTGTTGCCCAGCTGGTTTGGGGTGGGCGCCGCGCTGCAGGAGGAGCTGCTGCGAGATCCCGAGCAACTGGAGATGCTGCGACTGCTGCACCAGCGCTGGCCCTTCTTTCGCATGCTGATCTCCAAGGTGGAGATGACCCTCTCCAAAGTGGATATCGACCTGGCCCACCACTACGTGCGCTCCCTGGGCCAGGCGGATGCCCGCGAGGCCTTTGAGGCCATCTTCCAAACGATCGCGGCGGAATTCGCCCTCACCCGCGATCTGGTGCTGCAGATCACCAGCCACCAACGCCTGCTGGACGGGGACCCAGCCCTACAGCTATCGGTAGATCTGCGCAATCGCACGATCATTCCCCTGGGCTTTCTGCAGGTGGCCCTGCTGCGCCGCCTGCGGGACCAGAATCGCCAGCCGCCGATGAGCGAAGCCAGCTCCGGCGACGACGGCCACATCTACAGCCGCAGCGAGCTGTTGCGCGGTGCCCTGCTCACCATCAACGGCATCGCCGCCGGCCTGCGCAACACCGGCTGAAACCGGCTCCCGGGCCCATCTCTACTCCCACGGTTCTGGACTCCCTGTTGCTCCCCTTCCGCAACCTTCCCGCCGCTCCAATGCTCGAGGAGGGCTACCAGCTGCTCACCGATGGGGCCCCGGCCGCGGCGGATCTGAATCGGCTGCTCACAGTGATGGGCGATCCGCCCCGCTCGGCGGAGCGCTGGGCCCTGGCGCTGCAACGCAGCATCTGGCACTTCAACGTGGTTGCCCCAAGCGGAGCCATGGTGGGCTTCGTGCGGGTCACCAGCGACCTGGCCCTAAATGCCCACCTCTGGGACCTGGCCGCCGATCCTGGAGATCCCTGGGAACCGCTAATCCTCAGTGTTCTGGTGCATGCGGCCCTCACTCGGGTGAGGCGAGAACTGGGGGGTTGCAGCATCTCCCTATCGGCTCCACCGAGGGCCCTGGCGACGCTGAAACAGCAGGGATTCGCCGTGGATCCAGGCGGCATCCGGGCCATGGGTCTGCGGCTGCAGCCCTAATTCAGCGCGCAGCCAACCGGGAGGCAGCGATCCATAAGCGAGCTTAATTGACTGACAAAACATTGACTGACAAAACATTGACTTACAAAACCCTGACTGCAGCCGCAGCGGCTAATTTTTCGAGCTGCCGCAAAGCAGCTTTTGCTACCGGTGGGCCTGGGCGGCAGCTTAATGGCGGAGCGCTGCTACCGCCATTTCCTAAACCTCAGTTGCCAGCGAGCTCGTTCCAGTGGCCGTCAAACAGCCACCAACTACCCAAGCCAAAGGGCAACTCCACCTGGGTGTGGCCGTCCCGGCTGGCGAGCACTTTGGCGCCCTGATACGCCTTACCTTTGCTAACCGCCGATTTTTCATTATCCTTCAGCTCAACACCAGGCAGCGGTTGCTTCTTGAGCAGCGTGTCTTGGTTGGCGGTGAGGTTGATGATCTTGTCCCCGGCGGCATTAGCACCACCAGCACAAAACAGATTCACCTCTGCTGCACGGCGACGCACTAGGCCAGCCATACCTTTACTGGTCCAGCGAGGCAACTCCTGCTTGGCCACGGTGTTCGGATCCTCGCCGGCATTGAGGCGTTTGCGCAGGGTGGATTCTGCCAGGGCGGAGTTACCGCAGTTGAAGGCAAAGCTCACCAGAGCATCGAATTGATTCTGGTTCAGCGGCACAGTAATCGAGTCGCTGACGCCCTTTTCAAACCGCGCCAAGTCCTTGAGCAGCAGCGCATCGGCTTCCGCCTGGGTGATCGTCTTGCCAGGGGTTACATGGCTGCCTGTGGAGCCATAGCCGATAGTTAGCACCCCAGCAGGGCAAACATAGGCCGTAAGCCGGCAGCCCTCAAACGACTTGATCAAATCGAGGCCAGCCTTGGAAATAGCAGTCACAAGAGAGTGGTAAGACGTCATGCCATTCTGAGCACAGGCGATACGACTTGGCAAGCCATTGACCAAAGTTAGCCGCCCCATGGGCCTGAACTTGACCAAGAGACAACTGTTAATCGGTGATGCCCTCATCCAGGGCCTGTTCGGAATGGCTGTCGGCGAACATCAGCCGCTCCAGCGCCGGCAGGGGCGCCACCAAAGTGGAACTGCGCTGGATCATCGTTACCTCGGCCGCCCCTATTTCCCAAAGGGCGGCGGCGATATCGTGGGAAGAATTATTGGTACCCACCACCACACAGTGATTGCCGCGATAGGCATCAGGTCCCGGATGGATGCTGCAGTGGCGCTGTTCCCCAGCGAAACTCTCGGCGTCGACAATACTTGGCACCTGACAAGGCTTAGGCCAGCGACAAGTCTTAGCCCTGAGACAAGGATTAGCCCTAAGACAAGGATTAGCCCTGAGACAAGGATTAGCTTGTAATTGCCGGCCGGGGGCGGTTCAGTCCTCCTCCAGGGCCACCAAATCCCGCAGCTGGCCCATGTCCAGCCCCCCCAGCCACTCCTCACCGGAGCCAACGATCTCGGCGGCCAATCTGGCCTTCTCGCGAATCATCCTGTCGATCTTTTCCTCCACCGAACCGCTGGTGATGAACTTGTGCACCATCACCCGATTTTGCTGGCCAATGCGATAGGCGCGGTCGGTGGCCTGGTTCTCCACCGCTGGATTCCACCAGCGATCGATGTGGAACACATGGCTGGCCCTGGTGAGATTCAAACCGACGCCACCGGCCTTCAACGACAGCAAAAACAGCTGCGGGCCGCGCGGATCCTCCTGGAAGCGATCCACCATCGCCTGGCGCTCCAGCTTGCTGGTGCTGCCATACAGGAACGGCACCTCTTGACGCCAGCGGCGCTCCAGGTGGGCCTTTAGCAGCAGTCCCCACTCGGCGAATTGGGTGAACAGCAGCGCCCGATCGCCGGCGGCGATCACCTCCTCAAGTATTTCCTCCAGCCGCTGCAACTTGGCGCTGCGGGCTCCGAACTGGCCGTCCACCGCCGCTTCCCCTAGGGCCAGGGCCGGGTGATTGCACACCTGTTTGAGCTTGGTGAGCAGGGCGAGCACCTGGCCATGCTTTTGACCCAACGGCGCCCGGGCGATGGCATCCAAGCTGGCCTCCACGGTTTGGTTGTAAAGCTTCTTTTGCTCCGCGCTCAGTCCCACCCATTCGCTCAATTCCACCTTCTCCGGCAGATCGGAAATGATCGAGCGATCGGTCTTCAAGCGCCGCAGGATGAACGGCCCCACCCTGGCCTTCAGATCCCGCAAAGAAGACATGTCGCCATAGCGCTCGATCGGCAGCCGATAGCGCTGCCGGAAGAAGGGCTCATCGCCCAGCACCAGGGGATTGAGAAAGTCCATCAGCGCCCACAGCTCACTGACCCGGTTCTCCACCGGCGTGCCGGTGAGGGCGATGCGGAAACGACTGCCCTTGCCCGAACGGGCCAGATCGCGGGCGGCCTGGCTCTGCTTGGCGCCGGGATTTTTGATCGCCTGGGCCTCGTCGATCACCATCCCCTGCCAGTCGATCGACTCCAGCAACTCGCTATCCCGCTGTAACAGTCCATAGCTGGTGAGCACCAGATCCACCCCCTCCAGCGCCTGCTTCAGGGCCCCCGGGCTGGAGGGCCGCCGCGGGCCGTAGTGCTCGCGCACCACCAGCTGCGGCGTGAAGCCATTGGTTTCCCGCTTCCAATTGGTGAGTACCGAGGTGGGCGCCACCAGCAGCACCGGGCGCTTCAGCTCCTCCTCGGCCTTGAGGTGCTGCAGGAAGGCCAGCAGTTGAATCGTCTTGCCCAAACCCATGTCATCGGCCAGGCAGGCCCCCTGATCAAAGCGATGCAGGAAGGCCAGCCAGCCCAAGCCCCGCTCCTGGTAGGGCCGCAGCTGGCCGCAGAAACCCGGCGGGGCCGGCAGCGGATCCGGTGCCTTCTGCTGGTGGTACTGCTCCAGCACCGCCTGCAGCCGCGGGGCCGCCACAAAGCGATGCACCGGCAGGCGATGGAAGGTGTCGCCGTCGCTGCCGGTGAGCCGCAGGGCATTGTCGAGGCTGAGCTGGGGATCGGCGGCGCAGAAGCGCTCGGCATTTTTGAGATCGCTGGGGCGTAGCTCAATCCAGGCGCCCTTGTGCTGCACCAGCGGGCTGCGCTTGGCCGACAGCCGCTCCAGGTCCCGCAGGGTGAGCGTCACCCCGCCGATCATGAACTGCCAACTCCAGTTGAGGCTCTCCCCCAGGGTGAAGCCCCGCGAGCGCTCCGGCAGCTCCGCCTCCATGGCCAAACCGAGCCGGCTGGCCAGGCCGCCAGAGAGGCTGGCGGGCAGCACCACCCCCACCCCCACGTCCCGCAGCCGCGTGGCGGCCGTGCGCACCAGCACGAAAGCCTCCGCCGGGGTGAGCTGCAGCTTCTCCGGCGTGGCCGAGTCCAGGCCCCGCTCGATCGGTTCAAACAGGGTGAGGGCCCGCCCCAAACCCTCCAGCAGCAGTTCGCCCGGCAGGGGCACTGCTATCTCTCCCAGCTGCAGCTGGCGATCGCCACTGGCCCACACCGTGGCCGCCGGCACCTTGAGGCTGGGGTCGGCCTCCGCCTGCAGCGCCAGGCTCAACTCCCAGAGCTCCTCCCCCTCCTGCGGGGCCGAAAGCTCCAGGCAGGTGCGGGCTGGCGCCACCTTGCCGGCCACCGCCTCACGCCAGTGGTGGGTGGCCACCTCCAGCCGCTCGGTCTCCTCCTCGTCGAGCTTGAGCTGCCCCTCCCCGGGCCCCAGGGCCTGTTGCCAGGCGCCCAGCAGCGGGTCGAGCTCCTCGCTGGCCTGAGCCTCAAAACCCTGGCGCAGCTGGCCATCGAGCAGGGTTTCCAGGAAGCTGGCCACCCGCAACCGACCACTGCCAGGCCGCCGGCAGCTGAGGGCGAGTTCCGGTTTGCGGCCATCGCCGATGGCGCAGGTGGCCACCTGGGGCAGGCTGATGGCCAGGGTCTCCAGCCGATGGCGATCGTCCTCGCGGTTGAGCAGCGGCAGCCAGTGGGCCCGCCCCTCCTCCACCAGGGGCAGCCAGCGGCCCCGAGCGATCAGGCTCAGGCACCAGCGCTGCAAGTGGCTCCACCAGCGCAGGTCATCGGCCAGGTCGGGATGGTCGCCGGAGAGGGGCAAACGGCTGAGCCACTCGCTGGCGGCGGCGGGCTTCAGAGCCAAGCCCTCCACCTGCCAGGGCCACCATTCCACCCCCTTGGGGATCGGTTCGCCCGCCAGCAGCGGCAGGCCAGTCCAGGCGGCCCCATTGGGCTTGCGACCCCCCCTGCCCACCAGGGCCCGACTGGGCAGGGTGAGGCTGGCGGTGGCAGGGCGCAGGTCTTCCGACCACAGGTCGCTCTCGTCCAGCCAGGTCGCCAGATCGTCAACGTTTAAAGAAAAGGGATGGGCGGCCGCCTCGCCGCTGGGGGCGATCGGCTCAGCCACGCGCCAGGTATCCGCCCAGAGCAACAGGCGACCGCCCGCACCTTCGGGGGGAAACAGCCAGGTGGCGTGCAGCAGGCTCATCAGGGCCGGAGTACTGGCAGTTGACGCTGCGCTGTGTGCAGCAGCAGCGCACTGCCGATCAGGGGCAGCCAGAGCGGCAGCCACCTACTTACAGCAGCCATCATCACAGTTGACAGGGGCGCCCCAGCGAGACTCCATCCGCCGGCCAGGGGAGCCGCCAAACTCACCAGGCCGCAAACCGCCCCCACCAGGCCCGCCTGCAGGTGGCCGTCATCGGGATCGACCCGCTGCAGGTGAAAGGCGAGCAAGCCATAAAAAAAGCCGCAGCCGCCGGCCCGCAGCGCCGCATCCAGCAGGCCACTGGCCCTGGCCAGCGGTGCCTCCCCAGCCACAGCGGCCAGGGCCAAGCCGATGGCGCCTGCCACCAGGGCGGCGATCAGGGCCCAGCCGATCGAGCGCAGCCGCAACTGGGCGCGCTGCTGGCCCATGAGCTGACCAGGCTGGTGGGGATTGCGGTTGCTGATGGCCAAGGGGAAGCCGTTCCGGCTGCTGCCTGCGCTGGGCGATCATGCCCTTTCCAGGCTTATTGCGCAGAGTCATGGCCGCCGCCAGCACCGTGCCCGTCCCCCCCGCCGGGCCGCCCCGCAGCGGCGACGAGATTCGTCGCGCCTTCCTCGATTTCTACGAGCGGCGCGGCCACCGGCCCATGGCCAGCGCCTCGTTGATTCCCGACGACCCCACGGTGCTGCTCACCATCGCCGGCATGCTGCCCTTCAAGCCGGTGTTCCTGGGCCAGGCCGAACGGCCGGCCGCCCGGGCCACCAGCAGCCAGAAGTGCATCCGCACCAACGACATCGAGAACGTGGGCCGCACGGCCAGGCATCACACGTTCTTCGAGATGCTCGGCAACTTTTCCTTTGGCGACTACTTCAAAGAACAGGCGATCCAGTGGGCCTGGGAGCTGAGCACCCAGGTGTTTGGCCTCTCGCCCCAGCAGCTGGTGGTGAGCGTGTTCAGGGAGGACGACGAGGCCGCCGCCATCTGGCGCGATCTGGTGGGCGTAGATCCAGGGCGGATCATTCGCATGGATGAAGCCGATAACTTCTGGGCCTCGGGCCCCACCGGTCCCTGCGGACCCTGCTCGGAGATCTACTACGACTTCAAGCCGGAACTGGGCAATGCGGGCATCGATCTGGAGGACGACAGCCGCTTCATCGAGTTCTACAACCTGGTGTTCATGCAATACAACCGCGACGCCGAGGGCCAGCTCACGCCCCTGGCCAGTCGCAACATCGACACCGGCATGGGTCTCGAACGCATGGCCCAGATCCTGCAGGGCGTTGCCAACAACTACGAGACCGATCTGATCTATCCGCTGATCGAAACCGCCGCCACCCTGGCCGGCGTCGACTACCGCCAGCTGGATGCCAAGGGCCAAACCTCCTTGAAGGTGATCGGCGACCACAGCCGTGCCGTCACCCAGCTGATCGGCGATGGCGTTACCGCCAGCAACCTCGGCCGCGGCTACATCCTGCGGCGCCTGCTGCGGCGGGTGGTGCGCCACGGCCGGCTGCTGGGCATCGACCGGCCCTTCCTCGCCGCCATGGGGGAGGCCAGCATCGCCCTGATGGGGGCGGTGCATCCCCGGTTGGTGGAGCGTCGCGGCCAGATCCTGGCGGAACTGGAACGGGAGGAGGCCCGCTTCCTGGACACCTTGGAGCGGGGCGAAAAGCTGCTGGCCGACCTGCTGGCCGCTAAACCTCGGCAGATTTCCGGCGACCAGGCCTTTGAGCTCTACGACACCTACGGCTTTCCGCTGGAGCTCACCGAAGAGATCGCCGAAGAGCAGGGCCTGGCGGTGGATGTGGCCGGCTTTGAAGCGGCGATGCAGGCCCAGCGCCAGCGGGCCAAGGCGGCGGCGGTGAGCCTCGATCTCACCCTGCAGGGAGCGATCGAACAGCTGGCCGCCGGCCTGGAGGCCACCGCCTTCGGAGGCTACGAAAGGCTGGAGCAGCCAGGCTGCGTGCTGGCCCTGGTGGTCAACGGCGAGCCGGCCGAGCGGGCCAGCGCCGGCGATGCGGTGCAAATCGTGCTGGACAGCACCCCCTTCTATGGCGAGGGCGGCGGCCAGGTGGGCGACCGGGGCCTGCTGATCGCCGATTCAGCCAATGGCGAACTGCTCGTCCAGATCGAGGCGGTGGGCCGCAACCGCAGCGTGTTCGTGCATCGCGGCCAGGTGGAGCGGGGCGCCCTGGCGGTGGGCGATCTGGTGCGGGCCCAGGTGGACCGCGGCTGCCGCCGCCGCGCCCAGGTCAACCACACCGCCACCCACCTGCTCCAGGCCGCCTTGAAACAGCTGGTGGATCCATCCATCTCCCAGGCCGGCTCGCTGGTGGATTTCGATCGGCTGCGCTTCGACTTCCACTGCCCCCGGGCGGTCACGGCCGCCGAACTGGAGCGGCTGGAGGCCCTGATCAACGGCTGGATCGCCGAGGCCCACCACCTGCAGGTGCGGGAGATGGAGATCGAGCAGGCCAAGGCCGCCGGCGCCCTGGCCATGTTCGGCGAGAAATACGCCGATGTGGTGCGGGTGGTGGATGTACCCGGGGTGTCGATGGAACTCTGCGGCGGCACCCACGTGGCCAACACCGCCGAGATCGGCCTGTTCAAAATTGTGGGCGAGAGCGGCGTGGCCGCCGGCATCCGCCGCATCGAGGCGGTGGCCGGCGCGGCGGTGCTCACCTATCTCAATCAACGCGACGCGGTGGTGAAGGCCCTGGCGGATCGCTTCAAGGCTCAGCCGGAAGAAATCGTGGAGCGGGTGACGGGCCTGCAGGAGGAGCTCAAGGCCAGTCAAAAATCCCTGGCGGCGGCCCGCGCCGAGCTGGCCGCCGCCAAGGCGGCGGCGCTGGTGGACCAGGCCGAGGCGGTGGGCGAAGCGGTGGGCCAGACGGCTGGTGCCGGCACTGCTGATCAGCCGTTCCAGCTGTTGGTGCAGCGGCTTGATGGCGTGGAGGGGGCCGGCCTGCAGACAGCGGCCCAGCAGCTGCAGGAACGGCTGGGCCAGGGCGCGGCGGTGGTGCTGGGCGGCCTGCCGGATCCTGCCGACCTGGGCAAGGTGGTGCTGGTGGCGGCCTTCGGCAAGGAGCTGATCGCCCGGGGCCAGCAGGCGGGCAAATTCATCGGCGCCATCGCCAAACTCTGCGGCGGCGGCGGCGGCGGCAGACCCAACCTGGCCCAGGCCGGAGGAAGGGATGGCTCTGCCCTGGACGGGGCCCTGGCCCAGGCGAAGACCGAATTGAAACAGTCCCTCAATTAAGCGTCTCCCCATGAACGCCCCAACCAGCCAACAGCTGTCGCTGCCCGCGCCCCCATCGCCCCAGCCATCGCTGCGCTCCGGGGCCTGCCTGGGCCTACTCCGGCCGCTCGCCGCCACCGCCACCCAAGTTGCAGTGACGGTGGCAATAGCGGCAGGGCTGCTGCCATTGCTGCCTCTGCAAGGCCAGGCCCAGGTGCAAACGCAATTGCGCTGCGGCGGCACCCTGGTGGAGGCCCGCGGCTCGGCCCAGCGGCAGCGGCCGATGGCCCAGCTGGCCTTTTCCCTGGCTCTGGAGGCGGAGGCGGCCCGCTCTGCGGAGGCCCTGGCCACACTGCAACTGCGGTTGGATGCGGTGCGCCGGCAGCTGCAATCCCTGGCGGTGGCAGATCTGCAGGTGAGCGGCCCGGGCACCTGGACTGGTCGCAACTCCCGGATCACCGCCAGCCTGCAGGTGAGCGGCAAGCTGGCGCCCCGCTATTACCAAAGCCTGGTACGTGAGGTGGGGGGGCTGGCCGGCGTGCGCCTGGCCCCTGTAACCGGCCAGGCCGACCCGGCCGAGGATCGGTCCAGTTCCCAGGCGCTGATGCAGGCCGCCTACCAAGATGCGCTGCGCCAGGCCAAACAACTGGCGGCGGTGATGGGTCTGCGCCAGGTGAGGCCCCTGCAGGTGCAGCTGGAGGCCATGCCCCAGCCCTATCTGCTCAAATCAGCCGCCGCCGATGCGGCTGCCGCCGCGCAGCCGTTCAATGCCGACGAACTGGGCCCACCGATCGATCGCCTCAGCCTGCAGGCTAGCTTCTGCCTGCAATGAGCCCTGCATCGGCATAGCAATTAATAGGGTCAGGGCTACTGCTCAAGGCTGCAAATAAGTGGTTTGACGCAGGCTGGTCTCCAAGTGATCCATCAATCGGCGAGCGGCGGCGATGCCGAGGCCACCACTCTGAATCGCCGCTTCGCTGGCCAGCCGCAACCGCTCCAACAGCAGGCCGGGATCGTGCTCCATCGCCTGCAGCACCTCGGCATTGGTATCACCGCGCACCACGTGATCCACCTGGTAGCCACCGCCGGGCGCCAGGCGGATATTCACGGCATTAGTGCTACCAAACAGGTTGTGAAGATTGCCCATCACCTCCTGGTAGGCGCCGGCGAGGAACAAGCCAATTAAATAGGGTTCACCCGGCCTCAAATGATGCAACTCCAACAGGGGCTTAATCTGACCAGCATCAATGAAGCGCGCTAATTTACCATCGGAATCACAGGTGAGATCAGCAAAACTACCGAGACCAGTGGGGGCCTCATTGAGGCGATGGATCGGCATCACCGGAAACAACTGATCGATAGCCCAGGTGTCTGGTGCCGAACGAAATACCGAGAGATTGGCGTAGTAAGTACTGGCTAAACCCGCCTGCAAAGCCCGCAGGTCATCGGGCACCCCGGCCGCCGGTAGCTGTCTGCTGATCGCCCAACAACAGGCCCAGTAGAGCTGCTCGGCGCAGGCCCGATCCTGGATGGTGAGATAGCCGAGGCGGAAGGCGGCCAGGGCATCTTCTTTGAATTTGCGGGCGTCGTTCCAAGCCTCCTGCAAATTTTCGGAGTTGATGCCGGAGAGGGTTTCGCGCAAATTGCGCACAATCAATTGTTCGCCTGGCTGGGGCGGGGGAGCTTGATCGCCGACGCCACTGCTGCCGAGCACATCAAACACCAACACGGAAAAATGACTGGCGATCGCCCGGCCGCTCTCGCTCACCAGGGTGGGGGGCTGCAGGCCGTGGGGCTCGCAGCATTCCCTCACCGTGGCCACCACATCATTCGCATAATTCTGCAGGGAGTAATTGGTGGAGGCCGCCGTGGCCGTGCGGCTGCCGTCGTAGTCAACCCCCAGGCCACCCCCCACATCCAGGTAGCCCATCGAGGCGCCAAGACCACATAGTTGTACGTAGAGCTGGGCGGCCTCCTGCAGGGCATCTTTGAGCACGGCGATGTCATTGATCTGACTGCCCACGTGGAAATGCAGCAGGCGCAGATCCGCCAACAAGTCCGCCTGGCGCAGCGCCTCCACGGCGGTGAGCAGATCGGGCACCGACAGGCCAAACTTGGCCCGTTCCCCCACGGAGCTGCCCCAGTGGCCCGTGCTGCGGGTGGCCAACTTGGCGCGCAAGCCGATCAGCGGAGCGGCGCCCAGTTGACGGCTAGCAACAATAATTCGCTCCACCTCATCGAGCTGCTCAATCACCACCACCGGTTGGCGACCCAGCTGTCGAGCCAGGATTGCCGTCTCCACATAGCGCCTGTCCTTATAGCCATTGCAGATCAACAGGGCATCGGGGTCTTCCAGTAAGGAGAGGGCGATCAATAGTTCAGCCTTACTGCCGGCCTCCAAACCAAAATGCCAGCGCCGACCGGTTTCCACCAATTGCTCCACCACGTGGCGTTGCTGGTTGCATTTCACTGGAAACACACCCTGGTAGCGACCGCTATAGCCGTATTGGGCAATTGCCCGCTCAAATGCAGCGTGGAGACGCTCCAGACGATCCTCCAAGATGTCATCAAAACGGATCAACAGCGGCAAACTGAGATCCCTTCCCTGCAGACCCTCCACCAGCTCCACCAGGTCGAGAGCGCCACCGCGATCCCCCCGAGGCTGCACGATCACGTGGCCGCGGGCATTAACACTGAAGTAAGGATCTCCCCAGCGCTCCAGGCCGTAGAGCCGCAGGCTGTCCGCCAAGCTCCAGCCGGGCGATGGCGAGCCGGCAGCGGCAGCGGCTGGGGAATCGCCTAAGGAAGCGATGACCTCTGGATCGGGGTTAGCGGCTGAAGCGGGGTTAGCGGCTGGAGAGGTGGGGGCCATCGCAGCAGGGCAAGGCCCCTGGGATACCAACGGAATCTAAGGAGCCCCAGGTCTTGGCCGCCCCAGGCCAAACGCCCCTTGGAGCAACCAAGACCCACCCGCGCCAGCAAAACGACCGCGGCAGCCCATCAAACCCAAGCGAAAGTCACAGCAAGCAAAGCAAGATATCAAAGCAATTACAGACCGCCAAAAACCAGCCAACCAGCAATATCACCCAAAAATCCGCGAAAAGCCGATAAAAAAAGGCCAACAGAGGAACAAAAGCCAAGCGGCAACCCCTGGGCAATCCAAGTCCGGAAGACAAAGATATAATTGCAAAAGATATTAGACGCAAGGATCACGAATGCCTGACACATGGCGGCGTGAAAGGTTGCAATAGCGCAACTTTAAACTTTAAAGACATAGCCTCTTATGACAAAGCCACGGGTGACCGCTGCTGGCATTTAGTTATTGGATCAATTGCACGGAACAGCAAGAATTATAAATCTCGCCGCTCTCCTGACACGAGAACCCCCTTTAGGCACAAGCTCCTGCCCAGCCACCACGGGTTGAAAGACGGGGCATTATCCCGGGGTTAGACATATTGCTCATCCAAACCTGGCTTAGCCAAAACTTTTTAAGCGGCCCCTCTCATTACAAGCAGCGGCGCCAATTGCCACGGCATCGCCACTTGCATGCCACTTTTGAATGTGGCACAACCGCCGCCCCCCCCCGGAAGCACTCGCTAGACCATAGTAAATCTTAAGAAAAACTTAATTATTTATCTTCGCCAAATGCAATCGCAATCACGGCCACCTCCAATAAGGCTACTCACAGCTTTTAGCGATAATCGTTTTTCCGCACATTGACTTGCTAGGCTATTTTTATTTAGGCTATTCTAATTTCATCCTACATCTAACCAATTCTTTCGTTTCACAATCATGGCCACCGTAAACGGCAACTCCCTGCCAAATTCCCTGACTGGTATTGTTGATTTAGCCCCAAGCCTCGATCTTGACGACATCATCAATGGATTCGATGGCAACGACAGCATCCTTGGGCTTAACACTAATGACACGCTAAATGGCGGCCTGGGAAATGATACGTTAAACGGCGGGGAAGGTGACGACGAAATAAATGGTGACGAAGGAAATGATTTCGCGATTGGCTCAACTGGATACGATACAATTAACGGCGGAGCAGGAAACGATCGGATCGACTATAGCACCATCGGATCAGCTATAACCCTCAGCGCATTTGGCGTTATCAATAAAGGATCTCTCGGCTCTGACCTGCTAGTAAGCGTCGAAGAGATTGTTGGCAGCAACATCCTGGGCGACGTTATCGACCTTAGCGGCGCAACGGCTCCAGCCGCCACCAGCACCGAAGTGAACCTAGGCCTGGGCAGGATTACAATTAACGGAGGCTCTTTGCCATTACCACTTAATTTTACAGTCAGTCAGTTTGAAAATGTCAGGGGTTCCAACCTTGTAGACATAATTATTGGGAATACAGCCAACAACTCCCTTTCTGGCGCCAGTGGGAACGACACCATTGACGGAGGTGCCGCCAATGACACCATAAATGGAGGGGCAGGGACTGACACCGCGTCCTATGCCAGTGCCAGCGCAGGAGTTAGCGTCTCATTGGCATTCCAGGGAGTCGCTCAAAATACGTTAAATGCGGGCTCTGACTTACTGATTTCCATTGAAAATCTTTCCGGCAGCAGCTTTGCGGACACCCTAAGCGGGAACATTTTTTCTAATCTCATCACAGCTGTCGCCGGCAACGACACCATCTTTGGCAGCGCCGGCAACGACACCATCGATGGCGGCAGCGGTACAGATATCGCCAACTACAGCTCCCTCGGTAACCTAGTCAGCCTCGGGGCCTTTGGGGTGCTCAACAAGAGCGGTCTCGGAATCGACAACCTCGTCGGCATCGAAACCGTAGTTGGCAGCATTCTGCTGGGCGACACAGTCGATTTATCCGCTGCGGTCTCCAGTGGCTCCGTTGTAGTAAGTGGCACCAACACCAACTTGACCACAGGCTTGGTCACCGTAAATGGCACAGGCGCACCGCTGCCACTTTCCTTCACTGTGCAGCAGTTTGAAAATGTAATTGGCAGCAACTTCAACGACGCCATTATAGGTGATGCCGCCAATAACTCCCTCACTGGCGGCGCCGGCAACGACACCATCAATGGCCTGGGCGGTAACGACACCATTAACGGCGGCACTGGTATTGACACCGCCTCCTACGACACCCTGGCAGCTGGGGTAACCGTCTCCCTCAACCTGCAGGGCAGCGCCCAGAACACTGTGGCCGCCGGCAGCGATCTGCTGATCAGCATCGAAAACCTGATTGGCACCGCCTTTGACGACAGCTTCACAGGTGATGGCGCCAACAATTCCCTGGCCAGTGGTGCCGGCAACGACATCATCTTTGCCAGCTCCGGCAACGACAGCATCGATGGCGGAGCTGGTCTTGATTTCGCCAACTACAGCTCCCTTGGCGGCCTAGTCAGCCTCGGGGCCTTTGGTGTGCTCAATAAGGGCACCCTGGGAATCGACAACCTCGTGGGTATCGAAACCATTGTTGGCAGCAGCCTGCTGGGCGACACCGTCGATCACTCCGCCGCGATCTCCAGTGGCTCCGTGGTATTCAGTGGCACCAACACCAACTTGACCACAGGCCTGGTCACCGTAAGTGGCACAGGTGCACCACTGCCACTTAGCTTCATTGTTCAACAATTTGAAAATGTAACCGGCAGCAACTTCAACGACGCCATCACAGGTAATACCGCCAATAATTCACTGAATGGCGGCGCCGGTAATGACAGCATCTTTGCCAGCTCCGGCAACGACAGCATCAATGGCGGAGCTGGTCTTGATATCGCCAACTACAGCTCCCTCGGCGGCCTAGTCAGCCTCGGGGCCTTTGGTGTGCTCAATAAGGGCACCCTGGGAATCGACAACCTCGTGGGTATCGAAACCATTGTTGGCAGCAGCCTGCTGGGCGACACCGTCGATCACTCCGCCG
>JBILLQ010000093.1:0-10206 GCA_044375975.1 Prochlorococcaceae cyanobacterium
AAAACCCCTCCTGGTACTGGACTCTGCTCTGGGGCACCTGACCAATCTGCCATAGATCACCTGTACTACTTTAAGGGCTGGGCGGTGGTGCTGCCAGGGCGTGCGGAGCTTTCTTGCTGATCAGGTGTGCTAAAGCAGAAGCTGCTCCTCAGTCTTGCTGTTATTCGTGAATCGGAAATAAGCACTTGACAATTCATTTCTAATTCAATATGCAAAAATCCTGGATTTTATAGTGTGATGCCAAGCACAGCGTTCCACTCGGATGGACCTAGCTATGCTCGTCACTTAGGTCATCGCAGGTATTAGTACAACAAGTGATTCCCCTCGAATCTCGCTTGCAACAACTCAAGCCGATTCATCAGCTTTTGCAGCTTTTGCTCCTTCCTCTTTTTGGCACTGGGTGGTCCATCAAAATGGCACATTTCATTGCCTAATAGATAGTCGACAAAGTCTTTGGGCTCGCAGGGTTTTGAGCCCATCCACTTGTGGAAGTTTCGATGAATGCTGCCACTGATAGCGATCAGATTATCTTCATAAGCTGCCAGGTCGGGGCGTGAGCTGGCATCGAACAGATGATGCGCTTCCAGTTCAACTGGATGCTGATCGGAGGCAGATGGTTTTTGGCCGGATACTGCACAGCCAGGGCCGTCTTTTCGTAGTGCCCTTTGACGAACCTTTTCCTTCGCGGCCTTCACCCTGGCTTCATGGCTTTCTAGCAGCTTTCGCTGAACTTCAAAGCACTCTTCCGCCACATCGGCCACTGCTTTCACCCAGGCTTTACGTGCCTTGGTGATCTTGCCTTTGTCATTCATCGTCTTCGCCAGGCGCACGATGCCGCGCTGGCTCCAATGACGCTGATCTTTGTTCTCAAAGCTATCAAAATGCACGCCGATCTCCAATCCCTCAGCACCTTCCAGCCCAGAACTTTCCTCCTGAATCCTTGCGATAGTACCAGCCATGCCCTTACCGTTAGTGCCCAAAATCCTCACAACAGAGCGCTGTTCCAGAAAAACTAAATCGCCTCGGATCTGAATGGTCCTTCTATCTTGGGTGACTTGAATGATACGCCGTTTGACCAGTGTGCGTGTCACCCGCACGCGATGGTGGGTGAAGAACTCATGAATCTTGGCCAAGATACTCCCACCTTCCTTCTCCTCTAGATACTTCGCCAGAGCCATTACGCCTTCTTCGTAAAAACGCCGGCTGCGAGCTTGGCCTGGTTCGTACTCAAAGAATTCTCCTTCAATGAGCTCCCAATCATCATCATCATGGGCATCGAAGAACTTACAGATACTATCGAGCTTTTTAGCACTGATGCCGAGAATTCTTGCTGTCTCCTGAAATGAGAAGGCATCACGTGATCGCTTGGATTTTGTTGTCATCAGCTTGTTCACAGGAAAGCAAGAAGGGAGTCACGCATTTTTTGGAGCCGCTCCATAACGCGCGGATCGCCGCCTACATCGGGATGATGCTCCTTGGCAAGTCTGCGGAAGGCATCCTTGATGTCCTCGGCGCTAGCCGTTGATGGATCGAGTGAGAACACATGCCAAGGTCTAAAATTTTCAAGTACATCGATGCCGTTAATCGAAGTTTTACCGGTTTTGGTGCGCTCGCTGTGGGGAACACCAACCCACTCTCGATAAAGCTTAAGCCAATCAGCCTTCGTTTTGAGATCAAATGTACGGCCCGCCATCGCAAGGTTGAACTCATTTGACTTGCGTAGTTCCGTAGCATTCTTACAGCCAAAGACCTTGCAAACTGCCGTTTTGAGCTCTGTAAGAGTGAGAACAGGTTCAGGGAAAGACTTTCCGTTGATGAACTCCGCGAATGCCCACAGGGCTTCGGCATCCGGAGCCCCAGCCGAGAGGATCTCATCGATCCTTGCCAAGACCGCTGGTCGATCGAGCTTCTTTCGCGTTGGCGTCTTGGTGGCCACGGCTCAGTAGTGCTGTTTGCCATTAATAACCCACCGAACAGCTCCTTGGACGGAATTGTGATCACTTGTTTAACGGGGGATCAAATTCCAATGCGCATGAAACAGCGTCTGCCCAGCCGCGTCGCCTGAGTTAAGCCTCGCCTTCTTGCGTAGAGCGAACCAGCCCAAGCCCTGATCTTGTCGTCCTGGGCGCCCAGCAGCTCCACCACAGCTGCCCTATCCCCTGGCTGGCAAAGATCCGCATGCGAACCATGCAGCAGGCCAGTGTGACCAAGGCAGCCAACCCGGATCCGAGCCCTCTGTAGGCCTCCCCAGGCGCGCCCGATCTACTGAAGCCTGATTCAAGCCAACCGTTCCGGCTTCCATTCCGGGATGACCCGGATCATCAAGGCGTCGAACATCGGCACGGTGAAAGCCGTCTGCCCGTGGATGCCACCCGCCCTTAGGAATACCTGCCGGCCCTCATCACCGTGCTGCAGCGGCCCTGGGAACTCACCCGCAAGGATCTGCGCCAGCTGAAGCTGGCCTTGGATCAGCGGGGGTTGAGCGAAACCACCCTGGCCCCCGAGAGGGAGGCGGCTGGCCACGGTTGAACAGGCTGTTCGGCGGCGAGCTGGAGCAAGTGCTCCACCGCTTCCATGAAGCCGTGTGGGAGGCGGCATGAGATCGCAGCCTCGGTCTAGACTGAGTATCGATCGCCTGTGGGGTTGGGCCATGCGCGCCAAGCTGTTCCGCAACGGCCGCAGCCAGGCGGTGCGATTGCCGGCTGAATTCCGCTTTGAGGGAACGGAGGTGGAGGTGCATCGTGATCCCGAGAGCGGAGCGGTGGTGCTCACACCGGTGCGGCCGTCGGCCAGCGCCTTACTGGAGCTAAGAGATGCGTTGCTGCAGGAGCCTGGCTTCCGGGCAGAACTGGATGCGTTTTTCGAGGGTTTGCACGACACCCGTCCTGCCGAACCGGTGGACTTCCCCTGATGGCTGCGGGGAACGACAGGTTGATGCTTGACACCAGCGCCGTGAGCGCCTTGCTCAAACGACGCTCGCCACGCCTGGATACCTGGGTGCGTGAGCAACGTTGTTGCCTGTCGGCGATTGTGGTGGCCGAGATCCGCTACGGGCTGGAGAAGCTGCCGCCCACCTCGCGGTTGCAAGAGCTGGCGGAGGCCACCATCGAGACCCTGGAGATCCTGCCCTGGTCGGAAGCCTGCACGAGGATCTATAGCCGGCTACGCGCCGATCTCGAACGCCATGGCAAGCCTCTGGCGGCGATGGACCTGCTGATTGCCAGCCATGCCATCAGCGAAGGCTGCGCCCTGGTAACGGCGGATCAGGCCTTTGCCAACGTGGCCGAACTCAGGTTGGAGGCCTGGTGATGGCAGCAAGCACCTCAACCAACAGCCACACCCACGACATCGTCGCCAAGCTCTGGAACCTCTGCAATGTGCTGAAAGACGACGGGATTACCTATCACCAGATGATATCGCTTTGTTTTATCAGGTGGAGCTGCTTCCACCTGCTTCCATCTGTTTGCACCTAGCCATTATTGACATCACTCGCAGCCGTCTGGAAGTATCAGTTAGCAGCCCCTAGCAGGGTAACCATGATGAATACTGATATCCTGTTCTCCAATTCCCGGTCGCAAGATCAAACGGTGCGGCGCTTTGCGCCGATCACAGTGGCAGTGGCAGTGGCAGTGGCAGTGGCTGCGGTGATTCTGAATCCCCTGCGGGTGATTCCAGAGGGCACGACTTGCGCCAAACTAAGCCTCGGCCAAGTTCAGGATCAACCGGTGTTGCCGGGACTGAATGTGTTGATTCCATTCATAGACAACTTGGATTGCATTGATGTGAAGGTGCAGAGTTTTCATCGGCAAGTGGCGGCTTCCACATCCAACATCCAAAGTTTGAATGCAAAGCTGGCTGTTCAGTGGAGGGTGCCGCCCTCTGAGGTACCGCGGGTGCGGCGTGAGTTTGGTTCGCTTGAGGCGATTACCAAGAGGATCGTTGATCCGAAAGCGGAGGAGAGCTTTAAAACGGTGAGTTCCACGCGAAGTCTGGATGCAGCTATTGGTAATCGCACCAAGCTAAAGGCCGATTGGGAGAGCACGATTAAAACCAACTTGCGCCCTTATCCGGTGGAAGTGATTGGCCTGGATGTGGTGAATTTGGCCCCCAGCCAAAAGGTGTCGGAAGCGATTGAGATCAAGCAGGTGGCCGAGCAGGAGGCTCTAGCGGCCACGTACAAAGCCACCGCGAAAAAGAATGAAGCACTTGGAGTAATTGAAGAGGCTAGAGGCCAAGCGGAGGCCAACCGACTCAAGGCCGAAAGTTTGCGGGTACCCGGCGCTCGTGAAGTGGCTGAGCTGGAGAAATTCCGTTTGTGGGCCCAAAACGGAGCGAAGGTGCCAACCACCCTGATTGTCGGAAGAGCAGGGGGCTTTTGGTTATCCAAAATGCTCGGCATCCGTTAAAAGTTTGCTGAAATAACCGGCCGTCTCTGCGAATGGGTCAACCACACAGTTTAGCTGCGAACTCAACAGGTGCGCAGCGGCTCCGTGTTATCCTCTACCCGTAAAAAAAACCAGCGCTGCGAGATGGTTTTCCTACAAACTCTTTAGAGCCAGATTTAGTTCTTTGCGGCCCGTCAGGCGATCGCCACTGCTGGGCTTCCTTCTGGCATCGAGCGCGGTATCGCCAGGCGACGTTCCGCGCCGACCTGCTGATCGCCGCCACCGCCCTGGAGCAAGAGCTCACCGTGGTGACCCGCAACCTGCGCCACTTCACCCCCACCGGTGTAGCCACGCTCAACCCCTGTCAGGCCAGCGGCGAGGTCTGACAGCACTCCCCCTCACCTACGCCCCGAGCCGCGCCCCCGGCCCAAGGCTGCCTAAGGTCTGGCCCATGGCCCAGCTCACCATCCTTTACGACGGCGGTTGCCCGCTCTGCCTGCGGGAGGTGCGCTTCCTGGAACGGCGGGATCGCCGCTGCAATCCCGGCGCTGGCCGGCTGGCTTTTGTTGATATCGACGCCGCTGATTACGATCCGGTCCGCCATGGCGGCATTGGCTATCGAGAGGCGATGGGTCGCATCCATGCCATCGCCGCCGATGGCAGCGTGCTGGTGGATGTGGCGGTATTTCGCCAGGCCTATGCCCTGATTGGCCTGGGCTGGCTATACGCCCCCACCGGCTGGCCCCTGGTGGCGCCGCTGGTGAATCGTCTCTATGGGCTATGGGCTGCGGCGCGCCTGAGGCTCACCCGCCGGCCCTGTCTGGATCAGCTCTGCGCCCTGCGCCAACAGCCCCTGGCCGCAACGGCGGCCTCCAGGCCCTGAATTCTTCGGCCCCAGCCATGGCTAAATCGGCCAACAACAACGCCGCTAACCGCAGCGACAGCCCTACCAGCGACAGCCCCAGCAACAACCCCAGCCAGCCCGACCTGATCGTGATCGGCGCTGGCCTGGGGGGCCTCTGCGCCGGCGCCATCGCCGCCCGCCACGGCCTTGATGTGCTGGTGCTGGAAGCCCATAGCGTGCCCGGTGGCGCGGCCCATGGCTTTAGCAAGCGCGGCTTCCAGTTCGAATCGGGGCCCTCCCTGTGGAGCGGCCTGGGCCGCTGGCCCTCCACCAACCCGCTCACCCAGGTGATCAAGGCGGTGGGTGAAACCCTGCCGGTGGTTCCTTATCACCACTGGGACCTGCTTTTGCCGGAAGGTCGCCTGCGGGTGGGGGTGGGCATGGAGCCCTTCCTGGAGGTGTTGCGGCAGCTGCGCGGGCCCGCCGTAGCGGAAGAGTGGCAGCGCTTTTTGCTGGCGATCGAACCGCTCTGCCGCGCCGTCCGCTCCCTGCCGCTGCTGGCCCTGCGCCCCGGCCTCGGCAGCGCCCTCACCCTCGGTGGTGGCGGCCTCGGACTGCTGGCCAAGGCGCCGCAGCTGGCGGCCCTGGGGGGCGGTTTCGGGCCGATCGCCCGCCGTCATCTGCGCGATCCCTTCCTGCTGCACTGGGTGGAGCTGCTCTGCTTCCTGATCTCCGGCCTGGAGCTGGACCACACCAGCGCCGCGGCCATGGTCACCCTGTTTGGCGAGTGGTTCGAAGCCGATGCCTGCCTCGACTACCCGATCGGCGGCAGCGCGGCGGTGGCGGCGGCCCTGGTGCGGGGCATGGAGCGCCACGGCGGCCGCCTGCGCACCGCCGTCGCCGTGGAGCGAATCCTGGTGGAGGGCGGCAAAGCGGTGGGGGTGCAACTAGCCGCCGCCTCAGGTGGCGAAATCCTGCGGGCCCGCCAGGGGGTGATCAGCTCCGCCAGCCCCTGGGACACCCTCGCATTACTCCCGCCCGACAGCCTGCCCCAGCGCTGGCGTCGCCGCCAGGCGGAAACCCCCGCCTGCGGCAGTTTTTTGCATTGGCACCTGGCCCTGCGCGGCGGCCCCGAACTGGCCGATCTGCCGGTGCACACCGTGTGGGTGGGCGACTGGCAACGGGGTATCGGCGCCGAGCGCAACATGGCGGTGCTGTCGATGCCATCACTACTAGACCCCAGCCTGGCCCCCGCCGGCCACCAGGTGCTGCACGGCTACACCCCGGCCAATGAACCCTGGCAGCTGTGGAAGGATCTGCAGCGGGGCACCCCCGCCTACGCAGCCCTGAAAAGCGAGCGCTGCGGCCTGTTCCATCAAATATTCGACCAGCTCCTACCCGACTGGCGCCAGCGGCTGGTATTGGAAATGCAGGGCACCCCGCTCAGCCACCGCCACTGGCTGCGGGTGCACCAGGGCAGCTACGGCCCCGCCTGGCCGGCGGATCGGGGCCCCTTCCCCGGCGGCTCCACCCCCATCAATGGACTGGTGCTCTGCGGCGCCGGCGTCTTCCCCGGCATCGGCGTACCGCCGGTGGCAATCAGCGGCGCCCAGGCCGCCCACCGCTTTGTGCCGGCGGCAGCCCAGCGGCGCCTGCTGCAGGAGCTGGAGCTGGTGGCGGGCAGTTGATGCGCCTGGTGGGGCCGAGTTAGCCAAGCTCCCACAGCTAAGCGGGCTAATGCCCATGCCGGCTTAAGTCCGCATGGAGTAGTGATAGGGCAAGATCAGCAGCCATCACCCGACAATCCCCGGTGGATAACCCAAGTCAAGCGCTGAAACTTGACAAGTAGAGAGAGGAAAGAAAAGGGAAGGGGCTCCAACAGGCCAGCAAGAAAACATGTAATTCTATAAATTATTTGGCAGAATTATCCTCGCATTAAGTTATTCGGACATTTACAACAAAGTGCGAACATCCAATGATTTTTCCTGGCATACAGGAATAGTTTTGGCGGGAATTTATCGGTAGCTTCGTGGCTCGAGCGATCAGCTATGTGAACCCAGGGCTGGTTCAGGTAACGGATGAGTTGGGGGCCACCACCGAGCTGCGCTTCACCGCCGACGGCTCCCTGCAACAGGTGACCGATCCCCTGGGCCGCACCAGCCGCTGGGTGTATGACACCAACGGCCGGGCGGTGCAGGCGATCGCGGCCGACAACAGCGTCACCAGCTTCAGCTACGACGCGGCCGGCAATCTGACCAGCCAGACCAATGCGCTGAACCACACCGAAACCTACAGCTACGCGGCTGGCTCCAAAAACCCCACCAGCCTGGTGGATGGCAAGGGCAACCCCCTCACCTACAGCTACGACACCCAGGGGAAGGTGACCAGCATCGGCTATGCCGATGGCAGCAGCGAAACCTTCACCTACAACAGCACCAACCAACTGATCAGCAAGGTGGAGCGCAGCGGCGACACCTTCAGCTACACCTACACGGCCCGGGGCCTGCTGGCGAGCAAAAGCGGCCCAGATTTTAGCGAAAGCTACAGCTACGACAGCCGGGATCGCCTGATCGGCGTCAGCCGCAGCACACCAGCTGGCGGGGCAAGCCGGAGCCTGGCCTACAGCTATGACAGCGGCGGCAACATCGCCCAGATCAGCCAGGGCGGCAAAAGCATCAGCTACAGCTACGACAGCCAGGGGCGGCGCAGCAGCTACACCACCAGCGATGGGGCCACGGTGCGCTATAGCTACGACAGCAGCGGCCGCCTCAGTGGCCTGCGCGATGGCAGCGACCAGTCGCTGGTGGGTTATCAATACGATGCCGCCGGCCGACTGAGCCGCGAAACCAACGGCAATGGCACGGCCACCAGCTACAGCTACGACGCCGCCGGCCAACTGCTGCGCATCGACAACTACAACCCGGCCGGGGCCCTGAGTTCTTCGCTTCAATACACCTACGATGTGCTGGGCCGCCGCACCAGCGAAACCAGCAACCAGGGCAGCTGGAGCTATAGCTACGACGCCAGCGGCCAACTGGTGGGCGCCAACTTCGCCTCCAGCAACCCGGCGGCAATCAGCAACCAGAGCCGGCAATATGTGTATGACGCCGCCGGCAACCGGATCAGCACCCTGGTGAACGGGCTGGCCACCAGCTACAGCAGCAACGGCCTCAACCAATACACCGCCGTGGGCGGCGCGGGCTACAGCTACGACGCGGATGGCAATCTGCTCAGCGATGGGGTGCGCAGCTATGTGTACAACAGCGAAAACCGCATGATTCGTGCCACGGCAGGCACTGATGTGTGGGAGTACGAGTACGACCTGCTGGGAAATCGCTCAGCCGTGATCCACAACGGCCAGCGCACCTCCTATCTGGTGGATCCCTTCGCCGGCTATGGCGATGTGGTGGGCACGTATAACGCTGATGGCAGCCTGCAGGCCCGCTATGTGCACGGAAATGGACTGGTGGCGGGCTTCAACTCCGGTGATAGCTGGTATTACGAAGGCGATGCGATTACTTCAGTTCGCAATATTACCAATGCGACAGGCGCTTCTCTCAGCTCCACCATTAACTACGACCCCTTTGGGGCGCAACTCAGCGGCGGCTCTGGTTTGAGTGTGGCGCAGGGCCGTTTCGGCTTTGTGGGCGAACTGGGCGTGGAGCAGGATGCAACGGGGTTATTATACATGCGGGCTCGGCAATATGATCCAATCGCCGGAAGATTCAACGCAACAGATCCTTTAAATATCGCTGGAGGCAGCTCAAATCTTTATCTCTATGGTTATAATTATCCGATTGGCAACTTTGACCCATCTGGACTTGCTCCGTTCACTCTCACTCCCGGAAGTGCAGGAGGCATTGGCGGAGCAGCCGTCGGCTTAAATATTGGAGTAGCCGCAGTAGGAATCGGAATTGTCGCTGGAGTGTCAATTGCGCCTATAACCGCAGTAGCCGCTGTAATCGGAATAGCTTCAGCTGGATTTGCTATTGGTTCATATCTTTTCGGAAATGGGTTTCCAACCCCAACTCCAACCCCAACCCCAACTCCAACTCCAACCCCACCTTGGGATGACCCCGATGATGATGACTCCGATGATGATGGGCCTGATAAAACAGATCCTCTAGTCCTCGATTTAGATCGCAACGGAATAAGCCTCACTTCTCTGGCCGCCTCCAGGGCCTACTTTGACCTCGACAACAACGGCTTCCGCGAACACGTGAGCTGGGTAGGTGCCGGCGATGGCATGCTGGTGCGCGATCTCAACAACAATGGCCGGATCGACCACCTCGGTGAGCAATTCGGCGATGCTATCGTGAATGGTTTCACTGCCCTGGCAGCCCTAAATAGCAATGCTGATGGGAAAGTAGATGCCAGCGACATAGCATTCAGCAGCCTGCGCATCTGGATTGATCGTAATGGCGATGGCTACACAGATAATGGTGAACTACGCACCCTGGCTGATCTCAACATCAAGGCGATTAACCTGGCACGAACTGACCGCAGCAACGATCCCCAGGGCATCCGCTCAACCGGCACGTTTGTATTCAACGACAACAGCACAGCAACCATTGCCGCAGTGGATCTCAGCATTAACCGCTGGAATACAATTTTCAATCAGGATATTGATCTCAAGGCAGAAACCCTGTTCCTGCCGGGGCTTAAGGGTTATGGCGCCCTCCCAAATCTCAATGTGGCCATGAGCCAGGATCCCATCCTGCTGGGCCTGGTGCGGCAGTTTGTGCAGCTCGATCGCAGCCAGCTGGATCAAGCTCCCGAAAAGATTGAAGCGATCCTGTTCCGCTGGGCCGGGGTGGATGGCATTGATCCCAACAGCCGATCAGCTTTCTTTGACCTGATCAGCAACAAAACTCCGCAGACCGGAGCAGGCGCTCTGGCCGCGGTCTGCTGCCGATGCAGGCAATGAGCAGACGCTGCAGCAAACCCTTCAGATTAAAACGGCGATTGAAGCGATAA
>JBILLQ010000039.1:0-30575 GCA_044375975.1 Prochlorococcaceae cyanobacterium
GCCGCTGGCCAGGTCGTCTTCGCTCACATTGGTGGCATAGATGATTGGCTTGGCGGTGAGTAGGCCGAGCGGTTTGACCAGATCGGCCTCCTCATCGCTGAGCCCCAGGGAGCGCACGGCACCGCCGGCATCCAATTGGGCCTGGATGCGTTCCAGCAGCGTGTCTTCCAGCTGGGCCTCCTTGCTGGTGCGCAGCTGTTTTTTGATCCGCTCGCGCCGCTTCTCCACCTGGGCCAGATCGGCCAGCGCCAGTTCCAGGTTGATCACTTCGGCGTCCCTGGCCGGCCCCACCGAACCCGAAACGTGGATCACGTCGTCGTTGTCAAAGCAGCGCACCACATGCACGATGGCGTCCACCTCGCGGATGTTGGCCAGGAATTTGTTCCCCAGCCCCTCCCCCTGGCTGGCGCCCGCCACCAGGCCGGCAATGTCCACGAACTCCACCCTGGTGGGGATCAACTCGCGGCTGCCGCTCAGCTGGGCCAGCTGGTTCAGGCGCGGGTCTGGCACCGCCACCACCCCGGAGTTGGGCTCGATGGTGCAGAAGGGATAGTTGGCCGCCTCCGCTTGGGCGTTGGCCACCAAGGCGTTGAACAGGGTGGACTTGCCCACGTTGGGCAGCCCCACGATTCCGGCTTTAAGCATCGCTGAAATCTACGGGCCTCCCCCGCTGCTGAGGATTACCGGCCAGGGGGGTCCCCAGCGATTGACAGGGCCAGCTTTTCGAGCGCCCTGCGGCTGGGTGGCCAAGGGGTCTGGAAAACCGCAGTCTCTTGAGGATCACGCGAGAATGGCCCCAGCGACCTGTCGGCCATTTCCACCCTCACCACCCAGCCCGAGGCCCCTGGTCAGCCCCCAGCCCCTGGTCAGCCCTCGATTACTGGTCAGCCCTCGATTACTGGTCAGCCCCCGATCCCTGGGCAAACCCCGATCCCTGGGCAACCCCCTAGCCCTAGCCAGCCCTCCGCCATCCCCTTGGCTACTCCTACCTTGCATCGCCCCCTGTGGCGTCGGCGTCGGCTTTGGGCGGCGGCCGCAGTGGTGTTGCTGGCCGTTGGCTTTGGCCTCTGGCAGCGCCAGCAGGCCCGCAGTGCCCGCAATCTGGCCAAGTACACGGTGGTGGCCGAATCCGGCACCCTGCCCGGGGTGGTAACGGCCACGGGGGAACTGGCCGCCGAGCAGCGGGTGAATGTGAGCCCCAAGCGCCAGGGAGTGCTGCTGGATCTCGAAGTGGAGGAGGGGGACCGGGTAGTGCGCGGCCAACCCTTGGCCCGCATGGATAGTGGCGATCTGGAAGATCGCATCTCCGAATTCCAGTTCAACCTGCGGGTGGCGACGGCCCAGTTGGAGCGCACCCGCAGCGAATGGCAGAGGCGTCGTCAGCTGTTTGAAAGCAAAGCGATCAGCGCCGATGACTACAACCGGGCCCTGAGTGCCTACCAGGCCGATCGCGCCGCCATGGAGGCGGCCCGGGAGCGGCTGCAGCAGCGCCAGGTGGAGCGCAATGAATTGATCGTGCGCGCCCCCTTCAGCGGCGTGATCAGCCAGCGGTTCACCGATCCTGGTTCGTTTGTTACCCCCACCACCACCGCCTCGGCCAACGCCGGTGCCACCAGCTCGTCGATCGTGGAGCTGGTGCAGGGGCTGGAGGTGGTGGCCAAGGTGCCCGAGAGCGACATCGGCCGGATCAGCTTGGGCCAATTGGCCAAGGTGCGGGTGGATTCCTTCCCGGATCAACGTTTTGCGGCTCGTGTGAAGCGGATTGCGCCGCGGGCGGTGAAGCTGAACAACGTCACCTCCTTTGATGTGGTTTTGCGCTTTGTCGATGCGGTGCCCTTACTGCGGATCGGTATGACCGCCGACGTGGATTTCCAGACCGGGACCCTGCGCGCCGACACCCTGGTGCCCACGGTGGCCGTGGTCACCGAACAGGGCAAGCCCGGCGTGCTGCTGGTGGACGCCAACGATCGGCCCCGCTTTCAGCCCGTGGAACTGGGGGTGAGCGCGGGCCGCAACACCCAGATCCTCTCTGGCCTTGAGGCCGGCACCCGCATCTTCATCGACCTGCCCCCCTGGTCCAAGAAGCGCAGCTAGCCGCTCGGCAATCACTCACCGTCGATCACTCACCGTCGATCACTCACCGGCAATCACCAACCGGCCATCACTCACCGGCCATCACCAACCGGCCATCACTGATCTGCGCCCCCAGCTCTAGCGGCCAGGAACCGCCGGCAGGCCGCCACGATCCTGCCGCTGGCCTGGCCATCGCCGAAGGGGTTGTGGGCCCTGGCCATCGCCTCGTAGGCCGCTGGATCGGTGAGCAGTTTGCTGGCCTCGGCGACGATATCGGCGGTGGCGGTGCCGATCAACTTGGCGGTGCCGGCGCTCACCGCCTCCGGTCGTTCGGTGGTGCGGCGCAGCACCAGCACGGGTTTGCCCAGGGCTGGGGCCTCCTCCTGGAGGCCGCCGGAATCGGTGAGCACCAGGGTGGCGCCCCGCATGGCGGCCACCAATTGGTCGTAGTCGAGCGGCTCGGTGAGGAAGGCGCGCGGATGGGATCCGAGCATCGCCTGCAGCGGTTCGCGCACGGTGGGGTTGCGGTGCAGCGGCAGCAGCAGCGCCAGATCGGGGAACCGCTCCAGCAGCTCCAGGAAGCCATTGCCGATGGCGCTGAGGCGCTCACCCCAGTTCTCGCGTCTGTGCACCGTGGCCAGGATCACCCGCTGCCGCTGCCAATCCAGGCCGGGCAGGGCGTAGGCCGGGGCCTGTTCGGCCATCAGCAGCAGCGCATCGATCACGGTGTTGCCGGTGGTGAGCACCTCGCCGATCACGCCGGAGGCCCGGCAGTTGGCCGCCGCCACCGGCGTGGGGGCGAAGTGGAGCAGGGCCAGCTGGGAGATCAGGCGGCGGTTGGCCTCTTCGGGGAAGGGGTCGAACAGGTTGTCGGTGCGCAGACCCGCCTCCACATGGCCCACGGGGATCTGGGCGTAGAAGGCCGCCAGGGCCGAGGCGAAGGCGGTGCTGGTGTCGCCTTGCACCAACACCAGCTCAGGCCGATGGTCGGCGAATTCCCGCTCCAGCCCCACCAGGGCCCCGCAGGTCACATGGGTGAGGGTTTGCTTCGGGGCCATCAGGGCCAGATCGCAGTCGGCAGTGATGCCGAACAGGTCCATCACCTGGCTCACCATCTCCCGGTGCTGGCCCGTGAGCACCACCCGGGTGCGGAAATCGGCGGCCTGTTGGAAGGCTCGGATCACCGGCGCCAGTTTGATCGCCTCGGGCCTGGTGCCCAGCACGATCGTCACCAGGGGATTCGCCACGGCCGGGGTCCAGCTGGCCGGATCCTAGGGATGCTGCCCGTGAATTTTCCCTGGCCCAGACGCTACCTACCAGCAACAGGGCTAGGCCGAGCGGCATTTTTTGGCGATGAGCCAGCTCAGCCGGCCCAGAGGCGGCCCAGCAGCAACAGGGTCAGGCCTATAGATAGCCCCAGCATGGCCAGGCGGCCGTTCCAGATTTCCGCCTGGGGCGTAAAGCCGCGCCGCCAAGAATTCAGTTCGGCCGGACTCACCGGCTCTGTATTCAAGCTGGCAGCGGCTGGATCGGTCCCGCCAGCTCCAGCTGGGCTAGCGATGCCCTCAGCAGCGTTAGCTAGGGGCTCTGCCTGCAGGGAGGCGGCAACCAGGCCTTCGCTGGAGGGGGCATTCATGGCACCGTCGCAGATATCTTCTATGCGATCAGCCTAGGCTTAAAAAAGAGCGGGCGTTTGGTAGAGACCCTCCGCCTCGGCCAGGGGCAAGCGCGCCGCCACCCCTAGATCGCCTGGGCTGCAATGGCCCTGGGCCAGTCGTTCGGCCGCCGCCACGCCGATCATCGCGGCGTTGTCTGTGCAGTAGGCCAGCGGCGCCACCCGCCACTGCAGGCCGAGGGCTCCGCAACGCCGTTCCAGCAGCTGTCTGAGCCGCCGGTTGGCGGCCACCCCTCCCACCAGCACCAGGGTGCCCAGGCCCTCGTCGGCGGCACAGCGGCAGCTGCGTTCCACCAACACCTCCGCCACCACCCGCTCGAAGCTGGCCGCTAGATCGGCCACCGGCAAGCTGGCCTCACCTTCCAGGGCCCGCACCTGGCGGAGCATGGCGGTTTTCAGGCCACTGAAGCTGAAGTCGTAGGGGTAGAAGCCCCCCTCCGGCCGCGACACCCGGCCCTTGGGCAGCTCAAAGCGGCTGGCATCCCCGGCGGCGGCGGCGGCCTGGATCGCCGGACCGCCCGGATAGCCCAGGCCCAGCAGCCGCGCCACCTTGTCGAAGGCCTCGCCGGCGGCATCGTCGTGGCTGCGGCCCAAACGCCGGTATTGGCCAGGACCATCCACCCGGATCAACTCGGTGTGGCCACCGCTCACCAGCAGCACCAGGTAGGGACCCGCTGGCAGGGGCTCCCCCAGCTGCACCGAGCAGAGATGGCCCTCCAGGTGGTGCACCCCCAGGAACGGCTTGTTGTGCAGTCGGGCCAGGGTGCGACCGGTGACCGAGGCCACCAGCAAGGCGCCCAGCAGCCCCGGCGCCACCGTGGCGGCCACCGCATCGACGGCTGAAAGGAACAGGCCGCTTTCGGCGCATACCCGCTCGATCAGCAGCGGCAGGGCCTCCACATGGCGGCGCGAGGCGATCTCCGGCACCACGCCACCCCAGCGGGCGTGCTCCTCCACCTGGGAGGCCACTGCACTGGCCAGCACGCGCCGATCGCTCACGATTGCCGCCGCCGACTCGTCACAACTTGTTTCGAGGGCTAGCACTGTGGGCATTTGTTTGCACCGCCTCACCTAGTGTCCGGCAAGACATCCTGCTCCTTTGCGGGCCCGACCCCGATGCGCCGTCTTTTTGCCGTCGTTCTCTCCGCATTCCTGCTCTTCGGATTTGCTTCCGGAGCCCAGGCAGATGTAGGCGGCCTCACACCCTGTTCTGAAAGCGCCCGTTTCCAGCAACGGGCCGCCGCTGCCAAAACCGACCAGGCCAAGGCTCGCTTTGACATGTACAGCCAGGCCCTCTGCGGCACCGATGGCCTGCCCCACCTGATCGTGGACGGCCGCTGGAGCCACGCCGGTGATTTCATCATCCCCGGTATCGCTTTCCTCTACATCGCCGGCACCATTGGCTGGGCTGGTCGTAGCTATCTGCAGGCGATCCGCAACGACAAGGACGCCAACATGAAGGAAATCCAGATCGATCTTGCCCTGGCCTTCAAGAGCACCCTGGGCGCCGCCTCCTGGCCCCTGGCTGCTTTCAAGGAATTCACCGGCGGTCAGCTCGTGGAATCAGACTCCAAAGTGACTGTCTCGCCTCGCTGAGACTCGCAGCTGAGAGCAGCTGGGATTCGCCTAGCGATTCGATTTGTCAGGTTATCGCTGTCCCCTTAAGGCTGGGGTTGGCGATAATCAAAGTAGATTCAGCCTTCACTTTTCCCACTTTTTATCGTTGTATCGTCTTCAACAGCCATGAAAAAGTTCCTCACCACTGCCCCGGTTTTCGCTGCCGTCTGGTTCACCATCACCGCTGGCATCTTGATTGAGTTCAACCGCTTCTTCCCCGACCTACTCTTCCACCCCCTTTGATTAAAGGGTTTTAGTTAGTAGGCTTAGATCGGGAGATTGTTAGACCTAGATTAACTCTTCCTTGAGAGGTTGCCTTAGAAAAATTCTAGCTAGAATTTTTTTTGTAATGTTTTTCTAGGCTGTGGCCTCCTGTTCCCGTGGGTAATTCGCCTTAGATTTTAAAGCAGAATTTTTGCTGTTGGTTTAGCGGTTCCCTGGGGGCCGCTTTTTATTTTGGCCATAAACATCTGCTGGGCCACAAGCGTCTCTGCGCTGTAAGAAACGTTGCAGCGACTGCGCTGCCCCTCGCTCTGGCGAGTAGTGGGGTAATTTTCGAGGCGCCCATTATTGAAAGCGCCCAATCACAGCTTTAAATCGCAGCAAAGCTGCCCTCAGCTGATTAAGCCCATCTGCGCTTCTAGTGCCGCTAGGGCTTGATCGAGATCATCATTCACCAGGATTGCGTCAAATTCCTCGGCCGCGGCTAGTTCCACTTGGGCCCGCTGCAGTCGCCGGCCGATCGCCTCCTCGCTATCGGTACCACGGCTGCGGATGCGTCGCTCCAACTCGGCGAAACTGGGGGGGCGAACAAATACCTGGAAGCCAGCCGGGAAGCTGTGGCGCACTTGTCGTGCCCCCTCCAATTCGATTTCCAGCAACACTGGCCGCCCGGCGGCTAACTGCTCTTCCACGGCATTGCGCGGGGTGCCATAGAGATTGCCGGCAAATTCGGCCCATTCCAGAAAGCCCGCCTCGGCCACCTGCAGCTCAAATTGCTCGCGGTTCAAGAAGAAGTAGCTCTGGCCTGGCAGCTCGCCGTGGCGCGGCGCCCGGGTGGTGGCCGACACCGATAGCCAGATGCTGGGGTGTTTGGCCAGCAATCGGCCCACCAGGGTGCCCTTGCCCACCCCGCTGGGGCCGGTGATCACGGTGAGGCGCCCGGGGGCCATGGCATAGCGGCAGGCAGCAATGCACAGTAGAAAGCCACCGGACCCAATCCTCCCCAGCGCCATGGCCAGCCGGCAGCCCCAGCAGCCCGGCCTGCAGCAATTGGATGTCACCAGCCTCAAGGCTGTGTTAACGGAATGGCGGGTCAATTTGCTGCCCAGTCGCTTTGAGAAGGCCCAGCAGCCCGATCCCCAGGCGATCCAGCTGGGCCTGCGCAGCCTCACTGGCATCCATTGGCTGGAGCTGAGCTGGCAGCCCGACGCAGCTCGCCTGCATCGCATTGATCCGCCGCCGCGCCAGGGCGATGGCAGCACCTTGGCCCAGCAGTTGCAGCATGGTCTGCGCGGTCTGGCGCTGGTGGCGATTGAGCAGCCGGGTTGGGAGCGGGTGGTGAAGCTGGCCTTTGCGCGGCGGCCCGCCGAACCGGCCGAACGTTGGCTGGTGGCCGAATTGATGGGTCGCCACAGCAACCTGTTGCTGCTCGATGGCCAGCGGCGGGTGATCGCCTTGGCCCGCCAGGTGCGCTCGCAACAATCCAGGCTGCGGCCGATCGGCACCGGCGACGACTACATAAATCCTCCCCCCCTGGCTGGCGAGCCACCCCGGCTGGAGGAGACCGCCGCCAGTTGGCGGCGGCGCCTCAGCCTGCTGCCTCTACCCCTGGCCCAGGCCCTGCTGGGGGCCTATCAGGGGGTCAGTCCAGCGCTGGTGGCTCAACTGCTGCCCGCCGACTGGCAGCAGTTGCCGGTGGATTCGTTGAGCGATGACCAGTGGCAGCTGCTCTGGCGGAACTGGCGCCACTGGTTGGAGGCGGTAGCTGCCGAGCGCTTCTGCTGGCAGCCCCAGGGCCCTGGCTACCGCTGCTGGTCGGCGGTCCCGGCCAGCGATGGCCCCAGCGCTCAGGGCGTTCCTTCGCAGGGCACCGGACTAGGTCTAGAGGCAGCTGGGAGGGGCGCTGCGGCGGCCAGGGGCCCGGCTTGGCCGCTCAACCAGGCGATTGCCCACTACTACCAGCTGAGGCTCGATAGCCGCCGGTTGGAACAGCAGCGCCAGCAGTTGCGGCATCGCCTGGAGCAGGCCGCCGAGCGGGAAGGCCACCAGGCCAGCGACCAGCAGGGGTTGTTGGCAGCCACCCGGGGCAGCCAGGATTTACAAACTCAGGCCGATCAGCTGCTCAGTCAGCGGCAGCCCAGCCGCGCCTGCATCGACTCGGCCCAGGCGCTCTACAAGCGCGCCCGCAAGTTGCGCCGGGCCGTGGCGGCCATAGAGGAGCGACTGGAGTTGCACCGGCAGCGGCAGGAGGCGATCGAGACCAGCCTCATCTACCTGGAGCAGGCCGACGATCTGGAGCAGTTGCAGGGGCTCGCCCAGGACAGCGCCGCATTGCTGGGCTTGGGGCGCCGCCAGGCGCCCGGGGCTGGCAGCCGCAGGGAGCAGCGCGGCGTCCCTCGGCCGCTGGAACTGCAAACCCCGGATGGTCTGATGCTGCAAGTGGGCCGCAACCATCGCCAAAATGAATGGATCAGCCTGCGCCAGGCCCGCCGCGGCGATCTCTGGTTCCACGCCCAGGAGCTGCCTGGCAGCCATGTGGTGCTGAAAAGCTCCGCCCAGGTGGCATCCGACGCTGACCTGCAGTGGGCGGCCGATCTGGCGGCCCACTTCAGCCGCGGCCGGGGCAACAGCCGCGTGCCGGTGGTGATGGTGCCCACCGATGACCTCCAGCGCATCCCCGCCGCCGTGCCAGGCACGGTCAGCCATCGGGGCGGCAGCGTCCTCTGGGGTCGACCGCAGCGGGCGGACGCCCTGTTGGCCTCGGTGCCTAGCCTCAAGCCTGCGTCGGGGCCATGACCATTCCCGAGTCTTTACAGCCAACCGTTCAGGCGATTACCCCAGCCGTCTTCACAGACGAGCGCTCAACCCCTGCCGATCCACAGGTGGCCCTGGCGCCAAAGCCGCTGCGGCAAACCGGCCCTGCCGACCCAGACAGCTACCCAGACAGCTTCCCGGGCGAGGTGGAGATGACCCTGGTGGAGCACCTGGAGGAGCTGCGGCGGCGCATCCTGCGCAGCCTGCTGGCCCTGGTGTTGGCGGCGGCGGCCTGCCTGGCCTTCGTGCGACCGCTGGTGCGGCTGCTGGAGCTGCCCGCCGGTGAAATTCGCTTTCTGCAGCTGGCTCCGGGAGAGTTTTTGTTTGTTTCTTTGAAGGTGGCCGGCTACGGGGGCCTCACCCTGGCGCTTCCCTACATGCTCTACGAGGCCTTGGCCTTTGTGTTGCCAGGCCTCAGCCGCCAGGAGCGGCGGCTGGTGGCCCCGGCGGTCGCCGCTTCTGCGCTGCTGTTCGCCGGGGGGCTGGTGTTCGCCTGGTGGGCCCTGGTGCCAGCTGCCCTGAACTTTTTGGTCAGCTATGGCGCCGACGTGGTCGAGCCGATGTGGTCGATCGAGCGCTACCTGGATTTTGTGCTGTTGCTGATGGTGGCCACCGCCTTGAGCTTTCAGCTGCCGGTGTTGCAGCTGATTCTTGGCGCCCTGGGCCTGATCCGGGCCAGCACCATGGGGGCTGCCTGGCGCTGGGTGCTGCTCAGTGCTGCAGTCGCTAGCGCTGTGATCACCCCCTCCACCGATCCGGTCACCATGCTGCTGTTGGCCGGCGCGATCATGGCCCTCTATCTGGTGGGCCTGGTGCTGGTGTCCCTGGCCGAACGCCTCAGACCCGCCGCAGACTAATCTCCGTCGCAGACAGATCCGCGCCGCAGACTGATTTCTTCTGGCGCATAAGCCCAACCGCAGGCTGAGGTCCGGGTTGGCTTTGTCGCTAGAGCAGAAACTCGCTGGCCCGGTCGGGGGGCAAGGCCAGGGCCAGGCCCATCGCCTTGCCCAGCCTGGGCTTTTCGCTGGTGGTGGTCAGCCAGTTGCGCACCTGATCGGCCACCCCCAGTTCGTTGAGCAGCGCCACCAGCTGCTCCAATTTGGCGTTGTAGGCCTCGGCGGAGAGCGGGAAGGACTGCTGCTCCAGGTAGGCCCACATCACCTGCAGGTAGAGGCGGCGACTGCGCTGCACCAGCTGCAGGTCGTAGGAGGCGCGCCAGCGCTGGCGCAGCACGGCCAGTACTTCTGCCGCCGTAAGCGGCGGTGCTGGGCAATCGGAGCCGGCGGAGATCAAAGCAGATCAGCTGGACAACAGCATGTTGCAGGCCCGCCGGCAGCGGCGCCACCGGGCCTCAGGGTGGGAAGGGCAGGTTTTAATGTGGCGCCACGCAGCAGTGGCTTCTCCGCCCGCACCGTATGACCCAGTTTCCAGCGAGCGCTTCAAATGGTGATGTGCCCGGAATGGGTCGTCGGCAGTTCATGAATCTGTTGACCTTTGGCTCGGTCACCGGGGTGGCCCTGGGGGCCCTCTATCCAGTCGCCAACTACTTCATCCCGCCCCGGGCGGCGGGCGGTGGTGGCGGCAGCAGCGCCAAGGACGAGCTCGGCAACACCGTTACCGCCAGCGGCTGGCTGGCTAGCCACAAGGAGGGTGATCGCAGCCTGGTGCAGGGTCTCAAGGGCGATCCCACCTATTTGATCGTCGAGGGCGACCAGGCCATCGGCAACTTCGGCATCAACGCCATCTGCACCCACCTGGGCTGCGTGGTGCCCTGGAACAGCGGCGCCAATAAATTCATGTGCCCCTGCCACGGTTCCCAGTACGACGCCAACGGCAAGGTGGTGCGCGGTCCGGCGCCTCTCTCCCTCGCCCTGGCCCACGTGACGGTTGATAACGACACCGTGTTTTTGAGCCAGTGGTCTGAAACCGATTTCCGCACCGGTGAAAAGCCCTGGTGGGGCTGATCCCTGCTGTCCATCCAGCTCTTTTGTTTATCAAGCTCCCCCGTTAGCTCCGTCGCCTGCCCCTCCCCTGATGCGTCGCTCCCTCTCCTTACTGCTCGGCTCTTTGCTCGGCATCACCGTGATGCTGGCCGGCGCTTCCCCCAGCTGGGCCTACCCGTTTTGGGCCCAGCAGAACTACGCCTCGCCGCGGGAAGCCACCGGCAAGATTGTCTGCGCCAATTGCCACCTGGCCAAGATGCCCACCCGGGTGGAGGTGCCCCAGGCGGTCTTCCCCGACACCGTGTTCAAGGCGGTTGTTGAGATTCCTTACGACACTTCCGTGCAGGAACTTGCCGGTGACGGCAGTCTCGTGGGCTTGAACGTGGGGGCGGTGGTGATGTTGCCCGACGGCTTCAAGCTCGCCCCCCAGGAGCGCCTCAGCGAGGAGCTCAAGCAGGAGACCGCCGGGGTCTACTACTCCCAGTACTCCGAGGAGCAGCCGAACATCCTGTTGGTGGGCCCCATCTCCGGCGAGCAGCACCAGGAGATCGTCTTCCCGATCCTCTCCCCGGATCCGGCCAGCGACAGCTCTATCCACTTCGGCAAGTATCAGTTGCATGTGGGCGGTAACCGCGGCCGCGGCCAGGTGTATCCCACCGGTGAGAAGAGCAATAACGGCGTATTCAACGCTTCTGTCGCTGGCAGCATCGCCGCGATCGATGCCGGCGAGAACGGCGCCACCCAGGTCACCATCACCGGCGCCGATGGCAGCAGCGTCACCGACACCGTGCCGGCCGGTCCCAGTTTGATCGTGGCAGTGGGCGACAGCATTGCCGCCGGCGCTCCGCTCACCAACGATCCAAACGTGGGTGGTTTTGGTCAGCTGGATGCCGAAGTGGTGCTGCAAAATCCGGTGCGCATCTACGGGATGCTGGCTTTCTTTGCCGCCATCGCCATGGCCCAGATCCTGCTGGTGCTCAAGAAGCGTCAGGTGGAGAAGGTGCAGGCCGCCGAAGGCATCTGATCTTCAGCCCTCTGTTCCCCTCGCTTAACTCTTCATCGCCGGCCTGATGCCGTTTTTGGTGTTCACCTCTCCGGGGCCCCTGGTATTCCAGTTGGGCCCCATTGCCTTGCGCTGGTATGGCCTGCTGATTTCCCTGGCGGTGCTGCTGGGCCTGGCCCTGGCCACTCGCTTGGGTCGCACCCGGGGCATTGAGCCCGCCGTGATCGCCGACCTGCTGCCGCTATTGGTGCTGGGTGCCGTAATCGGCGCCCGCAGCTATTACGTAGCGCTGGAGTGGCGGCAGTACTCCGGCAATTGGGGTGATATTTTTGCTATCTGGCGCGGTGGCATCGCCATCCACGGCGCCCTGATCGGCGGCAGCCTGGTGACGATCCTCTACTGCCGCTGGCGCCGACAGCCCTTTTGGTCCCTGCTCGACGTGCTGGTGCCGGCGGTGGCCCTGGGCCAGGCGATTGGCCGCTGGGGCAACTTCTTTAACTCCGAGGCCTTCGGGCTGCCCACCGACCTGCCCTGGAAGTTGGCTATTCCGGTGGCCAATCGACCCGCCGAATTTCTGTTTGCCACTGGTTTTCACCCCACCTTTCTCTACGAATCACTCTGGAATCTGGGGGTTTGCCTGCTGTTGCTGCAGCTGCTGCGCAGCGCTCGGCGCGGTCGCCTGCAGCTGCCGGCTGGGGCCTTGAGTTGCGTCTACCTGATGGCCTACAGCAGCGGCCGGTTGTGGATTGAGGGCCTGCGCCTCGATCCCCTCTGTCTATTTGCTGTACCCCCCTTCTGTGCCGGGGGCCTGCGCATGGCCCAGCTGGTCAGTTTGCTGCTGATCGGCCTCGGCGCCCTGGGGCTGTGGTGGCTCTATGGCAAGCGCCGACCCCTACCCGATCCCAGCGCCAAGGAGGCCTGATGTCCAGCCAACCCGTTTGGATTGTGGGGGCCGGTCCCGGCGCCCCCGATCTGCTCACCCTGCGCGCCGCTCGGGCGATCGAGCAGGCGGAGGTGCTGGTTTGGACCGATTCGCTGGTGAATCCCCAGATCCCCGCCCTGGCCTCCGCCAGTTGCGAAAGGATTCGCACCAGCACCCTCACCCTGGAAGAGCTGATCGCCGCCGTGGTGGAGCGGGCCCGCTCCGGCAAGCGGGTGGTGCGGCTCCACGACGGCGATCCCTGCCTCTACGGCGCCCTGGCCGAGCAGATCTGTCGGCTGGCCGATGCCGAAATCCCAGTGGAGGTGGTGCCTGGCATCAGCGCCTACCAGGCCACGGCGGCCGCTCTGGGCAGCGAACTGACCATTCCTGGCCTGGTGCAGACGATCGTGCTCAGTCGGGCCGGCGGTCGCACCGGCGTGCCGGAAAGCGAATCCCTGGCCAGGCTGGCCGCCCTGCGCGCCTCCCTCTGCCTCTATCTCAGCGCCCGCCATGTGGCCGAGGTGCAGGAGGAATTGCTGCGGCACTATCCGGCCGACACCCCGGTGGCGATCGGCTATCGGGTGAGCTGGCCCGATCAGTGGCTCACGGTGGTGCCCCTCAGCGCCATGGCCCAGGTGAGCGAGGAGCGCGGCTTGGTGCGCACCACTCTTTATGTGGTCAGTCCAGCCCTGGCGCCGCCCCAGGAGGCCCGCTCCAAGCTCTATTCAGCCAGCCACAACCACCTGTTTCGCGGCGGAATCTAATTCGGTTTCGCCATACAGCTCGCGCTGCAGGCCGCTGCGATCGAAGCCGCAATCCAAGCGCTTCACAATCGCCTCCAGGTCTCGATGGGCATTGCCCAGGCAGCAGGTGCCCCCCGGGGAGGGGGTGACATTGAACACCAGACCCGGCATGGCCTCGATGCTGGCTTCGCCGAGGATCAATTTGCGCTGCCGCTTGTCGATCAGTTGGGGTCTAACGCCGCCATAGCCCTCGGCAAAGCTCAGCTGGTCAATGGTCATGCCGGGCACGATCTTGCGAGCATCGGCCAGGAATAGCCAACGGCGCAACCAGGGCAGTTCAAAAAGTATATTTTTCAGGATGTAGTTGCGGATATCGGCAATGCGAAATAGCTGCCACAACACGGAAAATACGGCCCAATCCAGTCGTAATACCTGTAAAAATTGCCAGAATGAAGCTGGTTTATAGCGCTCCAGCATCGGCAGCAGTAGGGCTGTGGGACCAAAGCGGGTCTTGCCGGCGGCGCCCACATCTGGGTCGCCGTGGATTGCGGCGAAGGGCAGCTTGTCGTTTTGTACCGTATACACCTTGCCCTGGAGTAGATCGGGCGTGAAGTAGAAGCTGCCGGCCACCGGCAGGCAGGAATACTCCATGCCAAAGCCCATGCGCTGGGCCATCAGCAGGCTGTGGGCGCCGGCATTGACCACCACGTGGCGGGCGAGCAACTGGCTTGGTTGCCCAGAGCCACCCTGGCAGCCCGGAGTTGGCGCCAGGGTCACCCGAAATAGCTCCCCCTCAGGCTGGATCCGCTCCACCGTGGTACCCAGGTATAGATCTAGGCGGCGCTGCTCGCTGGGCGGCTGCTCAAGATAGGTTTGCGCAATAGAGCTCTGGTCAATACAGGGCTGGTCAAGTTCTGGATTGGCTGGCTCGTAAATGGCTGGCCCCTCCATGGGGGGGCGCCCAGCAAAGACTTGCTGAAGCTTTACGGCATCAACCGCTGCGGCATTGGCGGCGCTGATCGCGGCCTGGGCCTGCTGCACAAAAGATTCGGAGAGCTGGCCATAGTCCACGGCCGTATAGGTGCGGCGAATGCCGATGGCCAGCAATTGTTCAGCTCGCAGCTGGCCCCTGTCCAGCGCTACCGCCGGTTCCCACTCAGCTATCTGCTGCTTCTCCAGCAGTTCCATGGCTGGGAAGTGGGGGGAGAAGCGTGCAAAGCGCTCCCGCAATACAGCGCATTCTTTATCCCCCACCGCCAGCACCATCTTGGGGGTGCGAAACACACAGCGCTCGCGGCTGGCCGAATCCAGCAATTCGGCGTAATGAACGATCATCTCGGCAGTGCGCTTCACCCGCAGCGCCTTCTCCAGCGTGTAGTTGGTCTCGATGTCGCCGCAGTGGATCGTCTGGCTGTTGTTGGTGGCCTTGGAGTTCACCAGGGCCAGCTGGTCATAGCGCTCCACCAGGGCGATGCGACCCAGATCGGTGTAGCGGGCCAGCTCGAACAGCAGGGCGGTGCCGCAGACACCCCCGCCCACCACCAGCACGTCCAGCAGCTCGGTATCGATCGGGGCTGGGGCGGTTTTGGGGGTGTCGCCGCTGGAGGCGGTCGCCTGGCCGGTGGAATCGCGGCGGGGGTTGGCGGCTTCAGGCGCTGCGCTCAAGGGGCTGGCCGGGGTGGTGCAAAGGCCAATTCTCCCTGACCGCTGGCCTGCACCGTGGGCCTGGTGCCAAGGCCGCTGGCTCGGTTGACTTCAGGGCGAGTGCTTTCGCTTGGCGATGGCCGGGGAGCAGGCCGGCCGTGTTTTAAGATTTGGGGGTGCGGGCGATTAGCACAGCGGTAGCGCACTTCCTTCACACGGAAGGGGTCACTGGTTCGAATCCAGTATCGCCCATTTCAGAGTTGAATCCTGCTATTTCGCTTGGATTCATTTGGCTTGATTGAGCTGTTTAGACTTAGTTGGCTGGATTGATTTTCCTGGCCTGAAATTATTGGGTCAAGCTGGCTGTATTCGATTGCGATGGCACTGAATTGATTGAGTGAAGCTGTCTGCACTGAAGTGCGATGGCGATGGCGATGGTGATGTGGTCTAATTTGCTTTCTTTTCTCGCTGCATTTAGCTGGTAAAATTCGCTAGGCCATGGAGATTCGTGATATTATCTACGCTGAATTCCCTCGGAGACCCTGCGGCGTCTGGACTTCATGGGTTACTGCTATGGTTTGGAATCGGGTTTGCCAGGGCCTGGTTGGTTTTTTCAGGCAGGAGTCAACTTCCCTGGCAGAGGGCGATAATCGCCGGCAAGGGCCATGTTTAGGCAGGCTTTGCATTGTCGCCAACCCGCCTGGATTTCAGAAACCGCACTGGGCGCCTTAATATCCACTTATTGGCCAGAGGAAGCGATCAGTTTGGCTGAATCCGGGTGACAATTTAGCCAGCTTCGCGGCCGTCGGGTGACGGCCAATTTTTTTCTGGCTGATCCCATCCCCCTTACCCCCGCCACGACAACCATCCCTGAGTTGTTGGAGCTGGGAAAAGCGCTTCAGTCGGCCCGCCAGGCACAGGGGCTGACTCTTCCCCAGCTGGCTTCCAGGCTCAACATGGGCCTGGAGCAACTGGAGGCCCTGGAATCTGGCGAGAGGCAGCGGTTACCGGAGCCGGTATTTGTCGTCGCCCAAGCCCGGCGAGTGTCTGGAGCCCTCAAGGTGGATCTGAACCCGCTGATTGAGGCCCTGGGCCGCAACCCCCAGTTCGCCGCCGCCAGGAATGGTTCGCCAAGCGCTCTACGGGGCAGTTCCGCTTCAGCGGCATTGGCGCCACAAACTGCTGCCAATGGTGTGCCAACTGGTGCGCCATGGGTCGCTCAGCTGCAGGCACTGCTTGGTGTGGCGGCGATTGGCGTGGCGGCGATTGGCCTGGTTGCCGTCGGCCTGGGGGCCGGGCTGCGGGGCGGCTGGCGACTGCCGGATCTCAAGTCGCTGCTGCCAGCTCCCCCCAGCCCCAAGGCCAGTAACTACGCCAAACCGGCCCCAGGCCAGGGGGATGCCACCAACAGGTTGGTGCTGGTTGCCAGCGGTGTCAGTTGGCTGGAGGTGCAGACCGTTGGCGGTCGGTCGCTGTTTCGGGGCAACTTCAGCGGCGAACGCAGTTTCCCCTTGGGTCAGGGTTTGCGGGTGCTCTCCGGTCGGCCTGATTTGGTCACCGTGCGACTGGGCAGAGCCAAGCCCCAAAGGCTCGGTTCGATTGAACAGGTGATCTGGCGCAGCTTCAGGGTTCCCGCACCCTGAGGGTGAGCCCCAGGGCCTCCAGCACCACCGGCCCGCATGAGCGCAGACTCCAGCGCTCCAAACTCAGATCTACAGCTAGCTCCCCCGGCTCGCTGGCGGCGGCCACCAATTCGATTTCCAGCTCTGGAATTGCGCTTGAGCGGTGCAGGCGGATCGCCTCAATCACCGCGGCCGGTCGTCGATCCAAGGCAGCGGCTAAACGCAGCAATAGGGCCATGGCTGTGACGGTGCGACGCTCCTCACGCCCCTCGATCAACTGCCAGGATTCATGCCGCTTCTTCGGCAAGCTACGCCGGTGGTAGCGGGAGATGGCGGCCAGCATCAGATGCTCGATCTGGGAATACCCGAGTAGCTCACTGTGCCGTATCAAATACCAGGTGTGCTTGTGATAAGCGGAAATGTTGATACTCTTGCCGCAGGTATGTAATTGAGCCGCAGCCCATAACAGCTGCCGGCCGCGGCCGTCGTCGTCGTGAAGTAGGCCGCGGCTCTGGTCGTAGAGGCTGAGGGCATGGCGGGAAACTCGATCGGCCCGGGCAGCATCCACGCCAAAACTGCGAGCCAGGTGCAGCACCGTGCGCTCACGGATCGTGCTTTGGTAAGAGAAGCGATCCCCCAGCAGCTGATTGCGCAGCATCCAGTCCACGATCAGGCCCTCCCGCAGGGCCCGCTCGCAAACCACCAGCTCGCGCACGCCCAGCATCGCCATGGCGGTCTGCAGGATCAGGGCGCCTGGCACGATGATTTCAGCCCGGCGATCGTTGATCGCCGTAAGGCCGCGCCGCTGCTCTGGGGTCATCGCCAGCAGGCGTTGGAGCAGTTGATCGATGCGCTCTTTATCCAGCCGGTAGCCCTGCAGCCTCAGGGGTGGTTTGGGGTCTTCCGCTGCGGCCAGGGCCGCCAGGGCCATGGCGGTGCCACTGGTGGCCACCAGGGTCCAGCGCTCCCCTGGTTTGAGCGCAGCCCTGGCCTGGCTCACCACCGGATCCAGCGCCCCCTGGATGTAGGCCCGCAAAAAAGAGGTGCGAGAGGCGGGCAGCGGATCCTGCTGGCAGAACTCCCGCTGCAGCCGCACCGCCCCGATGCTGGTACTGGTGAGAATGCGGGCGTCGTGGCTGTCGGCCAGGATCAGCTCGGTGGAACCACCGCCGATGTCCAGGATCAAGTGGGGCTGCTCGCCGAAGGTCATCGCCGACAGCACCCCCAGGTAGATCAGGCGGGCCTCCTCCGGACCGCTGACCAGATCCACTGTGAGCTGCAACTGCTCCTGCAGGGCGGCCAGGAAAGCGGCGCCGTTCGGCGCCTCGCGCACGGCGCTGGTGGCGGCTGTGACGATCTGCTCCACCCCGTAGCTGTGGGCCAGGTCACGGCAATGGCGCAGGGTGCTCAGCACCCGTTCGATCGCCTCGGGGCTGAGGTCGCCGCTGTGGGGATCCCGATCCCCCAGCCTTGTGGTGGCCTTTTCGGTGAGCAGCACGCTGAAGCTGCGCAACACCGGATCCACCTCGGCGATCACCAGGTGGGTGGAGTTGGTGCCGATGTCGATCGCGGCAACCCGACGGAGTGCCTGCCCCTCGGGCAAGTCCCCCACGGCAACTGGAGTCTGGGCCATCTGCTCGGGTGCCGCTGGGATCGAACCTGGACGGACGCGCCACTTTGCCATCCTCTAGTACCGGTAGGGTGCGCCCAGTTGCGCCGGCAGGGATCTGGGCCATGGCAGGCGCGGGCAGCCACCAGCAGTCAGGGCCGCAGTCAGAGCTGCCGGAAGCCCAGCTGCCACCGCCTGCAGAGCCGCAGCCCGGCGACCTGGCTGCCGATCCCGCCTCGATCCAGCCCCCATCTCCGATCCAGCCTCAATCTCCAATCCACGGCCGCTCCCCGAGCTCCGGCCGCTCCTCCAGCCCCCGCCCAGGCGCCTTGACCAGCCAACCCCCATATGCCCCTCCAGCCCCCCGGGGGGCTCGCGGCTTGGCCCGCCTGGGGCTCTGGTGCGAGCTGTTGCGTTGGCATAAGCCCAGCGGCCGGCTGATTTTGTTGATCCCCGCCGGCTGGAGCCTCTGGCTCAGCCCCAAGCCTGTAAATGGCATCTCGCCCAGCCCTTGGCTGGTCGCTTTGATCCTGATTGGCGGGCTGGCGGTGAGCGGTGCCGGCTGTGTGGCCAATGACCTCTGGGACCGCCGCATCGATCCCCAGGTGGAGCGCACCCGCAGCCGACCGCTGGCCGACGGCCGCATCGGCGTGGGCGAGGCCCTGGTGGTGTTGCTGCTGGCCCTGGCCATTGCCCTGGCCGTGGTCCTGGCGCTGCCGGCCGCCCCCAGGGGCCTGTGTTTGGGCCTGGCTTTGGCGGCCCTGCCGCCGGTGCTGCTCTATCCTTCCGCCAAGCGCTGGTTTGCCTACCCCCAGCTGCTGCTTGCCTTCTGCTGGGGGTTTGCGGTGCTGATCCCCTGGGCTGCCGCCAGCGGTTCTATGGCGGGCGGCTGGCCCCTGCTGCTCTGCTGGTGGGCCAGCGTCAGCTGGAGCTTTGGTTTTGACACCGTCTATGCGATGGCCGACCGCGACGATGACCGGGCCTTGGGGGTGCGCAGCAGCGCCCTCAGCCTCGGCGCCGCAGCGCCCTTGGCGGTGGCCATTTGTTATGGGTTAACGGCGGCAGCCCTGGCCCTGGCGGTGATCGGCCAGGGCATTGGCATCGTCTTTTGGCCCCTCTGGCTAGTGGCCGCAGCCGGCATGCAGCATCAAGTTTGGCTGTTGCAGCAGTGGGAGCGCCCTGCCCCAGCCCTACCTGCGGCTACGCCGCCTTCTACGGCTTCGCCGGATAGATCGGCTTCGCCGGATAGATCGGCTTCGCCGGATAGATCGGTCTCGCCGGATTTATCGGCTTCCCAGCACCCACCGGCTTCCCAGCACCCACTGGCTTCGCAGCACCCACCTGGTTCTGAAGGCCCAGCTACGCCGCCTCGCAGTATTTATGCCAGGCATTTTGGCCAACAGGTGTGGCTGGGGGCCCTAATGCTGCTGGCCCTGGTGCTTGGTCGAATCTCTTGAGTGGCTTATCTGAGCAGATGCTCTTTACCTAGCCGATGGCCTATCCCCTGACCCTGCCGCCGCCCCTGCGCCAGGGCGATGCCGTGCGACTGGTGGCCGCCAGTTCGGCCCTCAGCGGTGATGGGGCCGGCCAAAGGCTGCGGGCCGGTTGTGACCTGCTCGCCAGCTGGGGGCTGCAGCTGTTGGGGCCAGCGCCCTTGGAGCGCCATTGGGGCTACTTGGCCGGCCGGGATTGGCAGCGGCGCCAGGATTTGCTCGAAGCTGATGCGCCGCTGCGGGCCTGCGTGCGCGGTGGCTGGGGGGCCGCCCGTTTATTGGAGCGGTTGGAGGCCCTGCCGGCCGGCTGGCTGCTGGGCTTCTCCGACGTCACCTCCCTGCTCTGGGCCCAGTGCGCCAGTGGGCGCGGCGGCGCCATCCACGGTCCGCTGCTCACCAGCCTGGCCGCCGAGCCGGCCTGGAGCCAGGAGCGGCTGCGGCGGCTGTTGTTCGGCGAACCGCTTGCCCCGCTGCAGGGCCAGGGCTGGCGGGGTGGCGTGGCCAGCGGTCCGCTGCTGGTGGGCAACCTCACCGTGGCCACCCATCTGCTGGGCAGCCGCCACCTGCCCGATTTGAGCGGCGCGATCTTGATCCTGGAAGACGTGGGCGAGGCCCCCTATCGCATCGAGCGGCTGCTCACCCATTGGCGCCTCTGTGGCGCCCTGCAGCAGTTGGCCGCCATCGGCTTTGGCAGCTTCAGTGGCTGTGACGACGGCGATGATCCCGAGGCGGCCCAGGAGCTGGCGGCCGGTCGGCGCTTCTCCCTGGAGCAGGTGTTGCGGGAGCGCAGCGCCGATCTGGGCATTCCGGTGCTGGCGGGGCTGCCCGTGGGTCACCTGGCTGGCAATGCCGCCCTGCCCCTGGGGGTGATGGCCCGCCTGGATGCCACTGCCGGCAGCCTGGAGTTGCTGGATCCACCTCCGGCGGGGCGATAAGCGAGCCAGGTATTGCTATGCGGTTTGGCCTCGGGCGGCGATGACTGCGGCGGCGATGCTTAGATCGAAGCGGGTGGTGAGTTTGATATTCGATGCCGGCGCTGGCAGCACCTGCACCGGTAGGCCCAGCCGCTCGAACAGGGCGGCGTCGTCGGTGACCGTCCAGCCCTCGGCGCTGGCGGTGGCATGGGCCTGGCGCAGCTGGGCCACTGGAAATCCCTGGGGGGTCTGGGCTGCCCAGAGGCCACTGCGCTCTGGCGTGGCGGTGATGGTGCCATCATCAGCCACCTGCTTGATCGTGTCGGTAACTGGCGTGGCGGCGATCACCGCCCTGCCGGCCTGCACGGCGCTGGCGCAGCGCTCCAACAGCTCCGCCTCCACAAAGCAGCGGGCGCCGTCGTGGATCAGCACGCCGCTGGCCTCCGCTGGCAGGGCCTCCAGCCCGCGGCGCACCGATTCCTGACGGCTATCGCCGCCCAGGATCCAGCGCAGGGGGCGATCGGGCTTGGCAGCCGCAATGATCGCGGCGATTGGATCGGCATCGATGGGCTGGCCGACGATGCCGATCCAGCTAATCGCCGGGCAGGCCAACACCGCATCCAGGGTCCAGGCCAGCACTGGCCGTCCGGCCAGATCGAGCAGCAGCTTGTTACCGCTGGCGCCCATGCGGCGGCCGCTGCCGGCGGCGGCGATCAACAAATGCATGGCGACGGATCAACTCCCAAACAGTTGAGGCATCAGGGCGCACAGCCAGCCCTGGAGTCGATCCATACAATCAGACTTGCCTGCTTTAGCCAAAACAATGCGTGCCCTGTTCCTGATTCCGGGCACGGCCGCGCGCCAGCTGCAGTTGTTTGCGGCGGTGGCGGCGGTGGCCGAGCAACTGGCAGCCCAGGTGCAGGTGGTCTGTGCGCCCAAACTCACCGGCTGGTGGGGTCTGCATCCGGCCGTGCAACGGGCCATCCCCTTCCAGTTTGAAGACGCCACCCTGGCTGATTGGTCGAATTTGCTCGGCACGGTGCGCGAGCCCGACTTCCAGCTTTGCGTCAACCTCGCCGCCGGCCGGGCGGTGGATTTGATGCTGTCGATGAGCCATATCCCCACCAGGGTGGCGGTAGGCGGCTTTTCCGCCACCGACCTGGTGAGCCCCGGCGCCGGCTGGCCAGCCCAGGCCATGGAGGCCTATCTGCGGCCCGTGGGAGTAACGCTGCGGGCCGACGACTTCCGGTTGCAGCTAGGTCGTGCCGATCTGGAGGCGGCCGCCCAGGCCCTGCCCGCCGGCTCTGGACCGCTGCTGTTGTTGGCCCCCGCCGGCGGACCAGGCGACTGGCCCGCCCAGCGCTGGTTGGAGTTGCCCCAACAGATCCGCGGCCGCCTCGGCGACCTGCGGTTGGCCCAGATCGGCGCCGGCGATGCCCCCGCTAGCCCCCGGCAGCGGGCGGCCCAGCTGGCCAGTGCCGATGTGGTTTTGGCCAGCGATCCCCTCAGCATTGAATTGGCTTTGATGCTGGGGCTGCCGCTGGTAACCCTGGGCCGTGCGGCCGCCGAGCTGCCCAGCCGGCCCGGCTTGCAGGCGGTCTGCGCTAATGCCGGCCAAGCGCTCAGTGAAGTGAGCGTTGAAACGGTGATGGCCGCCCTCGGTTTCGGCTGATGCTGCGCCAGCGGCGTCCACCCTCCACCCGCGACCGTCGGCCCTGGTTATTGCCCCTGTTCGGGTTGATCCTGGTGATCAACCTCTCCGCCCTGGGCTATCGGATCACCAACGGCTGGGATTGGGGCGACTGCTACTGGATGGTGTTGATCACCCTCAGCACCCTCGGCTTCAGCGATGCCCACACCCCGGTGCTCAACAGCGCCGGGCGGGTGGTTACGGCCCTTTCCCTGATCGGCGGCATCGGCGTGGTGCAGCTGACGGTGCAGGGATTGATCGGCCTTTCAGAATCTGGCTACTTCCGACGCCTGCGGGAGCGCCGTTTCCGCCACTGGCTGCAGTCGATGGAAAACCATGTGATTCTCTGCGGCTACGGCCGCATGGGCCGCGAGATCGCCGCCCAACTGGGCCGGGAGGGGGTGCCGCTGCTGGTGGTGGAGATGGATGTGGAGCGGCGGGATGCGGCGGAAGAACTGGGCCTGGCGGTGCTGATGGCCGATGCCACCCTGGATGAAACCCTGATCGAGGCTGGCATCCATCGCTGCCGCAGCCTGGTGGCGGCCCTGCCCAACAACGCCGCCAATCTCTACGTGGTGCTCAGCGCCCGCGGTATTCGCTCCGATTGCCGCTTGATCGCCAGGGCCGATAGCAACGAGGCCGAGCGCAAGCTGCGCCTGGCGGGCGCCGATCAGGTGGTCAGTCCCTACGTGGCCGGCGGCCGCACGATGGCCGCCACGGCCCTGCGGCCCCTGGCGGTGAACTTCATGGAATTGCTGGCCGGCTCCGACTGTGAGGTGGAGGAGTTTCAGCTCAGCGACGACCCCCGCAGATTGGCAGCCCTGGAGGGGAGCAATCTGGCCGACCTGCAGGTGGGAAGGCGCAGCGGCGCCCTGGTGTTGGCGATCCGCAATCCCGACCGCAGCCGCCTGGGCGAGGGTGGCATTCGCGGGGCGGCCTATCTGCCCAGCGACAGTTGCTTGATTGCCAACCCCGGCGGCAGCGAGCCGCTGGCCCCGGGTCAGCTGCTGGTGGTGATGGGTAGCAAGGAGCAGTTGCGCAAATTTGGCCTGTTGCTCGGGCCCGCCCTCAGCGAGGTGGGCAGCATGCCCTCCTAGAGCCTTCGGCTTGCCAGCCATTGGCTGAGGGCCGGCCGCTGGCTGGGGGCCACAGGCGAGATCTACGCTCCCCCGATCCTTTCCACCCAACGTCGATGGCCATCGCCCTCCCCCTTGCCGGCCAGGTCGCCCTGGTCACCGGCGCCAGCCGGGGTATTGGCGCCGCGATCGCCCGGGAGCTGGCCGCCGCCGGTGCCACCTTGGTGGTCAACTACGCCAGTTCCCCCGAGGCCGCTGAGGCGATGGTGAACGAGATCCAGGCGGCGGGCGGCAAGGCCTGGGCCCATCGGGCCAATGTGGCCGATGAACAGCAGGTGGAGGCGATGGTCAAGGCGGTGCTGGAGCGGGAGGGTCGCCTGGATGTGCTTGTCAACAATGCCGGCATCACCCGCGATGGCCTGCTGATGCGCATGAAGACCGCCGATTGGCAGAGCGTGATCGATCTAAACCTCACCGGCGTGTTTCTCTGCACCCGAGCCGTCAGCCGCTCGATGCTCAAGGCCCGCAGCGGCCGCATCATCAACATCACCTCAGTGGTCGCCCTGTTCGGCAACCCCGGCCAGGCCAATTACAGCGCCGCCAAGGCCGGTGTGATCGGCTTGACCCGCAGCACCGCCGCTGAATTCGCCAGTCGTGGCATCACGGTGAATGCGGTGGCGCCAGGTTTTATTGATAGCGACATGACTAAAGACCTCGACAAGGAGCCGATTCTCAAGGCCATCCCCTTGGGCCGCATGGGCCAGAGCGCCGAGGTGGCCGGCGCCGTGCGTTTCCTGGCCGCCGATCCCGCCGCCGCCTACATCACCGGCCAGGTGCTGCAGGTGGACGGGGGCATGGTGATGCGCTGAGCCGAGGTGGCGGTTTAGGCAGTGGTGACCTATTTGGTCAGGATCGCTATGGTCGCGATCCGGAGCGATTCGATGCCGAGGCAGGCGATCCAGGCAGTCGTGATGCCTATAGCCGTGACGCCTCAAGTCGCGATGCCTATGGGAATAATGATTATGGGAATGATGCTTATGGCCGTGATCGCGGCCCACGAGATCTAGGCCGCCGAGATTTTGATCTGCCCAATCGAGAGCCCCAGCTACAAAAACGCTGGGATCAGGATCCCCGTGAGTTGGATAGACCAGCCGGCCGCGGCCTTGATCCGTTCAAGGATCGCCAGCTCGATGCAGGCGAAAGATCCCCATCGCAGCCCAGCGCTGCCGCTGGCCGTGCTCTGGAGGCCCGCCCCGCGCCGCGCCGCCACGACAGTGGCCCCCTGGATGTGGAGGTGGAACCCCTGCCCCAGGCCGGGCGCCAGGATCCAGCCACCCAACAGGATTCATCCCCCCGTCAGCTAGATGATCGCGACACGGGTTTTGAAGACCCCTGGTAAAACTCGCCTGTTGATTTGTTTTGCCTACCCGTGACCACGGGATTCATCTATGTGGATTATCGATTGCTCAATAGGCTGTGTCTGCTTGTAGGGGGGCGGATGTAGCCTGCCCAGATCAGTGAGAACACCAGTAATTGCGCCTGTTCTGTGTCAATTGTGCTGGGTCAATGGTGGACGGCGTCTCGTCAACCATTTAGTGGCTGATGAGACGATGAAGTTAGTGGCTGATCAAACGATCATGTGGCTTTCTCAGCGCGAGGGTAAAAAACAGCAGTTGACCAGGTGTGGCCTTTTTATCCTGAATCAACTGCTTGGTGGGGATGGATGATCTGGCTGCTGGTTGGCTGGCTATGCTCAAATGATTGAAAAGGAGCTGTTGGTTAGTGCTAGGCCCGAGCTGAGGGTGGCGAAGCCAATGGCACCGATAGCTCCAGTGCCATCGCTGTCATAGGAGAGGAGGCCTGTGGCACTGTTGTAGAGGATGCGCTGAGTAGCAGTAGTGGCTGCAGCTCCGACGACGAAGGCCGATGCCGCAAGCGTTCCAGTGGTGGTAAATGCGGTGAAAATGCTTCTAGAAAGCTGGATCGTATCTCCCTGAATAATGGAGAAATCTGTGATTGAGTCTAAGTTAGTGCCGGCATTGAGAGGTGAATCAAACCGGAATGCGTCTGCACCGAGCCCTCCTGTGAGGGTGTCATTACCGGCGCCGCCGATCAGGGTGTCGATGCCTTCGCCGCCATTGAGGTTGTTATTGCTATTGTTACCTGTGAGAACATTGCTCAGGCTGTTACCAGTTCCATTGACTGCAGTGCCGGTGAGGGTCAGATTCTCCACATTGGCGATGGCGGCTAGGGAGAAGCTGCCGCTAGAGGCCACGGTGTCGATACCAGCATTGGCTTCCTCTGTGATCACATCGGTGGTGGTATCGACGGTGTAGATGTCGTCACCGTCGCCACCGATCAGGGTGTCGATGCCGGCACCGCCATTGAGGCTGTCATTGCCAGCATCGCCAGAGAGATTATTGGCAGCAGAATTGCCGGTAATGACATTATTCAGACTGTTGCCAGCTCCATTGATTGCCGTTGCACCTGTGAGGCTCAGGTTCTCCACATTGGCGATGGCGGCCAGGGAGAAGCTGATGCTGGAGGCCACGGTGTCGATACCAGCATTGGTTCCCTCTGTGATCACATCGGTGGTGGTATCCACGATGTAGGTGTCGTTACCGGCACCACCGATCAGGGTATCAATGCCAGCATCTCCAGAGAGATTATTGGCAGCGGAATTGCCAGTAATGACGTTATTCAGGCTGTTACCAGTTCCATTGGCTGCAGTCCCGGTGAGGCTCAGATTCTCCACATTGGCGATGGCTGCCAGTGAGAAGCTGACGCTGGAGGCCACGGTGTCGGCGCCACCATTGGCTTCCTCTGTGATCACATCGGTGGTGGTATCGACGGTGTAGATGTCGTCACCGTCGCCACCGATCAGGGTGTCGATGCCGGCACCGCCATTGAGGCTGTCATTGCCAGCATCGCCAGAGAGATTATTGGCAGCAGAATTGCCGGTAATGACATTATTCAGACTGTTGCCAGCTCCATTGATTGCCGTTGCACCTGTGAGGCTCAGGTTCTCCACATTGGCTATGGCGGCCAGGGAGAAGCTGACGCTGGAGGCCACGGTGTCGGTGCCAGCATTGGCCGCTTCTGTGATCACATCAGTGGTGGTATCCACGATGTAGGTGTCGTTACCGGCACCACCGATCAGGGTGTCAATGCCAGCATCTCCAGAGAGATTATTGGCAGCGGAATTGCCAGTAATGACGTTATTCAGGCTGTTACCAGTTCCATTGGCTGCAGTCCCGGTGAGGCTCAGATTCTCCACATTGGCGATGGCGGCCAGGGAGAAGCTGACGCTGGAGGCCACGGTGTCGGCGCCACCATTGGCTTCCTCTGTGATCACATCGGTGGCGGTGTTATACACGACGTAGGTGTCATCACCGGCGCCGCCGATCAAGGTGTCCATGTAGGCGCTGCCTGTGAGGCGGTTGGCACCGGCATTGCCTGTGATCGTGAGAGCGTTCGGGGCAGCCGAGGCGTCGATGTTGAGAGCCTTGGTGCCTGAGAGATTTGCTGTGGCGGCGGTGCCGGTGCCAATGGTGATGCGTTCTAGGCCCCTATCGCCGGCATAGACAAAGAGGGTACGGCCTTCAGTCAGGTTGTCAAAGCGCAGTTCATCGGTACCGCTAGTGCCGGTGTCATTGATTTCAGCAGCTTGGTGATCAGGAACCCCTGCAATCATGTATATATCAGAGCCACCTGCCCCATCCATTGAATCAATTCCATATCCACCATAAATAAAATTATCAATATCTGATTGCTGACTAACTTGAATGGTATTTGACAGGGCATTGCCAGTGGCAGTCCTGGCGTTTCCCACCAAGGTTAGGTTGGCCCATTGCGTCGGCATGGCAAATATATCGGTCGCGCTGATGAATGTATTTGCTGTAAATCCAGGTGCTGCAATAGTGGCTAAGTCCTGACCATATAGGTCCTGTACGACGCCAGTTAAGTCATCCTGAGGCGTGAGGTCGTTGTAGGCTATTGACACACTCTGATTAATATTAACTGACTGTCCTTCCAGGGTAAGCAGAAGAATTGATGCCGTGCCTGCTGGCTCAATTCGGTTAATTGTTCGCGGCAAGCCATTCACTAAAATAGTGAATCGCTGAGGAGATAGATCAATTGTGGCTACAGAATCAGAAAACTGAAGCCAGAGCTGATTAGCTTCAGCGGCGATAGAAAGGAGTGATAGATTAGTAACAGGGGCTATATTGAGCCGACCAAGCTCACCCTTGGCGAGGTCAACGTATGCAAAGCTCCCATCGGTGTTCGCCTGAGTTGATAGTAGGGTGGGGGCGGGAATGGTAAATAAGTATTGTACAGCATCTTTGCCTAGTGGATCAACCGCAAAGAAATTTCCAGAGACATAGTCGCTAATTAAAAGTTTGCCAGCAAGTGCGGCGGGCGCGCCATCGGAAATTGTACCATTCATTATTATACATTGCATCCTGTAGCCAGGATCATTCGCCAGATGACCAAATGCCTGCAGAGGCGGGGTAATAGTTATATCACCAGAATTTACGGCAGAGTAGAAAACTTGTGCGTCTGGACGATTGCGGTGTGCTGGTGTCTGGAGGTTCTGGCCATTCACCCCCCCCTCAAAATAGGGCCATCCGAAGTTTGTCCCTGGCCCTCCGGTATTAAGTTCCTCCCAGGAAGTCCAGCCTACATCTGCCAAGTAAAGCAATCCACCTGGCCCGAACGTTGCACTGTGCGGATTCCTTAGCCCAAGCTGCCAGATTTTGGCGCGATTGTCACTCAGCGATTCAGCACTAGAAGCAAAGGGATTGTCCGCAAGGCCAAGACCTGTAATCGGATCTATTCGCAACACTTTGCCAGAAAGACTGTCAAGTGATTGAACATCAATTAGGCGGGGATCGGCATAATTAGGCGATCCTCCATCGCCTGTAGTCACGTAGAGCATGCCATCGCGGCCAAACATAAGGCGCCCCCCGGCATGTGTATTACTGTCTATCTTCCAATAATCTTGTTTAATCCCATTAATTACTCTATCAGTCGGATTTATAAGCCGATCAGAAGCCGGTCTATCGGCATAGATGGGATCTGTGAAATCCTCCTGACCTGCCCCACTTATGTCGGCAAGGCTCTTGCCGCCTGCGCCGACAAGAACAGTGGCACTAGCTGGGTCAATGCTCGGGGAGCCACCTGTAAGGTCAAGGCGATAGCGAAGCAACTGAACATAGCGGTTGCCGGCGCCATTAGCGCCGGCATTACCGCCGGATGACGATATGTCGGGTGGATCGATAACAGCAGAGATATAAATAAAAGGATTATTTGCCAGGTCTGGATGAAGGGCCGTGGATACAAGTCCGCGATCCGCAGAGGAGTTTACTGTATTTCTCAGATCCAGTAATGTTGCAATTTGACCGGTGACTAAATTGACGCTTCTGACAAGTCCGGACTTCTCCGTGACTAATACAACGGAAGGGTTTCCAGGCAGGAGCTTGAAGTCGGTAGGCCCGTTAAGTGCACGGTTAATCGGGGTCATCTCAACGCGATATTGGGAGACGAGCGGAGGTTCTGAAGGTGGTGGCGGGGCCACGTTCTCATCATCAAGAATTGTGATCCGATGGGTGCGTGGAGCCAGCATTGAAGCACCTGTCGCATTGATAATGGCAACGGACAGTGATTCAGTCTCCTCGGCAAGCGTATCATTGAGGATGGATACATTTATGCTGACTTGTCTGACGCCAGCAGGGATTAGCACTGTGCCGCCTCCAGCAGCGAAGTCGGCGCCAGCGGTCGCCGTGTCACCCACAACCCCATAGGTGATCAGTACATCTCCAGTTAGTGAACCAGAACGAATGAACGTAATGGGAACATCGCGATTGCCCTCGATCACACTGGTTTCGAGTCCACTTATATTTACGTACGTCAGTGAAGTCGCGCCGGGCGGCTCAGATGCGCTGATCGTGGCCTGTTCCACCGCAATCCAGGCACCATCAATCCAAAGGGTGGTGTGGTCATCTTCGGTGCGCAGTGCTGCGAGCCGTTCGGGTGAAAGGGCCTCCTGGCGCAGCAGCAAGGAGAAGTGCTCGCCCTCATCGCCGGGGGTTTCCTCGATGTTGAGCCAACCATCCAAGTGGTGGCCGAGTTCTTCGCTCAGCACAGCGATCCCCTGTTCTTCGCTGGCCAGATGCAGCCAATCGCCGTTGAGGTAGATCGTGCCAGTGCTGATTGCGTAGGCCCCCGCAGTCCCTGGCATCACGGAACCATCGAGTACCTCGATGGGTGGCAAGGCCTTGAAATCCCCTGTTGCCCATTCACTGATCAACCCCTTGAGCGCTTCTGGTTCCCCAGGGAGCCGCAGGGCCACCTGGGCGGCGGCGCTCAAGGAGCCGTCGATCGACCACTCGCTGAGCCTGAGCCTCCAGGCCTGGAGCAGAGTTGAAGGAACGACGTAAGCGGATTCCATTTTAACGGGAGCTGAGCTTAAAAATTTTGGTTATTATGCAATTGGCATCCGCTAGCATGGCTTGCGTTAACAATTATTAATGTTGCGAGAGTTTGTTGTGTGTGTGGACGATAACATGGTGAACTAATTGATATTGAGGCTCGCCCGAGAGCTGTTGGTGCTGCTTTGTGGGCGAAGGCGGGCCGCTAGGGCGCTGATTTGGCGGGTGCGTAAGTCCAGCCGACCCCCCGCGTCAGGAAAGTTGTCCACTCGGTTTGACCCATCCACCAGGGGCCTAACCGACGACCATGAAAACGACTTATGACCCCGCTGTGCGGGACCAAATCCGCGAGCGAATGAGCCCGCCAAATCGGGAGAGCGTGGCTGAGATCGCCCGCAGCACAGGCATTGCGGCCCCAACCCTCTATAGCTGGCGCCATCGCTGGAAACTGGAAGGCCAGCTGGTGCCGGCCAGCAGCAAGGCACCCGAGCTATGGAGCGCTGCCGACAAGCTGGCCGCTGTGATCCAGGCTGCGGGTTTGAGCGACGCTGATCTGGGTGCATATTGCCGCGAACGGGGCCTGTTCCCCAAGCAGCTTGCCCGCTGGCGCCAAGTGGCAGAGGATGCCAACAGCCACAGTGCGCCGAGCATGAGCGATCAAAAGGAGTTACAGCGTCAAAACCAGCAATTGGTCCGTCAAAATCGGCGCCTGGAGCATGAACTGCAGAAAAAGGAGAAGGCTCTTGCCGTTTATGTGGCGTAGCCAAGTCGGCCGGAGGCCGTAGCAGCAACGCTGCTGTAGCGGGTACCTATTCAGAGGGGTAGCAGGAAGCCAGCCGAGGTAAGCCCCTTGACAAAGGGCGGAAGCACGCTCAAATCTCACGTACCCGTTCAGAGGGCGAGACGCCCACCGCAGCAATCCACCCCTGATCGCTTAACGCTGAGGGGGCAAGGAATTGGCGGCGTGAGCTGAGCAGTTCAGGGATCTGGCAGCAGCGAGGGCATTACTCCGCCGCGATGATGGGCAACCCAGGCCTGCTCCATGAACTGCCAGACATCCCGGCCCTGTTGTCTGAGGGTGGTC
>JBILLQ010000040.1:0-29950 GCA_044375975.1 Prochlorococcaceae cyanobacterium
GCGGCGTGCAGCGACGGCAGAAACAACCCTGGTTCACGCGGATTGAGCTACCGCCACGGCCACGCCAGCCCCAACTGCTGGCTGTCGCATGACAGTCTCTGAGTGAGATGTGTCGGGCAGCCAGCTGGAATGGTTTTGGAAACAGGCCCTCGATGGCAAGAAGTTCATGCTCCACTTCGTTGCGCACGGCAACGATGAGGGCATCGCCGCTGCAACGGAGTTTTGTGACTGGGCAACGTTACGCCCTTATCTCCAGAAAATCCACAGCGCGACAGGCGAGACCCTCCTTCTCAATATGAGTACGTGCAAAGGATTGCACGGCATTAAGATCACCGGAACATCAGGAGAGCATCCGTTCTTTGGATTGATCGGTGCGAAAAGTGACCTCAAGGTTGATGATGCCTTGGCAGCCAACCGGAAGGTCTACAAGAAATGGCTCGCAGGTATGCCAGTTCAGCTAATCGTACCGGAGACAAACACTGAGCTTGGGAAAGAGCTATTGTTCAACATATCATCTGAGGGATACAGGGCGCTGTCGATCCAGGATGGATGATAACATCGACAGAACTTGAAGTGCAGAAGCTGAGTGCCAGATGCGGGACCGAATAAAGCGTTGCAGTCTGACAGCCATTCTATTGAAATCGTGCTGCGCTTGCTTTCATTTTATGCGGCTGGAGCGAAACGCAAACACTAGGTGATTTGAAGGCAGGCAGAAATCCCCCCTATTCCCCTCGCGCCACCGTCAAGCCTTATTGATTCAATGTCGGCTTGGGCAAATGGTCACCGGGTCTTTGTTCTTTATTAGAAACAGCAACACCTATTGCAAACGCCATTGCCAATAGAACGGCTATCAGCCAGATGTTTGGATGATGGGTAGTATGTTTTTCCGCAGTGTTATTTGCCATCAGTTCTGCTCGGCGTATGGAGAGCTCTGCCTTGATTTGATCATCAAGAAGGCTGAAATCATCTTCGGCAAATGCGAGGTCCACGATTTCAAGGCTCAACGATCGAATTTTTAATGTTGCCTGGGTTGCCGGCAGCTCTGATAAAGCGCTGCAAATAGATGTTGGCTGAGTTGGTGGAGGAACAACGGGCCTGGGCGCAGGCGGTGGTGAGGGAGTAGTCTCTATTGGTGGAAACCATGCATAGTTTACCTGCCTTAAGTCATATATTCGTTTGCCCTCATCATGCAGAAAACTATTTACTTTAGATTTATCAAGATTCAGAGAAGCAGCAATCTCTCTTCCACGTCGGCCAGAAATGCGGTATACTTCAAGAACGATAGAGCATTTGGTGGATTCTGGGTACGCTGAACCAGGGCTCTGAGGGCGCGAGGTCATCTAGGGGCTACTCGCAAACGTTGTAGATCATAGCCCAGGGGCTTCGCGGCATTGCAACCAAGTTCATGGCAAGTGTATATTGGCAAAGAGAATGCTAAGGTCGATCGAAGTTTCAGGTCAACATGTATCCTCGCCGTTCGGAGGGTAGGTATTCTACTTGGGACAAAGAGTGGCACACGGCAGCGATGCAATAGCTAGATCACGACTTAGCCACTCTCGCCTAACATCATTATTCACCCGGCCCGGCACAGAGGAGTCTCAAGCGGCATTGCTCTCTGGCTGGAGGCGGATCTACGCAATGTTTATCCATATACCCATCTCATCGATGACAACAAAACCAGTATCAAGCAGCTGTCGTTAGAAGATACTCTGTGGGGCTTCAAAGGCCAGTATCTGGAAACGTTCAACCAGCTCAGAGACGGCCATGGCAAGCGCGAAGCCAAAGGCAACTCCACCAACCCTGCAGACCAGCTCTGCTTCGAGTTTGTGCTCTGCGCCTCTGCGGTGATTGATTACGACTACATCATGGGCCTGATCGCCCGCTTCTCGGCCAGGGCACTGGGCAAGGCGACTATGAGCCGCGAAGAACTGATCGGCACCCTCAAGGCGCGCTAGGGCCTCTCTGATGCTGCCATCGCCGTGCGGTGAAGCTTGGTGGCGGTATTCTCGATCGCATGATCTTCGATGGTGAGCAGCTCAGCGATCTCCTGTCCCCGCTCAACCTCGGCTGGAAATCCCGCAGTCAAGCCAAACTCGCCCTCATGGCCCACCTGTATCCCCTCCTCACCAAACGCGCTGGTAGCCGCGTCATCTCAGGACTGAGCGCCAATGAGCAATGATTCAAAAGATTTTACTTGGGCACAGGACAGTTAATACCAAACACTCATGATCTCCAAGCTGAAGCTACAAAATATAGGCCCGGTTCCCAGTCTCGCTGCGGAGTTTGGCGAGCGCCTTAATATCATCACTGGTGATAACGGACTCGGTAAAACCTTCCTCCTCGATGCCTGTTGGTATGCTCTCACCCGCACTTGGACTGGCAGTGACGCACGGGCCTTCTACCCGAGCGACGATCTGCCGAAATCATCTACTCCCGCCATCGAATATTCGGTAATTGGCAAAACTGGAAAGCCAGTTGAAAACCGTTCGGAATTCAAATTCAAGAGTCAGACTTGGACATCCAAGCAGGCACGCCCCCCAATGCCTGGGTTAGTGATCTATGCCCGCATCGATGGAGGCTTCTCTGTTTGGGATCCAGCAAGAAACTATTGGCATGATGACAAGACATCATCGCCACGTGCTGCAGCATACCATTTTACTAATGAGCATGTTTGGAACGGCCTCGAACAGGGAGAAGGGAGCCGAAAAGATTATCTTTGCAATGGCTTGATCCGTGATGTGGATTCATGGTACGCGAAGGGAAATGGCAGCATTTCACTGCTTCAAGAGGTGTTGGAAACGCTTTCGCCCAACGATTCAGAAAGGCTCAAGATCGGGAAGTCGGTGCGTGTTCGGGTGGCCGACGTGCGCGACACTCCAACTCTGGAGATGCCCTATGGCCCGGTGCCTGTCACTCAGGCGGCGGCTGGTATGCGCCGCGTGCTCGGGCTGGCCTATCTTTTAGTGTGGGCGTGGGAGGAGCACCAAAAGGCCTCTCAGCTACAAAAAGAAGAGCCCACCAATCGGATCGTTTTGCTCTTTGACGAAATTGAAGCCCACCTCCACCCCAAATGGCAGCGAGTTTTTCTGCCAGCACTTTTGAAGGTTGTTGATGGACTCTTGCTTAAGGGCAAGGCCAAGTCCGTGCAGTTTATCGTCACCACTCACGCCCCCTTGGTACTGGGCTCCGTCGAAAGTACCTGGGATGCATCAAAAGACCAGCTTTACGATTTTGATCTAATTGAGGGCAATAACGGCAAGCCGTTCATCCGCTTTGGCGAACTCTCCTTTGCCAAACACGGCAGTGTAGAAAGCTGGTTAGAATCTGAATCCTTTAATTTGGATTCGGGCTATGCACCCACTGCCGAAAAAGCCATGGCACGCGCGGATGATTTCATGCTCCAGCATCCAGAGCCTGAAAAAGCTCCGTTAAGGGAAGTAGAAGAGATTCACAGTGAAATCCTCAAGGCTTTAGGGGGAGACGACGAATACATGCCCTACTGGCTTCCTTATTATGACCGGCGCTCAAAGAAGAATGGGGAAGGTCAATGATTCCTGTCACTAATCCCATCCCTAAACCGGAGGGTTTTATCATCGATTGTGAAATACCAGGAATAGCCTGGGAGGCGGCACATCCAGACTCGCATGACTTTCCAGCTCTTTGGTGCAAGTATCAGCCACAACTTGCGGAAGGCTTTCACGACCGCTGCGGCTGGTGGGCCATGCGTATCGCCGATGGGGCGGTAGACCATTACCTCAGTAAAAAGCTTCATCGCGACCGCGCCTACGACTGGGATAATTACCGCTACATCTCCACCAGCGTGAACAGCTCCAAACGCAATCATGACGCCAATGTTCTCGACCCTTTCGAAATTCAGCCAGGGTGGTTTGAAGTACATCTGCCTTCGATGCTCCTTCTGCGCACCTCAATCGTTCCCCGTGAGTTTCAGGCAAAGGCCGACTTCACCATCGAAAAACTGCGGCTGGTGAGAGGTAACAAAGTGCGACGCAATCGTCTTGGGTGGTATGAAAGTTATAAGAATAGTCATATCACTGATCTAGGGTTGGCCGCCTATGCTCCATTGGTGGCCGAGGCAGTCGTAAAGTGGAGAGCAACCAAGAACTTGCCACTGCCATGATGCATGGCTGCGACATCTTTTGATGGAATTGATTTGCATGAGCTGGGGAAGGATCCTGGCGGGGTCAACCCCATAGCTCAGGCAATGGGCGACAGTCCCGCAACGGAAATCATCAGGTAGAGGCGGGTCTGGTTCATGGCCAAGGGAAGTAGTGCGCTCCGGTTCTTGCTTGTCGACGCGCTTGGTTTCGCCAGGCAGGAATGGTTTGGGCAATGCTGATCACTCCGTCCTAGCCGTCGAATGCTTCCGGATCGTTATCGCTGAGATCAATTATTAGCCTGTTGACCAGCTATTTGGTGCTCTTGAGGTAATCCAGTAGTTGGCCAATGGTCTGGTCTTGATTGTCCACCATGGCCGCGAATGTGGCCATCAGCCGAGCTTGGGTTTTCTGTTGCTCTGGCGTTAGAGCATCCTAGCGACGTTTTGCAATTAGATTAGCTGCTGGCAGTGTTACATCGGCTGGCGCTACCCCGGTCTTCTGCATGCGTTGTAGGCGATTGTCATTGAGGCCGTCCCAGCCGAGCTTGAGGTATTGGGCTGTGGTGAAGGGCCGGTAGGCGAAGAAGGTCTGGCCTTGCCTGCGTCCCTCTTCTATCGAACTAATCAGCTTAGAGGTGAGTAAATCATTGGAGTAAATCCCCGCAACCTGTTCAAAGCGAGTTGGCAAATTATCCTGGTAATTGCACCTATGCACAGGAACTAAAGGGTTCATATCGGCAAGAAACGACGGATGTGGCTAGTTTTTCTGCTAACCCATGGGCCTCCACTCTGAATATTGTGAAAAATGATAAAAGGATGCTGCGCGCCGGCTTCTGGGACTTCAACCCCGGGTTCTGCCGTTCGGCCTGCCGCAACCACCACCTGCCCGATTATTTTTCCAATCGCGTTGGTCTACGTGTGGTTTGCTTACCCTAATATGAATGTTCTGGCTTATCGCTGAATAGGTCCTTCAAGGGAGCAGCCCACCAGCGATTATCTGCTGCACTTTCCTATGCTAATTTCCAGCCAGCCAGTCAGGGGCGGCGTTGGGTCGGCTATGCACTCGCCAGAGCAACGCGATCCCAATCGCTGACTAGAGCCTCCTCATCTTTCCATCTGCCTCTCACTCACTCACTCACTCTCTCTCCATCTCCATCTCCATCTCCATCTCTCCCTTTTCTTCTCCGCCTCACCCTCACACTCATCCTCACTCCCTCACCATCTCTGCTGCTTCCCCATCTCTCCTACACTCCCGGTAGCTTTGCCTAGCCGATGGCCACCGAGCTGCTGCTAACCCTTGCCATCGGGGGCTCCAGCGCAGCCGGCTTAGATGGCCAAGCCGCAGACGATTTTGTGGCTGAGCTGGTGGCCGATCTCAACGAGATTGAGGGGGTGCTGGCTGAGCCAGGCCAGGAGCAGCCCCAGCCCGGCAGCAAGGCGATCGGCAGGTTGCTGTTGGGGCAGCTCACCGCCCAGCTCAATGGCAAGAACGCCTTAAGGGTGTTGGGCTATCTGAAAAGGCGCCTGATTGATCAGCCACCGCCAGCTCAGCCCCCGCCAGCTCAGCCTCCCCAAGCAGCCCAGCCACCGCTGCGGCTGAAGTTGAGCCACACCACTGCCAGCGGTGAGGCGGTGGCGCTGGAATTGGAAGCTCCCGCCAATGATCAAGCGGCTCTGCTGGCGATGTTCGATCGCGTTGAGGCCTTTGTGGCTCGGCAGGTCTAGATGCCAAGTAAGCACGCCCTGCTGATTGGCGTGAGCTCCTACGGTGAGGGGCTCACTCCCATTCCCAGCGCCCGGCTGGATGTGGAGGCCCTGGCCGAGGTGTTGCGGGATCCGCAGCTGGGGGGCTTCCCCAGCGATCAGGTGGTGGTGCTGCAGGATCCCCAGCGCACGCCGATGGAGCGAGCGGTGGAGCTGCTGTTCGCCAACCGCGATCCGGAAGACCTGCTGCTGCTCTACTTCTCGGGTCACGGTTTTCGCGACGATCAGCGTCAGTTGTTGCTCAGCTGTTCGGAATCGCGCAAGTTTGGCGAAGGCAGGGAACGGGGCAAGGTGCAGCAATCCACCACGTTGCGGGCAGCCCAGTTGCGCGAATACATGAAGAACAGCTCTCGCTATCAGCTGCTGATCCTCGATTGCTGCTTCAGCGGCGCCTTCGCCGAGGGCATGGCCGCCAAGGACGATGGTGCTCTTCACCTGGAGGATTTTGGCGGCGAAGGGCGGGCAGTGCTCACCTCCTCTGCTTCGATCGAAACCTCCAGCGCCCCCGAAGCCGGCGAGGGGCTTTCCGTATACAGCCGCTTTTTGGTGGAAGGGATCCGCACCGGCGCGGCCGACCAGCAGCAGCGCGGTTTTGTGGATGCCGAAGACCTGCACCTCTACGTGAGCCGTCGCGTCGCCGAAGCGGCCCCGGCGATGACGCCCCAGTTTTTCCCCACCCGCAGTGGCCATCGCATCCGCGTTTGCAGGGTGCGGCGGGACCCAACGGTGGGCTACCGCCAGCAGCTGGAGAAATTGGCTGCGGCTCGGGGCGGCGAACTTTCCGTAGCCGGCCGGGTGATTCTCAAGGAGTGGCGAGCCAATTTGGCTGAGGGCGAACAGATCAGTGATGCGCAAGCCGAGCAGATTGAAGCTGAGGTGCTCAGGCCTTGGCGGGAGTATGCCAAGAAAAAAGCAGATTTTGCTGACACTGTGGCTGCATTAGTGGCTGAAGTTGACATATGCCAGGGTTTATCGGTGGCCGACTGGGCAGAGCTGCGGCAGTTAAAGGATCTCTGGAAATTGAAGCAGTCCGATGTGGAGCAGACACTCCGGCGGCATGGCCTTGATCCGGCTATTATTCTATTATCGGCCGAAGAAATACATAGACAGTCGGCAGAGGTGGCAGCCCAAGCGAAGGCTAAAGCTGATGCTGATGCTGAGCGATTGGCACGGGAGCAGGAGCAAGCGGAGCGTAAAGCCCGTGATCAGGAGGCCCAGGCCCAAGCGAAGGTTAAAGCTGAGTCTGAGCGGTTAGCGAGAGAGCAAGCCCAAAAACGAAAAGAGCCAGAATTGCAATCACTTTCCGTTTCTACGGCAGTTGTTGTTAAAGAAGCTCGCCAGGGTTTGATGGATTTCCTTGGGCCTAAATGGCGAATCGACAAGCACCCCCTGCAGGTGCAGGGCTACCGAGAGCGATTGGCGGATGGGGTGGAGCTCACCATGGTGCAGATCCCGGCCGGCAGTTTTTTGATGGGTTCGCCGCAGGGGGAGGAGGGGCGGAGTAACGATGAAGGCCCTCAACATCGGGTGGAGCTGGCGGAGTTCTTGATGGGCCAAACGCCGATCACCCAGGCCCAGTGGCGGGTGGTGGCGGGCTGGCAAAAGCTGCAGCGGGATCTCAACCCGGATCCTTCCCGTTTCAAGGGGCCGAATCGGCCTGTGGAGTGGGTGACCTGGGAGGATGCGATCGAATTTTGCAATCGCCTGAGCCAGCGCCAGGGGCGCCTATATACTTTGCCCAGTGAGGCCCAGTGGGAATATGCCTGCAGGGCCGGCAACAGCACACCCTTTCATTTCGGTGCCACACTCACTACAGAGCTAGCAAATTATGATAGGAATTACACGTATGGAGAAGGCAAAAAAGGGGTTTATCGCGAACAAACCACAGATGTTGCGAGCTTCCCCGCTAACGCCTGGGGGCTCCATGACATGCATGGAAATGTGTGGGAATGGTGCCTGGATCAATGGCATGCCAGCTATAATGGAGCACCGCAAGATGGCAGTGCCTGGGTGGATCAGGATGTTAATAATGATAACAAAAGGCTGCTGCGCGGCGGCTCCTGGGACTCCCTCCCCGGGAACTGCCGCTCGGCCTTCCGCCTCCTTCCCCGGCCCGTCCTCGTCGACGACCTCGTCGGTTTGCGTGTGGTCTGCCTCCCCCAGGGCTGTTCTTCTTAGCGCTTAATCTCTTGATCCCTTAACACTTGGATTTTCTTAACCCTTGGCTGTTGGTTTTAGGCTGTTTGCTGTTGGTTTTGGTCTATTTGCCGTTGGGTTATGGCTGTTCGTTTAAGGCTGTTGCGGGAATGGCGCCGTAAGGCGCCCGCAAAAAATCACTCGAAGCGAGCCACCACCGCCGCCGCGAAACCGGAGCAGCTCAGGGGGGCTACGGGTGGTTCCATTAAACGGGCCAGGTCGTAGGTGACTTCGCCGGCGGCGATGGCGGCGCTGAGGCCCCGGGTGATCAGGTCTGCGGCTTCTTGTCAGCCCATGAATTCGAGCATCATCACGCCGCTGGGGATCACGGAGCCGGGGTTGATCCGATCCAGGCCGGCATGTTTGGGGGCGGTGCCATGGGTGGTTTCAAATATGGCTGTCTTGTCGCCAAGTTGGCGCCAGGGATTACCGGTTTTGGCCTGTGCTATAATGCAGTTGTATTACTCAAGGGAATGTATCAATCTCTTCAGATAGAAAGATTTCGGGGGCTTTCATTCCTTGAAATAGATAAGTTGTCAAGGGTTAACCTTGTGGTAGGTAAAAACAATGCTGGCAAAACTTCGATCCTTGAGGCAATAGAAATTATGGCATTAGGTGGGAGACCTGTATCCCTACTCCGTTCGCCGAGCCGTAGAGGAGAAGTACCTTCAGAGGCTTCAGATTCCCGGATGCAAACTGAATACGACATTCGACACCTTTTTTATCAGCATGCCATCGAAGAAGGCGCATATTTTAGGGTATCAGCAAAGACCGAAGAAGCGGACTTGACGGTTAAATGTGAAGTTCGCCGAGCAGAGAATGAAGCTGAAGAGCTGAAACTCTTTCCAGATCAAGATGAGATTGAAGTACCACTTGAAGTATTGATAAAAGGACCCGATAATAGGGAGGGCACTCCAATACCAGTCTCTCCCAGGGGGATTCTTAGCGGGGAGCTGCGAAGAGGTACAATACACATTCCTCATTCTTCGCAGCCTTCTATAGCATTCTTGGGAACGGAAGGTGCAGACCCGCCTCTCCTTCAGCGTATTTGGGATGGGCTAGTGCTAACGCGGGAAGAAGAAAAGATCGTTAATGCTATGCAAATTATTGAACCTAGTATTGAAAGAATAGCATTTACAAGTCGTGACTCACGATGGCCTGCTGCCGCATGGGTAAAGCTGAGAGATGATGACCATCGAATACCCCTAGGCAGCCTAGGAGATGGTATTCGCCGCTTACTCGCATTGGCGATCTATATTGCACGAGCATCAGGCGGCGTTTTGCTGGTAGACGAAATTGATACCGGGCTTCATTTTAGCACTTTAGAGTTAATGTGGAAGTTTGTCGTGGAATCGGCGATAAGGCTCGATGTTCAGGTGTTTGCCACCTCTCATAGCGGCGACTGCTTGCGTGCATTGGCCTGGCTGGAATCAGATATGCCAGAGCTAGCTCGCGAAGTTTCTGTTCATCGAGTTGAACGAAAGTATAGCCACAGCGAACGGTATTCCGCGAATGATATCGAAGTTGCTATTCGCCATGATATTGAGGTGAGAGGCTGATGGCTAAAGCCACAGTACGGACGAATGCACCGAACCGACTAATAGTTGAAGGGCGAGATGATAAGTGGTCTATCCTTGCATTGACTCAACTCTATGGCTGGGACTGGAACAGCCCTCAGGGGCACTATCCATACATCGACGACGCAGAGGGAGTTGATAATGCAGTTGATGCATTGTCGGTCTCAGTTCGCACCTATAGACGCGTGGGAATAGTGGTAGATGCTGATACAGATCAGCAAAGGCGTTGGGATGGAATCAAGGCCAAGCTTCATGACGTCGGATTTATCTTGCCAGCAATGCCCAACCCTGACGGAACAGTTGTCACCATTGGTGATAAGCGTGTAGGCGTTTGGCTTATGCCAAACAATCAGAGTCCAGGCAAGTTAGAAGACTTCCTGGCAGTTTTGGTCCCTTCCAGCGATGGATGCTGGGGATGGGCTGATGAAGCGACCAAGGGTGCAGCAGATCGTGGTGCATTGTTTACTGAATCTGATTTCATCAAGGCGCGAATTCATGCATGGCTTGCATGGCAAAGAGAGCCTGGACTTCCATTTGGCACTGCCATTACTGCAGCCCTTTTTTCTCATCAGTCTGCCCTAGCGCAAAAGTTTGTTCAATGGATGTCTCAATTGTATTTGGATTAATAGAATAGTTTCATCATTTACCTGTCATGGCAGTGATTGCCGTGGGAAGATGCTAGCAATGTCATTCGCCTGAGCCGCCGCCATGTAAATGCCGCATGCTTCAAATTCTCGTTGCGGCCAGGTGAGGGCAAGTGTTGGCTGGGCAAGCTATGCACTCGCCAGAGCAACGCGATCCCAATCGCTGACTAGAGCCTCCTCATCTTTCCATCTGCCTCTCACTCACTCACTCTCTCTCCATCTCCATCTCCATCTCCATCTCCATCTCCATCTCTCCCTTTTCTTCTCCGCCTCACCCTCCCCCTCCCCTTCTCTCCCTCACCATCTCTGCTGCTTCCCCATCTCTCCTACACTCCCGGCAGCTTTGCCTAGCCGATGGCCACCGAGCTGCTGCTAACCCTTGCCATCGGGGGCTCCAGCGCAGCTGGCTTAGATGGCCAAGCCGCAGACGATTTTGTGGCTGAGCTGGTGGCCGATCTCAATGAGATTGAGGGGGTGCTGGCTGAGGCAGGCCAGGAGCAGCCCCAGCCCGGCAGTAAGGCGATCGGCAGCTTGCTGTTGGGGCAGCTCACCGCCCAGCTCAATGGCAAGAATGCCTTAAGGGTGCTGGGTTATCTGAAAAGACGCCTGATTGATCCGCCCCTGCCAGCTCAGCCCCCGCCAGCTCAGCCTCCCCAAGCAGCCCAGTCACCGCTGCGGCTGAAGCTGAGCCACACCACGGCCAGCGGTGAGGCGGTGGCGCTGGAATTGGAAGCTCCCGCCAATGATCAAGCGGCTCTGCTGGCGATGTTCGATCGCGTTGAGGTCTTTGTGGCTCGCCAGGTCTAGATGGCCAGCAAACACGCTTTGCTGATTGGCGTGAGCTCCTACGGCGAGGGGCTCACTCCCATTCCCAGCGCCCGGCTGGATGTGGAGGCCCTGGCCGAGGTGCTGCGGGATCCGCAGCTGGGGGGCTTTCCTCACGATCAGGTGGTGGTGCTGCAGGATCCCCAGCGCACACCGATGGAGCGGGCGGTGGCAGAGCTGTTTGCCAACCGCGATCCGGATGATTTGCTGCTGCTCTACTTTTCGGGCCACGGTTTTCGCGATAACCAGCGCCAGTTATTGCTCAGTTGCAGAGAGTCGATCAAGTCTAAGCAGGGGCAGGCAGAGCTTTATTCCACGGTGAGGGCGCGGGATGTGCAGGCTTATATGCAGGCGAGCAACTCGCAGCGCCAACTGCTGATCCTTGATTGCTGCTTCAGCGGTGCCTTTGCTGATGGCATGGCCGCCAAAGACGACGGCGCCATCGATTTGGAGGCTTTTGGCGGCAAGGGCAAGGCGGTGCTCACCTCCTCGGCCTCAATTGAAACCTCCAGCGCACCCGAGGCTGGCGATGGCCTTTCCATGTACACCCGCTTTTTGGTGGAGGGGATCAGCACCGGCGCCGCCGACCTCCAGAGGCGGGGTTTTGTGGATGTCAAAGACCTGCATAATTACGTGGAATCCCGGTTGCAGGAGTTGGCACCGGCGATGTCACCCCAACTGATTGCCACCGGAGCGGGCCGTGAAATCTGGTTGAGCAGAGTGCCCCGCGATTCTACAGTTGACTATCGCCAAAAAGTGGAGGAACTTGCCAAAAGACGGCGAGGTGTGATCAATAAGGCTGGACGCATGATTCTGCAAAAAATGCGAGCAGATTTGCCCGAAGGCGAACAGATTAGTGATGAACAAGCCGAGCAGATTGAAGCGGAGGTGCTCGGGCCCTGGCGTGAGTATGCCAAAAAATTAGCGGAGTTCGAGGTCCTGGTGGCTGAATTGGTGTCTGAGGGTCATGGTCTATCTGCGCTTGATTGGCAGGATCTACGGGATCTGCAGGCTCACGTAAGGTTGGCGGAGCCCGACCTGATTGAGATTTTTGCCAAGCATGGAATTGCGGCGAATCCCCTGCTTGCACTAGCTGGCGATCAATCGAATCGCTCAGATGTTTATCCGGCTGGCAGTTCTCCGGTTGAAGGTGTTTCCGCAGGCCAAGAGCTACTGACGCTTTCGGTTGAAACTGCCCTGGTGGTTAGAGCCAGGGCTGATTCAGGCGAAGTGGCCTGGCGAATAGATAAGCACCCCCTGCAGGTGCAGGGTTACCGGGAGCTATTGGCGGATGGGGTGGAGCTCACCATGGTGCAGATCCCGGCCGGTAGCTTTTTGATGGGCTCTCCCGCTGAGGAGCTTGGGCGTTATGGCGATGAAGGCCCCCAGCACCAGGTGCAATTGCAGCGGTTTTTCATGGGCCAAACGCCGATCACCCAGGCCCAGTGGCGGGTGGTGGCGGCTTGGCAGCCTCGGGATGGCGAAAGCTGGGGCAGGCAGTTGAAGTTAAATCCTTCATATTTTCAGGCTGGCGATAACCAAAAGGGCGGAGAGGCTCGTCTTTTTGATGGAGAAGCCAACACCGATCAGCGGCCGGTGGAGCAGGTGAGCTGGCAGGATGCGATCGAATTTTGCAAGCGCCTGAGTCAACGCACTGGCCGCCATTACGGTTTACCCAGCGAAGCCCAGTGGGAATATGCTTGCCGAGCGGGCAGTAGCACACCTTTTCACTTTGGGGAAACGATCAGCCCAGCGCTGGCCAATTACGATGGTAATCACGCATATGCAGATGGCCCAAAGGGTGACTACCGCCAGCAGACCACTCGGGTGAGCTTTTTCCCTGCCAATCCCTGGGGCCTCCACGACATGCATGGTAATGTATGGGAGTGGTGCCAAGACCAATGGCATAACAACTATAATGGAGCACCGCAAGATGGCAGTGCCTGGCTAGATCGGGATGTTACTAATGATTACAAAAGGCTGCTGCGCGGCGGCGCCTGGGGCGACCACCCCGGGTACTGCCGCTCTGCCTACCGCCTCCATCTCCGGCCCGGCACTGTCTACTACTACGTCGGTTTGCGTGTGGTCTGCCTCCCCCAGGGCTGTTCTTCTTAGCGCTTAATCTCTTAATCCCTTAACACTTGGATTTTCTTAACCCTTGGCTGTTGGTTTTAGGCTGTTTGCTGTTGGTTTTGGTCTATTTGCCGTTGGCTTATGGCTGTTGGTTTAAGGCTGTTGCGGGAATGGCGCCGTAAGGCGCCCGCAAAAAATCACTCGAAGCGAGCTACCACCGCTGCCGCGAAACCGGAGCAGCTCAGGGGGGATACGGGTGGCTCCATTAGCCGGGCCAGGTCGTAAGTGACTTCGCCGGCGGCGATGGCGGCGCTGAGGCCCCGGGTGATCAGGTCTGCCGCTTCTTGCCAGCCCATGAATTCGAGCATCATCACGCCGCTGAGGATTACGGAGCCGGGGTTGATCCGATCCAGGCCGGCGTGTTTGGGGGCGGTGCCATGGGTGGCTTCAAAAATGGCCGCCTTGTCGCCGATGTTGGCGCCAGGGGCCATACCCAGCCCCCCCACCACGGCGGCGGCGGCATCGGAGATGTAGTCGCCGTTGAGGTTGAGGGTGGCGAGGATCGAATACTCCTGGGGCCGGGTTTGAATTTGTTGGAAGATGCTGTCGGCGATGCGGTCGTCCACCAGCACCATCTGGCGCCACTGGCCATTGCCGTGGCTGGCGCCGATGGCATCGATCACCCCCTGCACTTCTGCGCAAATAAACTGTTTCTTTTCGGGGGTGAGGGCGTCGTAGCCGGGTTCGATTTGACGGGCGTTGCCCTCCACACTCAAGCCCGGATCTCGCTCCAGGTTGTCGAGGATCCAGCTTTCGCGTTCGGTGATGCAATCGGCGCGGAATTCAGTGGTGGCTAGTTCGTAGCCCCAGTCGCGGAAGGCCCCCTCGGTGAACTTCATGATGTTGCCCTTATGCACCAGGGTGACGTGGCGCTTGGCTCCTTCCAACCGCAGGGCGTGCTGGATCGCCTTGCGGATGTGGCGCTGACTGCCGTTTTTGCTCACCGGTTTGATGCCGATGCCCGAACCCACCGGAATTTGACGGTTGCCGAGTTTGCCGTTGGCCGGAATTACCACCTCATTGAGATGTTTGATGAGATCGAGGCACACGGGATCATTGGCCTCCCACTCGATGCCCATATAGATATCTTCCGTGTTCTCGCGATACACGATCACGTCTAAATCTTGAGGTCGCTTGTGGGGGCTGGGGGTGCCGGCGTAATAGCGGCAGGGCCTCACGCAGCAGTACAGATCAAATATCTGACGCAGGGCCACGTTCAGCGAGCGGATGCCGCCGCCGATCGGGGTGGTCAGCGGCCCCTTGATCGCCACGCCGTATTCCTCGATGGCGGTGAGGGTGTCTTGGGGCAGATATTGATAGGTGCCGTAGAGGTCGCAGGCCTCGTCGCCGGCATACACCTTGAACCACTCGATGCGGCGCTCGCCGCCGTAGGCCTTGGCCACCGCCGCATCCAGCACCAGCTGGGTGGCGGGCCAGATGTCCACGCCGGTGCCGTCGCCGCGGATGAAGGGGATGATCGGATCGTTGGGCACCACCGGCTGGCCCTGCTCGAAACGGATGGCGGTGCCGCCGCTTGGGGCGGTGAGCTTCTCGTAGCTGGCCATGGGGCCCGGGCGCTAGGTGGTGGTGAATGAGCCTATGTCTGCGCTCAAGTGCGGAAAGTTATTGGTGATCGGCGCGGGGGCGGGTCTCTGTGCTGGGGCTAGCGGATGTTGGCAACTGCCGATCGCCGCCGCGCTGCCCGCCAACTGGCCCCAACATGGGGGCATGAATGCTGCCGACCAGGCTCGATCGCTGGAATTGGCCCAGGCCATCGCCTCGGTGGCGGCCCTGTTCCGAGAGCATTTTCCCGATGCCCGGGCCAACCTCAAGCCCTGGCGCGACGACCCCAACACCCGGGCCTACGGCGAGCCCGAAACCGTTGACCTCTCCTTCCACTTTCCCGGTTGGAGCCCCCGCATCCAGTGCCGCTCCGTGCTGGTGCAGCTGCGGCTGGCGGTGGCGCCGGGGGGCGGCGATGTCGCGGCCGGCCGGCCGCCATTGCTGGGGGTAAGCCTGAGGGGTCTCACCTACGCCGGGGAGCGCTGGTCGCTGGCCACGGTGGGAGATTGGCGGGCCAGCGGCCCCCACCCGCCCAGCCCGGCGGTGGAGGAGATCCTGCGGTTGTTCTGCCGCCAACTGTTCCAGCTGTTTGAGACGGCCGGCTGGGACCGCGATGGCGGCTCCTCCGCCGGGCCTGCTGCGGAAGCCGCCTGATCTGGAGCGCCTGCTCTGGGGCGCAAAAACCCACCCACCAGATCCAGCACGTAACCCTTCGCAATCTTGTCGCCTTTGTTGCGAATCCTCCCTTTAGTTTGGGTTATCTGCCCGTGCCGCACCGAGGACCGATGTCTGTCGCCCTGGCTTCCCAGCTCCGTGAGGGAACGAAGAAGGCCCACACCATGGCCGAAAACACCGGCTTCGTGAGCTGCTTCCTCAAGGGGGTGGTGGACAAGGCCAGCTATCGCACCCTGGTGGCCGACCTCTGGTTTGTGTACTGCGCCATGGAGGAGGAGATCGGCCGGCTCGCCGATCACCCCGTGGTGGGACAGATCAACTTCGCCGCCCTCAACCGCCGCGAATCGCTCGAACAGGATCTCGCCTTCTACTTCGGTGGTGACTGGCGCAGCTCGATCAAGGCCACCCCTGGAGCCCAGGCCTATGCGGCCCGCCTCCACAGCGTGGCCCAGGAGGCCCCCGAGCTGCTGGTGGGCCACCACTACACCCGATACATCGGCGACCTCTCCGGCGGTCAGATCCTCAAAAAAATCGCCCAGAAGGCGATGAACCTGGGCGAGCACGACGGCCTGCGCTTCTACGAGTTCGATTCAATCCCCGACGAGAAGGCTTTCAAGGTCAACTACCGCGCCGTGCTCGACGGCCTGCCGATCGACCAGGCCACCGCCGATCGGATCGTGGCGGAAGCCAACGGGGCCTTCCACTACAACATGAAGATGTTTCAGGAGCTGGAGGGCAATTTGATTGCCGCCATCGGCAAGGTGCTGTTTGGCTTCCTCACCAAGCGCCAGCGCTCCGGCAGCACCGAGGCCGTGCCCGCCTGAGGGTGAGGGCAGACTCCAGCCAGCCCCCTTGCTCTGATCGGGCGTTGTCGCCAGATTTCTCCGCCAGCTTCGCCGCCAGCGGCTTTACCAGCACTACAAACAGCCCCACTGCCAGCGCTATTGAAGCGCCGCTGGCTGCCTTGGCCCCCCTGGCGCCGCTGCGCTTTTTGCTGCCCGGCACCAGCGGTCGCTTTCGCTGCGGCGGCCTGCTGGTGGAACTGCAGACCGCCCGGTTGCTCGCCGCCGGCGGGGATCGCCCCGTGCAGCTGGTCACCTACCGGCAGCGGGAGGCCGATCACCCCTATCTCGACGACCTGCTGGCCGAGGAAGCGGCCCCTGGCCCGGCCCTCTGGGTGGTGAGCTGGGGTTTTGATGTGCCCGGCCTGCTGCGGCGTCTGCGGGGCCGGCCCGTGGCGTACCACGCCCATAGCAGTGGCTACGGCTTCCAGCTGCCGCCGGGGGTGCCGGTGCTGGCGGTGAGTCGCAACACCTTGGGTTACTGGGGCGATCGGGCGCCGCGCAGCCCCCTGTTTCTGGTGCCCAATGCCTTGCAATCCAAGTGGTTGGAGCGGGGCGATCGGCTCGCCAACGCCCGGCGCCCGATCGATGTGCTGGTGCAGCAGCGCAAGAGCAGCCCCTACCTGCTGCGGCAGCTGCTGCCCGCCCTGCGCCAGCGGGGCTTGCGGGTGGAGCTGCAGAGCGGCTGGGTGGACGACCTGGTGGACCTGTTCAACTCCGCCACCGTGGTGCTCTACGACTCGGCCGACTACTGGCGGGGCCGGGGCGTTAGCGAGGGATTTGGGCTGCCGCCGCTGGAGGCCCTGGCCTGCGGCTGCGTGCTGTTCAGCAGCCTCAACCACGCCCTGGCCGACAGCCTCGATCCAGGCCGTCTCGGCCACCAGCTCGGTTGCGGCACGTTGGAAGCTGATTTGGAACGGATAGGGGCCGCCGTGGCCGAGCCGGCGGCCTGGCGGCCAGAGCCGGCGGCCCTGGATGCCCTGCTGGCGGGCTGCGCTGAACAGGCGCTGCTGCAGCGCTGGCGGCAGGCCCTGGCCGCCATCGACGCCCACTGGCGGCGGCTGGCCGCCGGAGCCCCGCCCCTGCGCAGCCCCTCGCCCCTGGCCCTGCGCTGGAGCCAGAGGTGGGAGCGCCTGGGGCGGCTCGGGCACCGCCTGGGACACCGTCTGGGTCACCGCCTGGGGCCAATCGGTTAGCTGGCTGGCCTGTTGGGGCCGATGGGCTGAACGCCTTGCCCATAGCTTGTGGCGATGCGCAGTGAGACCCTCCACCAGCTCAGCAGGCTTTTGGGCTATCTGCCGGGTCGCCGCTTGCAGGCCCTGCGGGCGCTGTTGCCCCTGTCGGTGCTGCCCGGGGTGATCGATCTGGCCTCGGTGGCCGTGGTCGCTCGGCTCACCGGCGCCCTGGTGGGCTCGGGGCTGGAGGATCGCCTGCCCGGCGTGCGCGTCTTTGGTGGCAACGGCATCGATCAGAGCCTGTGGCTGATCCTGATCTTCATCCTGCTGGCCTGGGCGGCTTCTATCGCCAAGCTATCGCTGCGCTTTTTGCAACAGCGCCTGTCGGCCCAGATCTGGCGAGATCTATCGGATCAGGTACACGCTCGACTGCTCAATCAGCCCTATGAATACCACCTGGGTAAGAGTACCGCCGAACTCAGTGCCCAGTTGCTGGCCAACATGACCCGGGTGGCCAGCAACGTGGTCACCCCCACCCTGCAGATCATCAGCTCAACGGTTTCGATCGTGCTGCTATCGCTGGGTATTTTGTTTGTGGGCCGCTGGCTGGCGGTGATTTTGGTGACTGGGCTGGTGTTGGCTTACTGGCTGATTTCCATTTTTGTTACCCCTCGACTGCGCCATGGCTACCAGCAAAAGATCAGGCTAGAGGGGCAATCCACGGATATTTTATTTGATTCACTCAACTCGATTCGCGATATTCAGCTAGCCGGTTCTGAGGCCTACTTCGAGCGAGAGTTCAATCAGATTGGCCGCCAGGCCCAGGTTTACTCCTGGCTAACCGAGTGGTTGCCGGATCTGCCCCGGGCCCTGATCGAGCCCTTTGGGATCACGATGATTTTTGTGGTGGGCGCCGTGCCCGCTCTGATCAGTGGCAACCCCTCCCAGGTGAAGGCGATCCTGCCCTTCCTGGCCACCATGGCCGTGGCCGCCCTGCGGCTGACGCCGCCGCTCCAGGACGCCTTCCGCTCGCTCACCCAGTTCCGGGGCGGCCTGCCCCTGCTCAGCAGCGCCCTGGAGCTGCTCGATCTGCCGGCTGATCGACCCACCCTGCTCACCCCTGGTGTGCCATCGCCGGCGGGGGTGTATCCGCGCCACTCGATTCGGCTCCAGGACGTTTGGTATCGCTATCCCAGCTCCGATGATTGGGTGCTGCGCGGCGTCAGCCTCAGCATCCCGATGGGATCGCGAGTGGCCCTGGTGGGCACCACCGGCAGCGGCAAGACCACCACCGCCAACCTGCTGTTGGGCTTGCTGGCCCCCACTCGCGGCTGCCTGGAACTGGACGGCATCCCGGTGGAGGGTTTGGATGTGCCGGCCTGGCAGGCCAACTGCGCCCAGGTGCCCCAGGCGATCAACCTGCTCAATGGCAGCGTGCTGGCCAACGTGGCCTTTGGCCTCTCCGCCGAGGAGGCCGATCAGCATCGGGCGTGGGAGGCCCTGGAGGCGGCCCAGTTGGATGAGTTCGTGGCCGAGCTGCCCTACGGCCTGCTCACCCAGGTGGGCGAAAACGGCCTGCGGCTTTCCGGCGGCCAGCGCCAGCGCCTGGCCCTGGCCCGGGCCTTCTATCGCCAGGCCCGCTTCCTGGTGCTCGATGAGGCCACCAGTGCCCTCGATAACCGCACCGAATCGGAGGTGATCGAGGCCCTGGAGGTGGTGGGTCGCCGCTGCACCACCGTGGTGATCGCCCACAGGCTGAGCACGGTGCAGCGCTGTGATCGCATCTATGAATTCGATCGCGGCGTGGTCAAGGCCTACGGCAGTTTCAACGAGCTGCAGCGGCTCTCCGCCAGCTTCCGGGATCAGGCTCAGCTGGAGCAACGCTTCTCCGGCTGACGGGCAGCGCCCCAGATCGGTCCCTAGGGTTCAGCCCATGAGCTTTCTCGCCGGCCTCAACGATGCCCAGCGCCGGGCTGTAGACCACCACACCGGCCCCCTGCTGGTGGTGGCTGGTGCCGGCAGCGGCAAGACCCGCGCCCTCACCCATCGCATCGCCCATCTGATCGGCCACCACGGCGTCGATCCGGGCGAGCTGCTGGCGGTCACCTTCACCAACAAGGCCGCCCGGGAGATGAAGGAGCGGCTGGAGTTGCTGCTGGCCCAGAAACTGGCCCAAAGCCAGTTCGGCCAGCCCTGGAGCACCCTGCCCCCCCACCAGCAGAAGCAGCTGCGCAGTCGCATCTATCGGGAGGTGATCAAGGATCTATGGATTGGCACCTTTCACGCCCTGTTCGCCAGATTGCTGCGCTTTGATATCGACAAGTATCGCGATCCAGAGGGGCTGAGCTGGACCCGTCAATTTTCTATTTACGATGAAGGCGATACCCAAACCCTGGTGAAGGAGATCGTCACCCAGGAGCTGGGTCTCGATCCCAAGCGCTTTGAGCCCAAGAAGGTGCGCTGGGCGATCAGCAATGCCAAGAATCAGGGCTGGATGCCCGAGCAGTTGGAGGCCGACGCCGGTGGCCAGCGCGGTAAGCAAATGGCCGAAACATATAGGCGCTATCGGCGGGCTCTGGCGGCAAATAATGCCCTCGATTTTGATGATTTGTTGCTGTTGCCGGTGCAGTTATTGCGCCAAAATGACCAGATTCGCAACTATTGGCATCGGCGGTTTCGCCATGTGCTGGTGGATGAATACCAGGATACAAACCGCACCCAGTACGACCTGATCAAGCTGCTGGTCACCGATGGTCAGGATCCCGATACCTATGACGATTGGGAGGGACGTTCGGTGTTTGTGGTGGGCGACGCCGACCAAAGTATCTATAGCTTCCGTGCCGCAGACTTCACGATCCTGATGGGTTTTCAGGAAGACTTTGGTGATGGGGTCGCCGATGATTCCACCCACACGATGGTGAAGCTGGAGGAGAACTATCGCTCCACCGCCACGATCCTGGAGGCTGCCAACGCCCTGATTTCCCATAACAGCGAGCGGATCGATAAGGTGCTCAGGCCCACCCGGGGCGAGGGGGAGCCGATCAGCCTCACCCGCTGCGACGACGAGATCGCAGAAGCCGAGGCGGTGGTCCATCGCATGCGCATGCTGGAGGCCGCCCATCCGGAGCTGCGCTGGGGTGACATGGCGGTGCTCTATCGCACCAACGCCCAGTCGCGGGCGATGGAGGAATCGCTGGTGCGCTGGGGTATTCCCTATATCGTGGTGGGGGGACTGCGCTTCTACGATAGGCGCGAGATTCGCGATATACTCGCTTACTTAAAATTATTGGTGAATCCCGCCGATACGGTGAGCCTGTTGCGGGTGCTGAATGTGCCCCGCCGCGGTATCGGCAAGACCACAATCGAGCGGCTCACCGATGCGGCCAGCCAGCTGGGGCTGCCCCTCTGGGAGGTGGTTTGCGATCCAGAGGCGGTGCGCTCCCTGGGGGGCCGTTCGGCCAAGGGGCTGCTGCAGTTCTGTGAACTGATCCAAGACCTGCAGCGCCGTAGCCAGGAGGCGGCACCGGCCGAAATGGTGCAGCGGGTGATGGAGCAGACCGGCTACCTGGCCGAGTTGATCGCCGACGCCACAGATGAGGCGGAAGATCGCCGCCGCAACCTCAACGAGTTGGTCAACGCCGCATTGCAATACCAGGAGGAGACCGATGAGGGCAGCCTCGAGGAGTTCCTGGCCTCCGCCGCCCTGGCCAGTGATGCCGACAGCAAGGATGGCCAGCAGGATCGGGTCACCTTGATGACCCTGCACGCCAGCAAGGGGCTGGAATTTCCGGTGGTGTTCCTGGTGGGTTTGGAGCAGGGCCTGTTCCCCAGCTACCGCTCCCTGGACGATCCGGCCGCCCTGGAGGAGGAACGGCGCCTCTGCTATGTGGGCATCACCCGGGCCAAGGAGCGGCTGTTCCTCTCCCATGCCAGTGAGCGGCGCCTCTGGGGCGGCATGCGCGAGCCGGCCGTGCCCTCGGTGTTCCTCTCGGAGCTGCCCGAGCAGTTGCTGCAGGGCGATCTACCCCACAGTGGCGGGGCGGCGATTCGCCGCGAGCAGCGCCTCGATCGCCTCACCCGCGTCGATCGCCAGCAGCAGCAGCCCCTGGCGGGGGGCAGTGTGCCCGCCAACGCCGTGCGCCGCCGCAGCGCTGGGCCGGCCCCGGGTCGCAGTTGGGCGGTGGGCGATCGGCTGCGCCACGTCAGCTTTGGGGAGGGGCAGGTGACCCACCTGTTCGGCAGTGGCGAGAAGGTGTCCCTCGCCGTGAAATTCGCCGGCATGGGGCCCAAAATCCTCGATCCCCGCCTGGCGCCGATCGAACCGCTGGGGGCGGAACCGAGCTGAGTGGAAATTCCCGGCGTTCCCGCAGCGCTGCTGGCCGCTCTGGTGGCGGCCGCCGGCGATCGCCGGCTGGCGCTGGTGGGGGGCGCCGTGCGCGATCTGCTGCTGCACCGGCTCCACGACGACCCCTGGCGGGGGCTTCCCGATTTGGATCTGGTGGTGGAGGGCCAGGCGGCGGAGCTTGCGGGCCGGCTGGCGGATCAGCTGCCGGCCGGAGCGTTGCGCTGCATACAGGAGCACGGCGCCTTTGGCACGGTGGCGGTGGAGCTGCACTGGCCGGAGTGGGGTACCTGGTTGCTGGATGTGGCTTCTGCCCGCCGCGAGCGCTATCCCCTGCCGGCCGAAAACCCCCTGGTGAGCCCTGGCTCCTTAGACGACGACCTGGCTCGGCGCGATTTCAGTGTCAATGCCATGGCCCTGGTGCTGGATGGGGAGGGCCGCGGCGCCCAACTGCTCGATCCCCATGGCGGCCAGCTCGATCTGGCCCAGCGCCAGCTGCGGCTGCTGCACGACCACAGCCTCAGCGACGACCCCACCAGATTGCTGCGGGCCGCCCGCTATAGGGCCCGGCTGGGTTTTGGCCTGGCGGCCCCCAGTCTTCTCCAGGCCAGGGAAACCCTGGCTAGCTGGCCCTGGCCCTGGCGCCACGGCGACCCCCCAGGCCAGGCCCCGCCGGCCCTGGCCACCCGGCTGCGCATGGAGCTGGAGCTATTGCTGGAGCGCGAACCCTGGCCGGCCGCTCTGGCCGCCCTGCAGAGCTGGGGCGCCCTGGCACTGCTGGATCCAAGGCTGCAGGGCGATCCCGATTGGCGTCGCCGGCTCACCTGGGGGCAGCGGCTTGCCAGCCACGGGGGCGCAACTGGACTGCCCATCGCCCTGCCGCCCTGCGCCCTGCTGATCGCCGCGGCCAGCCAGCCCCTGGCCCTGGCCGAAAGGCTGCAGTTGCCCCACCGGCAGCACAAGTTGTTGGCCCAGTGGCTCGAACTCCACCGCCGCCTGGCGGCAGTGGAGCCCAGCGGTTGGTCGCCCTCTCGCTGGTGTGAGCTGCTGGAGGCGCCGGGTATTTCCGCCGATGCCGTAGCCCTGGCGCTGGTGGCCGCCCCGCCCGCCGCCCCGCCTTTATTGCCACACCCCGCTTTGGTGGCAGCCCCTGCTTTCCCGGTAGAACCTGCTTTTCCGGCCAGGGCAGGGGGCGGGGCGGCCCAACTGCTGCCGCAGCTGCGACGGCCTCTACTGCGCTGGTTGCTGGACTGGCGGCAGGTGAGAGCCCCGCTCACGGCGACCGATCTGATCTCGGCGGGGATGCGGCCCGGGCCAGCCCTGGGGGCCAGGTTGCGGCTGGAGCGGGCCCTGCACCTGGATCGGCGGCGGCTTTGAACGCCTGCCAGCTGAGAGCTCTTGCGGCATCAGGGATCGATTGGCCGTGGCTCGGATTTTCAGAGCTTCCCCAGGGCGATTGGGCTCAGCCGATCACCGGTAACTGATCACGCGATTACCTGCCCCGCCAACACTCTTCCCACCACGGCGGCCTGGCCAAAGCCTGCTGCTCTCAGGGCCGCCACCGCCGCCTCCCCCCGCTCGGCTGGTAGGGCCGCCAGCAGGGGACCGCAGGTTTGGGGATCGATCAACAGGCCCAGCAGGGCGGTTTTGTTAGCTGCGCTGGTGACCAGCATTACTTCTTCCTCCTCCAGCAGGCCCAGGGCCGCTGCATTGGCGGCGGCCAGGCTGCTGGCGTAGCCGGTTTGCAGCAGTTCGATGGCGCCCGGCAGGCTCGGGATCGCCTCAGCGATCAACTCCACCCGCAGGGCTTCGGGCGCCGGTGCGGGCGCCAGCATCTCCCCCAGATGCCCCAGCAACCCGAAGCCGGTGATGTCGGTGCAGGCCCTACAGGCGTGGGCGGCCAGAATTTCCACCACCGGAGCCTGGCTTTGCTGCATCAAGGCGAGGGCGTCATCCAGCCATTCGGGCCTGGCGGCGCCGGCCATCGCTGCGGCAAACAGCACACCGCTGCCCAGGCCCCGGGTGAGGATCAGCACATCGCCCGGGGCGAGGGGCCCCTTGGGCCAGTGGCGTTCAGGCGCCACCAGGCCGTTGGCGCTCAGGCTCACGGCCAGGCCCGCCTCTGGTTTGATGCCATCGCGGGCCTCCATGGTGTGACCGCCCAGCAGGCGGGCCTGGAGTGGTTCCAGCACCGACTGCACGCCGGCCAGGGTCTGGTGCAACAGGTCCACCTGCAGCTGCGGCGCCGCTGCTGGCAGGGTGACCAGCGCCAGCACGTTGTCCACCCGGGCGCCGCAGGCCCAGAGGTCGCTGCAGGCATGCAGGGTGGTGAGCCGGCCATTTAGCCAGGGGTCGTCCACCAGGGCTGGAAAGCCGTCCACGCTCTGGAGCAGCAGCTCGCCGTTGGCCGTCTGGCCGATCACCGCCGCGTCATCGCGGGGGATGGGGCTTGGCTGGGCCGCTGGCTGGTCTTGCGCTGACTTGTCTTGGGCCAGCCTTTCGAGGGCCGCGGCCAGGGGGGCGGCGGCCAGTTTGGCGGCGCAGCCTCGGCAGGCCATGGCGGCCCCCGCGCCGGCCATGGCCGCTGGGGGCTCGAACAGGGCCATGAAGCGACGATCGATCCTGTCTTTCCAATGCCACAGCCAGCGGCTGGGCCCCAGGGTCAGGGGGCCCCAGCTGGCCAGGGCCCGAGGAGCCCCCGCCACTCCCCCATCCGCCAGCAGCTGCAGGGCCCAGGCCTGGGGCCGCCATTGCTTCAATTTTTGGTTAGTGCTGTTGCCACTCCCACTTCCGCCGCCGTTGCCGCTGCTGTCGCCGCCGGCCAGTAGCCGCTCCAGGTTTTCGGCCAGCACTGGCGCCGCTCTTACGGCCCATACCCCCGATGGAGGCCTTGGCTGGGCGGCGATCACGCCGCAGTCGCCGCTTGCAAAAATTCTTGGCTGGCCCTGCACCTGCAGGCTGGCCTCCGTGAGCAGCCGGCCGCGGCCATCCTGCGGCAGCCCAGCGGCAGCCAGCCAGCCCGGCCCCCAGCTGCCCGTACAGGCCAGGGTCGGCACTCCCGCCGGCTCCGCTGGCACTGGGGTTTGTTGGCCGCGGTGGATGGCGATGCCGGCGTTGGCCAACCAGCGCTCCGCCAGGCGGTTGGCCGCCCGGCAGCCCAGCCGCAGCTCCTCCCCCCGCAGCCCCAGTTCAGGCGCCAGGCCCCGCGCCCGCAGGGCGAAGGCCAGCTCGATGGCGGCGGCGCCACCGCCTTGAATCCACACCCTGCGCCGGTCGGCAGAATCAATTGCCGCAGAATTATTTGCAGCCGAATCATTTGCAGCCGAATTATTCGCGGCAGAATCAATTGAGGTAGATAGCCCCGCGCACCAGGCCAGAAACGGCTCTAACGGCTTCACGGCAACAGGGCCACCGGCAACAGGGCCACTGTCACTGGTGACACCTGCAGGAGCGCTGCTTGAACTAGTGCCATCAGCAAAAGAAGCGCCGCTAGGAATAGTGACGGCCCCCAGATTGAGGCTGAGCCAGTCGTAGGGCAGCGCTGGACGGCCCTCCAGCAGCAGCAACTGCCGCTCTGGATCCAGGCCTTCGATTTCAGCCTGCACGTAGATGACGCCGGCGCGCTGGCACAGCTGCCGCAGGTTGATGGTGCAGGCGGAGCGCGGGTAGATGCCAGCCACCAGGCCCGGCACCATGCCCGAATAGAGGGCGCTGCCATGGCGGCTCACCAGGGTGATGCGAGCCCGGGGACGGCGGTGCGGCTGCATCGCCCAGCGGCGCAACACCAGGGCATGGGTGTGGCCACCGCCGGCCAGCAGCAGCTGGGCGCTGGTTGTGGATGGCCCCACTGGATCAGCTCAAAGGGCTGGAGTAGCCGTTGGGGTTGGCGCTCTGCCAGGCCCAGCCGTCGCGGCAGATGTCGGCCAGGCCGCGGCGGGTGCGCCAGCCCAACCGCTCGGCGGCCAGGGAGGCATCGGCCACCGTGATCGCGGCATCGCCCGCACGGCGCTCCACCACCTGGTAGGGCACGGCCCGGCCGCTGGCGGCTTCAAAGCTGGTCACCACCTCCAGCACCGAATTGCCTGCGCCGCTGCCCAGGTTTACGCAAAGCAGCTGGGGCTCTTCCGCCAGCAGCACATCGAGGGCGGCCCGGTGACCCTCCGCCAGGTCCATCACGTGGATGTAGTCGCGCACGCCGGTGCCATCGGGAGTGGGCCAATCGCCGCCGAACACCTGTAATTTCGGCCGCCGGCCCACCGCCACCTGGCTCACGAAGGGGAACAGGTTGTTGGGGATGCCGTTGGGGTCTTCTCCGATCCGACCGCTGGGGTGGGCTCCCACCGGGTTGAAGTAGCGCAGGCAGCCGATGCGCCAGCCGGGTTCACTGGCGGCCAGGCTGGCCAGTAGCTGCTCCACCGCCGCCTTGGTGTGGCCGTAGGGGTTGATCGGCTGGATTGGAGCGGTTTCCGGGATCGGCACCGTTTCAGGCATGCCGTAGAGGGTGGCGCTGCTGCTGAACACGATCGTGCGGCAGTCGTGTTGACGCATCGCCGCCAATAGGGCACAGCTGCCGGCCACATTCACGTCCCAATAAAGGAGTGGCTTGGCCACCGATTCCCCCACCGCCTTGAGCCCGGCGAAGTGGATCACCGCATCGATGCTGGCCGCCTCGGCGGAGTGGTCCCTGGCCGAGTTACCGCTGGCTGCTGCGGCAGTGGTGATGGCGGTAAAGGCCCGCTCCAGGTCTGGGGCGCGGCGGATGTCCCCCTCCACCAGCAGCAGCCGTTCGCCGGCTGCGGGTCCCGCCAGTTCCCGCACCCGCCGCAGGCTTTCCGGGGAGCTGTTGGCGAAGGAGTCGAGCACCACCAAACGGTGGCCCGCTTCCAGTAACACCAGGCAGGTGTGGCTACCGATGAAGCCCGCCCCTCCGGTGATCAGCAGGTTTGCCAAGCAGGCTTGCTTCAGTTGCCGCAAGGCTACCGGGCTTATTCACTGGGGTCTCAGCTTTGGTGGGGTCGATCCCGCACACTGGTAGCTGAGCGAAAGCCAGGGCGTGGACAAGCTGCAGAGTCTGCGGGGCATGGTGGATTTGCTGCCCGAGCACACCCCCCTGTGGCAGTGGCTGGAGGCCAGGGCCCGGCTGCATTTCCGCCGGGCGGGGGTGAGCGAGATCCGCACGCCGTTGCTGGAGGTAACCGAGCTGTTCGCCAGGGGCATCGGCGAGGCCACCGATGTGGTGGGCAAGGAGATGTACAGCTTTTTGGATCGGGGGGAGCGCAGCTGCACGCTGCGACCGGAGGGCACCGCTTCTGTGGTGCGGGCCGCCCTGCAGCACGGCCTGCTCAGCCAGGGGCCCCAGCGGCTTTGGTATGGCGGCCCGATGTTCCGCTACGAACGCCCCCAGGCTGGCCGGCAGCGCCAGTTTCATCAGATCGGCCTGGAGATGCTCGGTTTTGCCGATGCCCGCTCCGATGTGGAGGCGATAGCCATCGCCTGGGATCTATTGGCAGACCTGGGCGTGCAGGGTCTGGCGTTGGAGCTCAATAGCCTGGGCACCAGCGCAGACCGGGCCAATTACCGCCAGCAGCTGGTGGACTTTTTGCAGGTTCACCGGGAGCTGCTCGATGCCGATGGTCAGGATCGGCTGGAACGCAATCCGCTGCGGATTCTCGATTCCAAACACCCCGCCACCCAGGCCCTGTTGGTGGAGGCCCCCAGTTTGCTCAACTGCCTGGCCCCCGAGAGCCGGGAGCGTTTTGAGCAGGTGCAGGCGGGGCTGAGCGCCCTCAAAATTCCGTTCCAGCTCAATCCCCGGCTGGTGCGAGGCCTCGATTACTACAGCCACACAGCATTTGAAATAACTTCCGATCAGCTGGGCGCCCAGGCCACCGTGTGTGGTGGCGGCCGCTACGACGGCCTGGTGCAGCAGCTGGGCGGCCCCGCCACCCCAGCGATCGGCTGGGCGCTGGGGATGGAGCGACTGGTGTTGCTGCTGGCCCAGGGGGATGCCGCCGCCAACGATCTGGCCGCGGCGGTGCCGGATTTATACGTGGTGAATCGGGGCGCAGCGGCGGAGTTGGCGGCGCTGCGGCTGGCCCGGCAGCTGCGCGCCGCTGGGCTGGTGGTGGAACTAGACGCCAGTGGTGCCGCCTTCAAAAAGCAATTCCAACGGGCCGACCGCAGCGGCGCCCGCTGGGCCGCCGTGCTGGGAGACAGCGAACTGGAGCGGGGCCTGGTGCGGCTTAAGCCCCTGCGCCAGCAGCGGCCTGGTTATGCGGCTGACGGCGAGGGTGCAGATGGCGGTGGTTTAGGGGGCGAGGGTTTAGGGGGTGAAGCCGAATTGCCCCTGGATGATCTGGCGGCTTTGTTGGCGCGAGTTGGCTCGGCTTAGGCCTAGGCCTACTTACTGCGTCGCGCCAAGAAGAGAAGCGGCGAAGGCCGTGTTGGTGAAGGTTTCATCCCTTCTCAAGCTGTGGGCCATGGGGGTGAGCTGGAAGACGGTGGAGCCAAAGCTCCAGGGCAGGGGCAGGGCACCCGGAGCGTGGGTTCTGCCCTGCCAATCGAGCAGACCGCGCCTCACCAGGTCTTGAAATACGGCCTTCGTTTCGCGACGGCTCATCCCCAGGGAGTCCTCCACCTCGCGGGGCGTCGCGCCGCCGTTCTCCACCAACACAAGCACTTCGAGGTCGTCAAAGCTCAGGGTGTGGGAAAAGAGGCGTTCCATGGGTTGTCCGAGCCCAGGCCGGGCTGCGGCAGAGGATGTTTTCATCATGGCGATCGGGGCCGACAGCCGCAACACTTGCCTGACATGGCCATGGGAATGGCGGGGGAATCCTGTAGTGGTGTTAAGGAGACTGTTGATGCCAAGTGCCCCACGCCCTGCCGGGCTGATCCAGCGCTATTGCCAGGAACTTCAGGCTCGCCACTACGCGCGCCGCACGGTGACCACCTACGAGCAGTGGCTAAGGCGGTTCCTGCGGTTCCACCAGCTGCGCCATCCGCGTGAGATGGGCAGCGCGGAGGTGAATGCCTTTCTCACCCATCTGGCAGTGGAGCTCCAAGTGAGCGCGTCGACCCAAAACCAGGCGCTTTCGGCGCTGCTGTTTCTGTATAGGGAGTTGCTGGAGCGCGATTTGGATCTGGAAGGTGTGATCCGGGCGCGGACGCGCCAAAGGCTACCGGTGGTGATGAGCGTTGAGGAGGTACGAGCAGTGCTGGATCGGCTCGATGGGGTAGAGGCCTTGGTGGCTGGGGTGCTGTACGGGGGAGGGCTTCGTTTGATGGAAGCTTTGCGGCTACGGGTGCATGATCTTGATTTTCAGCGCTTACAGATCACGGTGCGCCATGGCAAGGGTGGTAAGGATCGGCGCACGATGTTGCCTTCGCGAGTGGCAGAGAAGCTCAAGTTTCATCTGGAGGAGGTGCGAAGCCTGCATCGCCAGGACCTTGTCGAGGGCTATGGAAGGGTGCGCCTTCCCCACGCCTTGGGGCGGAAGTATCCCCATGCACCGGTGGAGTGGGGCTGGCAATGGGTGTTTCCGCAACAACATCGCTGGCACAACCCCAACACCGGTGAGCAGGGACGCCATCACTTGGATCCCAGCGTGATTCAAAAAGCCGTGCGGCGGGCGGTGCTCGCCTCTGGAATCATCACGCCAGCAACGTGCCACACCTTCCGCCATTCATTTGCTACCCACCTGCTGGAGCGCGGCCAAGATATTCGCACGATTCAGGAATTACTCGGGCACAGCGATATAAAAACTACAATGATTTACACCCATGTGCTCAACCGAGGCCCGCTGGGCGTTTGCAGCCCTGCCGATCTTTTGTAACACGGCGAACCCTTATAGGCGGACCCGCCTATCAAACCCGGAATGGTTCCGACTTGAGTGAACTGCTTGTCATCGCAAGCGATCTCACAGGTGCCTGCGACTTGCCTCCCGCTTTTAGGCGGCCAAAACTGTGGAGAAGGGGGTATTATGCGGGTCCGCCGAAAACCTGTTGGACCAAGCCGCTACGCGGCAGATTCAAGAATTAAGCGTAGCCTATCACCTCGTGCGACAGGGCGCAAGGCCAAGGATGCTTAACAAAACCAGA
>JBILLQ010000041.1:0-29936 GCA_044375975.1 Prochlorococcaceae cyanobacterium
CACCGAGAAGAACCGCCGCAACACCACCGAACGGCTGGAGCTGAAGAAGTTCTGCCCCCACTGCAACAAGTCGACCGTTCACAAGGAAATCAAGTGAGCTTCCGCTCCTGATCGACCGGCTCGGCTCGTAGGCAATTTTTCTTTTCTCCACCGTTCCCCATGTCCAGTTCTTTTTTCAAAAAGCGTCTGTCTCCGATCAAACCCGGAGATCCGATCGACTACAAGGATGTCGATCTGCTCAAGAAGTTCATCACTGAGCGGGGCAAGATTCTTCCCCGCCGCCTCACCGGCCTTACCGCCAAGCAGCAACGGGATCTCACCAACGCTGTAAAGCGTGCCCGGATCGTGGCACTGCTGCCCTTCGTTAATCCCGAAGGCTGAGGTTCCCCTGGCTGCGGCCTCCTTCCATCCCGGTGACCTGGTCGGCATCGTTACCGACAAGGGTCATCAGTTAGCCCTGCTGGTCTCCCTGCAGGGCTCCAAAGCGCAGCTGTTGCCGGGTTGGCAGAGCGGCGCCAGCCGGCCGCGACCGCTCTCCCTGCCGCTCAGGCAAGTGGAGCTGATCGCCCGGCTGCCCGACGGCAGCTCGCCCCCGGAAGCCCCGGGGCTGGCTCCCTGGAAGTTCACGGCGGAGCAGCTGCAGGCCGCTACGCCGCCCCGGGCGGATTTGGCGGCCGCCTGGCTTTTGTTAGCGGAAGACGACACCAGCCTGTCGCTGGAAGATTGGCTGGGCCTGCAGCTCTCCCAGCCCCAACCCGTCCAGCTGGCCGCCGCCTGGCTATGGCTGCAGGGCGATCAGCTGCTGTTTCGCTGGCGCCAGCAGCAGGTGTCGGCGCGACCGCTGCCAGAACTGCGGCGGTTGCGCCTGGAGCAACGGCGCCAGCGGCTCGTGTTGGAACATCAGCGCCTCTGGCACGAACAACTGAAACGGCGCCAGCCGCTGAACCTCGAACTGCTCAGCCCAGCCCAGCGCCAAGAGATAAATCTGCTTTTAACTTGGGCCTCGGGCGATGCCGAGCAGCCCCTGCCAGCTGAGTTGCGGCGCGGCTTACAGGTGGCTGGCTGCGCCGCCGACACCGGTGCGATTCGCCATTTGTTGGTGGATCTGGGCCTGTGGGACTTGCATTGCCTGCCCTCTTTGCGAGACACCCGCTGGGAGCTGGGCTTCAGTGCCGAGTTGGAGGCGGAATGTCAAAGGCTGCTTCAGGCCCATGGCCAGCCCCAGCCTGGCGATGAGCTGCGCCGCGACCTCAGCCACCAGCACCTGGTGACGATCGACGATGTCGATACCCGAGACATCGACGATGGTCTGGCCCTGGAGCAGCCAGACGAGGGGCCGTTGCGCCTGTGGATTCATGTGGCTGATCCAGGCCGACTGGTGGCCCCTGGCGATCCCCTCGATCTGGAGGCGCGGCGACGGGCTTCCAGCCTCTATTTGAGCCGAGGCAGCCTGCCGATGTTCCCGCTGGAGCTGGCCACTGGGCCCTTCAGCCTGGTGGCGGGGCAGCGCTGCCCCGCCTGGAGCATCTGGGTGGAGTTGGCCGCCGATGGGGCGATTGCCGCCAGTGGCGTGGTGCGCAGTTGGGTAAAGCCCGTCTACCGGCTCTCCTACGACGACGCCGATGAACTGATCGACCTGGCCCCGCCTGAGGAGCGCCAGATCAGCCAAATCCATCAGCTGCTGCTCAGCCGGCGCCAGTGGCGCCTGGACAGGGGGGCGCTGCAATTCGACCAGCCAGAGGGGCGCATCCGCGAGCTAGATGGCGAACCCACCCTGGAGATCACCGAACCGGGCCCGTCCCGCTTGATGGTGGCAGAGGCCATGATCCTGGCCGGTGCGGTGGTGGCTGAACTCGGCCAGGCCCAGGGCCTGGCCCTGCCCTATCGCTCCCAGTTGCCGGCGGAACTGCCGCCGGCAGCAGAGCTGGCGGCCTTACCCGAGGGCCCCGTTCGCCACGCCGCCATCCGCCGTTGCCTCAGTAGGGGCTACAGCGGCACCAGCCCCAGCCCCCACTTCAGCCTGGCCCTCGATAGCTACGTGCAGGCCACCTCGCCGATTCGGCGCTATGGCGACCTGCTGGTGCAGCGTCAACTGGCCGCCCTGCTCTACGGCGGCGTTCGCCTCGATGCAGACCAGATGCAGCAATTGCTGAATGAGCTGGAAAGCCCCCAGCGGCAGGTGGTTCAAATCAGCCGAGAAGACCAACGCCACTGGCAACAGGTGTGGTTCGAGCGCCATCGCGGCGAGCAGTGGCAGGGGCAATTTCTGCGCTGGTTGCGCCCCCAAGATGGCCTGGGTTTGGTGCATGCCCCCGAGCTGGCCATGGACCTGGCGGCCGATTGCCCCAGCGGCAGCCAACCTGGCGATGCACTGCTGCTGCGGGTGCAGCTGGTGGATCCGCTGCGCGACCAGCTGCGGATGCGGGCGACTGGCTAGCTGGGCTCCAGTAGCCGGCTGGCGCGAATCCAGGGCCCCCAGGGATTCAGGCAGCCGATCAAGGCAACGGTTCGGGGCAGTGCCTGGGCCTGGATCCAGCCCTCCAAACCTGGCTCGAGGGTGATTAGCGGCCAGCTGCCATCGCTACCCTCCAGCAGCCAACCCCCCTGGGCTGCCTGCCGCAGCGTGCCGCGAAACAGGCGTTCGCCCCGAGCGGCCGGCGCCGCGGTGGGATCGGCTGCTGCGCCGCCAGCCAACTGGCCCTGGCCATTGACCAGGGAGGCATCGGCGAGCGCCTGGAGCTGGCGTTGCCCCCATTGGGGGTGGTGCCATGGGGTGTCCCAGAGGGGCATGGGCCCCGCCGGGGCGATCGGATCCAGCACCAGGGCCCGCTGCAGCTGCTCCACGGGCAACTCGGCTGGCCCACACCCCAGCTGCAGGCAGAGCGCCGCCGCCAGGCCGGCCGCCTGGCCCACATTCATCACCAGCGGTTGCAATCGTGTGGCCCCATTGGCGATGTGACTGGTGGCGATCGCCTTGTCGGCCGCCAGCAGATTGGAGCAGTCGGCACTGACAAGAGCGCCGTAGGGAATGCAAAAGGGGGTGCCGGTCCAACGCCCCCCCCAGCGGCAACTTTTGGCCGCCAGCGGCCAGTCCGGGCCTGGGTAGTGGTGGTCGTTGGCGTAATTGCCCACGGCGATGGCGTCATTCAAGCCCGAACGCAGGGGCGTCGGGGCGATGCAGGCGCCGGGGCCCATCGGCAGTAAATCCGCCTCCACCACCGTGCTCAGTCCCACCAGCCGACGCCCCTCGCGCCAGTAGGGCATCAGCGCCAGGGGCGAGCTGCCGCCCAGGGGCAGCGGTTGGCCCCGCTGGGCGGCCAGCTCTCGCTCAAGGGCATCGGGAAACACGGCGGCCCGGCGCAACCAACCGCCACTGGCCTCTGCCAGGGCATCGGCGAAGGCCAGCGAATGCTCCCGCATCTGGCGATCGAGCTCGGCGGCCGCCTGGGGATCTGGGCCGAAACCCCGCTCCAGGCCCCAGTGCCAGTCATTGCCATGCAGGGGCCAATTGAGCATCACCAGGCCGCCGGGCAGACGGCCATAGGTGAGCGTTCGCTCCAGCCCAAACCGCTCGCTGGCCAGGCGGAACGGCTCCGGTAGCTCGCCAGCAGCCTCGACGCTGGACTGGCCCGGCTGGCGATGGGGCGCATCGGCCGTGAACTGGCCGATCGCCACCCAGGTGGGCGATTGCAGCGGCTGCTGGCCAAAAAAAGGCTTGCTCAGCAGCTCAGCTCTGGGTGGAGCACTGGGTTCCTGCCATTGCTCGCGGGCTTCCCAACCGAGGCGATGCTGAACGCCATGGGCCAGCAAATCGCCGCGATCACTGCCATCGATCACCAGCTGGGGCTCCAACCGCTGCGACTCAGCGGCCCTTTCGATCACCAGCGCGGTGATCCGATCGGCGCTTCTCTCCAGGGCTCGCAGGCTGCAACCAGGCCACCAGCTCAATAGCGGTAGCGCCTCCAGCCATTGGCGCAACAGCCGTTCGGCGGTGGCGGGCCGGTAGCCAAAGCAACTCACCCAGTTGTGGTCCAAACCCTGGGGCTCGCTGGCCTCCAGAGCGCGCAGGAAGGCACCCCACATGCCGCTCTGCCAGGGGCTCAGTTCGTTGCCATCCGGAGCGCAGACGCCTGCAGCACTAACCATGCCCCCCAGCCAGCCGCCTGGGGTGAGCAACAGGGTGCGCACCCCACTGCGGGCACACTGGACTGCGGCGCAGAGGCCGCCGATGCCGCCGCCCCACACCAGCACGGGCACCTGAATCACTGCGGAGGAGGCCTGGGGCAAGGGTGACCAAGCTGGAAGGTAACAGGCTGGAATGGCCTGGATCGCTAAGATCTGCCCATGGCCGAGCTCGCTACGGCGGCGCAGGATGCCAGCGGCGGTGTGCCTGGAGTGCTCAGCCAGGAGAACTTCAGTTCCCCGATTCAGCCAGGAGAACCGCGTCAGCAGATGCGGCCAGCTCGGCCATGGCTCTGGACAATTCCACAGCAGCACCATCAGCCCTGCTGTGCATCAAGCTGTCCATCATTCGGGCCAGCCCAGGGGCCCATAACCTGGCCATCTCGCTGGCCATCCCAAAGACATTTGCCTTGGCCTAGGCCGGATGGTATTCACCCTCACCACGCCCCTCTACTACGTCAACGATCGCGCCCACCTCGGCAGCGCTTACACCACGCTGGTCTGTGACGCAATTGCCAGGCAGCGGCGGCTGTGCGGTGAATCTGTGCTGTTTATCACCGGCTGCGACGAGCATGGCCAAAAGATTCAACGCACCGCGGAGGCCGCCGGCCTCTCCCCCCAGGCCCATTGCGATGAGGTGAGTGAGGGCTATCGCCAGCTGTGGCAGCGCTGGCAGATCAGCAACGACCGCTTCATTCGCACCACCGATCCCCGCCATCGCAGCATTGTCGAACAGTTTTTTGCCCGGGTGGAGGCGAACGGAGATGTGATTGAAGGCAGGCAGCAGGGCTGGTACTGCGTGGCCTGCGAGGAATTCAAAGACGATCCCCACGAGGCTCAGGACCCAGAATGCTCACTGCATCGCCGGCCGCTGGAGTGGCGAGATGAGCTTAATCTATTTTTTAAATTGTCGCGCTATCAGCAACAAATCGAGCAGCTGATTCGCCAAGAGGGATTTATCCAGCCTCAGAATCGTCGTCGCGAGGTGGAAAACTTCGTGGCCCAGGGCTTGCGGGACTTCTCGATTTCCCGGGTGAATTTACCCTGGGGGATTGGCGTGCCAGGCCATAGTGGCCATACATTTTATGTGTGGTTTGACGCCTTGCTGGGCTATCTCACCGCCCTGCTGGAGCCTGGCGATGAACCGGATCTGCAACTGGTGATCGAGCGCGGCTGGCCCGCCAGTTTGCACGTGATCGGCAAGGACATCCTGCGCTTCCACGCCGTCTACTGGCCGGCGATGCTGCTCTCCGCCGGCCTGCCCCTGCCCAAGCGGGTGTTTGGCCATGGCTTTCTCACCCGGGAAGGCCAGAAGATGGGCAAGTCGATCGGCAATGTGCTCGACCCCCAGCAGCTGCTGGAAAAATGCGGTCGCGACGCGGTGCGTTGGTATCTGCTCAGGGATATTCCCTTCGGGGACGACGGCGACTTCCAACAGCAGCGCTTCACCGATCTGGTCAACAACGACCTGGCAAATACCATCGGCAACCTGCTCAACCGCACCAGTTCGATGGCCCGGCGCTGGTTCGCCGATGCCGTGCCGCCGGCCGGTGGGGCCGATGCCAGCTCCCACCCCCTGGCGGCGGCGGCGCTACAGGCCCAGCGGCTGTCGGAGCAGGCCTGGGAGCGGCTGGATTTGCGGGCCGCCGCCGAGGCTGCCCTGCAGCTGGCGATCACCGCCAACGGTTTTCTCAACGACCAGGCCCCCTGGAAGTTGATCAAGCAGGCAGACCAGCAAGCCCAGGTGGCGGCTGATCTCTATGCGGTGCTGGAAGCGGCCAGGCAGGTGGCGGTACTGCTGGCGCCGCTGGTGCCCGAACTGTCCGCCCGCATGCTGGCCCAGCTTTCCCAGGGTGACGAACCTTGCTGGCCTGGTGCCCTGCGCTGGGGGCTGTTGCAACCTGGTCTGGGCCTGCCCGAGCCCCAGCCGGTGATGGCCAGGCTGGAGCTCGATGATCCCCTCTAGGCGTAGCTGGGCTGAGGAGCTGGGGCCAGCAAGGCCGGGGTCAGCAAGGCCGGCCCGATGGGCTCTGGCTCTGGTGGCCCTTGGGGTCAGCGGCGTCGCCCTAGGTGGTTGCAACGGCAGACCGGCGCCGGAGGAGACGGTGCAGCCCTTCGTGTTCAAAGCGCTGAATCTGCGCCAGCAGGATGGTCTGGGCCGGCCGGCCTGGCAGATCATCAGCCCGGAAGCCCGCTATGACAGCAGTCGTCGCGTCGCCCAGGCCCGCCAGCTCAGCGGCACCATCTATGCGGCCGGCAAGCCGCTGTATCGACTCACGGCCAGCAGTGGCATCGTGCTCAATGACGGCGAATTAATCCAGCTGGAGGGGAGAGCCCAGTTGGTTCGCCTTGGCCCCCAGCCCCTGATGCTGGAAACCCGGCGCCTGCGCTGGTTTCCCCGTACCCAGCGCATGCAACTAGACCTGCGCCCTCGGGCCAGTCAGGCAGAGCTGGAGCTCAGTGCCGATCAAGCTCTGATCCTGCTCGATCAAGACAAAGTCGAATTGCGGGGAAACCCCCTGCTGCTGCTGCGTCCCGGGCCCAAGCAACCCCAAGCGGCTCCCCTGGAACTGCGGGTGGCCAAGGCCGACTGGTGGCTGAACAGCGGCGAACTGCAGGCACCAGGCCCCGTGCGCGCCCAGCGGCGGCTGGCGGCCGCTCAACCTCCCCAGACGCTCACCTCGCCGCTGTTGCAGGGCAACACCCTCCGGCAGCAGCTGGTATTGAAGGCACCGGTGCGCTTCCTCGACCCCCAGCACAGGGCCGAGCTACTGGCTGGTGAATCCGAAGTTGACCTGCGGCGCCAGCTGGTCCATTCCAGCCGTCCCTTCCAGGGCCGAGTGAACCAACTACAGCTGGCCGGCGAGAGTTTCGAGCTGCGCAACAACCAGACCCTGGCGGTGATCGACAAGGGCTGTGAGTTACGCCAGCCCGGCGAACAGCTGCGCTCCCAGCGCTGTCAATGGAATTGGACCACCCAAGCGATCGAGGCCAGCGGCCAGGTGACCCTGCGGCGGCGGGCCAATAACCAACTCACCAGGGCTGAACAGCTGAAGGGTCAGCTCGGCGCCGATGGTTTGGCGGTGTTCACAAGTCCGGCCAGCAGGGTGCACACCCAGCTGCAACTGCCCCCCTCCGGCGCCAAGCCGGCTAAGCGGCAGGCCGCCAAGCCAGCAATCGAGCTCTGAGCCTCTGGGCCCAGCCCTCCAGCCAGAGCAGATCACTGCGGCTGAAGCAACGGGCTGACCAGCCGCCCACCACCAGCCAACCCTCCTCCCCCAGGGGGTGAACCACCACCGCCGGCAAGCCCGCCACTAAGCCATCAAACTCGGCGCGGGCCGGATAGAGGCTGAGGTCCACCAGGGAGATGGTTTTGCCACTGGCCCGGGCCCGCTGGCAGAGGGCCCCTGGCGCAAAGGGCCCCTCGGCCAACAGGCCGCGGCGCAGCAGCTGCTGGTCGTGCCAGATCACCACCAGGCTGGCGGCGGCGGTGGCGGTGAGCAGCAAATGACTGCCCCAGCCAAGTTCTTCCGCCAGCTCAGGCGGCAAGTTTGGCCGCAACTCCAGGCCCTCGCGACCCTGCAGGGCCACCCGGGCAGCGGCCTCTGGCACCGCCCGGGTCCAGAGGGCAGCCACCAACATCAGGGCCACCGCCAAGAATCCGGCGAGCACACTGGCCCTTTCCAGAGGCGGCTCCAGTTGGGGTGCCGTGAACTGGTTCACCACCACCAGCAGCAGGGCGCCAATGCCCACCCCCAGTGCCAGCCGAGCTGGCCAAGGCATATCCACAGGCGACAGAGCCGCGTTCAGGCGGCAAACTAGAGCCACCTGAGGGGTGGGCCGTTGATTTCTCCTGTGCGAAAACCAGCGGCCAAATCCCGGGCTTTGCCGGTCACATCGACCTTGCCGGTCCCATTGGCTTTGCCGGCCCAAAAGGCTGGGTCAAGAAAATTTGGTGTAACTGCGAAAATTCCTGGGTCAGGGAAAATGGCCGGGCCAAGAAAAATTGGTGTTACCAGGAAAATGCCTGTTGCTTCGAAAATGGCTGTAACCGGGAAAATGCTGGAGCTCTGCAAGGCTCTGCAGCCCGCCAGGCTGCTGTTAATCGCCCTGGCGATCGGGCTGCTGCTGGCCACTGCCACGCCGGTATGGGCGCTCTCCGCCCAGAACTACCCCTCGGCTCCGCCCAGCGAACGGCTGCTGGATGCAACTGGTGTATTTAGCCGGGCGGCGGCAGCCGAGGTGGAGCAAGCCCTGGAGGCGCTCAGCAAAGACGAGCTGGATGCCCACATGATCACCGTGGAGCGGCTCGATTACGGCCTCAGCCTGGGCCAACTGGGCAAGCAACTGCTGGATCGTTGGGCCGAGAGCGGCGGCAATGCCAGGCAATTGCTGTTCCTCTACGACCTGCAGACCAAGTCGGCCGAGGTCGTGGCCTCAGCAGCCCTGGCCGATACCCTCGAAGCACCCCTGTTGCGCAGCATCGGGCGCACCACCATGGGCCAACCGCTGCGCCAGGGGGCCCGCTATCGCCAAGCCAGTCTGGATGGGATAGGCAGGCTGCAGACGGTGTTGGAAGGGGGGGACGATCCTGGCGAACCGGCCACGGCGGAGCTGGTGCAATTGCCCACCACGGTGCCAACCCATGAACAAACCCAGTCCAGCAATGCCCGCACCTGGGTGCTGGTGCTATTGGCGGTAGGCACGATCGTGCCGATGCTCACCTGGTGGATCTTTTCGCGCTGAGTTTCTATGGCATTGAGTAATTGGTTGGGCGCCTTTGGTCGTGCCCAGTCTCTGGATGTTTCCAATGACATTGAGCGTGGCTATGAAGCCGCCCTGGTGATCCAGAGCATTGAGCTGGAGCACTACAACGACCGGCCGGTGAGGCCTGAGCTGGAATTGAGCATCCCCCGCTCGGCCCAGGCTCGACTGCTACGGCGATTCCGCACAGCACTCAATGTATGCCGCCAGGCCCTCGATAACGTTGAACCCCATCGCGTTGAGTTGACGGGCCAGGAACTGCGTCAAGTGCAACTGATTGAAGCGGTGTTATCCCGTTACGACAGCAACCGGCGACCGCTGCCGACGATCAGCCGCACACCAGAGATGTTGCCCCGCAGCTTGCTTGGCGTGGTGGATCAGATGCGAAGGCAGCTGGATCCAGCCGCCGAAGCCAACGCAGTGGCCGGTTTTCGCCGCCGCCGCGACTCCACCCTGGTGTCCCTGCGCATTCTGCTGCTGCTGATCCTGGTGCCGGTGCTGGTGCAGCAGATCAGTCGCACCTACCTGGTGTCGCCGCTGGTAGACAATTTTGCGATGGAAAGCCCCCTGCTTTCCTACGCAAAACCTCACCTGCAGGAAAAAGCTATAGAGAAACTGAGAGAATATAAATCTGAGCTTGAATTTGATGCCCTGCTCAAGGGGGAAGCACCTCCCTCCAGGGAAGAGATGCAAGCGCAGCTCAGCGAGCGAGCCAAGGAATTGAACGAAGAGGCCGATCAGGAAAGCACCCATGCAATCAAAAATGTTTTAGCCGATATCGGCGGCCTACTGGGCTTTACCTTGGTTTGCGTTTTTGGCCAGCGCGATCTGCAGGTATTGCGAGGCTTCCTAGACGAATTGGTCTATGGTTTAAGTGATAGCGCTAAGGCTTTTTCGATCATTCTCTTTACCGATATATTCGTTGGTTTTCACAGCCCAGAGGGCTGGACAGTTCTACTGGATGGCGTTGCCCATCACCTGGGTATTCCCGCCCGGGAAAATTTTATAATGTTATTTATCGCCACCTTTCCGGTGGTGCTGGCCACGATATTTAAATACTGGATCTTCCGTTACCTCAACCGGGTCTCGCCATCTTCTGTGGCAACCCTGCGCAACATGAACGGTGGAGGCTGAAGCGTCCCCCCAGCCGGGCTCGCTCACCCTGGTGCTGGGGGCCGCCCGCAGTGGCAAGAGTCGTTGGGCGGAGCATCTGGCTAGCAGCAGCCGCTTGGCGGTTATCTATTTGGCCACCGCCAGCCCCAGGCCCGACGATCCCCTATGGCAGGCCAGGCTGCAGCTGCATCGCCAGAGGCGACCCGCCCATTGGGATTGTCTGGAAATAGCAGAGCCCGAGCGGTTGGCTGGCTGCCTGGAAGCACTGGCAGCCAGCCAACTGGCCCTGGTGGATTCCCTGGGTTCTTGGGTGGCCGCGGGCCTTGATCTGGAGGCCGACGCCTGGCTGCAACTTTGTGATCAGCTGGAGGCTGGCTTGGTCGGCAGCGAGGCCGCCGTGGTGCTGGTCAGTGAGCAGACCGGTTGGGGGTTGGTGCCCCCCACGGCCATTGGCGGGCTGTTTCGGGATCGCCTGGGGGCCCTGGAACGCCGCCTGGTGGCGATCAGCAGTGGCTGCTGGCTAGTGGTGGCGGGAAGGGCCCTCAACCTGCTGGCCCAAAGTCAGGCCGTACCCAGCGACTGAGAGCATCTAGGCCAGCAGTCGCTTTTTTGGCGCCGACAGCATGCCCAGGGTCGTCCTGTTTCAACCCCAAATTCCGCCCAATACCGGCAACGTGGCCCGCACCTGTGCCGCTACGGATACGGAACTGCACCTGGTGGAGCCCCTCGGTTTTGCCATCGACGACCGACAGCTGCGGCGCGCAGGTCTCGATTACTGGCCCCTGGTGCGCCTGCGACGCCACCAGGACTGGGATCAGTTCCGCAGTCATCAACTGGGCCATAGCGGTCGCCTGGTTGCCCTCAGCCGCCATGCCTCCAGCAGCTACCTGGACTTTGATTTTGCCGCTGGTGACTGGCTGCTGTTTGGCCGCGAGAGCGATGGTCTGCCGGCGGCGGTCCAGGCCAGCGCCGATGCCCGCCTCCATATTCCGATGCTGCGCCATGCCAGCGCCAGTGGAGGTGGGGTGCGCAGCCTCAACCTCTCGGTTTCGGTGGGGATTGTGCTGTTCGAGGCCCTGCGCCAGCTGGGTGGGCTTGACAATCGGTTTCCTTAGCTGCAAGAAGCTGGACAGGGGGGCAACTGATGCTGTATCCAGATGCACTTGTGCTTTTTGGTTCAGTCCGCTACTGTCTGGCCGCTTGGCAATGTCGGCTTCTCCTTGGACCTTTCTATGTTGGGAAACTGTGCATGAGGCCCTGGCGTACCTTCCTGCGGTTGAGCCTCTGCCTGCCGGCGGCCTTGCCCTTGGCCGTGGCTGCCCTGGTGCCCGACAGTCAACAGTCGGCTCCCCCGCTCGAACCGCTGCTGGCAGCTCTGCCTGCCAGCAGCTCCGAGCGGGTTTGGGTGAAGGTGCGCAGCGGCATCAGCAACGAGGATCTCGCTAACCGCCTGGCGATCCAGGAAGAGCGACTGGCTGAGCTAAATGATGTGAATGAGGATCACCGCTACGCCAGTGGTGAATGGCTGGTGCTCCCCAGCCAGAGCTTGCGCAGCGCCAAGCAACTGGCCTCTCTTGACACCACTGAGCTGAGGCGCTCGCCCCCCCTGGAAAAACCGCCTGGGCTGCAGGAGCCTGCAGCAGTTGTCAGCTTTGGCGACACGGTGCTCAAAATTGCCCAGCGCTACGGCCTCAGCCTCAGCGAGCTGCTGCGACTGAACCCAGGCCTGGAGACAGCTCAATTGGTGGTGGGTAGCCCGATCAGGTTGGCCCAGTCGGCCCCGACGCGGCCCCAGCTTGTGCTCGGCCTCAAGCCCGCAGCCAGTGGTGGCCTGAGCTGGCCAGAGCTACCTAGCTTCGGGGAGTCAGACCGGCAGCCCCCTAACCAGGGCCTAGCCAACGGCGGCTGGATCTGGCCCACCCGGGGCATGTTCACCTCAGGCTATGGCTGGCGCTGGGGGCGCATGCACAAGGGCATCGATGTGGCCAATAATGTGGGCACCCCGGTGGTGGCCTCCAAGGCCGGCCGCGTCGTCTTTGCCGGCTGGCACGATGGCGGTTATGGCTACCTGGTGACCATCGCCCACGCCGATGGCAGTCGCTCTCTCTACGGCCACAACAGCAGCCTGCTAGTGCGGGAGGGCCAAGAGGTGGATCAGGGCCAGACCATTTCCCAGATGGGCAGCACCGGTCGCAGCACCGGACCCCACCTGCACTTCGAAATCCACCCGGCCGGCAGCGGCGCGATGAACCCCTTGGCATTCCTGCCGCCCCGCGCCTGATAAAGTATGCGGAGCTCGGCTCGGTAGCTCAGCTGGTTAGAGCGTGGGATTCATAACCCCAAGGTCGGGAGTTCAAGTCTCCCCCGAGCCATGCTGCAAACCTCGCTTTTGCGAGGTTTTTTTATGCCGCAGTTTTTTTGTGCAATTGCATGCGGAAAGCCAGGCAAGCTCTGGAGGACCGCCTATGTGCCCGGTTTACCCCCTGGCTGTTCAACTCCGGACCGTTCACCCCCCGGGCATTGATCTCAGCCCAGCGCCTCCGCCTGTCTTGTCGCAGACCTTCCGCATCGTTACCGCTGCAGCAGGGCCAGCTGCCTGGCTGCCCTCGGCAACTGAGTACCAAGCGGCGGGGTACCAAGCGGCGGGGTTCCGAGCAGCGGTGACTGGTTCAGAATTGACACTGTCTGAACAGACACCGCTGCCACCGGCAAGCGAGGAGAGCGCACCATGGCCCTAGATCAGCTAAAGGCCTTTCTGGCCAAGATGCAAGACGACCTGGCCCTGCGGCAATCGGTATTGGCGGCTGCCACCGCCGACGATGTGGCCAAGATCGGCGCCGACAGAGGATTTTGCTTCTCCGGCGACGAGCTGCTGCGGCTCTCGGGCCAGAAGGTGGGCCGGGTCACCGTCACCAAGCAGGACATCCCGGGCGAATACAACTGACCATGCAAATACAACTGACCAGGCAAATACAGCTAACCAGGCGCCTACAACCAAACGCTGGCCAGGGGCTCAGCGCGGCCTGGCATAGGCCCCATAGGGTCTGCGTTCTTTAGCCGCTGCGATCGCCGCGGCAAAGCCTGCATCGAAGCGGGCCGCAAGAACCGCATCGGCGCGGGTAAGACCATCCACCTTGTGGGTGTAGATAACGGCCCCGGCGTGGCCCCAGCCGAGGCTGAATTCGGCGTGATGGCCCTGCTCTTCGCAGATTGCAGCGGCGATGTTGACCCAGGCCAGGGCCTGTTGAAAGTCGGGAAATTTCCAGCTTTTTTGCAAGTGATGACCCTCCACCAGCTGCCAGCCGGGCAACTGCAGCAGCAGATCTGACAACTCAGCCTGGCTGAGGCTTGGGGCACCCTCGCTACAGGGGATGCAGGCTTCCTGGTGGAGGGCCATGGCAGCTTGGGAATGGTGAGAGCTCAATCATGGCCGCTGCTCGGCAGCCATAGCTGCTGCTGGGCAGGGGAAGCGCGGGACCATCTATCCCGAAAAGTTCGCCAACAGCAGGTCAGCACTGTCTGGCCAGCCCACTAGAGAGGCAGAAGCTGCAGATCGGCAGCAGGTTAATGGTCAGGGCTTAAGCATTAATACTTACCAGCCCGCCCAGGATCACTTAACTGGAGTTAGTTCAGATAAGTGCCATGACCATTAAATGCGGTGACTTGATCAGCCTCAGCCAAAAACCAGGCGGCACCTATCAAGTGGTGAATATCGATGAGTTTTCTGACTGTGTCTGGGTGCGGCGCTGGCCCCTGGCCAGCCAACGCTCACCAACTTTTGCAGTGCCCACCAATGAGCTAAGCACAGAATCTGCGCAGAACGCCAAATGATTCCACCAAACACAGCCGTACTAAGCCGCCTACTACGCTCCGCCAAGTTTGCAGCCCTGTTGGCATTTTTGATCGCCACTGCAGCTGAGTGGTACAGAATTGAATCCGGCAATTCCTAACCAGGCAGAATTTTGCAACGTCATTATTAAGGAGGACTCTAGAAAACTGCCATTGCGGCAATTCCGCCAGCTTTGAGCCTATTCACCTTCAGGGCTTAATTGGCCATAGCTCAGATTTACTTGAGCTTGCCCAAGGAAATTTTGAACAACCGCCACTTAGTCGCCCCAGCCAGCTGAGTACCTATGGAATCAGTAGGTCTCCATTGGCAATGGCTCTAATATTCCAGACCTCGACTAAGTCTTAAATCACCAAATACAACTCCAAAGCACCTCGAATAATACCAAATCCGATCGACCTCACGCCGCCAGAGCATTGGCGGCAGCCGACCTACCCCTTAGATCTGGTCAGCAAAATTGAGATTTTTCAAGCTGCTCGAACTATCGGCGCACACAGGTGCTCACACGAGCTGCTCGCACTAGCTATTTATCAAGCTGCGGATTTGAATTCAGACCAGCCAAAAGCTGTTGATGACTTGGCAGCTTAATGTCAGTTGCAAGGCCAAATCTTGACAGCAGCAAAATGAAGCTATAGGTGGGATCAATCAGGTGGCGAATCTTGCCCTTCGCCACCGCCAAGCCATGGCGACATGAATAGCCAAAAGCATGGTGAGTGTTGTGCCAACCCTCTCCGAGTGTTATGCAGGCGACAAAAGAATTATTCCGGCTGTAGTCACTTGTTTTAAAAGGTCGCTCACCCCACAAATGAGCTAAAGAATTAACCGTATTAACGCCATGATAAAGGATAGTGGTGCTAAGGCAAAATGCTCCTAGCAGCATCGTTCCCCCAAGCAGATAGGAGAGCAAGCAGACTAACAAAAGTGGCAAAAAATGTAGACGATCTATGGCCTTAAGAACGGGGTCAGACTCCACGTCGGGAGGTAAGTTGCTAGGGAAAAAAGCTGGCGATAAAGCCCAACCAGCTTGGGACATTAGAAAGCCCCTCCAGCCATCGCCATATATTCGAGGGGAATGAGGGTCACCAATTTGGTCAGCTTGGCGGTGGTGTTTAAGGTGGTGGGCCTTCCACCAACTCGGGCCCATCTGACCGGCGGCTGCAGCTAGCAAACAACCAATTCTTAGCAAAAAGCGAGGGGCTCGATAGGAGCGATGCACTAATAGGCGGTGGTAAACTGCCGTGATTGCAAGCATGCGCAATAGGTACCAGCCAACTACCCAGGCCAGGCCAGCCAAATTTATACCAGTACTTATTAGCAGCAGCGAGCAGGCATGGCTAGCGATTATTAAAACCGGGCCAATTGCATAGCCAAAAGCTACAAGCCTCCCATAGGATCTGGGTCTGTTCTCCATATTCATTATCGAATCCCCGATCACAGAGAGAAAGGGGAGCAAAACTGTTACGATAGAGGGTTTTGCCAGGACCTGCCTTTTGCTTTTTACCGGCAGGAGCTGCCCAGATGGTGCTGCCTGGCGCGGCTGGTCAAGCATGGGTGAGTAAATAATTTCCATTGCCATTGTACTCTCCATCACAGCTGGAAAAGATTGTTCCAAGCATCAAGAGGTAAAATCGCCAGATGCGGCGAAACTTAGCATAATTCATGCCATAATCCAAGTATCTCACCTGGTTCTGACTTTCGTCGAAACGATTAAGCCAAGTATCAAGAGTTTTGTAGTAATTATAGCCATTTATATACCAGCGCTTGACTGTTTTCAAATCTTTGTTACAGCTGGGGATAGCGTCATGGTTCCAGTATCGGCCGTGGGGAAAAATATATTTATGCGTAAAGCCGGATGACATGTTATTGGGAATTTTCACGGTTATAATATGAATAAGTGCCTTGCCATTACTTTTTAGCAAGGTTGAAAGTTTTTGGAAAAGGGCAGTGAGATTACCCACGTGACAGAGGACGCCTACGGAAATAATTTCATCGAGTTTTTCGGAGAGGTTGACTTCATTAATATCTCCTTCCACCAATTTAAAGCGTCCACTAGCAAGAAGGCTGCGAGGATCATTCATTTTTTCTCGCATATATTCACATTGTAAATGGCTAAAGATTAACACCGGTGATGCGGGCATTCGGAAATTTCGTTAAAATGTAATTAGGTACACAGCCCCAACCACAACCAAAATCAAGGATGTGATCACCATCTTTTATTTCTAGGCGTTCAATAAGCTGGTCAATGTGATGCTTTTGAGACTCTTCCAGGTCTTTGGCACCCTTCTCCCAAAGTCCCATGCTGTACTTAGGATAAATAAGTTGCGAATCACCTAGCATATGATTTAAGAGAGTCTGTGGAAGATCATATTGAATCTTCATTAACTCTTGCGATGATTCAGCGATTTTATCAGATTCGCTGAGCACCCAATCATATGGAGCCAGTAACTGGGGCATACGCCTAAATAAAAATGGCATTGATGTCTGGATAAGGCCTCGAAATACTTGATCTGGTATTTCGAGGCCATTAATATAGGATTCTGCCATTGTCATTTGTAAACTGTTAAACAAGCCTGCCATAAGGCGTGCACTGCGGAAGCCGATTCCAGAGGCGGGCTGTCCAACTAGGCTTGATGAACCAAAATGATGCAGATCAGCACCATCATTGACAGAAAAAATGGTCACTTAGTGATTGAAAGATGAGGCACTCAGAGGATAGCCACGGTCAACGTAAGTGGCCACGTGGCAGCAGCTGCTAACTACTGACTACTGCCAAGCTGGCAAGCTGCCAAGCTGGCAAGCCAATGGGCTCAGCGGGGACTTGTGACAAGAATGCTAATAACTACAGCGGCGGCGAGTGGCAGAACCGGTAATAATTGCAACGACAGCTTGTGGCAAGAATGACAATAAATGCAGGAACTACTAATGGCAATAATACTAACAACAACTAGCTAGCCAGAAATGTCAAGCCCTAATTATATTTCGCGATGCCACTACATGGTTAAGGATGCAATTAATTCCAGAGCTCCAAGCCAGGCTACAAACAGACACTAAGTATTAGCCAATTGAGATTAGAATTTGAAGCTGGTTTTGATTAAACCACCTAGCTGGCTTAGGCTTTCTGAGGCTGGCGTAGCTTGGCCTAAGGGCCGACTGAGATAGATCAAAGCCGGCGTTATTGTAATATTGTCAGTAACCTGAAACTTGTACCACCACTCCCAGATCAAACCACCGTCATCTGGAGAAGCTGAGCCCGTAAGGGATGTGGCAAATACAGGCTGACCGACAGCCATCCCAAAATTATTTCCCTTTACGAATACATCACTCCACTGTAAACCAGCCATCCATGATTGGCTGTTAGCAAGACTGCCGGCTGGTTGGGAAGCTGCATAGGTGGTGCTGTTGATACCCCAGCCCAGGCTCAGGGAAGGCGCCCAGCCACTCGCTTTCGGCTGCCAATAGCCACTTAAGCCAAAGGCATTTGTGCGAGCCTCGGAATTGAGATCAATTGCTGAGTGGGTAAAAGGAGTGGCACCTGGTAGAGATGCGTTTCCAGACTGCACATAGCTCCATATCGCCGCCAAACCCCACTGCTCAGAACCATAGCCCACTTGAATTGTGCCAGTGGCACCAGAACCCTTACTGGCTATTCCACCCTGGCCTGAATTGCCATCATTGCCATTGGCGGCAACATAGTTAGCGCTGATGCTTAGGTTTTTACCCTGCCACCAGAGACCGGCACCCGCCCCGAGGTTTTTGTTATAGGCGGCCGGTGCACCATTAACCGAAAATACATTAAGAATGGTATCCGCTGGATATACGCTGGGCCAAAGGGCCAGCATGTTTTCCTGACCCACCCGGGGCCCAAGGGTAGCTGTGAAACCAGCACCTAGCGGGAATTGGTAGAAGAGTTTATCGATGCCAACCACATTGGGCCCCGCATCCTCTTGGAAGGCGATCTCCAATTGGGAAAGTTTTAAGGCATCGGGGTCACCGCCAAAGACACTGCTACCGAAATTGCCGCCCCGCAGCACTGTACTGAGCAGATCCTTGCCATTGAAACTGGTATTGAGCGTAAGTTGCAGGTCGTAATTGAAGCTGGTGGCATTCGGCAGGGGCACGGCCGAGCGAGTCAGGCCGGTGAGCTCATCGGGGCGGAGCCGCAGGCTGTTGGCGTTGGTATCGATGGCGCTACCACTGAAGCTGTTGGCCCCCACCACGAAGGTTGCTAAACCAGAGAGCTTGGTGGTGGGGGAGAACTGGCTGGCTTCCAGCTCCCCCAGCCGGGCCTCCAGACCATCCACCCGGCCGCGTAGTAGGGCGAGTTCCTGCTCGAATTCCTTGATTAGTTTTTTAAGCTCATCGGTCACCTCGGTGACTCGATCGAGACAGGCGTTGAGCAGGGCTGCAGCTTCATAGCGGCTGATCGATTGGCCCCCTTTGAAGCTGCCTTTGGCATAGCCGGCAACGCAGCCGTAGCGCTCGATCAGGTTGGAGAGGGCCTGGTAGGCCCAGTCGGTGGGCCGCAGATCAGAAAACTGGGAGATGCCAGCTACCTGCTCCTTGCTGGCAGCCGAATCGCCATAGCGGGCCAATGCCTTCAGATTTTGTTCGGCAGAGGCTGCTGCGGCTGCAGGAGCGGCAGCCGGGGAAAGGGCCGCCGCCAGCAGGAAGCATTGGGCGAACCGGTGCGATAAGGGTTGGGCCATCGGTTGCCTAATTGGGGATGGTGGCGATCGGGATCACTTAACTAGCCACCCCAAAGCTCTTGACGAAGCTTGGGAGGCATCTGACCCAGATGATAATGGCTCCCATTCTCGCTTGGGTCATTTTCGGGCTCAGCCCTCGCCGCCTTCGCCGCCCTCGCCGCCTTCGCCACCCTCCCCGGACTTGTCCGACTCGTGTTTTTCGGACTTTTCGTCTTTATCGGAGTCGTTGTCTTTGTAATCTTTGTTGTACTCAGCTGAGCCCGGCGCGCTGCGCTCCATGGAGGGGGCATTGGAATCCCTGGGCTCGGGAGCCTTGCCACAGCCGACGGTGCCGGCCAGCAGGCCGGCGGCGGTGAGGAAGATGGCGATGCTGCCGCGTTGCATGGCAAAGGAAGATCGGATCCTGGAGATTGTGCCTGGCTGGACTGCCCTTGATTGGCCATAGGGCACAACTGCAGGTGCCTTTAGTTACCTTCCCAGCGTCTTAGCTGGCAGGCGATGGCCACCAGGGGCAAATCGAGCTGGTGCCTTCCAGGCCCCTAACCCTGCCAAATACCCATCCCGCACACCACGAGCCTCGCCGGGGGACCTCCGGGACCTCGCCAAGGCCTCGCAAACCTGGGCCCTCTCAAACCTGGGCCCTCGTGAACCAGCGATCTCAGTAGCCTGGGAGCATTGTTGTGGTGGACTGCCAAACCTGGAGGCTCCTGCAGCCAGGCATGCTTATGCTTGAACCCTGGCAAATTCAGCTGCCGCCTACAGATCCGCCGTGAAATCCGCCATCTGATCATCTACCTGATCTGCAAATTGATCCACATGCTGATCTGAAAGCCAATCCATCAGCTGATCTGCAAACTGATCCACCTACATATCTACCAAGCCGGGATCGATGCGCTTTCAACTTGAATCGCTGCTCACCGATCAGCAGCTGCTCGACTGGCGAGGCCAATTACTGGCGCCAGATGTGCCGTGGAGACCAGGTGAGCAGACGGCTGGCTGGCATGCGCGGGCGGTGAAGCACAACCGCCAATTGGATCTCAATTCAGAACTGCATCAGAGCCTGGCGACCCAGATAAGCAAGGCGCTGCTAAGTCAGCCGCTGCTCTGCTCGGCGGCTCTGCCGGTTCAGGTGCACGGACTGCTGTTCAGCCTTTGCGGGCCGGGAGAGGGCTATGGCAGCCACGTGGACAATGCCTTCATGGCGGCAGGCCGCTCCGATCTCTCCTTCACCCTGTTCCTGACGCCGCCCGAGGCCTACGGCGGCGGAGCACTGGTGCTGCAGTTTCCCCATGGCGAGGAGTCGATCCGCCTGGCGGCCGGCGCTGCGATCGTCTACCCCAGCACCCTGCTTCACAGGGTGGAGCCAGTTAGCGAGGGGCAGCGGCTGGTGTGCGTTGGCTGGATCCAGAGCCGCGTCCGCAACGCCGAGCGGCGGGAGCTGCTGTTCGAGCTGGATACGGCGAGGCGGCTGCTATTTAATCAGCAGGGAAAAACGGAAACCTTCGACCTGATCAGCCGCAGTTACACAAACTTGCTGCGGATGTGGGCAGATTGAAACTGGGTGTGGATGTAAAGGGGGGATATAAAGCGGGATGTAAAGTGGAATGTGGATGTGGAGGGTGAAAACAGAGCTGGAGCGCTGCTGAAGGGCGATTGACTTCCTCCCCGCCGTGAACGGCGGAGATTCCTTCTACGCTGCGCATGGGGATGCCTCAGCGATCGGGTGGGTTGGCGCTTCCCAGCCTGCTGCCACCAAAGCGGTGGACTGATGCGCGGCTCCACGCCCGTTTTGACTCTCCGCCAGTCCGGCGGCGAGGATGTTTTGAGCAGCATTCACGTCGCGGTCGTGAGCCGCTTCGCAACTCGGGCACTGCCATTGCCGAATCGACAGCTCCTTCTTGCCATCGCGGTGCCCGCAGGTTGAACACACCTGGCTGGTGGGCAGCCATCGGTTGATTACTACCAGCTGCCTGCCGTATTGCTCGGCCTTGGATTCCAACAGAGTGCGGAACTGCCGCCAGCCTGCATCGGCAATCGAGCGGGCCAGCTTCCTGTTCTTCAGCATCCCCGACACATTCAGGTCTTCCAGCACCACCGTTTGGTTCTCACGGATGATGCGGGTCGAGAGCTGATGCAAAAAATCGAGGCGCTTGTCTGCGATGGAGGCGTGAAGTTTCGCCATCTGCCGCCTGGCAGCCGCCAGGCGATTGGAACCCTTTTGCTTGTGCTTGATGTTCCGCTGCAGCCGCTGCAGCCGCCGCAGACGCTTCAGCGCAGAGCGCAGAAACTTCGGCGGGGCGATCTTTTCACCGGCTGATGTGACGGCGAGGGATGCCAAGCCCAGGTCGATGCCAACAGCCTTGCCATTGGCGGGCAGGGGCGTTGGCTCCACTTCCACCACGAACGAGGCGAAGTAGCGCCCGCTGGCATCGCGGATAACCGTTACGCTGCTGGGAGCCGATGGCAGATCCCGGCTCCATTCGATCGGGACAATGCCGATCTTGCTGAGCGTCAGCGACCGCTCTCCGGTTCGGAACACATGCGACATGAAGCGGATCGCCTGGGCCCCACGACGTTTCTTGAAACGGGGAGGCTTCACCTTCGGCCCTTTGCGCTTGCCCTTCAGGCTGGCCCACCAGTTGCGGAACGCCTGATCCAGATCGCGCACGGACTGCTGCAGCACCACGTTGCTGGGGCCTGACAGCCAGGACCTTTCAGGCGTTTGCTTGGCCTGGGTTATGCAGAGCTTCGCCAGCACGGGGTAGCTGGTCTTCTCGCCTGCGGCATAAAGCGCACGGCTTTTTACCAGGGCGTCGTTCCACACCACCCGCGCACAGCCAAACGCCTTTGCCAGCGCCATCTGTTGATGGGGGTGCGGGTAGAGGCGGTAGCGGTAGCGTTGCTTCACACCAACCATCATGCCCAAGTTGCGGTGCAATGGCGCAACCACTATTCAGACGAAGTAGGCACAGCGTTTCGAGGCCGATTATTCCCTTGATCTTTGTTTCCAAATGCCGCAAAAAAGCTTAGGCGACGCTGTGCTGGAGCGGATGCACGGAGTCTTTCTGGGCGTCGCAGAGAAAATGGGTTTCTAGCTGTTGGAGCTGAACGGCGAAGCGAACAACTTTGCTGCTGGTGAGGGACGGGCAGCTGCTGGTCGAGTACCCGTCGCCGCTCTCGGTCTTGACGCTGGTGAACCACCTCAAAGGCGTCAGCACTCGGATGCTGCGCAAGGAGTTCCCTGAGCTGGCAGTCCGTGGCTCACACCTCTGGACGCCCAGCTACTGCGCCGCTTCCGCTGGCGGTGCCCCGATTGAACGGCTCAGGGGGTATGTGGAGGCTCAGGAAAAGCCGTCCTAAAGGAAGGGGTTTGTATCCCAGAACAGCCACTGATCAAGCCCAGCTGCGAAGGCCCGGCTGCGGGAGGCCAGGATGCCAGCTGCGGCCTTGGCCAGGCACACTCTCGCCAACTGACAACCGCCCCCCTTACAAGCACAGCTCGCCCGTCTCGGTTGTCAACCTCGCCGATCAACCTCGGCTATGCCGATCAACCGAGCCGATCAACAGTGATAATGGTTCCCATTGGCGGCGGTCGCGTGTTTCTGTTGCGAGCTCCTTGGCCAGCACCGCTTGGCTCCCTGACAACTGGCCTGGCAACTGGCCTGGCAGCTGGCCTGAAAACTGCCCTCCTGCCAGCCGCCCTGCTGCTGACAAGCTGCGGCGCGGTTCACAAATTTGGCGGCAGCGCCCCTGGCCAGCGGCTCCAGGTGGTAACCACCATCCTGCCGATTACGATCTTTACCAGGGCGGTGGCTGGCGATTGCGCTGAAGTGATGCCGCTGATGCCCAGCAACGTTGGCCCCCACGACTTTCAAGCCACCCCGGACCAGCTGGTGCGACTGCGCCATGCCGATGTGCTGGTAAAGAATGGCCTGGGCCTGGAAGTTTTCCTAGATAAATTAATTGCCAATGCCGACAATCCACGGCTGCGCCTGATCGATTCCAGCCAGGGAATTGCCCCATTGGCAAGCGCTGGCCACGATCATGACCATGACCATGGGCACCCAAAAGCAAAAGCAAAAGTTGACGCCGGGCCAAACCCCCACATCTGGCTGGATCCTATGCGGGCTATCCAGCAGGTGAATGGCATCCGCGATGGCCTGATCGCCGCCCAGCCCTCCTGTAGCGCAAAGTTCACCGCCAATGCCGCCAGTTACACCGCCCAGTTGCGCCGGCTCGATGCCGAGCTGGCCCAGAAGCTCAAGCCCTATGCCGGCAAGACGTTTGTGACCTTCCATGATTTCACCCCTTATTTCGCTGCTCGCTATCAACTAAAAACCAATTTCCTAGTGGATATGCCAGAGGAAAACCCAACTCCTGCCGACCTGCGGCGGGTGCTCCAGCAGGTGAACGCTTCCGGCCTCAGGGCGCTGCTCAGCGAACCCCAACTGGATAGCAGCTCGTTTGATGCCCTCGCCAGCGACCTGGGGGTGAAGATTGGTAGCTTTGATTCCCTGGAGAGTGGTCCCACGGCGGCGGCCAGCCAGGGGGATTACTACCTCCAAACCATGCGCCGCAACGGCGATGCCCTGGCAACGGCCTTCGGGGGTTGATTGCGCAACAGGTTGATTGCTAAGTAATGGGGGAGCCATGGCGCGGGTTCGCTAGCCTGGGGCGATGGCGGAAATGGTTCTCGAAGTCAGCGGGCTCACCGTGCGCCGCGGATCGCTTACGGCGGTGCAAGAGGTGAGCTTTGGCCTGGCGGCGGAAACCGACACCGCCCTGGTGGGTCCTAACGGCGCCGGCAAGAGCAGCCTGGTGCAGGCGCTGCTCGGCATCATTCCCCACCAGGAGGGGGAGGTGAGATTGCTGGGCCACCGCCTCAGTCGCCAGGGCCGCCTACCGGAAGCGGTGCGCGCCCAGGTGGCCTACCTGCCCCAAACTTTTCCGCTGGTGGGCCGCATTCCGCTCACCGTGGCCGAATTTGTGGGTTTGGGCTGGGATCCAGCCGGCCTGCGCTCGCCCTGGCGGGGGGGCGAGCAGCGCCGACGCGCCGTGGTCCAGGCCCTGGAGAAGACCGCCAGCCAAGACCTGGCCGATCGGCTGATCAGCGAGCTCTCCCCGGGCCAAATAAAGCGGGTGTTGTTGGCCTTTTGCCTGGTGCGGCCCCGGCGCCTGTTGGTGCTCGATGAGGCCCAGGCGGGGCTGGATGCCCAGGCGATGGAGAGTTTTTACAACCTGTTATTTCAGCTGCGCCGCACCGAGGGCTGGACAATTTTGCAGGTATCTCACGATTTGGAGATGGTGCGCCGCACCTGTACCGGGGTGCTCTGTCTCAACCGCAGCCTGCGCTGCTCCGGCCCCCCCAACCATGCCCTGCAGCCGCAGCAGTTGGAGCAGGTGTACGGCCGCGGTTATGTGCCCTACCAGCATCACCACGCCCCCAGTCCGCCGCTGCCATGAGCCCCTGGGAAGGCTGGTTGGATTTGTTATCGCAACCGTTCATGCAACGGGCCCTGATTGGAGGGCTGCTCACCGGCAGCCTCGGCGGCCTGTTGGGCAGTTTTGCGGTATTGCGCCAATTGTCTTTTTTCAGTGATGCCCTGGGCCATTCCGCCCTGCTGGGGATTACCCTGGGCATCCTGCTGGGGCTGAATCCTACCCTGGTGCTTATCCCCTTTGCGGTGCTCTTCGCGCTGATGGTGAGCCGGTTAGTGGATAACAACCGCCTGCCCACCGACGCCCTGCTGAATATCATCTATTCATCCTCCCTGGCCCTGGCCGTGGTAGCGCTCAGTTTTGTAGATAGCTATAAGGGCGGCATCGCAAATCTGTTATTTGGCGATATCCTCGGCGTTTCCTGGCTGGACCTAGGCCTGATTCTGCTGCTTTTAATCGGGGCGAGCGGCTACCTGCTGCTCAGCCGTCGCGATCAGATCCTGCTCACCCTCGATGAATCCCTGGCCCGCTCCCGGGGCGTGGACGTGGGGCTGCACCGGTTGCTGTTCATCGTGGTGCTGGCCCTGGTGGTGGCCCTCTCGATCAAGGCGGTGGGGGTGCTGCTGATCAGTGCCTTCGTGGTAATCCCCGCCTGCGCATCCCGGCTGGTGAGCAATAGCTTCAATTTGTATGTGCCGGTGGCGGCGGGCCTGGGGGGAGGCTGTGCGGTGCTGGGCCTGCTGCTCTCCGGTGCTTTAAGCCTGCCCTCGGGGCCCAGCGTGGTGATCGTTCAACTGGCTGGTTTTCTGCTGGCGTTGGCGCTGGCACCCCGCTCCAGGGGCCCTAGCGCAGCCGGCTGATTAGCGCCAACTGGAGTGGCGGCTTGAGCGCTGGCCTGGGCGGCGCGGCAGGCGGCGCAGATGCCAAAAAATTCGAGAGTGTGGAATAGCAATGCAAAACCCTGTAGCTGGTCGCCATGCAGGTGCACGTCGTGCATCGGACAGCTATCGAGGCTGATGGTGCGACCGCAATCGACGCAGGTGAGGTGGTGTTCATCCCGTTCGGTGGGGGCATAGAGGGCCTCACCACTGGGCAGGTGGCGACAGCGCAGCAAGCCCCTCTGCTGCAGCTGGCGCAGGTGGCGATAGACGGTGGCCAGACCCATCGGCAGCGAGCTCTGGCGCAACTGGGCATGAATTTGCTGGCCGGTGAGTTCCGTCTTGGCCTGGCGCAACTGCTCCAGCAGCCGCTCCTGCTTCTCCGTAAGCACTGGAGCAGCGAGCGGTGGGGCCATGGGGCTGCGAAAACTATCCGTCGATCCTATGGAGGGCCGGGGCTGGTTTATATGGAGTGCTTCTGGCAGGCAGACGCAGGCAAGCGATGGGCTGGGACAAGCTCGCCACCACCTGGGCGGTTTTCCAGGGGCTGTTGATCGGGGCGCTGCCGTTCCTGTTGATCGGCGTTGGCATCGCTTCTCTGGTGCGCTGGTTCAGCCCCGCTGGCGGTTGGCTGCGGCGCTTGCCCGCGGATCCCCTGCTGGGCCCGCTGACGGGGGCAGTCCTGGGCTTTGCCCTGCCGGCCTGTGAATGCGGCAATGTGCCCGTCGCCCGGCGGCTGATCGCCTCAGGGGCGCCGATGGCCACCGCCTTTGGCTTTCTGTTCGCAGCGCCGGTGCTCAATCCGATCGTGCTGGCCAGCACCTGGGCCGCTTTCCCCGATCGCCCCTGGTTGCTGCTGGCCAGGCCCCTGGCGGCCCTGGCCATCGCCCTGGCGCTGGCATCGCTGTTGCGCCTGCTGCCGGAGGGGGAACTGCTCAGCGATGAACTGCTGGAGGAGCGGCGCCTGAATCAACCCCTGGGCCAGTTGAGTTTGTTGGAGCGGCGGGGAGGGCTGCTGGGGGAAAGGCCCCAACCGCCCCTGGGGCCCCAGCGAATGGCGGCGGCCGAGGCCCTCGGCCATGGGGTGAGGGAATTTCTGAATCTGGCCACCCTGCTGGTGTTCGGCTGCGCCATCGCCTCCCTGGTCCAGACCCTCGTGCCCCGCAGCTGGTTGCTGGCGGTGGGGGATGCACCCACCCTCTCAATCCTGAGCCTGATGCTGCTGGCGGTGCTGGTATCCGTGTGCTCCAGCGTGGATGCCTTCCTGGCGCTGGGGTTTGCGGCCCATGTCACCCCTGGGGCGCTGCTGGCCTTTTTGATCCTTGGCCCGGTGATTGATCTCAAATCCCTCAGCCTCTTTGGTGTGGTGCTCAGGCCAGGGGCCCTTGCCCTCACGGTGGCTGGCACGGCGGTGGTGGTGTTGCTGATCTGTCAGTGGGTAAATCTGTGGCAACTTTGAAAGGGCTGCGCGGTATCTGCCTGGGCCTCTGGGGTGGCCTGCTGCTGTTCAGCTACAGCAGCGAGCGTCTGAATTTGCTGGTGAGGGCACCTCTACAACCCGTGATTGGCCTGGCGGGGGTGGTCTTGTTGCTGCTGGCGGGGCTGGATATGCGCCTGGGCCAGGGGCGCCAGCGCCTGCCCAGGCGCGAGTCGGCCGGTTGGTTGCTGGGGGGAATGGTGGCCGTGGCGATGCTGCTGTTACCACCTGAGCCCTCATTTTCGGATCTGGCTGCCACCCGTGGCAGCGGACAGATGCTCCAGGAAGAACTCAGTTTTGTACTGCCGGCCGGCCAGCGCAGCGTCACCGACTGGGTGCGGCTGCTGAGGGCCGCACCGGATCCCCAGCTCTACGACGGAGATCCCGTACGCATCAGTGGCTTCGTGTTGGCGGTGCCTGGGCAGCCGCCCCAGTTGGCGAGGCTGTTGGTGCGCTGCTGCCTGGCGGATGCCACCCCGATCGGGCTGCCGGTGCGCTGGCCCCCGGGCAAACCGCTGCCAAAGGCCAATCAATGGCTGGAGATTGAGGGGGTGATGGGTATAGATAGCAGCGACGGCCAGGCCCACAGCCTGGTGCTACCCCGCCGCATATCCCCTATACCTCGGCCCAAACGACCCTTCGAGGGCTGAAGCCCCGCGCCGCCAACCATGAAACCCCTGCCCCTGCTGATGGCTACCGGCCTGGTGTTGGTCCTGGCGCAACAGCAACTGCTGATCCGGCGCCCGCCTCGCCTGGTGGCGATCGAGCCAGCCCTGGCCAGTTCCGGTGCTGGGGCACTGGATCTGCGCTTCAGTCGGCCGATGGAGGGGGGCAGCGTAGGCGCCAGCAGCAGCCTCAGCCCAGCGCTGGCCCATGGCTGGCTGGGGGAGGGCAGCCAGTGGAGACTGCTGCTCAGCCCCGGCGCCAGGCTGGATCAGCCGATCGAATTGGAGCTGGGCGGCAGGGATCGGCGCCAGCTGGCCGTGGCGCCGCAGCGCTGGCGATGGGATCCCCGCCCAAGGATGGTGGCCGTGGTGGTGGTGCAGGGGGGAGAACAGCTGCAGCTGCGGCACCAGGACGGCAGCTGGCAGGCAATAAGTGAAGTGTGGCCGTCGATACCCCACTTGCAGGTGTTGGGGGATGGTTCCGGCCTGGTGATGGCCACAGCCGATGGCAAGGGAAGGCTGCAGGTATGGCGGCTGGCAATTCAGCAAAGCAATTTGGCGCCAGCGAACCTGGGCCTCAAGGCGCCGCTGGTGGGGGCGGCCCAACGCCTATCCCAGAGCCCCCTGTTATTTGCCCACATGAGCAGTAACCGGCAGGGGGATTTTTTATTGCAAAGCGCCACCGAATTGAGCGGCCAGGCCCAGACGCAGATCTGGAATGCCAGCGGTGGACGCACTGAGCTGCAGGTGGAGAGCAGTGGCCCCATTCAGCTGGTGCCCCAGGGTGGCGCCATGGTGGTGCCCCATCCGGAGGGCCTGATCCTGATGCGCCTGCCAGGCCAGCCCCAACGGCGTCAGATGCTGCCGGGCAGCCGCGATCTGAGCTCCTTTTGCGTCAGTGGTGGCCGGGCCCTGCTGGTGCGTCACCGCCCCGACTACAGCCGCTCCCTGGAGCTGGTGGAGCCTGGTGAGGCACCTCGCATCCTCTGGCAGGGCCGGCAGGCGGTGATTGGCAGTGCCTGCGCCCGCAGTGGCGAGAGGATTTGGCTACTGCTGATGGACGGCATGGGCCAACCACGGCTGCAACTCCTGGCCCTAAACCGCTCGGGTAAAATCCTGCAGCGAAAGCAATTAAATGGTTGGCAACTGGAACCAGGCACAAAAATGCAATATGACGCCAGCCGCAATCAGCTACTGCTGGCACTAAAGCCAATCAGCATTCGGCGAAGTGAGATAAAGTCGATTGGTAATGTGCGAAGGGAGATAAAGGCGATCTCTATTGAGCCGATAACTTTTGAGGGGCGCCAGGAGGCCAAGCCTGCACTGATCGATGCCAACAGCTTGACGCTGCGGGGGCTGGATAAACCCATTCGCCAGGCCCAATGGCTGCCGGCGCATTAGGGAAACTCTGCAAAACCGCCATTGCGCTCACCAAGCCAACTGAGAGCCATTGCGGCACAGGCGCTTCCGGCTTGTTTCTCACTGGAGGGCAGAGATGTCCAGTTCCCCGGCGGAAATAGCCAGTATTGTTGAAAATAACTAATCCAGCAGAGCCAGGGGAATGCTTCCCTGGTAGGTGTCGATATCGCCTGCATGTTTAGTTGTTCGGCCCGTTGTGGCAACACAGCCGATACCTGGACCAGTGATACCTGTTGCGTCTGGCCTGAATGGTGGCATCGTATCGAGAGGTGCGCAGGCTGACCTGGGAGCTAAGTCCCAGGCATGCTCTTGAATCCTGTATCTTCGGCCTTGACATTCAGCACCACAGGAAACAGGCTTGGCTTGATCGGATCGAGCCACCAAGTACGCCCTAGACAATAGAGCAGTTCTGTCTCACCTGAAGGCCTCACCTGATGGCTTCGACTGAGATGATTCAACAGCCAGGATCGCCGTGGGCCATGGGCCGTGGATCATTTAAGCAATGGCACAGGTAGGCAGTGTAGCCTAAGATACACCGGTCGAGCAACCTAGCATTTAACATTTGATTTAGTTTTCTGGGCCTTCCTGCAACTCTCGGTTGCGCAGACGCTAGAAAAGCTTCTCCCAATTCAGCTTCTATGTTTACCACTGCCCCTCTCCCCCTAGCCCTGCACCAGGAGTGGAAGCTGAAGCTCAGCAACTGGGCTGCCGATGGCTCCTTGGGTGCTGCGGCCCAGGAAGCTCTCGATCTTCACGGAGAACAGGCGCACCTCGGAGCTCTGATCAGCCAATGGGCCGGGCGGGAATTCTCGAGCCTCCCCCCGATCCGGCTGCTCCCCGGAGCCACCATGACCGCTACGGCTGGTGCCTATGGCCTTTCCACGGGCACGATCTACCTCAACGCGGATTGGCTGCAGCAGGCCAGCTTGGAGCAAGCCATTGCGGTGCTCACCGAGGAACTCGGCCACCACCTGGATGGTTTACTGAACACCGAGGAAACCCCCGGCGATGAGGGTGCGCACTTCTCCCTACTACTGCGTCAGGGGGCCATTTCGCCCGAGCAGCTCTCAGCTATCCGCGCCGAGGACGACCACACCAGCCTTTGGATTGATGGTGCCTGGATCGCGGTGGAACAGGCCACCATCATCGGCATCCTGGGCGACGACAATCTGGTGGGCAGCTCCGGCAATGACTATATTTTTGCGGGAGGTGGCAACGACACGATCAACGGAGGCCTTGGCTTAGACACTGTTGATGGGGGCGCAGGCACGGATGTTCTGATTGTTGACTATTCAACCGAATATTCAATATATGGCATTAATTCATTTTTCAACAATCGAACCCTTGCCAGCCTGAGTGGATATTTTCATATCAATCGCTACGGTTCCTACGATGATAGTGATCAAGTGGATTTTAGCAATATCGAAGTCTTCCAGATTACGGGAA
>JBILLQ010000042.1:0-29787 GCA_044375975.1 Prochlorococcaceae cyanobacterium
ATCAGTCGATTCGATCCGGCATGCAAGCGGTGATGCACGACATCAAGACGCTGTTGGCGATGGCAAGGCGGCAGCCAACGTCAACAGCGTCCTGAAACTTTTAATCAGCCCTGCCCACCCGCACGGGCTGAAAGCGGGGGCTGGCGCCAGCGGCGGGCAAATAGACCCCCAGCCCCCCCTGGCGAGTGACGATGGCCGGTGTGGGAATTAGCAGGCTTTTCAGGTGACGGCCAACCACAAAACTTGCGGTGAAGTTCATGCCGGAGATCAATTTGCCGCTGCCCTGATCGGCAGGGCTGGTCTGATCGGCAAGGCTGGCCTGATCGGCAGGGCTGGCCTGATCTGCAAGAGTGATTCTAACCTGAAAACTGGTGACGTTCTGCACCACAACTGAATCCGGTGCAATCAGACAAACTTTACCGTGAAAAATTCTGCCCGGATAGGCATCCACCTGGAGTTCCACCGGCTGCCCTGGATAAATCGAACCGATATCGGTTTCCGATACATTTGCCAAGCCTTCCAGCTGGCCGGCCAGGGCGAAGATCGATGAAGATGTGGCCGAACTAGTGGCGCTAGCCGAGGTGGTTGGGGTCACAAATGCACCGACATCCGCATACTTTTGAGTGATCACACCGGCGAAGGGAGCACGGATCACCGTGTCGTTAAGTTGGGCTTGAATCGTCTGCAGGTCGCCCCGCGCCTGCAACACCTGGGCGCGAGCCACCTCGATGTCCTCCCTGCGAAACCCGGCCGCCACCAGATCGAGCTGGGCCTGCAGAGCTTTGATCCGCTCCTGGCTGGCAAGGTACTGGGAACGGCTGCCATCGAAGGCGACGCGGCCGAGTGCACCGGCTTGATATAGCGCTAGATTGCCGAGATAGGTGGAACGCACAGCGATAATTTCCGCCTGTGCCTGGTTTAGATTCTCACGGGCCTGCCTGATTTCCTGGGGACGATTGCCCAGCTGCAATTTTCTCAGATTAGCCGCCGCCGCCGATAGTTTACCCACCGCGCTCAGGTAAACCCCCCTCAAATTACTGTCATCCATGCGAGCGAGAGTCTGACCGGCTGTCACCCGATCACCCTGATCTACGGCGATGCTGATAATGCGACCGGGCTGCTTCGGGCTTACATTCACCGGCGTAATCGGCCGAATCGAGCCTGATGCGGTCACCATTACGATCACATCCTGGCGGGTCACTATGGCGGTCTGGGAGTCGAGATTTTGCCGCTGTTGGCTGTGGCGGGCCTGCTGCCAAAAAAAGATCCAGCCGCCCACCACACCAACCAGCAGCAGTCCAACGGTCCAAACTCGGGGACCGATTCGGAAGCCTGATTTACTCGAATCCTGAACAGACACTCTAGGTGGTGAAATTAGGGGTATTGAGATTATGGGTGTTGAGATTAGGCATTGAGATTAGGTATTGAGATTAGGTGTTGACAAATGCAGTTTAGACGGCTTGCGAGTTGCCTAGGTTAAGCGCATTCATCACTCACACATGTTAGCCATTCACGGCAGGTACGGCGCTCAGTGAGCCTGGCCCCGAACAGCCATTGACACACGCTTGATCCCAGAATGCACCTGTAGATCTGCATCATGTGGTGCTGTTGGTACAGATAGTGGCGGATCTGCTGCTCAGCCAGAGCTTCTGTTTCGATCGCTGGAAGAGCGCCTTGCCCCTGGGACACGGCCTGCGACACGGCCTGCGACACTCCCTCAGGCAGTGCCTGGCGGTGAAGCATGAACATTGCGCCGTTCGGCCTGGTCTCCCGCCCAAGCGTCGTTAATTATGCTGTCACCAAGGGAATATCCATGAAGTTACTCCCCGATAGTAGGGCATATTTTGACGGGCATGACACTTTAAGGTCTTGCATCATGCATTGGACCAAGGCAATTATTAGACCAAAGCTCCAATAATTGCGCGATAAGTGCTATGCCAATCCGGCCTGTAGCCATCGCCAGGCTTAGTGGTAACGGGTGAGTTGCCAGTTCTGACGCCGATCTGCTGATCAAGCGGCAAATAACCATTAACTAGTTCCACGATCGGCCCATTATTTGAAATGTATTTTTGCATACTTTCTTCGTCTATAAAATAAATACAACTGGCATCCTTTGGCGATGGTGTCTTGATCAGATTGTTGCCGATACGTTTGCATAGCTCAGGACCATTTTCGCATTTTAACAGATTCTCCAGGGCTTCTTGCTCGTTTCTTGTAAGCGAACGATTTCGCTGATTAATCTTTGGAATTTTTTGAATGCTTCCTGTTACAGCAGTGAAAAAGTTGTCAAGGAGGTTGCTTTTTGCCAAATCGTAGCTGCGTACATCAAGGTTTTGTCTGCCAAAGACCCTTAAGAAAGTTGATAGTGTCTTACCAAAAGGGACGACGGCAGTTGCAATATAAGTCCTGAGCTCATTTGGAATATTTTTATTAGGATATGCCGAAAACCCTGTCTTGAGATGTTGAAGATACTCTGAGATTGAGTAGTCGAGAGCAGTTCTCGCATAAAAGATTACTTTTATTTGAAAGCCGTGCCGAGCTGCTAGCTCCTTGAATGCCTGAAGTTGTATTTCGCGAGCAAATTGGAGTGCCTCGCTCGAGAAGAGAAGATTCAATCCTTCATTCTGCGCTTTTTTCAATTCTATTTCTAACCAGTTCCACGTTTCCTCCGCACCAAGGGATATAGAATTTTTAAAACCAGGATTCAGAAGTTTGGCGAGAGAAAAAGAATATCCGCTCCCAACTCTTGGCCTAAACTCGAATTCTGAAGGCACAGCAGGATCGAGAGGAGCACGTAATCCTGCCTCTTCAAGATCGCGGCGCATAGGTGGGATGGTTGCCTGGATGGCAGTGGTCCCAGTCTTTCCCGCTCCAATATGAAGAAAAATAGTATTTGCTGGGTTTTTCATAATGCAGTAACTTTCATAAAGAAATTTCCCATCGGGAGCACATGGCTGAACAGATGGATCGGAATTGCTCGGCTTCCTGAGGCGTTATTGCCAGTTGGCTGAGTGTTTTATACGTCGAGTTATTGATTGCTTCGGTAAGCACATCCTCCCGTGAGCTATTGCAGAGTGCGATGCCCTCTGGGATCGTGCTTTCTGGCAGTCCAAGGAATCGAAACAGCTTAGTGACAGTGCTGCTGGGATCCACGCGTAATTCCAGCTGCGACAGCACGTGAAGGTCGGCGGCAAAGGGAGATGCAGCCAGCTTTTCAATTCCCGCCATCGCCGCAACCCAGCCCTCTGCCAGCTCAATGAAATTCGTGTTGCTTGCCCCACCACCAAGCCCACCAAACTTCAGCGCTGCGGATTCAAAGACCTCCACTGGGCTACGCACACAGGCTACGAATACGGCATTGGGAAAAACTTCTTTTACCACACCCCAGCCATGGCAAGCCACAGCGCCAGGGGTTTTGTCAATGAACCGCTCACTGCCATAGGTACCAAGGTAGAACTCGCGAAAGAATGTGGTGTTTAGCTCCTTGAGCGCCTGCATATCCAGCTGCTTCACTAATTCCATGCCCGTAAAATCCGTACGGCGTCTGTAGAGATTGATCCGGTGATGCACCTCCTGTAGCAACGTGAGCGTATGGGATTCACCGTGGGATGGGTATCCGGTGAACCGAGAGATCAGCTTGCCCACAAAGGACGTTCCCGATCGCGGAAAACCAATGATGAAAATGGGAGATCTCATGGTAATGAACTGTGCATGGTTGGGTGAATCCTATGCATTCAGGGGGTTATGAATGCCCCCCTGGCCAATCCACCCCTGATCGCTGCTGGAAAAGCGCTCAGGGACGTGTCGGTTGTGCTGAGCAGTTGAGGGAACCGGCAGCCAGGCAGGCATCGCCCCGCCGCAGTGATGGGCGATGCCTGCCTGCTCCAGAAACCGCCAGCCATACCGGCCCTTTGGCCTGATTTTGGTGGTGACCGTAAGCAGGGGACTGAGGCAGATAGCGCCACTGACAGACTGGTCACCCCGGCTGTTGCCAGGCAAATCCCTGTTGCTCAGCCAATCCCTGACCCTGAACTGAATCACCGACTGGCGCGAGGCACTTACTACTGAAGAGAAGACTACGCCTACAAGGTCGTTGTTAGTAGGCTCAATCGCCTGGTTCGCCAGGGAAGCTCCCCAGGCCATCGGCGACTTGTAGCAACGGCCGGCCGCTGCGCAGCCTTTTCGCCCATGGGGTTTGCTCACCGCGCTGGCAACCCAGATCCACCAGCCGTTGCGGCAGGGCCTCGAATGACTGCCGGATCGGCCGGCAGCCTCGCCGCAAGCTTGGCTGGTCGATCGTGCCCTCCTGCCACTGGTGCCACTGGGGAACCAGCTGCTGCTGCAGGCCCAGCAGCTCAATCGCTGCGGCCGCCGAGCGGCCTAGGCCCTGCAGGAACATCGTCAGCACAGGTGTCACCCTGACCACCTGCCAGCCGCGCTTGCCGTCGGGATTGCCGGCATCCGCATTGCCGGTAGGGAAACCATTTGAATCGACCTAGGCCATCGGCTGCGGGCGGGCGGCCTGCGGCGCTTCCCTTAATTGGCCATCACTACGGGTTCTGGCGGCTTTCCCCCCTAGGATCAACCCATGTCCAGCAGCAGCACCGATGGCTCCGCCGCCGACACCAGGGTGCCGCCGCTGCAGCAGCTCTTTCCATTTCCGCTCGATCCCTTCCAGCTAGAGGCGATCGATGCGTTGAACCAGGGCCATTCGGTGGTGGTGAGCGCCCCCACCGGCTCTGGCAAAACGCTGGTGGGCGAATACGCCATCTATCGCGCCTTGGCCCATGGGCGCAAGGTTTTTTACACCACGCCGCTAAAAGCCCTCTCCAACCAAAAACTGCGGGATTTTCGTCAGCAATTCGGCGCAGATCAGGTGGGCCTACTCACCGGCGACCTCAGCTTCAACCGCGAAGCGCCAATCGTGGTGATGACCACCGAGATCTTCCGCAATATGCTCTATCTAGAAATAGACAACCGCGAAGATGATCCGCTAGAAGATGTAGAAGCGGTGGTGCTTGATGAGTGTCACTATATGAATGATTCCCAGCGCGGTACGGTATGGGAAGAATCAATAATTCACTGTCCGCCAGCGGTTCAGTTGGTGGCACTATCGGCAACCGTGGCCAATGCCGGCCAGCTAACCGACTGGATTCACAGCGTTCACGGCCCCACCAACTTGGTGCTCAGCGACTACCGACCGGTGCCGCTGCAGTTCAGCTTTTGTAGCGCCAAGGGCCTGCATCCGCTGCTCAACGACGCTGGCACGGCCCTACATCCCAACTGCAAAGTTTGGCGCCCCCCCAAGGGCAGCCGCCGCAAGGGCCCGAACAAATCACTTAAACCGCCCCAGCCGGAAGCGCCGCCGCTGCCCTTTGTGGTGGCCCAGATGGCGGAGCGCCAGATGTTGCCGGCCATCTACTTCATCTTCAGCCGCCGGGGCTGTGATAAGGGGGTGCGCGACATGGGCAAGGCCTGCCTGGTGACGCCGGCCGAACAGGCGCGTATCCGCAGTCGGCTGGATGCCTTCGCCGCCGCCACCCCGGAAGCGGTGCGGGAGGGCCATGCCGAGCCATTGCAGCGGGGTATCGCCTCCCACCACGCCGGCGTGCTGCCGGCCTGGAAAGAACTGATAGAAGAGCTATTCCAACAGGGCCTTATCAAAGTGGTATTTGCCACCGAAACCCTGGCGGCCGGCATCAACATGCCCGCCCGCAGTACCGTGATATCGGCCCTTTCCAAGCGCACCGAACGGGGCCATCGGCCCCTGATGGCCAGTGAATTTCTGCAGATGGCCGGCCGCGCCGGGCGCCGGGGGCTCGATTCCCAGGGCTATGTCGTAACCGTGCAGAGCCGCTTTGAGGGGGTGCGGGAGGCCGGCGAATTGGCCACCAGCCCCTCGGATCCCCTGGTGAGCCAGTTCACCCCCAGTTACGGGATGGTGCTCAACCTGCTGCAGCGCTACGACCTGGACAAGGCGCGGGAGCTGGTGGAGCGCAGCTTCGGGCGCTATCTGGCCACCTTGGATCTGGCCGACGACAAGGCCCGCATCGCCGAGCTGGAGGAACAGCTCAACCGCCTTGAAGACGGCTCAGAAGACGTGCCCTGGGAAGACTTCGAGGCCTACGAAAACAAGCGCTCCCGGCTGCGGGAGGAGCGGCGCCTGCTGCGGATTTTGCAGTCCCAGGCGGAGGAAACCCTGGCCCACGAACTCACCCTGGCGCTGCAGTTCGCCAGCGAGGGCACCCTGGTGAGCCTCAAGGCACCCCAGCTCAAGAGCCAGGTAACGCCGGCGGTGATCGTAGCCAAGGTGAAGGGGCCAGGCCAGTTCCCCTTGCTGCTCTGCCTCACCGACGACAACCTCTGGGTGCTGCTGCCCTGCAGCGCTGTGGTCAGCCTGCACGCCGAGCTCAGCTGCCTGCAGGTGGGCGCCATCTCCAGCCCAGACCTGCAGCGGCTGGGGGAGCTGCGCCACGGCGATCAGCTCAGCGGCGGCCTGGCCCTTGCCGTGGCCTCCATGGCCCGCCGCCACGACATGCACACCCCCCAATACGACCTGGCCGGCGAGGTGTTGACCCAGGGCCAATTGGTGCAGCAACTGGAGCAGGAACTGGAGTTACATCCCGCCCATCGCTGGGGCGATCGCAAGCAATTGCAAAAACATCGCCGGCGGCGGGAGGAGTTGGAACAGGAGATTGAAGAGCACCAGCGGCTGCTCCACTTCCGTTCCAACCGCCATTGGGATACCTTCTTGGCGCTTATTGAGGTGCTGCGCCACTTCGGGGCCCTGGCCGGGGAAGACGGCCTCCAACCCACGGAGGTGGGCCGCACCGTGGCCGCCCTGCGGGGCGACAACGAGCTGTGGCTGGGGCTGGCCATGATCAGCGGCTACCTCGATGAGCTGAATCCAGCCGAACTGGCGGCGGTGCTAGAGGCGATCTCCACCGAGGTAAACCGCCCCGATCTCTGGTGTGCCTTCCCGCCGCCACCGCTGGTGGAGGAGGCCCTGCACGATCTGCGGGGGCTGCGGCGCGAACTTGGCCGCCAACAGGAACAGGCTCGCGTCAACTTCCCGATCTGGTGGGAGCCAGAGCTGACGGGGCTGGTGCATGCCTGGGCCGCCGGTGCCAGCTGGAATGAGGTGATCACCAGCAGCTCCCTGGATGAGGGCGATGTGGTGCGGGTGCTGCGCCGCACCGTCGACCTGCTCAGCCAAGTGCCCTACTGCGAACTGGTGAGCGAGCGGTTGCGCCGCAATGCTCGCTTGGCCCTGAAGGCGATCAATCGCTTCCCGGTGTGCGAAGTGGAGGATCTAGTGGCGGCAGCAACTCAAACTCCAGCCACAGAACGGCCCCTGCCCCCCCTGGCGGAGGTAGGCACCAGCGCGGCAGCCGATGCAGCGGCGGCAATCTCAGCCGGCCCAGGAGCCAGTGCTGGTGCTTCATCAACAGCCTCAGCCTCAGCCTCAACATCAGACTCAGCGGCAGCGGCAGCTTCAGCCAGCTCAGGAGCAGCGGCAGCATCTGCCAGCTCAAGAGCCAATGCCGATGTCAACCACAACTCCCCCGATTCCTCTGGCCAAGCCAGCCCCGCAGGCGAGGCCTGGCGCCCTTGACATCAGCGCCCTAGGCCCCAACTAACGCCAACTGAGGTGGGTGCATTCGTGGACTGGTACAACCACCAGCACCGCCACAGCGGTATCCGTTTCGTTATGCCCGATCAACGCCATAGGGGCCAGGCCGAAGAAATCTGTCGCCACCGTGCCCGTATCTACGAGCAAGCCCGTCAAAATCATCCTCGCCGCTGGAGCCGCAGCACCCGCTGCTGGCGACAATCCGAGGTGGTTTGGATCAATCCACCACCACCGGAAAACAACATCAAACCAGCTATCTTGGTGATGGCCGCCTGATCGGCGGCAGACGCGTCATCTTTTCTGGCGGTCACCGCGGAAGCTGCCCAGGTGGGTCGTGGTCAGGATTGATCCACCCCCTCCCAGCAGGCCTCCCGATCCGCTGATCTACATATTGGCCGCGGCTTCCGCTACGAAGGGCCTTTTTCACGCTTCGATCATCACTGCCACGGTCAGTCGCGCGGAATTCATTACAGCGCTCCAACCTTTTCGGCTTGTGCGGTTGAGCTGTTTGGCGACACGGGGCTGATCGAACCGCAGGGTTGCCTGCTGGCTGTCGCCAATGACCACGCCATGACCATGGCGTCATCCGGCTTCTGAACAACAATCCCATGGCTTTCCTCCTCGCCGACAGCTTCCAAGCCAGCCTGGAAAAGCTCAATGGTGAAGAGCAGAAAGCCGATAAGCTCGCCACATCCAAAGCCATCTGTTGCAAGTCACGCCGAAGAAGCTACTGATCATCGCGATAGGGAATATCCGTAATCCCGAATTGGCTGGCTTGCTGCTTCAAGCGATGCCTTCGTTAGCAGTCACCGTGCACCGCTGCAGGGTCTCTTTTCGTCCTCCAGCCTGGTCGAACTGCTTCCCGACGGCGTGACTCTGCCTGGAGCTCCCCAGCCCTCACCCCTGGCCCTGCTGGAGCTGCAGCAATCAACCCGCAGGCGCGCTAGCCGCAAACGCCTCGCCAAACCCGCCAGCTCCTGGACCTGTGGGCAGCCATGACCGCCCGATGGGGGGCTGCGGCCACTTTCAGGATGCTTTGTCAGCTGCTATTGGCGGGATCATCGGAATCACATCACCGCGAACCTGAGCCGGGATCAGGTGCCCGAAGTCATCATCAGTGGAGAGAAGAAAGGCATCGGCTGCAGCCGCGCAAGCTGCGATCCAGAGATCGTTCTTGCCCATATGCCGTGCGCCCTTGGGGTGTTGGCGGGCGTAGAGATCAATGCGCACATAGGCATCGATCACCAGCGGATGATTGATGTCAACCACCACCAGACTCTGGAGCGTCCGCGTCAAGGTTTGGTGTTTGGCTTCCCCCTGAGCCTTGGCTCATCGAATCGCCTGCAGTGCCTCGATCAGCTCCGCATCGCTTTCATCACCGGGCCAGGTGCCTATGAAGGACGCCACACCAGTTTGCTGGTCGTGGGGCAGGCTGCGAAAAACAGACTGCCGACTGGTTGGAAGTGGAGTGTGTGCAAAAAGGTCGTCCTGGGGTTCAGCGCGTTGAAGGCCATCAACGGCGATTTGTTGAATCGACCCCGACGGTCGGTAGTGCGCCGTGCCAGTGACCAGCACACGCTCGTTCCAGAGCTTGCGCAACTGTTCAGGATCAACGCTCGGTCCTAATCGGGCCTGTACCGTTTCACCACTGTCGGCCCTGAGCAACACTGTTTGGCGGCTCCCGGAAATGGTGTCGAGCAGACAGCTGAAGCGAATGGCCTGGGGCAGTGGGGTGTCCAGGATCAGGGCTTCCAGCCGGGGTACATCCGCTGGTGAGAGCTCAACGCTGTTGCGATCGTCGTCAACGTCGCACAAGATCACACCGTTGAATTCACCCCTCGGCAGGCGCGCCAAACGCAAGCAACTCTCCAATAGCGCCCGGTCGGCATGCACGACTGCGGCATTGCCAGCCTTCACCTGGTGGATCACCCTGGCGAACAAGTCGATGGCGCTGCCATCCGTTCCAATCGGTTCGTTGGCCTCCCCGAACAGGTCTTGCTGCTGTTGACTGCCAAATTGTTTAGGAGCCACCTCCCATAGCACTGGAGCTTCCAGTTCCAGTACGGCTGAACCAGGCTGCAGACCAGTGACCAGATGGGCGGTGCATGCCTCCAACCAGCGGGGCCTGGGCCCGGCCTGGGCACTGAGACCTTCCACGTAAAAGCGTGCTGCATGGCGCGCACCGTCCTGCACTGCGGAGAGCATGTCTCTGAGCAGCTCGATTGGAAGGCAGAGCCTGTCGGCTGAACCGCCCTGCAGAATCAGGCGGTGCTGTTTCACGTTGAAGTGGACTGGTGCGATAAGGCTTCACCGTAAAGCTGATGGGGAGCTCTGGGCGATCATCACCCCCCTCTCCCCCACCATCCTCTCCTTCGGAGCTGGAGAGCAGCGGCCCGCCCCTGGCGTTGAGACGCCTGGGGGCATTGGTTTCTGTGAGCGCTGCTGCCGGACCTTAACGCTGGCCGCCTTGGCGCTTGCGGTCCTGCGTTTGTGCGCCCGTGCCTGTTGCTTACCGATCCCGCTCCAGCCGCTCAGCAAAAGCTGCTGCCGCTGCCAAGGTTTCGCCAGAAGAAAAGTTGGTGGCATCACTGGTCACCCTGCTGGAGGCGGGCACCAGCCCCTGGCGGCGCGAGTGGGATGCCGCCGCTGGCGGTCACCAAGTGAATCTGCTCTCGGGCCGTCGCTACTGCGGTGCCAATCCGGTGTTGCTATAACCATGGGCATGCATCTGCGGGGTTCAGCACTGCCCTACTGGTGCGGCTTTGGCGAGGTCAAGGCGTTGGGGATCTTTCCCCGCAAGGGCAGTAAGGCGGTGCATGTGCTGCGGCCCCAGCTGCATCACCACAGCGAAACTGAGCTGGCAGTGGCTGGATCAGCTGCTGGGGCAGGTGGCTGCGCAGCTGGGAAATCGGCAGCTGGGGAAGCGGCCGCCGGGGAACAGGCCGCTGGGGAAGGGCCCGGACGCAGCTGGGTGAGCTACCGGCCGGTGGCGGTGTTCAATGCTGCCGATTTGGAGGGCGCAGCCCTCGAGGCGCTAATCGAAAAGCGGCGGCAGGCAGAAGGGCTGAGCCAGCGGCCGGAGCCGGTGCGGCTGGCGGCTGCGGAAGCGGTGCTCAGCTGCTGGCCGGTACCCGTGAGCTTCGGGGGGGATCGGGCCTGTTATCTGGCGGCTGCGGACCGCATCGCGCTGCCCGATCGTGCGGCCTTCCATTCGGCGGCGGCCCTCTATGCCACCTGGGCCCATGAGGCCATCCACTCCTCAGGCCACAGCTCCCGATTGGCCCGCGATCTATCCGGGCTTTCAGACGTGGCCCGAGTGGATGCGGCCCCGGAGCGGCAGCTCCAGGCCATGCTGCTGCCATCACCAATCCGCAGTGATTCCCTGTTCCAGGCGGATCGGCTGGATCCAGCTCTGCGGGACTTCATCCTCCTGATCACGATCCTGATGGCCTTACTGGAGGCCACGGCCCAACAGCTCACCCCCTACCAGCCACCGATCCTGATGGCCTTCCCCGGCCTGCTCCGCCAGGAGCCAACTTGGTGAACACACCCTCTAATCAGCTACAACGATTCCACTCAGCCCAGGGTGAGGGCGACAGGGGAGTTTATGCCCAGGCGCTGCGGGAGTTGCAGGCCGGTGCCAAGCAAACTCACTGGATCTGGTTCGTATTGCCTCAGCTGCGCGCTCTGGGGCATTCGGCCATGGCGGAGCGCTATGGCATCGCCGATCTGGCGGAGGCCCAGGCCTATCTGGCTGATCCCCTGCTGCGGCAACGACTGAAGGAGGTGATCGCAGTGATTGCGGCGCAACTCCAGCGCCCAGGCCAGAACCTGCCGTTGTTGATGGGCGGTGATCTTGATGCCGCCAAGACGCTCAGCTGCCTAACGCTTTTCGCGGCCGCGGGGCTACCGAGCGCCGCTGCCTTGCTGAATCAGTTGAATCGCCGTTGCCACAGGACGCTGGCGCGGCTGCAGGGTTGAAAAACGGAGAGGGTGGGATTCGAACCCACGGAAGGTTGCCCTTCAAACGATTTCGAGTCGTTCGCTTTCGACCACTCAGCCACCTCTCCACACTTGGCACCCATAACCCAGTAGACGCGCTGCTGCCGCCCTGGGGGTCCTAGGACCTCCAGCACTTTAAAGACCAGCCTGTTAGGCGCCCTGATGGCCAGCACAAAATCGGCCCCAGCGGCCCAGCGGCCGATTCAATTGTGGCCAGCGGTTCCAGTGGCTCTGGCGGTGCCAGGGTTTAGGCCGATTGCAGGGAACCACTGCGACCACTGGCGCGCCAGCCTTTGGGCAGGGTTCGGCCTGGATCGCCACTGAGCCACACCGCCCCCGGATCGCGCCCCTGCAGCCAGCGGCGATCCCGCAGGCGGGGTTTGAAGCCCAGCCAAACGCCGTCGGGCCGTTGTGGGGAGTCTCCATCGCGCCAGGCCCAAAGGGACTGGGTATCGGGTAGCAACAGCCAAGACTTGGGCCCCAAATCCAGCTGCACCGCCCGGCTGTCGAAGGAGAGGGCCCTGGCTTTGAGTTGCGGACTTTGCAGGCTCTGGCCCGGCAACAGCGGCTGTCTGCCATCGGCGCCGGCCAGCACCAGGCCCGCCTGCTGCCGCCAGCAATCGGGGGCATCGGAGGCGATCGGATCGAGCAGCAGCGCCCAGTCGTAGCGCATGATCCCTAGCCCTGTGGCCAACTGCTGGGCCTGGCGGCAGCTGTAACCATCGGCGCGGGTGGATACCAGGGCTGCCCTGCCGCGATGGCGCGCCAGCAGCAGATCCCTGCCTTGATCGCTGCCGCCCTGGTGCACCAGCAGCAGTTGATCGCCCAGCAGCACCGCCCCATGCAAGGCCACCACCAGGGCCAACAACACCCCAGCCCAGCGGCGCCAGCGCTGGGCCACCCCCGGTATGGCCCAGGCCGCCACCACCAGGGTCAATAGCAGCACCAGCAGCGGCAGCGGCCGCCCCAGCTGCCATTGGGCCATCGGCAGCCGCGCCACCAGTCGGGCCAGCTCCAGCAGCAGCCCCGCCAGGGCGGCCAGGGGCGGGCAGAGCCAGACCAAGCTGGCCGGCCAGACCATCGCCAAAACCCCTAACCCCATCGCCCCCAGGGTGAGCGGCGTCAGCAGCGGGGCGGCGAGCAGATTGGCGGGCACGGCGTAGAGGGGCACCACGCCGAAGTGCAGCAGCTGCAGCGGCAGCGTCCAGATAGAAGCCGCCAAGGGCACTGATACCGCCACCGCCAGCCAACCGGGCCAGTGCTTTTGGCGCAACCACTGTTCCAGCGGTCCGGCGGACACCAGCAGGGCTCCGGTGGCCACCACCGACAGCTGAAAGCCCACATCCCGCAGCCATTCGGGAGTGATCAACAGCATCCCGGCGCTAACCAACAGCAGCAGCCGCAGGGGGCGTCCCTGGCGGCCCAGCTCCAACAGCACCAGGGCCGCCGCCGCCATCAGGGCCGCCCGCATCACGGCGGGCTGGGGGCCAGCCAGCAGCACAAACAGGCCGATCACGCCTCCCCCCAGGCCCAGCCGCAGCGCCGGCAGCAACTTGGCGGTGAGCGGCAGCAGCACGCCGAGCAGCACGCTCAACTGGAACCCAGAAGCGGCCAGCGCATGGGAGAGGCCAGCGGCGCGGAAGGCACCGCGCACCTCCAGCGAAAGGGGGGTGGCCGCACTGCCCACCACCAGGGCCGCCAGCAAATTGCCCCGTTCAGCGCCCGCCTGCTGCTGCAGTGCCCCGGCCAGACGCCGCCGCAGGGCGGCAATCGGCGCCGGCTGCCGCTCCAGCAGCTGCCACTGTTCCACCGTTAGCTGGCTCCAGCAGCCCAGCCGCTGCAGCCTTTCGGCCGGCCCGGCCAGCAGCGGATGGGGGGCCGGCTGCGGCCGCCGCAGCATCCCCTCCACCTCCAGTCGCCAGCGCTCTTGCAGCTGCGGGCATTGCGGGAACTTCAGCTCCGTGCGACCCACCGGCAGCTCCATCAGCACCCGGCAGCCCTGGCCCTGGCCAGCTGCTCCCGGGCTGCCATAGGGGGTGGGATCACTGAGCAGGGTGCCCCGCAGGCGCACGGGCACCACCGGCGTGGCCTCCTGCAGCCAGCGCACCGGATCGCCCGCGGCGGGTTGGGGTGTTCCCAGGGCGGCCGGCATAATCCGGCCCGCCAGCAGAGCCACGATCAGCAGGGTTAGCAACAGCTCGCGCCAACGCGATGGCATCGCCACACCCCCAGACAGGTGTCTGCAGGATTGCCACTGGCATGAGCTGAGGCCACTGGCTTGGGCTGGGCCACTGGCTTTGGGCTGAGCTGATGGTTTTGGGCTGAGCTGATGGCTTGCCAAGGGCTATGTCGCCACTGGTTATGCCCCTAGTGGTTTTGCACCTGGCGCCCTATTGGCCTGCGGTCGCCAGCTCGGGATGGGCGGCGGCCCAGGCGGCCCGTTGGGGTTCCGAGAGCAACGGGAAGCCCAGGGCTTCCCGTTCCGCCAGCCAGGCCTCGGCCACCTGCCGCGCCAGGGCCCGGATGCGGCCGATGCTGGCGGTGCGCTCGGTCACCGAAATCACCCCCCGGGCCTCCAGGAGGTTGAAGGTGTGGCTGCATTTGAGCACGTAATCGAGGGCCGGGGCCGGCAGGCGGCGGGCCACCAGATCGGTGGCTTCCGCCTCATAGATGGCGAACAGCTGGTGTAGGCGTTCTGGATTGCTGGCCTCGAAGTTGTAGGTGCACTGGCCCTTCTCGAAGGGCAGCCAGATATCGCCATAGGTGCGATGGCCATCCCAGGCCAGATCCCAGATGCTCTCCACGTCTTGGAGATACATGGCCAGCCGCTCCAGGCCATAGGTGATCTCGATCGAAACCGGCCGGCAATCGAGGCCGCCGCACTGCTGGAAATAGGTGAACTGGGTCACCTCCATGCCATCGAGCCACACCTCCCAACCCACTCCCCAAGCGCCGAGGGTTGGGGATTCCCAGTTGTCCTCCACGAAGCGGATGTCGTGATCGGCGGCCCGGATGCCGAGGGCCGCTAGGGAGGCCAGGTAGGTCTCCTGGATGGCATCGGGGGAGGGCTTGATCAGCACCTGATATTGAAAATAGTGCTGGGCCCGGTTGGGGTTGTCGCCGTAGCGGCCATCGGTGGGCCGCCGGCAGGGCTCCGGATAGGCCACCGCCCAGGGTTCCGGACCGATGGCCCGCAGCACCGTGTGGGGGCTCATCGTGCCGGCCCCCTTCTCGGTGTCGTAGGGCTGCAGGATCAGACAGCCCCGCTCAGCCCAGAAACGGTTCAGGGTCTGGATGATGTCCTGGAAGTGCATGGAGCCTGGGCGCGTAAGCCGACCGCTGCGGCCGGTGCTGGGGGCCATTGTGGGCGGCGATGGGCTCAGGGCGCTCAGGCCACCAGCTGCAAGATGGCCATCTGGCCCGCCGCCAGCAGCCGGTGGCGGGCGTGACTGAAGCCGGCGGCGGCCGCCAGCCGCTCCTGTTCAGGCCCACTGGGGAAGCGCAATAGGCTCTGCTCCAGATAGGCGTATTGCTCGGGCAGGCCAAATAGCCGGGCGGTGGGCACCACCAGCCGGCGCAGGTATTGACGCTGCAAAAAAGCGGCTTTACTGGCGGCAGGCGGCCGATTGAAATCGAGTACGGCGGCCCTGGCTCCGGGTCGCAATAGCCGATGCAGTTCCGCCAGTCCGGCGGCGGCATCGCTGAGGTTGCGCAGGCCGTAGGCGATCACGGCGCCATCGAAGCTGGCTTCGGCCAGGCCGGTGGCCAGGGCATCGCCCCGCTGCCAGCCCAGGGGCAACCAGGGCTGCCGCGCCGAGCGCTGCAGGGCCAGGCGCAGGGGGGCCGCCGCCACATCCATACCCAAAACGTGACCGCCGGGCCTCACCTTCTGGGCCAGCACCAGGGCCAGATCGCCGGTGCCACAGCAGAGATCCAACAGCTTTTGGCCCGGCTCCGGGTTAAGCCAGAGAATCGCCTCCCGCTTCCAGATGCGGTGCAAGCCGAGGCTGAGCAGGTCGTTGAGCAGGTCGTAACGGGGGGCGATGGCCTCAAACAGCTCCTGTACAGAGGCTGGATCGCCGGGCCTAGAGCTGCCCATCCCAGGGCAAAACAATCGAATCCAAACTGACGCCGGCGTTGGGCGGCACCAGCATCGCCCGACCGGTGAGCCGATCTGGACCGGTGAGGGTGAGCACCATCACCGTTGCCAGGCCAACGGCGGCCGAACAGACCATGCAGCCCGCCAGCATCAGCGAAAACTCGCGCCGGTCGGTGGCGGCCTGCATCAGCTGCAGAGACCAGGCCACGAGGGCGACCACGGCTGAGACCATCGCAAGGGCGATGGTTGTAGCCAGGGGGGAGGGGAGAGCGGAGAGCACAGACACGGAGCGGTTCAACCGTGCGGACAGCGGAAACAAGACGGTTAAGGCCGCCGCTGCCGGCAGCCAGATCCCATTGATGAGATCAATGTAACGGTGCTTTACAGAGGCTGTGATTTCTTAATGATTTCCAGTGGCCGCACGTTTAGGCCGCGCCCCAGCAGGTCGGTTTTGATCTGCTCCACGGTCAGCACCCGGTCGTGCAGCAGGGAGGCCAGCAGCGCCGCCGAGGCGCTGCCGCCCTCGGGGCCAGGCGCCAGGGCCTCGGCGATGTGGTCGATGCAACCGGCGCCACCGGAGGCGATCACCGGCACATCCACGGCCTCAGCCACCGCCCTGGTCAGGGCCAGGTCGTAGCCCGCCTGGGTGCCATCGCCATCCATCGAGGTGAGCAGGATTTCCCCGGCGCCCAGCGCCACCACCTGCCGGGCCCAGGCCACCGCATCCAGACCGGTGTTCTCGCGGCCCCCCCTCACATAGACATCCCAGCCCGCCCCCTTTGTCTCTGCCGCCTTTTGATCGATTCCCATTGCACCTGGCCCATTTCCATCAATCCCAGGGCTGGGGCGGCGCCGGGCGTCGATGGCCACCACGATGCATTGACAGCCGAAGCGCTCGGCGCCACGGCTCACCAACTGGGGATCGCGCACGGCGGCGGAGTTGAGGCTGATCTTGTCGGCACCGGCCCGCAACAGCTCGGTGATCCCCTCCACGCTGCTGATGCCGCCGCCCACCGTGAACGGAATCGTCACCGCCTCGGCGGTGCGCCTCACCAGATCCACCAGCGTGGCGCGGCCCTGGTGGCTGGCGGCGATGTCCAGAAACACCAGCTCGTCCGCTCCGGATGTGCTGTAGAGACAGGCCAGCTCCACCGGGTCACCGGCATCGCGCAGGCCCACGAAATTCACCCCCTTCACCACCCGACCATCGGCCACGTCAAGGCAGGGAATGATTCGTTTGGCAACCATGGCAATCGGCTGGGGGGCGAGGGGCTGAGGGTGACGGGCGCCGGCTGAGGGCGAGGGCTGAGGGTGCCATCGCTGGGCGGCCACCAGGATGGGCGCTGTTAGGGTTGCGCCACTTTTTCGGGTCGCGCCGACCATGTCCCAGGCTGCCACTTCAGAGGCCGTACAGATCGGTTCGAAGGTGCGGATCATTCGGGTGCGCGACCGCATTCCCGCCGAGCTCGTCGAGCTGCTCAAGGCCGATGCCTCCGGCGTGGTCAAGGGTTTTCGTACTGTTGATGGCAAGGGAATCGGTGTAGTCGTGCAGCTGAGCGGCAATCAAACCGCCTGGTTCTTCGACGACGAAATCGCCCTCGCCTGAGGCCCCCTTGAGCCCTAGTCCAAACCGCGAAGCCAGCTCGGGCGGAGCCGCCCGACAGTTGCTGGGTATGAAAGGTGCCAGCGGCACCACCAACATCTGGAAGATCCGGCTGCAGCTGATGAAGCCGGTCACCTGGATCCCGCTGATCTGGGGGGTGCTCTGCGGAGCCGCCGCCTCCGGCAACTTCCACTGGCGCCCTGCAGAGGTGGGCGCCTCGATTGCATGCATGTTGATGAGTGGCCCGCTGCTGGCCGGCTACACCCAAACCATCAACGACTACTACGACCGCGACATCGACGCGATCAACGAGCCCTATCGGCCGATTCCCTCCGGTGCCATTCCCCTCTGGCAGGTGAAGCTGCAGGTGTGGGTGCTGCTGCTGGCGGGTCTGGCGGTGGCCTATGGCCTCGACCTCTGGGCCGGCCACGCCACGCCGGTGCTGTTGTTGCTGGCCTTGGGTGGCTCCTTGGTGAGCTTCATCTATTCGGCTCCGCCGCTCAAGCTGAAGCAAAACGGCTGGCTGGGCAACTACGCCCTCGGCGCCAGTTACATCGCCCTGCCCTGGTGGGCTGGCCAAGCATTGTTTGGTCAACTCACCTGGACCACTTCCCTGCTCACCCTTGCCTATTCCCTGGCGGGCCTTGGTATCGCCGTGGTCAATGATTTCAAGAGTGTGGAGGGGGATCGAGCCCTGGGGCTGCAATCGCTGCCGGTGGTGTTCGGCATCACCAGGGCCAGCTGGATCAGTGCGGCGATGATCGATTTATTCCAGCTGGCCATGGTGGCCGTGCTGATCGCTATCGGCCAAAATTTTGCGGCGGTGTTGTTGGTGTTATTGATCGTGCCCCAGATAACCTTCCAGGACATCTGGCTACTGCGCGATCCGGTGGCCTTTGATGTGAAGTACCAGGCCAGTGCCCAGCCGTTTTTGGTGATTGGAATGTTGGTGACCGCCCTGGCCATCGGCCATAGCGGACTAGCCATCGGCCATAGCGGACTAGCCATCGGCCATAGCGGACTAGCTATAAGCCATAGCGGGCTGGTGGCGTGATGTGAGCGGGAAGAGGGGTCGTCGCCACCTGCTGCGCAGCGGCCTGCTCGCCCTTGCCATTGGCAGCGGTGTGGCCTTCGCCCAGGCTGGCCTGGTGGCGGCCATCGACAGCCTGTTACCCGACTCCCGCCGGATCAGCAGCTTCAACCGGCCTGGCACCCTGACGATCCTCTCGGCCGATGGCCAGGTGGTGCAGACGATTGGTCCAGCCAGCCGCGACAAGTTGAGCGTTGGCCGGCTGCCGGAGCTGGTGGCCAAGGCCTTTATCGCCGCGGAAGATCGCCGTTTTTACCAGCACGGCGGCATCGATGTCACTGGAATTTTGAGGGCCGTGTTGAGCAATCTCCGCCAGGGCTCGGTGGAGGAAGGCGCTAGCACGATCACCCAACAGTTGGCTCGCACCGTATTCCTCAGCCAGGACCGCACCATCCTGCGCAAACTCAAGGAAGCCGCCTTGGCGGGCAAGCTGGAGCGCCAGCTCAGCAAGCGGCAGATCCTCACTGAGTACCTAAATGTGGTGTATCTCGGTTCGGGTGCCTATGGCGTATCCGATGCCGCCTGGATTTACTTCTCGAAAACCCCCAATCAACTTAATCTGGCGGAGACGGCCCTGATCGCCGGTCTGCCGCCGGCTCCATCGGTGTATTCGCCTCTGGTGAATCCAGATCTGGCTCTGCAACGACGGGCAATCGTCTTGCGCCGCATGGAGGAGGCCGGCTTCATCTCCCCAGCCGAAAAAGACCAGGCTGATGCCACGCCCTTAGCCCTTAAGCCGGCTGAACCCAAGTATTGGGAAAGTCGGGCTCCCTACTTCAGCAGTTGGGTGCAACAGGAACTGCCGAAACTGCTCACTCCAGAGCAGCTGGAAGTGGGCGGTATTACTGTGCGCAGCAGCGTCAATCTGGCCTGGCAGGAGCAGGCTCAAACAGCAATAAAAACCTATGCCACCGGCCAGATGGAAGGGGCTCTGGTGGCGATGGAGCCGGGCACTGGCCTGGTGCGGGTGATGGTGGGAGGCAAGGATTTTCAGGCCAGTCAATTCAACAGGGCTGCCCAGGCTCTGCGCTCTCCTGGCTCTACTTTCAAGCTGTTCGTATATCTAACTGCCCTGCAGGAAGGTATGCGGCCTGAGCGCATCATCGTGGATTCGGCCCGTTGTTTTGGGGGCTACTGCCCGCGCAATTTTGGCAATCGCTACTTCGGTGCGGTAACTATGGTGAGGGCGCTGCAAAACTCGCTTAACATCGTGGCGGTGCAGTTGTTGCAGCAGGTGGGCTTCGACAAGGTGATCGCCACCGCCAAAAGCCTCGGCATCACCCGCCCCCTGGGCAACTTCTATCCCCTGGCCCTGGGGGCCTATGAGCAGACCGTGGTTGACATGACCGCCGCCTATGCCGCGATCAACAATCGCGGTTTTTATATAAAACCAACCCCTTTTGAAGAAATCCTCGGCCCGGAAGGTCAGCTGCTTTGGAGCCGGCGCTTGAATGGCGACCGCGGCCACCCCGCCGTAGCCAGCGACATTGCCGACGCCATGCTCTGGATGCTGCGGCAGGCGGTGGCGGCGGGAACTGGAGCCGGAGCCAGCCTCGACGATCGGCCGGTGGCCGGCAAGACCGGCACCTCCGAAGGGGGCCGCGACCTGTGGTTCATCGGTTCCATTCCCCAGCTCACCGTCGGTGTGTGGCTGGGCTACGACAACAGCCGTGAAACCGGCACCACCAGCGTGCTGGCCACCTATGCCTGGCGGGCGTTCATGGCACCAATCGTGAAGGGCATGCCGGTGCGGCAATTCCCGCCCAAGCCAGAGCTCACCGGCAGCTTCCAGCGCGATGCCAAGCCGACGGGCGGCCGGGGTACCACCGATGCCGGATCCCGCTGGTGGCCCCAGCCCTCGCCCGAGTCCAGCCCAGAGCCAGCTGCGGCACCAAGTCCAGCCAGCCAGCCCTCCAGTCGCGGCAACGGCCCCGCCGAGCAGGCCCCAGCGGCCAACTCCAATGCCAATTCCAATCCCAGCGCCGGCCCCAGCGCCAACCCCGCGCCAGCGGTGGCCCCCAGCCCGCCTGCGGCTCCAGCTCCGCCAATGGCACCGCCGCCGTTGCCGCTGGCTGCCCCCAGCCCCCCCTGAGCGGGAGGCGGCGGCTTTACCGGGCCGATTGGACATACCACTGATTCGACACACGACCAGCCGGTCGATCCGAGCCGCCCCATAGCTGATTTGATCAGCCCTGCAGCAGAGCTGCATAAAAGCCATCGCCGGCTTGGCCAGCCGCGCCCCCAGTCGCAGTGGCGCCCGGCCATACCTGCCAGCTTTCCAGCAGGGACAGGGCCGGATAGTCCGCCAGCAGGGCCGCCACCTGATCGCAATTTTCGGCTGGATGCACGGTGCAGGTGGCATAGACCAGCCGCCCACCGGGTTTCAGCAGGGGCAGTATTGCCTCCAGCAGGCTGCGTTGCAGCTTCACTAGTGCCTCAATGGCCTCCGGGTTGATCCGCCAGCGGGCGTCGGCATGGCGGGCCAGGGTGCCGAGACCGGAGCAGGGGGCATCCAGCAAAATTCTGTCGAAATAGCCGATCCAGGCGGGCTTTTCACTGGCCAGCACCAGCGCATCGACCGCCAGGGTGCGGATGCAGTTCAGCCCCAGGCGTTCGGCGTTGCGCCGCAGCCGCTCCAGCCGTGCACCCGAGCGATCCACCGCCCAAATCTCCCCTTGATCGCCCATCAGTTCGGCCAGGTGGGTGCTCTTCCCCCCCGGTGCGGCGCAGGCATCCAGCACCCGCTGGCCGCTCTCGGGTGCCAGCAGGCTGGCGATGCGCTGGGCGGCTCGATCCTGCACGCACCATTGGCCGGCCGCAAACCCCGGCAACAGGCGCAGATCGCCGCGGCGTCCCTGCAGAGCCAGGCCCAGGGGTAGGCCCGGCAGCGGTTCTACTGTGAGGCCAGCGGCCCGCAACTCCGTCAGCAGTTGCTCGCTGGAAGCCCGCAGCGGGTTGACGCGTAAATCCACGGAATGGGGCAGGTTGCTGGCCAGGGCAAAGGCCTCGGCCGCCTCCGCTGGCAGCCACTGCAACAGCAGCGCCGCCAGCCAGTCGGGCAGGGAGCGCCGCAGGGCCAGGCACTGGGCGGCATCGGCCGGCAGCTCTAGTCCCTGCCAGGGTTCAGGTCCCTGAGCAGATGCGGGGCCGCCATCTCGCCGTCGCAGAGCCGAGCGCAGCAGGGCGTTGGCCACCGGCGCCAGGCGGGCCAGGCCACCGCTTTTTGCCAGTTCCACCGTGGTGCTCACGGCCGCTGATGCCGGCACCCGATCGCTGAACAACAGCTGATAGAGGCCCAGGTGCAGCAACCAGCGCAGGCGGGGGGGCTGGCGCTGGGCCGGCAGTTTGCCCAGGGCATCGAGCCAGCCATCGAGCAGCCGGCGCTGGCGAATGGCGCCATAGGCCAATTCGGTGGCCAGGGCTCGATCGGCGGTGGCCAGTTGTTGGCGCTGCAGTTCCCGCTCCAGGGCGGCATCGGCATAGGCGCCACTGGCCACCGCCTGCAGCACCTGCCAAGCCACCTGGCGCGGTGCCAGCCCAATCGGCGCAGACTCAAGCAAGGGGAAGCGGCGGCGGGCTCCACAGATAGCGCCGCAGCGGCAACCTGCCATCCCAGCTCACGGGAATGCCCTCGGCGATCAACCGTTGCCGCTGGATCCAGTCGCTGCCTTCCCGGTTGATGCCCATGCTCACCTCGCCCTTGGCATTCACCACCCGGTGCCAGGGCAGGGGCGAGGGCAGTTGCAGCCGCCTCAAAGCCCAACCCACCTGGCGCGCGCAGCCCGGGGCGCCGATCAGGGCGGCGATCTGGCCGTAGGTGGCCAGCTGCCCATGGGGAATCAAGGCCACGGCGGCATACACCCGCTGGTCGAAGCTGGATGGGGCCATTCCTGCCTTTTCGATGCCCTTACTGCCCCGCCGCTTCGAGCGACTCAAGGCCGTGCTCGATTGCCGCATGGGTGATCTCACCCTGATGCTGGAGCAGGTGGATAAGCCCCATAACCTCTCGGCAATCCTGCGCAGCGCCGATGCGGTGGGGTTGGTGGATGCCCATCTGGTCAGTCTGGCGGGGCGCCAACCCACCTTCAACAGCACGGCCCAGGGCAGTCAGAAATGGGTGCAGCTGCACCGCCATGGCACCAGCCTGGAGGCGGTGCAAATGCTTAAGGCCAGGGGCTACAAGCTCTATGGCACCCATCTGGCGGCGGATGCGATCGACTATCGCGATGGCGATTACACCGGCCCCACAGCCTTTGTGCTCGGGGCTGAGAAGTGGGGCCTCAGCCCGGATACCGCGGCAATGGTCGACCAGGCGATCCGAATCCCGATGCGTGGCATGGTGCAGTCGCTGAACGTGAGTGTGGCAGCCGCCATCCTGCTGTTCGAAGCACTGAGGCAGCGCCAGCAGGCCGGCAAGGTGCCCGAGCGCGGCCAGGGCCTGGCTGCGGGGCAATATCAGACGCTGCTGTTTGAGTGGGCCTATCCCGAGGTGGCCGCCTGGTGCCGCCAGCAGGCCAGGCCCTATCCGGAGCTGACTGCGGAGGGGGAGATCAGCGAGGCTTTGCCCCGCTCTCTGCGGCTGCGCTGTTGAGCTGGCCGGCCTCTGGGGAGCGATAGCTGGCGCTCAGCAAGCGGCGGCTGTTGGCGCCAGGAAGCCAGATGGCCAGGGCCAGGCCGGCCAGCTCCAAAACGATCAGGCGGCCGCCGAGGACCACCACCAGCAGGGCGATCACGCCCAGCAACTGCTGAAACAGGCTCCAGACATCGTCGCCATTGGCAAGGCCGGCGGCCCAGAGAACCACGGCCGCCACCAACAAGAGGATGTCCAACCACAGGGGCACGGCGAATCCGCGTCAGATCGCCATTGTGGATCCCCTAGGCGTCGTTGTGTTGCCCTTGGCCAGAGCCACTCAGCCAGCTTTCCAGTCCTTCCCCCAGGCAGGAGAGACCCAGCACCAGGATGAACATGGCCAGGCCCGGGTAGAGGGCAGTCCACCAAATGCCCGTGGGCACGGCGGTGAGGGCCTGCTGTAGATCGCCGCCCCACTCGGGAACCGTCTCCGGCAGCCCCAGGCCCAGGAAACCCAGCCCGCCCAGCACCAGCACCGCATCGGCGGCATTCAGGGTGAGCAGCACCGGCACAGAGGTGATCACGTTGCGCAGCAGATAGCGCCGCAGAATCCACAGGGGCCCGGCCCCTAGCGAGCGGGCCGCTTCTATGTACAACTCAGACTTCACCTGGGCCGTCTGGTTGCGGACGACTCGAAAATATTGGGGCACATAGACCACACAAAGGGCTGCTGCGGCATTGGGCAGGCCGCGGCCGAGCAAAAAGGCCAGCACCACCGACAGCAGCAGCACCGGCAGGGTGTAGAGGGTGTCCATCAGCAACACCAAGATGCGATCCAGCCAGCCCCCCAGATAGCCGCTGAGCATCCCGAGGGGCACGCCGATCAGCAGCGCGATCACCAGGGCCACCACCACCACCTGCAGGGCCACCCCACTGCCGGCCAGGGTGCGCACGCAGACATCTCGCCCGAGCCGATCGGTGCCGCACCAGTGGGCCAGGGAAGGCGGGCCGTAGATGGGATTTTGTAGGCCCACCGAGGGATCGGGCAACAGCCCCGCCGCCACCAACAGGGGCGTGAGCAGGGCGACCAGGGCATACAGCACCACGATCGCCACCCCCCAGCGGGCCATGCGGCCAGCCAGGCTGAGCGGTCTTCTGGGGAAAAGGGTGGAGAACAAGGATTCCCGGTGAGCCAGAGCTCCCCAGTTCAACAGATATCCAGTCCGATTTCACAGCTAGGCAGCATCAACAGCTAGGCAGCACCAACAGCTGGCCAGCACCAACAGCTGGGCTAATCCCACATCCAGGCCGATCCCACAGCTAAGGAGACTCTGGAAAACCGCCTACAGCTGCTGTTGGCTTGCTCCGATCACCGCTGGCAGAACCAATCACCGCTGGCAGAACCAATCACCGCTGGCAGAACCAATCACCGCTGGCAGAACCAATCACCGCTGGCAGAATCAATTACCTTTGGCAAAACCGAGGGGGGCAGCCATTGCCTGATATCGATGCATCAACCCCTTTTGGTAGCTGTGTTAAGGATGCAATGCGCAGGATCTACAGCGGGTATCGATTGACACCTTGCCAAAAGCAGCCGGAAACCTCTTATTACCTCACTTAAGGGGGGTATTTGCGGCGGGGGACAGTTCAGCAGCCGAGGTCGGCAGTAATTGTGACCAGGCATTTATAGATCCCCTTGGTCACCATGGCGTCATCGACAGCTTTCAGTCGCTGCAACTGCTTGCTTGCCCCAAAGTTCCGGTTCAGGCATCCGCCAGGCAGCGCCAGGGCTCAAGCCAGTGCCTCCAGGCAGGGCCTCCAGGCAGGGCCTCCAGGCAGTGCCTAATGGCAGTGCCTCCAGGGAGTGCCTCTAGTGCGTCCTATCGCCCCAGCGCCATGCTGATCCACCTCACCCGCCGAAGCCTAAACCATAGCTATACTCCATATTTTATGCAGCACTTTTGAATCAGCTCGCCTCACTAAGGCAGGACCAATACATAAGGGTTCCCTTGAATATCTTGTTTTTTGATTAAAGTTATGCCGCCTGTTAGTTCTGATTTGGTTTTCCCCGCGCGGAAAGGCTTGTTAAGCCCGGATGACTAAACTGGCTCCAGGGTTGTCGAATTGTTGATTTCGGTTGACTAATTGCTGTGGAGCAAGAGCTGCCAACTATCTATCTCGGATTTGCCTACTCTGGTTTGACTAATCGAGTTTAATGTCTCGGTTTCAATGCCTCAAGTTCGGCGCCTTGAGGGCACCTCGAAAAATACCGAGTCCCATCGATGCCGCGCTGGGAGAAGCGTTGCGGCGACTGGCCTGCCCTTCGCTCAGGCGAGCGGAATGGGCAATTTTTCGAGAAGCCCTTGAGTCAACTTCTATTACTGTTCCATCTGATTTTTGATTGATGCAGACCAAGTCAGCGCCTCTCTTTCCCTCTGTCGTTTCCAAGCCGGAATCTGAGCAGCCAGCTGGCGTTAGCCGCTTGCTGATCGTGGACGACGACTCCGAACTGCGCTTTTTTTTGCGCCAGGAGCTGGAGCTTGAGGGCTATCTCTGCCAAGAGGCAGCCAATGGCCAGCAGGCCTTGGGCCTATTGCGCAGCCAAGGCTGGGATCTGGTGCTGCTGGATTGGGGCCTGCCGGATTTCAGCGGCCTAGAGGTGTGCCGCCGGCTGCGCCAGGGCGATGCCGCCACCCCCGTGCTGATGCTCACCGCTCGCGACGAGGTGTGCGACCGGGTGGCAGCTCTGGATTCCGGTGCGGACGACTATCTCACCAAGCCATTTTCCTTGGATGAACTGCTGGCCCGGGTTAGGGCTCGCCTGCGCCGCGGCGAGTTGGTAATTCAGGACAGTCCAGCAGTGCTCAGGTTGGCGGACCTGGAGATAAACTCATCCAGCCATGAGGTGAGCCGTGACGGTGTAACGATAAAACTTTCCCTGCGGGAGTTTGAGCTGCTCTATTATTTGGTCCAAAACTCAGGCAAGCTGCTTGCACGTCAGCAGATCCTGCGAGAGGTTTGGGGCGCCACCTTTGTCGGTGACGATAACTTGCTGGATGTTTATGTGGGTTACCTGAGGCGCAAGCTAGAAGCCCCAGGTCTACCTACTTTAATCCAGACGGTTCGCGGGGTGGGCTTTATGGCCAAGCAGGGGCCGATCAAGAACTAATCGGTAGGTGCAGGCGAAAATCCGCCCCGCCGCCAGGCACGTCAACTACGTCTACTGTTCCACCCATTGCTTTCATCAGTAGGGCCACAAGTGCCAGGCCAATGCCGCTGCCGCGCACCGCTTTTGACGAGCTACCACGAACAGAGCGCCCGAAGATTAACAGCTTTTCGCTATCCGGCACCCCCGGCCCTCTGTCGCACACATGTAAAATAATATCACCATTTTCAATTGTAATACCTAGTTGAATCTCGGTAGATATTGGTGCATAGCGCAGAGCATTGTCCACCAGTGCCGTCAGGCACTGCTGTAGCCGTTCGGCATCTGCCGTCAGCGTAGGCAACTCTGAATCCCCCAGCGGCATCAGCCGCAGCCGACCGGCGTTGCTGGGCTGAAGGCGCTCGTAGCACTGCAGCAATTGCAATTGGGGATCCAGGGCCTGCAGCTGCAGGCTCATCCTGCTGGCATCCTGGCGGGCCAACTCCAGCAGGGCGGACACCATCGCCGCCATGGCCTTGGTTTCCGCATCAATTTGCTGGGCACTGCGCAGCAGGGGAGGATCTAGGGGTTGGCGCAGCAGCCTCTGGGTATGGCCACTGATCAGGGTGATCGGCGTGCGCAGCTCATGGGCCAGTCCATCCACGAAGGTCTTCTGGTGACTCCAGGAGGCCATCAGCCTTTGACCTAGGCGGTTGAATGATCTGGCAATCATCCGCAGCTCCTCTGGCTGTTCGGCCACGGCAAGCTGCACCACAGCAGCTGGATTACCCTGGCTGGCGTCCAGCTGCTGGCCCAGCCTGCGCAGGGGTTTAACCAGGCCAAAATGCAATACCGGTCTTAGCAACAGGCTGGTGAACAGGCTGGAGATGCCGGCAACCACAATCAACAACTTCTGGGATAAATGCTCTTGATGCAGCGAGTGGGTGAAGTTCTGACGCACCAAAACCGGTACAGAGTATCCACTGGCCAAGGGCATAGATACCCGACTGCTCATCCAGACCTCGCCAGCAGCATCGGCGGGCCGGGCCCCAGAAGCGGGGCAAACAATCTGCAACCAGGGCCCCAAGGCGGTATTTTCACAGCTGCTGGGCGGCTTGAGCAGCCACTGGTTCTGAAGCTGATCCAGCAGCTGCTCATGGATCTGATGGCGTTGCAGCTCGGCCAGATGACTACTAGCCATCAGTAAAATTGCGTAGCCAGCCAATACGGCCAGAAGCGTGGTGGATTGCAGTCTGTAGAGCAAAGTAAACGGCTTGAATCTCTTGACGCGCCAGCTAAGCACAGATTTGAATGCCTCTCGCTTAGGAAACTCTCAGGCAACCCTAAGCCGGCATTCATCCAAACCCTGCAGACCAGGGGCATGATTATTTCGTAGTCCAAACACAGCCAATCCATGGCCCGCACCGCTTCCAAGCTGCAACAGTCCAAGCTGCAACAGTCCAAACTCAGCACCCTGCTGCTCAGCCAACTGCTGCGCCGCGGTCGTAACTCCGCCGCCAAGCAGGCCAACGGTGGCTTCACCCTGGTGGAACTGCTGGTGGTGGTGGTGATTCTGGGCGCGCTCAGCGCCGTGGGTATCCCCGCCTACTTCTCCCAGGTGAGCAAGGCCCGTATCGCCAGCGCCAATGCCGCTGCTGTAGGCGCTGCCAAGGCTTGCTCCGCTTACTTGGTGTCTCCTGAGCAAGGTACCTTCGCAGTGGGCAGTGGGGTTACTGTTTCCGCTGGTGGTTGTGTGCTCGGGGCTACGTTCACCTCCGCCATCACCAACCCCCCTCCTGGCTTTGTCCAGGCAGTTGCTACCGTCCAAGCTGTCACTGGAGCTGTCACTTTTGTCACAGCCTCCTAAACCTGATCTTGATTCCTGGATATTGATTTAGCTCCCTGATCTTCAGCAGGAGCAGATCTAAACTGTTAATTCAGCGGGCTCGATTGCTGGGGTCGCTGGATATTTTCAATATCTAAGAGCTTTTTCCACTAAAAAATCTGCGCAGCTCATGACTTGCTGTGTTTCACTTTAGAAACGCTCGGGTGATTCTAGGCTGATATTTATCCAAGTTCTTTAGGCTTTAAGAGGTAATCATGACGTTTTCCAACTACAGTCAGCCAATGGCCCGCACCACCTCAGAGCTACAACAGTTTAAAATCCGTTCTTTTCTGCCCAGCCAGCTGCTGCGCAGGGGTCGAAGCTCTGCCGCTAATCAGGCCAACGGTGGTTTCACCCTGGTGGAACTGCTGGTGGTGGTGGTGATTCTGGGTGCGCTCAGCGCCGTGGGTATCCCCGCCTACTTCTCCCAGGTGAGCAAGGCCCGTATCGCCAGCGCCAATGCCGCTGCTGTAGGCGCTGCCAAGGCTTGCTCCGCCTACTTGGTGTCTCCTGAACAAGGCACCTTTGATGCGGGCAGTGGGGTTACTGTTTCCGCTGGTGGTTGTGTGCTCGGAGCTACGTTCACCTCCGCCATCACCAACCCCCCTCCTGGCTTTGTCCAGGCAATTGCGACCGTCCAAGATGTCACTGGAGCTGTCACTTTTGTCACAGCCTCCTAAGCCAAAAATTGATTCTTAAATATTAATTTAGCCCCCGTTCTTAAGGAAACTGTGAAAAATGCCGGCCCCAGGAGTCATTGCGCTGCAGGGGGTTTCAGGAGGCAGAAGCGCGGAAATCATGGTTTTCCAGAACTTCCTTAAGCGGTGACACCAATTGCCTAGGGAGTTTGTTGAAGGCAAAAGCCTGCAGCGAGTATCTGCTTTTATGGATGTCATTCACAAAAGCTAGGCGTAACTCCATTTTTTTATTCCTTACCTGGGCTCTGTTTTTATTAAATCTAGTAATGAATGAATCTAGGCCAGCCCTGAGCATCGGTAGCGCTCAATCCAGGGCTGGTCTAAATTCTAGGTCAGCCCTGAATTCATGGGTAGCGCTTAATCCAGTACTGTCCAAAATACTAAGCCAGCATTGAATACATGGGTAGCGCTTAATCTGGGGATGCTTAAATCTAATCTTGCTTGAGTCCAGGGTATTTTGAATTTATTATAGCTTTATAATTAGTATGGTCATTTTGGAAAATCTCAAAATTTCCAGATCTCGCCGGTCTCGTGACATGAGAGGTGTTGCAGCGTCTTGCTTTCCTCTGGCTTGCAATAGTCTAATGGGAATTTTTTTGAGGTGTCCTGTATGCTGGAATATAAAAAATATTGACACCCACTTCCAGGGCAAATATTTTTTATATCCTAGCAAGTTTAGATCACTAATTTTTTTGTTTTTTACTCTCTGTTTGCGAAAGATCTGAAAAATCCGAGCCACCGCCAATAGAGCTCTGATTCCGCAATAGCTCTCGGCTGGATGAGGCGACGAAATGGCCGTATTCCAGTGCCTCTCTAAAATTCCCATCCTGGCGTCCTTGCCCGCCTGGCGGGAGCCGCGCCTACCAATCCGCATAATTACTTGTTGGACCAAGCCGCTACGCGGCAGATTCAAGAATTAAGCATAGCATATCACTTCGTGCGACAGGGCGCAAGGCCAAGGATGCTTAACAAAACCAGAAGAATCCACGGTTCATGGTTCTGGTGAACAGTTAAGCCACCTGAGCAGACAAGACACTGCGGGAAGCGCATTCAACCCTTGGG
>JBILLQ010000008.1:0-71312 GCA_044375975.1 Prochlorococcaceae cyanobacterium
ACAAGCACTCATGGATTTAGCGATCTAGATAGGGGTAGATATTGCTTTATTTCGACCCGCCGCTTCTTGGGCGGTTTTTTTGTACCCGTAGGATTTCTGGGAATTAGTTATTTTTCGAGGTGCCCTTTTATCTTTCTCTGGATCTATTTGATCTAGAGCAGATTGGCGGCCAGCTCGGCCAGCTCGCTGCGCTCGCCCTGGAGCAGGCTCACGTGGCCAGCAAGGGGCTGGCCTTTGAAGCGCTCCACAAGCCAGGTGAGGCCATTACTCTCGGCATCCACGTAGGGATTGTCGATTTGGAATGGATCGCCAGTAAGCACAATTTTTGTACCCTCTCCCACGCGGGTAACGATGGTTTTCACCTCGTGAGGAGTGAGATTTTGCGCCTCATCCACAATTATAAACTGGCGGGGTATAGAGCGGCCACGAATATAGCTAATCGCTTCTACTTCCAGCAGACCCATGCTCTTGAGGTCGGCCCAGCCGCTGCGGGATGCTCGATTCGAACCCCGACCTTGCTGAGGTCGGGGTTCATCGCTGGTGGCGAGTAAGTAATCCAGATTATCAATAATTGGCTGCATCCAAGGGCCCATCTTCTCATCCAAATCACCGGGCAAAAATCCCAATTCCTTGCCCAGGGAAATCACTGGTCTTGTCACCAGAAGCTTGTCGTAGAAGCGCTCATCGGCCACCTGGTGTAGGCCGGCGGCCAGGGCTATCAAGGTCTTGCCGGTACCGGCCTTGCCCAACAGGGTGACCAGGGGCACGGCGGGATCCAACAATAAGTCTAGGGCGAAAGTTTGTTCGCGGTTGCGGGGCTGAATGCGACCCAATTTCAGCTTGCCTGCCTTCTGCAGTGGTTGCAGGCAACCGCCGGCGGCGTCATAGCGACTCAGCAGGGTGTGGCTGGGCTGCAGCTGGTCGATCAGGGTCACCCCCTCGTTGGCCAACAGGGGCGGCAATTGGCCGATCTGGGCGGCCAGCTCAGCCAGAGGCAGGCCCCCATGCCCCTTAACCCGATCCATCTGATCGGCCTGCACCCACAACTCGCGGCTGCCGGAATAAAGGGCGGCAATATCCACCTTGTCTGTGGTGTAATCCTGGGCAATCAGCCCCACCGCATCGGCCTTGATGCGCAGGTTGGTGTCCTTGGTGACCAGCACCACTGGGGCTTCGCCAGGGCCAGTGGCTTCGCCACCGGGCAAGCCCTCGCTGCAGCCCATGCCGCCCAGCCTTTGCTGCTCCAGGGCCACCGCCAGGATGTTGTTGTCACCACTGCCGCCCTTGAGCTCCGGCGGTAGCTCCAACAGGGTTTCACTGCGGCAGAACACCACCCGCAACCGGCCACCATTGGCCTGGTCCAACCAGACCCCCTCGGCCAGATTGCCCCGGTTGCGCAGTTCATCCAGCAGCCGCGACACCTGGCGGGCATTGCGGCCCTTCTCGGAGGGATCGCGCTTGAAGCGATCGATCTCCTCCACCACTTCGATCGGGATCACCAGGTGGTTGTCCTCAAAGCGACCCAGGGCCGCCGGGTCGTGCAGCAACACGTTCGTATCCAGCACGAAGGTCTTGCGCATGGCCCCTACCCAGCTGCCTGGCCAAGACGCTAGGGGGCTGATGGGCCACCTACGCTCCGCCAATTCGCAGCCCAGCTCAGACGTGCCGTTTCCGCTGTTCACCCCACCGCCGCTGGCGGGGCTAATGCTGGCCTTGGCCCTGCTGGCGGCAGCCCTGCTGGTGCTGGAACTGCGTCACCGACTGCGACCAGCCTCGCCGCTGCGGCTCAGCGCCGGCGACTGGCGGGTGCAACGCCAGGCAAGCGGTGTGCAGGTGCAGGGCACGATTGCGATCAGCAACCCCCACCGGCGCATGGAGGTGTTTGTGCCGGAGTTGAGCCTGCGGCCCACCCTGCTGGGCCGAGGTTCTCTGCAGGGAGTAGAGATAAATAGCCAGATAATCAGCCGCCATCCGGATGAGCCGGCGCGGCAGGATAACTACTGGTTCGCCTATATCGTGAAGGCGGGCAAGAGCACCTCGGCCCAGGTGAAGCTTTCGATCACCGCAGCCGAGGGCCTGGATCTGCCGATGCTGCTGGACACCCTCTGGCTGGAGATCCTCTGGGTGAACTACGGGCCCTTCGGGAGGCTGCAGCGCCGCGATGGCCTGCTGGTGCCGCTGCGGCGACCAGCCCCCGCCATTCCCTCCCAGGCCCAGTGGCTGGCAGGGGAAGGCTGCCAGGTGCTGCCGATTCGCACCCACCTGCTGGGGGTGCTCGATGACCCTGCCGCCGTTTTGCGGCATTACGCCGGCGCAGTGCTGCAGCCTGGGGATGTGCTCACCATCGGCGAGACGCCGCTGGCGGTAATCCAGGGGCGCTACCACCATCCCGAAACCGTGGCGCCCTCCTGCCTGGCCCGCTTGCTGTGTCGGGCCTTCCATCCCACCAGCTCCCTGGCCACCGCCTGCGGCATGCAGAGCCTGATCGATCTGGTGGGGCCCGCCCGGGTGCTGCTGGCCTGGCTGATCGGCACCGCCCTCAAGCTGGTGGGCCTCAAGGGCTGGTTCTACCGGCTGGCGGGCGAACAGGCACGCCTGATCGACGACATCACCGGCACCACCCCCCCCTACGACCAAACCATCGTGCTCGGCCCAGATCAACCGGGCCCCTTCTGTGCCGCCATGGCCAGCGAGCTTGGGGTGGGGGTGGCCGTGGTGGATGTCAACGACCTGGGCCGGGTGAAGGTGCTGGCCGCCAGCCAGGGCTGCGACGAAGCGCTGCTGATCCGGGCCCTGCGGCCCAATCCCGCCGGCAATGCCAACCAGCGCACCCCCCTGGTGCTGATCAGACCAGCTTGAGCCTGGGCAGCTGTGGAGAACCGGTTCAGATCTGGAGAGATCGATACAGTGGAGTTGGAGTGACGACGTTCCCCGCGACCCCTCGCCATGAGCCGCGAACCATGGCGTGACCACTGGCGGATTGAGGAGCTCCAGGGCTGGCACCTCAGCCTGCTCAAGGATCCGGTGTTTCTGCCCCTGCGGCCGCTGCTCCAACGCGCCCTCTGGCTGAACTTGCCGGAACACCTGATCCAACTGCTGGCCCAGCGAGCCCCGCTCGCTCCCCAGGTGCTGGTGGCCTTTGCGCCCCACAGTCAAGACAGCATCGGACTGATCGTTAGCCGCCGCTTGAACCGCAGTGGCAGCTGCTGGCAGCTGCAACACCTGCGCACCACGATCGCCGCCGATCGCCGTCGCCTCGGCCACGCCCTGGTGCAGGAGGCGATCGCCCGCGGGCGCGGTGCCAGCAGCTGGATCGCCGAGGCCTCCAGCCAGGACAGCGCCAAGCTCGCCCTGCTGCGGGAACTGGGCTTTCAGCCCCTGCGCAGCGATCAGCTATGGCTTTGGCAGCCGCAAGCCGCCAGCGAACCGCCACAGCCACCGCCGCAGCCACCGCCGCCGGAGCTGCAGCTGCAGAGCCTGCAGCGCCGTAATGCGGCCTTGCTCTGGCATCTGGAGCAGGTGGCCTGCCCCGCCCAATTGCGCCAGTTGCTCGATCGCAGCCTCGAGGACTTGCTGGACCAGAGCCAGGGCAAGGGATGGCTGCTGCTCGATCCCAGTCGAGCCCAGGCGGTGGCTGGGCTGCGCTGGCTTGGCGCCCACGCCGGCGGCGGCCACGATGTGGAGTTCACGGTGCAGGAGGGCTGGCAGCAACAACTGATCGGCCCCGCCGGAGAGTGTCTGCTGCGAAAGGCCGCCCAGCAGTTGGGCGGCGCTGGCCTATGGCTGCGCTGCGACGTGCGCGATCGGGCCCGCCAGCAGTGGTTGAGCGGTTTGGGGGCCCAGGAGCGCGGTGAGCGGGTGCTGATGGCCCGCAGTGTCTGGCGCCGCCACGGCCCACCGACCCTGGTGAGCTCCAGCAGCCGCATTGAAGCGATGTTGGAACAGCTGCAACCCCGGCGCCGGCCCCTGCCCACCCCCCTGGCTCCCCGCTAGGCGCCATGGCCATCCGCCCCACCCCCCTGCCCCGCTCCGTGTTGGCCCTCGATGTGGGGCGCCGCCGCATTGGCCTGGCCGGCTGCGATCCCCTGGGGCTCACCGTTACACCGCTGCCGGCCCTGGCCCGCAGCAGCTTTCAGGCCGATCTACCGGCGCTCACCGCCCTGATCCGCCAGCGCCGAGTTTTAGCCCTGGTGGTGGGTCTGCCGCTCGATCGGGCCGGCCAGCCCACGGCCCAGGCGGTCCACTGCCGCCGCTACGGCGAGCGCTTGGGCCGGGCCCTGGAGCTACCGCTGGCCTGGGTAAATGAACACGCCAGCACCTGGGCGGCTGGCGAACGCCATGGCCTGCACGGCGATCGCAGTGGCGCCCTGGACAGCGCCGCGGCGGCACTGCTGCTGGAGCAGTGGCTGCAGGAGGGGCCAGAACCAGCACCCCTGGTGGTGCTGGCGAATCCACTCACCTCCACTGTCCCACTTACCGGCACTGTCCAACTGACCGACACTGTCCCACTGACCGACACTGTCCAGCAGGCAGGCTGTGCTCCATCCTGTGATCAGACTGCCCCTCTTCCATGAGCCCCGAAGGTTCCTCCATGGCCGGTTCCGGTGATGCACCCACGGTGGTCGTGCGCGACTCCAGTGGCCGACAGCTGCTCTGTTTCCTTGAGGAGCTGATCCCCCTGGACGGCCACGATTACGTGCTGCTCACTCCCGTGGACACCCCGGTGTGCCTGTTTCAGCTCACCGACGACGAAGAGGAGCCCAAGTTGATCGACACGGTGGATGCCACCGAACCGATCCTGTCGATAGCCGATGTGGTGCTGCAGGAACACGATCTAACCCTGGTGCGCTCCGCCGTTACCCTCACCGTGAGCGGTGAATTGGAAGAACCAGACCCGGACGATTTCGACGAAGATGACGAAACCGACCCCGAAGACAGCGAGACCTATGACCTGCTGGTGAGCTTCGTTGTAGACGAGCAGGACTACGGCCTCTACATCCCCCTGGATCCCTTCTTCGTGGTGGCCCGCATGGAGGGCAGCGACGCCGTGCTGGTGGAAGGCGAAGAGTTCGAGCGGGTGCAGCCCCGCATCGAGGCTGAGCTAGACGAAAGGGAGGGCCAGCTGGAAGACGGCGAAGAGGCAAGCGACTGATGTCTTTAGATCACCCGCTGCGTCGGCTGCTAAAGCCGGATTGGGTGGTCCCTGGCACCCTCGCTGAACTACCGCTGGCCGCCCTGCTGGAACGCCCCTCCAAGCCGATTCGGGCCCTGGTTTTGGATGTGGACCGCACCCTGCTGCCCCGCCGCCAGACGCTGGTACCAGAATCGATGCGGCTGTGGCTGCAGGCCGCCAGCCAGCAGGTGCCGATTCACCTGCTTAGCAACAATCCATCCCGCCACCGCATCGGCGCCGTGGCCGCGCTGTTCAATCTGCCCTTCACCAACTCCGCCGGCAAGCCCCGGCGCACAGCCCTACGGCGGGTGCTAGCCGAACTGGAGCTACCAGCGAGCCAGGTGGCCCTGATTGGCGATCGCCTGTTCACCGATGTGATGGCCGGCAATCGCCTCGGCCTGTTCACCGTGCTGGTCAAACCGATCGACCCCAACGGCCAGCCCTGCCAGCGCGATCGGCTGCAAAAAATGGAGCTGCGCATCGCCCGCTGGATGGGCACCAAGCTGACATGAGGAGCTGTAGATGCGTCGGGTGATCAAGGTGGGCACGAGCCTGCTGCGGGGTAGCCGCCAGCGCCCCACCGCTGCCGTGATCGCCGATCTGGCGGCCAGTCTTCACAGCGCCCACCGACGCGGCGATTCGATCGTGCTGGTGACCAGCGGTGCCGTGGGGCTCGGCTGTCAGGTGCTGGAGCTGGAGCAGCGGCCCTCCCTGGTGGTGGCGCTCCAGGCCGCCGCCGCCGTGGGCCAAGGCCGTCTGATGGCCCTTTACCAAGACGCCTTCGCCGTGCGCGGCCTGGTGGTGGCGCAGGTGTTGCTCACCCGGGGCGATCTGGCCTCCCGGCGCCGCTATCAAAACGCCAGCCACACCCTCGAACAGCTGCTCAGCTGGGGGGTGGTGCCAGTGGTGAACGAAAACGACACCCTGGCCACCGATGAACTCCGCTTCGGTGACAACGACACCCTCTCCGCCCTGGTGGCGGTGGCGGTGGAGGCCGATGAACTGATCCTGCTCACCGATGTGGACCGGCTCTACGACGGTGATCCCCGCACCAATGCCCAGGCCAATCCGATCGCGGAGGTGCGCGATCTCGACGAACTGAATCGGCTCTCCTCGGTCGCCACAGGTGGCGGCCAATGGGGTACCGGTGGCATGACCACCAAGCTGGCGGCCGCCCGCATCGCCACCTCCAGCGGCATCCGCGTGCGCCTGGCCGATGGGCGCGAGCCGGCCGTGCTCGACGCCCTGTTGGCGGGCGCAGCGGTGGGCACCGTGTTTCAACCCAGCAGCAAACCGCTGGCCGATCGCAAGCGCTGGCTGGCTCATGCCCTGCTGCCCAAGGGCAGCTTGATGGTGGATGCCGGCGCCGAGCGGGCCCTGCGGGACCAGGGGGCATCCCTGCTGGCGGTGGGGCTGATCGCCGTGGAGGGCGACTTCCGCGCCCGCGAGGCGGTGCGCCTGCTGGCCGCCGATGGTCGGGAGCTGGGCCGAGGCCTGGCCACCTTGGATAGCGACAGCCTGCGGGGTCTGATCGGCCGTGAAGGGGTTCAAGTGGTGCACCGCGACCAGCTGGCCCTGGTCTGAGCGAGCAGCTGCCTACGATCCAGCCATCCGCATTGTTCTGGGGCATGCGCTTCAGCGAACTGGTCGGCCATCTCAGCGAGCTGCAGCGCCCTGGAGTTGCAAACCCCAGCCACCGGGCCGAGGATCCGGAGCTCAGCTCTGGCGCCGCCTTGGATCTGGCCAGCGACGGACAACTCAGCTTTCTCGAACCAGGCAATGCCCTGGCGGCCGCCGCCGCCGCCACCGGCGCCAGCGCCGTGCTGATCCCAGCTGCGGTGGCCGAAGCCGCAGAGTTGCAAAGCCAGCTCACCAGCCGCGGCATCGCCTGGGTGGCCCTGGCCGATCCGCGGCTGGGCTTTGCCGAAGCCCTGGAGGCCCTGCATCCGCGCCGGGCCAAGCCAGCCGGCATTCATGCCACCGCCGTGGTGGATCCCACGGCGGTGATCGGCGCCACTGCCCACATCGGCGCCCAGGTGGTGATTGGCGCCGATGTGCTGGTGGGCGAGGGCTGCATCTTGCATCCAGGAGTGGTGGTCTACGAGGAAGTGCAGCTTGGGGAGGGCTGCGAACTCCATGCCGGAGCGGTGCTGCATCCCGGCAGCCGCCTCGGCCGCGGCTGTGTGGTGCACTCCAATGCCGTGATTGCCAGCGAGGGGTTTGGCTTCGTACCCACGGCCGCGGGCTGGCGGAAAATGCCCCAGACCGGGCTGGTGGTGCTGGAGGAGGGCGTTGAGGTGGGCTGCAACAGCACCATCGATCGACCGGCGGTGGGGGAGACCCGCATCGGCGCAGGCAGCAAGATCGACAACCTCGTGCATATCGCCCATGGGGTGACCATTGGCCGGGGCTGTGCCCTGGCCGCCCAGGTGGGCATAGCCGGCGGCGCCAAGCTCGGCCATGGTGTGATCCTGGCCGGGCAGGTGGGGGTGGCCAATAGGGCCAACATCGGCGACCGGGCCATTGCCAGCTCTAAATCCGGCATCCATGGCGATGTGGCCGCCGGCGCAGTGGTGAGCGGCTATCCCGCCATTCCCAATCGGCTGTGGCTGCGCTGCTCTGCGGCCTTCAACAAACTGCCCGAAATGGCCAAAACCCTGCGGCGCATCCAAGCCAACAGCGACCACGCCTGAAGTTAGGGCGATGCCGAAGGGGGCCTAGCCTGCCCAGTTGCCCAGCGCCAGCTCCCCCACCATGACCAGCAGCTTCCGGATCACCCTGCTCCCCGGCGACGGGATTGGTCCGGAGATCACGGCGGTGGCCCGCCAGTTGCTGGATGCGGTGAGCCGCCGCCATGGCTTCCAGCTCGAATACGACGAGCAGCCGATGGGCGGCAGCGCCATTGATGTCAGCGGCGAACCCCTGCCGGCCAGCACCCTGACCGCCTGCAGGGCCTCCGATGCGGTGTTGCTGGCGGCCATAGGTGCTCCCCGCTACGACGCCCTGCCGCGCCAGCAGCGGCCCGAATCCGGTCTACTGGCCCTGCGAGCCGGTCTGGGGCTGTTCGCCAACCTGCGGCCGGTGAAGATAGTGCCGGCCCTGGTGGGGGCCAGCAGCCTCAAGCCGGAAGTGATTGAGGGGGTGGATTTGTTGGTGGTGCGCGAACTCACCGGCGGGGTGTATTTCGGCAACCCCAAGGGCCGGGTGGAGGCCGATGGCCATGTGCGCGCCTTCAACACCATGGCCTACAGCGATTACGAGATCGACCGCATTGCCCGAGTGGGCTTTGATCTTGCCGGCCAGCGGGGCGGCCGGCTCTGTTCGGTGGACAAGGCCAACGTGCTCGAGGTGAGCCAGCTGTGGCGCGATCGGGTGGAGGCCGTCCATGCTGCCGAATATCCCGAAGTGCAACTCAGCCACATGTATGTGGACAACGCCGCCATGCAATTGGTGCGGGCGCCAAGGCAGTTCGATGTGATCTTGACCAGCAACCTGTTCGGCGACATCCTCAGCGACGAGGCGTCGATGCTCAGCGGCTCCATCGGCATGCTGCCATCCGCCTCGCTAGGCAGCAGTGGTCCGGGGCTGTTTGAGCCGATCCACGGTTCGGCGCCCGACATCGCCGGCCAGGACAAGGCCAACCCGATGGCCATGGTGCTCAGCGCCGCGATGATGTTGCGGGTGGGGCTGCAGCAGGAGGCCGCCGCCGCCGACCTGGAGCGGGCGGTGGAGACCACATTGGAGGCGGGCTACCGCACGGGCGATCTGATGGCCCCGGGCTGCACTCCCCTGGGCTGCCAGGCGATGGGCGAGCAGCTGCTCAAAGCCCTGGGAGACTGAAGCTGCCGGGTGGGGCTCCGGTGACCTGCCAAACTCATCGGCGCCGTTCACTCTCTCTGGGCCGATGTCGAAGCGTCACCCCGTCGTAGCCGTTACTGGGTCCTCCGGCGCCGGCACCAGCACGGTAAAGCGGGCTTTTGAGTACATCTTCAACCGAGAAGGCATCACGCCAGCGGTCATAGAAGGCGATAGCTACCACCGCTATGAGCGTGCTCCGATGAAGGAGGCGATGGCTGCTGCGGTGGCCAAGGGAGAAAATTTCTCCCACTTCGGGCCAGAGGCCAACCTGTTCGACAAGCTGGAAGAGCTGTTTGGCGCCTATGGAGAAACCGGCGGTGGCCAGAAGCGCTACTACCTGCACTCCCTAGATGAGGCGGCCGAGCACAATGGCCGGCTGGGCACCAGCCTCCAACCAGGCCAGTTCACCCCCTGGGAGCCGATTCCCAGCGGTACCGACCTGCTGTTCTATGAGGGTCTGCACGGGGGGGTGGTCACCGATGAAAACGACGTGGCTGCGCTGGTGGATCTGCTGATCGGCGTTGTGCCGATCACCAACCTGGAATGGATCCAAAAGATCGCCCGCGACAACGCTGAACGGGGATACTCCGCCGAGGCCACGGTGGACACCATCCTGCGTCGGATGCCCGACTACATCAATCACATCTGCCCACAGTTCAGCCGCACTGATATCAACTTCCAGAGGGTATCTACGGTAGACACGTCCAACCCCTTCATGATTCGCCCCATCCCCAGCCCCGATGAGTCCTTCGTGATCATTCACTTCCGCAAAGGGGCCCGGGAAAAGTGGGGCATTGACTTCCCCTACCTGCTGAACATGATTCAGGGTTCTTTCATGTCCAGCCCCACCTCAATCGTGGTGAATGGCGGCAAAATGGGCTTTGCCATGGAACTGATTCTTACGCCCATCATTCATCGGATGGTCGAGGATAAGAAGCTAGCTTAATGCCGAATCGGACAAGAAACTAGCTCAATACTGAGGTGAAAACCAACTCTGCCAGGGCCTTTTCGGCCATTTTGACAGGAACCTAAAGGCGGTCTACCTGGCCCGGGGCTTTACCCCTGGCCAGGCTTTAACATGTTAACCAGGCTTTACCAAGCCTCACCAGACCTTAACAAGGCTTCAATAAATTACCCCATAATACTTTGAAACACGAACACATCCCCACAGAATCCCTGGAAAGATAAAATAGTGTCCATCAGCGTCTCGAAAATCCTAGATTTTATTGCGGCGACCTCGAAAAACTGCCCATTCCGCTAGTGGCCATCAGCCAGGAGATAGGCCTGCCGCCAACTTGGCGCACAACCAAAGCAAAAGCATGGCGACATGCTTTTGACGCCCCTCAGGATTTGACCAGCAGGGGGATACCAAGCTATGCCAAGGGGTCGAAAGCACTAAGTCTGTCAAATCCTCTCGGTTTCCCCCATTGCGTCTACTGTGGCGGATAACAGCCTGACCGGTGAGGACGATTTCCTTCACCAACCCATCGTCGTCGCCGCCATCGTTCCTGATTCAAGGAGCCTCTGGATCGGCTGCGTCAGTGCGCGGTTCGGCCTCCTCCCTGCGCTTGGATCGCATCGACAGTCGGCAGCTGTTGGCGGCAGCCAGGCGCATCCTGTTCGCCTATCTGGAACAGGGCACCTACACAGAGGAGGATCCCCTCGGCCTTGTGCTCAGCGCCGACCTGCGCCAGGGTCGGGTGGTGTTTGAGCCCCCCGTACTGCTGCCCGATGAACAGTTCGTACCGCTGGAATTGATCAGGGGCGGAGAGTTACTAGCCCGTAGCCGCCGCAATGTCAACGGTCGACTGCGCATGCCCCGTCCCAACCGACGTCAGGCCACAGATCCATAAGGGTCACTCCTGATCGGCCTGAGCCGATCCAGGCTTTGATCAGTGCATCCCCCATGGCCTTGCCCGAAGTCCAGTCATTGCCCTTGTCGGCGCTGCTGCCAGACCAATTACTGACCTTGATGGCTGGTCTGCTTGGAGCCTGCGTTGGCAGCTTCCTCAACGTGGTGGCCTGGCGGTTGCCGCGCCAGGAGTCGATCATCTGGCCCGGCAGCCACTGTCCCAAGTGCGGCACCAGCCTGCGCTGGTTGGACAATCTGCCGGTGCTGAGCTGGTTGCTGTTGCGGGGCCGCTGTCACCAATGCCGCACGGCGATTTCGATTCGCTATCCGATGGTGGAGTTGCTCACGGCAGGGCTGTGGGTGGCGGCTATGCAGGCTGGTATTCACCAGCTGCCAACTGCCATGGGCCAGGGGGCAGATCCCCTGCTGCTGGCGTTGGCCGGTGGTCTGCTGTTTAGCTGGCTGGTGCCCCTGGTGATCATCGATATAGATATGTTCTGGCTACCAGAAACACTCTGCCGCTATGGGCTGCTGCTGGGCCTGATCGCCACGGCGGTGCTGGGCTTTGGCCAGGGGGCTGCGATGGGTAGGGAACTGCTGCTCAATCATCTATTGGCGGCAGGGATAGCCCTGCTCGGTTTTGAGGCGCTCAGTGCCATTGGCGCAAAATTGATCGGCAAACCGGCGCTTGGACTCGGCGACGCCAAGCTGGCGGCCCTGATCGGTGCCTGGCTGGGATTGGTGGGGGTTGCCATCTGCCTGGCCCTGGCGGTGATTGGCGGCGCGGTGGTGGGCAGCGCCGGACGTCTCAGTGGTCTATTGCAGCGCCAGCAGCCCTTCCCCTTTGGTCCCTTTCTGGCGATGGGGGCTGGCCTGGTGTGGCTGCTCGGCAACGGGCCCTGGCTGCAGCTGCTGACAATGGCTGGCTGGCCAGCGGGGCGTTAAATAGATTAATGCCGACTGGCATCTCCAGCCCTTGCCTGTGCTTGCCCATGTCGCTGTTCGACTGGTTCGCCGATCGCCACAAGACTGCTCCAGTGGCGCGCAACCCCCAGGAGCTGCCCGCAGACGACGGCCTGTGGAGCAAGTGTCCCGAGTGCGGCCTGGTGGTTTACCGCAAGGATCTACTGGCCAATGCCAGTGTTTGCAAGGGCTGTGGCCACCATCAACGCATCGATAGCGAGGAGCGGATCCGACTGATTGCCGATCCGGGCAGCTTTGAGCCCATGGATACCGAGCTGGCCCCCACCGATCCGCTGGCGTTCAAGGACCGCCGCAGCTACGCCGATCGCATCCGGGACAGCCAACAGAGCACCGGCCTGCGCGATGCCGTGGTTACCGGCATCTGCCGCAGCAGCGGCCAGCCCCTAGCCCTGGGGGTGATGGATTTCCGCTTCATGGGCGGCTCGATGGGCTCTGTCGTTGGCGAAAAGCTCACCCGCCTGATTGAAGCGGCCACGGCGCGGCGCTATCCAGTGCTGATTGTCTGCGCCTCCGGCGGCGCTCGCATGCAGGAAGGGATGCTGTCCCTGATGCAGATGGCCAAGATTTCCGGTGCTCTGCAGCGGCATCAGCAGGCAGGGCTGCTATACATTCCCCTGCTTACCCACCCCACCACTGGTGGAGTTACAGCCAGTTTTGCCATGCTGGGCGACCTTATCTTAGCCGAGCCAAAGGCATTAATTGGCTTTGCGGGGCGCCGAGTTATTGAACAGACCCTGCGGGAAAAGCTACCAGAAGGCTTCCAAACCGCCGAATATCTCCAAGATCATGGCTTTGTCGATGCCATCATAAACCGCACCCAATTCAAATCCACCCTGGCGTCTTTGCTACATATACACAAACTCCATGGCAATGTGGCAGCATGAAGCCTCTAATGAGCCGCGTTCAGTCACTAATACTGGTACCAATCCTTGGCTGCATAGTCGCCTGGGCAAGCTTGCTGATGCCATGCCTACCAGCCTGTGCTGGCCCTGTGGAATGGCACGAAGTCGCGGCCACCAGCGAAGGGCGTCAATGGTGGGATTCCGGCAGTTTGCGTACCAACAAGAGCGGCAATCTCACCCTGCTTAGCCGATACCAATCAACCCCTCAATCAACCCCTCAACCAACTGTTCAGCTAGACCCTCAACCGACTGCTCAGCCAAACTCTCAATCAACCACTCAATTAACCGAGCAAAGTCAATCTATTGAGCTATCGAATGCTGGCCAAGAGCGAGCAACTAAACAGCCCAATAAAATCCAAGGCCAAGCAAACAAGCAACCGACAAGGGGTCGAACTGATCTGTATGTGATGGAGATTGATTGCAGCCAACGCATTTATCGCGACACATCAATCAACGGCATCCCCCAATTCAATGCCACTTGGTTACCCAGTGGTGGCGACCAGCTGATCGACGCCGTGCTTAGCGAGGCCTGCTCAGCTTCTGGTTCAGGCGCCTAGGCGGGACCAGGCGGGCACAAGCAGCTAATTGCGGTTGGATCAGCTGGCATCAGGCGGCTAGCCCGGTCACGTCCTCAAGGGCCACCAGGCTCAGCTCGGCCATCGTCAGACGTTCCACAGCGCTGATCAGTGCCGTCTGCACCTCTAAACTCTCAGTACTCACCAGACTTTGCAACAGATCAAAGCGATCCTGGGGAGCGAGCTCGCCGTCCTCGCGCCAGGCGAGGCTCCAGGGAACGGGAGACGTCATTGGATGTCCTCCTTCAGGATTCCCTGACAATGATTCAACTTTCGGGATCACGGTTGGAGTTGGTCCGATTTTGGCGGCTCATTGTTAACTTTCTTAGTAATGGTCTCTAATCCGCCTCGCCGCCAGCTGGCCGCCACCTCATCGCCCCACCGCCTAGCCCCACCCCCTAGCCCCATCGCCTCGCCGCAGCTGTGCTCTGGTCGAGGGCCCAAGTCCTTGCATGGGAGCCTGCTTTATAGGGCTGCCGCTAACCAGCCCAGTAGAGCAGGCTGAAGGGTTAATATATGCACTGATTCTCAAGGTACTGAGGCTCCATCGGCACGACCAGTTTTCACTGGCTTTCCTAGGGACCGAGGCAACAGACGAATCAGTTCCAGGACCAGTCACTTTTTCATGACCATTTACGTCGGCAACCTTTCGTTCCAGGCCGAACGCGAGGACCTGCTTGATCTGTTCGGCCAGTACGGCGAAGTGCGCCAGTGCAGCCTTCCTCTCGATCGCGAAACAGGCCGCAAGCGCGGCTTTGCCTTCGTCGAGCTCAGCGACGATGCCGCAGAGCAAACGGCCATCAATGACCTCCAAGATGTGGAGTGGATGGGCCGCATGATCCGCGTCAATAAGGCCACACCCCGTGAAGGCGGCGGTGGCGGTGGCGGCGGCGGCGGCGGCGGTCGCCCACGGAACGGCGGCGGCGGTCGCGGCGGCTACGGCGGTGGTGGCGGTGGCTACGGCGGTGGCGGTGGTGCCGGCGGTGGTGCCGGCGGTGGCGGCTACGGCGGTGGTGGCGGCAATAGTGGCGGCGGTAATAGATGGTGAATCCAGGCCATTAAGGCCTGGGGATCAGCCGGTGCTTAGGCGCCCTTGCATGGCGCCTAAGCACCGTTATTTGAATGTTTTGCAAGCTCCTAACCACAGGATAGGAAGCTCGCTAAAATCATTCTAGGAATAATTCTGATTTACAAATCGACCAAAGAATGCTTGGAAGACTCTGGAAAACCGCTATTTCGGCGATTAATTAATTCGAGATGCTTTTTAGCGCGACATTAGAATTCAATTGACTTACATCGGGTTTTCCAGAGCCCCCCAGGCACCTAGTCAAGCATTTTCGATCTATTAAAAGTTTTCGAATATTCAGATATTTAATCCAGCCTACATACGATTTGGTCGGCCGCCTTGCTGCAGCAATGCATTTGATCTATCAAGATTTTTGCTCTATGAGATTTTGATTTATCAAGTTTTTAATTCCGTAAGTCATTTAATTGGTCGGCAGCTCAACCAAGTCAGCACTTTAATCTGGAAATCTGAAAAACGGTTTAATCCGGAAAGCAGTTTAATCCGGAAAGCAGTTTAATCTAGAAAGTCGCTTGATCCAAAAAGTATTTTAATTTAAATCTACTGATTCGGCAAGTCAAAACGAGTCTCTCGGGCAAATTTGCCGCCATTCAACCATTAACCAGGCAATTGTGCTTGCTGGGATCTCGGCTGCGGCCAGGCTGTGAAGGCAAGTTGCTCACTGGCAAGGCCATCGGCAATACACAAGGCCATCGCCCACAGCAAGGGCATGCCGCTGGTGAGAGTGGTTTTCTGTGAAGCCAAAGGCTGGCTCGCAGCGGTTGCTGACCCATGGGCCCTGCGGCTACCGCCGCCAGCGAGCAGCGGCCCGATTGGTGGTCTAGCAGCCTGAGCTGTTCCGCCTGGGCTGTTCTGCCTGAGCTGAGCTGTTCTGCATGAGCTGTTGCTGTTCAGCCTGAACGTTCACCTGTAAGCCACAACCGGAAACTGGACCATTGCCTTGACTGTGCTGTCAACCCCATCCATGCTGATGGCCCCGTAACAGCTGTCTCATCGCCACGGCTGTCTCATCGCCACGGCTGTCACATCGCCACGGCTGCTTCATCGCCACGGCTGCTTCATCGCAACTGCTGTCTCGCCATCAAGGCTGTTTCGCCATCTATAGATCGTGCTCTTCTCCAGCCCCAACCCTGGTGGCCAGGTCGGCCCCAGGGCAGATCAGCCCAGCGGCGCCAAATCGGAACTGATCGCCGCCGATCGCCTAGCACTGCTCAATCGCCGTTCCAATGCCGCTGGTTGGCGTCAGCTCTGGGGCCATCTGGCCCTGATCCTGGTGAGTGGCTGGCTGTGGGGCCAGCCCGCTCTGCCCCTGGTGCTGCGCTTGCCGGCCCTAGCTTTGCTGGGCGCCGCTCTGGCCTTTAGCTTCTGCGCCATGCACGAGTGCGGTCACCGCACCGCCTTTGACCAACGCGACAGTAACGATCGCTGGGCCTGGTGGGCAGGGGTAATCAGCTTCTACAACGCCGATTTTTACCGTCGCTATCACCAGTGGCACCACCGCTACACCCATCTGCCTGGCCTGGATCCGGAGCTGGAGGATCCAGCTCCCTCCACCCTCAGCTCCTATCTGTTTGAACTAACTGGCCTGGGCTGGTGGCTGGGCAAACTGCGCGGCCATTGGCGAGGGCTGCGGGGGGAGTTCAGCGGCTGCCCCTACATCCCGCCCCAGGCGGCGCGGCAGGTAAGCGATTCGATCCGCCGCCAATGGGCGGTCTACGGCCTGCTGCTGCTGCTTTCCCTACCCGGCGGCAATGGCTTTGGTTTCTGGTACTGGCTATTGCCACTGGCCATTGGCCAGCCACTGCTGCGCTTTGTGCTGCTGGCCGAGCACGGGGGCTGCCCCTTTGTGGCCGACGGACTGCGCAACACCCGCACCACTTACACGCTGGCGCCGCTGCGCTGGCTGATGTGGAATATGCCCTTCCACGCCGAGCACCACCTCTATCCCTCCCTGCCCTTTCACGCCCTGGAGCGGGCCCATCAGCAGCTGGCCCCCCAGCTGTCGGTGGTAGCGCCAGGCTATCTAGCGGTGCATCGCGGCCTCCTCGCCAACCTCGCCGCCCTGGCGATGCCCCCGGCCTTGCCTGTTTCAGAGGTGGCTGTTTCGGCGGCGCCCGGCTCGATCCCTTGAGCGGCACCTATCCCAGCGGTGCAACGAACACCGGCCTCAGCCGGGGCGCCAGCGCCGATCGCGCCTACGAGCTGGCAGCCTTCCCACTTGCCTGCGGCGAGATCCTGGCCAAGGCCAAACTCAGCTATCGGGTGTATGGCGAACTGAATGCGGCTCGCTCCAACCTGGTGCTCTATCCCAGTTCCTACGGCGCCTGGCCCGAGGACATCGACTGGCTGGTGGGGCCGATACTCGATCCGCGCCGTTGGTGCGTGGTGCTGGTCAGTCAATTTGGCAATGGTCGCTCCAGCAGCCCCAGCAACGGCGGGCCAGCCCTGGCACCCCAGGGCTGGCCGATCGACCACCGCGACAACCTGCGGGCCCAGATCAAGCTGCTGGAAGATCTATTCAAGGTGGAGCGGCCAGCGCTGGTCTACGGCTGGTCGATGGGGGCGCAGCAGGCCTACCACTGGGCGGTGCTGGAGCCCCAGCGGCCCGAGCGGATTTTTTGTGTCTGCGGCACGGCCCGCACCACGCCCCACAACCGCCTTTTTTTGCTCAGCCTGCGCCAGGCCCTCACCGCCGATCCGGCCTGGAACGGCAGCGGCTTCGATGCGGTGCCAGAGCAGGGCCTGCGCAACTTTGCCCTGATCTACGCCAGCTGGGCCGCCAGCCAGAGCTTCTACCGCCGCGGCGCCCACCGGCAACTGGGCTACGCCGATGTGGAGAGCTACGTAGAACAGGCCTGGCTGCCGGCCTACCGCCGCCACGACCCCCGCGACCTGATCGCCATGCTCGATGTCTGGCTGGCCAACGACGTGGCCGCCGCCGCCGGGATCACCGAAGCCGCTGGCGGCGAGCAAACCTCAGGCTCAACAAATCAGCAGGTGGCCAGTTCCACTGGTAATGCCAGAGCCGAAGCAAGCGGCGATGGCGACCTGGCCGCGGCCCTGGGACGGATCCAGGCCCGCACCGCCGTGGTCGCCGCCAGCTGCGACCTCTACTTCCCCCCGGCCGATTGCGCCGCGGAGGCGGCCCTGATTCCAGGAGCCAGCTTCCAGATACTCGATTCCGACCTGGGCCACCGGGCCGGCAATCCCCGCGACAGCCCGGCCGAGCAGGCGCTGATTCGCGCTGCCGTCGAGGCCCTCTGCGCCGATTTGCCCAACCCCCTGCCCTGAGACCCCGATGACTGTGCTCGCCCGCTTTGCCGCCGACCGCGGCATCCGCCACTTTTTGTTCTCCTTCTGCGACCTGTTCGGGGTACAGCGCGCCAAGTTGGTGCCGGCCTCCGCCGTGGCCCAGCTGGAGGCCAGCGGCGCCGGTTTTGCCGGCTTTGCCGCCTGGCTGGATTTGACCCCCGCCGATGCCGACGTGCTGGCCCGGCCGGATCCAGCCAGCCTCACGGTGCTGCCCTGGCAGCCGGAGGTGGCCTGGGTGGCCACCGACCTGGAGATGGGGGGGGAGCCGCTGGAGCAATCACCGCGGCGGGTGCTGCAGCGGCAGTTGCAGCGCGCCCAGGCCCTGGGCTTGCGCTTCATGACCGGCGTGGAACCGGAGTTTTTCCTGCTGGATGCCGGTGGCCAGGCGATCGGCGATCCGGCCGACCAGCAGCGCAAACCCTGCTACGACCAGCTGGCCTTGATGCGTCACTATCCGCTGATCAGCGAGATCCTGGAGGCGATGGAGGGCCTTGGCTGGGCTCCGTACCAGGCCGACCACGAGGACGCCAACGGCCAGTTTGAGATCAACTGGACCTTTGCCGATGCGCTCACCACCGCCGATCGGCATGCCTTCTTTCGGGTGATGGTGGCCACCCTGGCGGAGCGCCACGGCCTGCGGGCCAGCTTCCGGCCCAAACCCTTTGCCCAGCTCACCGGCAACGGCTGCCACCTGCACCTCTCGCTCTGGGATGGCGATGGCAACCGCTTTGTCGATGCCAACGGCCCCCTGGGGCTATCCAGCCTCGCCTACCAGTTCCTGGGCGGCTTGCTGGACCACGCCCCGGGCCTCTGCGCGATCACCAATCCCAGTCTCAACAGCTATGCCCGTCTGGGGGGAAGCACCACCGCTTCCGGGGCCACCTGGTCGCCCAGCTGGATCAGCTATGGCGGCAACAACCGCACCCACATGGTGCGCCTGCCCGACGACCAGCGGCTGGAGTTGCGTCTACCCGACGGCGATGCCAATCCCTATCTGCTCCAGGCGGCGGTGCTGGCGGCGGGCCTCGAAGGCATCGAGCGCCAACTGGATCCAGGCCCCCGCAACGATGCCAACGCCTACACCGATCCACCGACGGGGGCCGCCGCCAGGGCCCTGCCCGCCACCCTGGAGGCGGCCCAGGCGGCCTTCGCCACCGATACAGCCCTGCGCCAAGCCCTGGGGGAACAGTTCTGCCAGGCCTATGGCCGCTGGCCCCGCAGCGAATGAAGCCCTCAAAAGCCGAAACAGCGCTCAAAAGCCGAAACAATGGCTGGATGAAAATTCGCTTGCATCCCAGCTTGCGCACCTCCCCTGTCCCGGCGCGACGGCACTTTTGGCTGGCCCTTGCCCTCGTCTTGGCGGCCCTGGCTCCGCCAGGTTTGGCCAGGGGCGATGGGCTTGCCAGAGGCGCTGGCAGTGCAGCCCAACCACCCCCTGGCGGCTCGCGGCCAGGGGCCGCTCAGCTCGTGGCTGGCCAGGGCGACCCTGGCCATAACCCCAAGGGCCAGGCCATCCCCAGGCAGGCCCTGCCGAACCTGATTCCCCTGACCGAGCCCGCAGGGCTAAACCTGCTGGCCGGCAGTGGCCACCGGGCCGATTACGGCGCCTTGGCGGGGGCCCTGCTCACCCAGGCCAACCTGGCCTACTGCGGCGTGGCCAGCAGCGCAATGCTGCTCAACAGCCTGGCGGTACCAGCGCCGACGGTGCCGGGCTACGGCCCCTATCGCTTCTGGACCCAGGAAAACTTTTTTGACGACGCGGCCACCCGCCTGGTCAAGGCTCCTGAGCTGATCGCCCGCCAGGGGATGACCTTGGATCAGTTGCGTGACCTGCTGGCCAGCAAGGGCCTCCAGGTGAGAACAATTCATGGCCGGGAGATTGAATTACTGGCCCTGCGCCGGCTGCTGGCCAGCAGCCTGGCCAATCCCCTGGATCGCCTGCTGGTGAACTACGACCGCCGGCAACTGGGCCAGACCGGCGGCGGTCATATCGCGCCGCTGGCCGCGTACCACGCCGCCAGTGATCGGGTGCTGATCCTCGACGTGGCTCGCTATCGCTACCCCTCAGTGTGGGTGCCCCTGGTGAAGCTGTGGCACTCGATGCGCAGCCTGGATTCCGCCAGTGGCCTCAGCCGGGGGCTAGTGGTGGTGGAGCGTTGATTAGTGGCGACGCAACCCCAGCCATGGCCGATTTCCTCAGGAGCGAGTTGTCTGGAAGCGAGCTATCCAGAACAGAAGTGTCTGCAAGCGAGAGCTCCAGTTGGCCCCAACCGCAAATTGACCCCGAGGCCTGGGTGGCAGCCTCGGCCGTGCTGATCGGCGATGTGAGCCTGGCCGCCGGCGCCAGCCTCTGGCCCACGGCGGTCGCCCGCGGCGATCTGAGTGCGATCCGGGTTGGGGTTGGCAGCAATGTGCAAGACGGTGCGGTGCTGCATGGCGACCCGGGCCAGCCGGTGCTGATCGGGGCCGATGTGACCATTGGCCACCGGGCGGTGATCCATGGCGCCACCCTGGAAGACGGCTGTCTAATCGGCATCGGCGCGATCGTGCTCAATGGCGTCACCGTGGGGGCTGGAGCCCTGGTGGCAGCCGGATCGGTGGTGACCAGGGACGTGCCGCCCCGCAGCCTGGTGATGGGTGCTCCCGCTGTGGTGAAACGGGAACTAAGCGCCGAGGCGGTGGCTGAACAGCTGGAGCATGCCCGCCGCTATCGCCAGTTGGCCATGGTGCATGCCGCCCAAACCAAAGCTCTGGCATCCGCAGCCGCCGGGCGATCAAAACCTTAACCGCCGGGAGAACAAATGTAGATATCGATCAGCTCGGCGCGGCGGCGCAGCGGCGGCCAGGCGCGGTCCGTAAGATCACTGTCATCCTTCTCCCTTGCCTTCCCATGGACGCTCGGCTGGTGCTGGTTGCCGCTCCGATCCTGCTGGCCGCTAGCTGGGCTGTATTTCACATCGGCCGGGCCGCTGTGGGTCAGCTGCAGCTGATGCTCAAGCGCGCCCGGGCCTGATGGCCGCCATCTGGAGCGAGCCAGCGGCCCCAATCGATTCCACCAATCACCAACAGCCCAGCCAGCGGCCTGGTCAGCAACAGCCGGCCAGCCTGCTGGTGATTGGTGCCGGCCTGGCTGGCACCGAGGCGGCCTGGCAAATAGCCCAGGCCGGCCTAGCGGTACGGCTGGTGGAAATGCGGCCGCTGCATCGCTCCCCCGCCCACCACAGCGGCGAGTTCGCCGAGTTGGTGTGCAGCAATAGCTTCGGCGCCCTTAGCAGCGATCGAGCCGCAGGGCTGCTGCAGGAAGAGCTGCGGCGGCTGGGTTCCCTGGTGATTGCCACCGCCGATGCCCATGCGGTGCCCGCCGGGGGCGCCCTGGCGGTGGATCGGGGTCGCTATAGCGCCGCCCTCACCGCCCGCCTGGAGGCCCACCCCCTGGTGACGGTGGAGCGCCGCGAACAAACCCAACTGCCGGCGGCGGATCAAATCGCCGTGCTGGCCACCGGCCCGCTCACCAGTGAGCCCTTGGCCGAGCAGCTGCGCGCCTTCACGGGCCGCGAGGATTGCCATTTTTTTGATGCGGCCAGCCCAATTGTGGCTGGTGAGAGTATCGATCTAGAGCGGGCGTTTCGCGCCTCTCGTTACGACAAGGGGGATGCTGATTATATAAATTGTCCGATGAATAAACAGCAGTACCTCGACTTTCGCGAGGCCCTGCTCAGCGCCGAACAAGCGGAGCTCAAGGATTTCGAGCAGGAGAACGCCAGCTTCTTCGAGGGCTGCCTACCGATTGAGGAGCTGGCTCGCCGCGGCGAAGACACCATGCGCTACGGACCGCTCAAGCCGATCGGCCTCTGGGATCCCCGCTGGGGGGATGTCCAAGACGCCGCGGTGCGCCGCGCCCAGCGGGCCCATGCGGTGGTGCAGCTGCGCCAAGAAGACAAGGATGGGCGGCTCTGGAACCTGGTGGGTTTCCAGACCAACCTCAAATGGGGCGAGCAGCAGAGGGTGCTGCGCCTGATTCCAGGCCTGGAGCAGGCAGACTTCGTGCGCTTTGGCGTGATGCATCGCAACACCTTCCTGGAATCGCCCCAGCTGCTGGATGCCAGCCTGCAGTTCCGCAGCCGCCCCCAGCTGCTGGCAGCGGGCCAGATCACCGGCACCGAGGGCTATGCGGCGGCGGTGGCCGGTGGTTGGCTGGCCGGCACCAACGCCGCCCGCCTGGCCAAAGGGCTGGCGCCGATCAGCCTGCCGGCCACCACGATGATCGGCGCCTTGACCCACTTCATCGCCGAAGCCCCCAGCAAGGCTTTCCAGCCGATGCCCCCCAACTTCGGCCTGCTGCCGGATCTGCCCGAGCGCATCCGCGACAAGCGCAGTCGCTATGGCGCCTACCGCGACCGAGCCCTCGCCGATCTGGAGCCCTACCGCCAGGTCGCCCAGCGCCAGCTGGCGCTTGCCGGCTGATCGCCTCGCTGCGCTGCGGCAGCAGTTGGGGCCTGTCCGCTTGCTCTGGCCAACAGTCTCCTGGCTGCCTCGGGGTCAGCTGATCCCGATGGCGCTGGGACTGAAGCCCCAGCGCCCAGCCCCTAAGGTCGCAGCCAGCCTCCCTTCCGCCGGTGCCCAGCGCTCCAGCTCCTAGCAGTTCCACCATTAACTCCAGAGCCAACGGCTCCAGCAGTAACCCCAGCGCCACTGGCTCCATCAGCTCCACCAGTAATTCCAGTTCCAGCAGCTCAGCTCCAGCCAGCTGGGATGCCCTGGTGATCGGCGCCGGCATCGGCGGCCTGGTTACCGCCAGCCAACTGGCCGCCAAGGGGGCGCGGGTGCTGGTGCTGGAGCGCTACTTGATTCCCGGCGGCAGCGGCGGCAGCTTCAAGCGGGCGGGCTACACGTTTGACGTGGGCGCCTCGATGATCTTTGGCTTTGGCAGCAAGGGCCACACCAACCTGCTCACCAGGGCCCTGGCGGATGTGGGCCAACACTGCGAGACGATCCCCGACCCGGCTCAACTGGAATATCACCTGCCGGGCGGTCTGCGGCTGGCGGTGGATCGAAACTACGAGCGCTTCATCGCCGAGCTCACCGCCCTGTTCCCCCACGAGGCCAAGGGTATCCGCGCCTTTTATGACACCTGTTGGAGCGTGTTTCGCTGCCTCGATGCGATGCCGCTGCTCTCCCTGGAAGACCCGGCCTACCTGGCCAAGGTGTTCTTCAAGGCGCCGCTGGCCTGCCTGGGCCTGGCCCGCTGGTTACCGGTGAATGCCGGAGATGTGGCGCGAAAACACATTCGCGATCCCTATCTACTGAAGTTCATCGATATGGAATGTTTCTGCTGGAGCGTGATGCCGGCGGACCGCACGCCGATGATCAATGCCGGCATGGTGTTCTCCGATCGCCATGCCGGCGGCATCAATTACCCCAGTGGTGGGGTGGGGGTGATCGCCGAGAAGTTAGTGGCTGGATTGCAGAACCATGGCGGTGAGATCCGCTATCGGGCCCGCGTCACCAAGGTGATCCTGGAGCAGGGCAGGGCTGTGGGGGTGGAGCTGGCCAGTGGCGAGCGGATTCAGGCGCGAAGGGTGATCAGCAACGCCACCCGCTGGGACACCTTTGCCGGCGAAGGCTCGGGCAAGTCAAGCCTGGTGGACGCGGCCCACACCCCCGCTGCGGAAGGCCGCTGGCGGCAGCGCTATAAGGCCTCCCCCTCCTTCCTGTCGCTGCATCTGGGGGTGAAGGCCGAGCTGATTGCCGCCGGCACCCACGTGCATCACCTGCTGCTGGAGCAGTGGCAGGAAATGGATGCCGAACAGGGCACGATTTTCGTTTCCATCCCCACCCTGCTGGACCCCAGCCTGGCGCCGGCTGGCAAACACATCGTGCATAGCTTCACCCCTTCTTCCATGCAGGAATGGCAGGGTCTATCCCCTGGTGAATATCGGGCCAAGAAACAGGCCGATGCCCAGCGCCTGATCGGGCGGTTGGAATCAATTCTGCCGGGCTTGTCGGCCGCGATCAGCCATTGCGAGGTGGGCACGCCCCGCAGCCACCGCCGCTTTCTGGGCCGGATCGATGGCAGCTATGGACCAATTCCCAGCCGGCGCCTGCCCGGTTTGCTGCCGATGCCCTTCAACCGCACCGCTATTCCCGGGCTCTATGGCGTGGGCGATTCCTGTTTTCCAGGCCAGGGGCTGAATGCCGTGGCCTTCAGTGGCTACGCCTGCTCCCACCGCGTGGGCGCCGATCTCGGCCTCAATTCCTGGGCGCTTCCAGATTGAGAGCCCCAGCTGGGGCTACACCTGGCGTTGCACCAGGTAGTCAATGCAGGAGCGCAGCCAGGACAGGTCGGGTCCGGCTGCCACGCCGGCAAAGGCCCTGGTCTCAAATTCCACGATCGCCGCCTCGGTGAAGGCCTTGGCCACCTGATCCGCCCAGTTCATGCTGCCACTCAACTCCAGCAAGTTGTGCATGCGCATCACATCCCGGGGCAGTCGCCGCTCCCGGGGTTTGGCCAGGAAACCCTCCATCCACTGCCGATCCGCAGCCGTCACCTGACTCAAGCCATGGCTGAGAATCAAGGTGCGCTTGCCCTCCCAGAGATCGCCATCAATTTCCTTGCCGTAGCTAGTTGATTCACCATTCAAATTGAGCACATCATCGGTAATCTGAAATGCCAAGCCCAGCAGGAAGCCAAATTGGTCGAATCGCCCTAGATCCTCATCCTTACCATCGGCCACCAAGGCGCCAATGCGTAGCGGATGGATGAAGCTATACCAGGCGGTTTTCTTCAGCACCAGGAGCATGTAGTCGTCTGGCTGGAAGGCCAGGTGGTTATCGCGGGTCCAGCCCAATTCCATTGCCTGGCCCTCCAGGCTCTCCACCAGCAGGTGGTCCACCTCATCGAGAATGCGCAGCACCGTGGCCGGTGCCAGCCGCTGGCCACTGCCCCGGAACAGGCGCATGGCCAGGGCGTTCATGGCATCGCCGGCATTCACCGCCAGGGGTAGGCCGGCCCGCCGGTGCATGGTGGCCACGCCGCGGCGCTGGTCGCTGCCATCTTCGATATCGTCATGTACCAAAAAGGCGTTGTGCAACATCTCCAGCCCCGCCGCAGCGCTATAGGCGTCAGCGCCGCTACCCCCCAGGGCCCTGGTGGTGGCAAGACAGAGGGCCGGCCTCAGCCCCTTACCCGATCTACTTAGATAGTCGCTCACCAGGCCATAGAGATGATTCTGCGGTTCCCAGCTGGGGACGCCGGCGGCGAGGGTATCGGCCAACTGCTCGCGGTACCAGGCCAAGCGCTCCACAAAGCCGGCGGGCCCCAGCAGCGCCGCTCCGCCGGGAATCTGCGCCGCCGCTTCGCTGAGCGCATAGCTGGGGGAAGCAACGAATTGCGATCCAGGAGTAACTGCAGGATCCAGGCCAGCCAAGGATTGACCGCCGAATAGGGCGCCCAGCTGGGCATTGGATTGATCCAGGGCCTCCAGGGCCGGACTGAGCCAGGGCTCCACCTGGGCGATCAATGGGGCCACATTTTGCAGTAGCGGTTCAGCACCAGCAATCGCCTGTTGGGCCACCTGCAGCAGCGAGCCATCCCAGGGCTGGCCGTTGCGATAGCGGGCGGCATCGTAGAGCCTTAGGGGCAGCAGGATTTCCGGTTCGTGCAGCGGCCAGATGTCGCAGGCAGGGGCGGTGGAGCCAGTGGCGGCCAGCAGGCCGTTGACGGCCCGCCGGGCCGCCTCATTGGCACCCTCCATGGTGGCCAGATCGGTGTGGGTGCGCACGTAATCGGAGGCCAGAAACAGATTGGCAATGCCAGTGGTGGCCTCTGGCCGCAGGGCCCAGGTATTGACCAGATTCACCAGCAAGGGCTCTGAATTACTCAGAAAGCCGGGGCGATCAAGGTCTAAATCGATGTCGGGATCAAGGAACCAGGCATACAGGTCATCATCGCGCAGAATCTCCTGCTCGCCATTGAGCGAAAGTTTCAGCTGTTCCCAGGTTTCACGAATCACCTCCTCGCGAGAACACTGCATCGCCGGGCGCCCATCGCCCCCGGGCAAAGTCCAGTCGGAGATATCGACGGAGAGCAGGCCGCGGATCTCCTTGTGACCAAATTGCTCAGCTTTGATGCTGCGCCAGAATTGGAGCTGAGAGATGCTGGTAAGCGCCCAGGGGGTGTCGATGTGGATGACATGGCCATGGGTAAAGGGCAACTCCCTACGCAGGTAATACTGCACCCCATTCATCCATTCCACATTCGGTGCCAATCGCGCCAGGTTGGCCAGGCTGGGATCGGCCGCCAACATATTTTGATCGATCAGCGGTGCGATTCGTTCGATCGGCAGGGCGGCTATGTAATGGTCGCCGCTCACCAACTGCTGGTGACCGCCCTGGAGAATTGAGACGCCGGTGATCAAGCCCTGACGGCAGTGTATAGCCGTTACCTCGGCGTCAGTGATGTAATGGACACCCAGGGACACCAGGTGATCGCGCCAGGGATCAATCCAAACTAAATTAGTTGGCCCATCCAGCACCCGATCAGTGGCACCACCCACTGGATTTATAATGGTTAGAATTAATTGTACAAAAACATCTCCAATCGTTCTTGTACTGGCGGTGCGGGCCTTGGCGGCCACGAGTGAACGGGTGATACCAGCCGCCAGAAACTTTTGATAGCCAGCTGATCTTTCTTCGGCTGCCACGAAGTCCCACCAGGGCACCGATTCATATTCCCCCAGCCGGCGCTCGGCACAGGAGGTGAGAAACTGCCAGATTCTGCCGCCAAAAAAGGCTAAATCCTCCTGGGTGATCCCCGTCACCGGTGAAAAGGCCAGCAGCAAATCCCGCAGCAGAACGCCCACATCGCCAGGGGAGGATGGAAACACCGCCGGCATGGTGAAATCGGCATTTTCATACTGGGTAATTCCCACCCGGGTGGTGGGCACCAAATGGTCTGCCACCATGGCGCCATCAAAGGAGGGCACCCGGCGCATGGTGTCAATAATATGTTTATAAAAGCCAGGAAAAAAACGAAAGCCATGCTCGCCTGGCAGTTGATGTTGCAGCATCTCGACGCCAGCATCAAAAACTTCGTGGCCGCTGGTTTGGGGAGCATCTACATCCACCGGAATGCTGCGGGCCTTGCCGCCGGCGATGGAACGGCGCTCCAGGACCACCACCTCAAAACCCCGCTCAATTAATTCCTGGGCGGCGCTCATGCCAGCGACGCCTCCCCCCAGCACGATCACTCTTGCGCTCATTGGCCGCCTCCCCAGGCCAACCCCATGGCCAGACCCAGGCAGGCATCAACCATAGCCACTGGCACAGCAGTTATCTGTTGATGCCGCCAGCAAAATTTGCGGTAAATTACTTGCATAGCTACTAGAAATACCAGGGCTAGCAGGGCAGTTATTTAACCACTGGCGTGGCTTTCCTAGACATATCAATGCCTAGAATCGCCTGGGGTTGGCGGATGCGTAGGCAGATTTTTTCGGAGATCCGGAATAAATAGGCCGGATCGGGGGTGATCTGCAAAAAGCTGACGGCCATGTCGCTGGCCACCACCAGCTCCACCTGCTGGCCTGCCAGGGCTAACAGCACTCCTGATTGGGGTGCGAGCGTGGATGAGCGCAGTAGGCTGCCGCCCGAACCGAGAAAAGGCAAAATTCGATCCTGGGGCAATACCAGGGATTGGGCATTCGGCGTCTGCGCCTCAGTGAACAGGCCCTGGCCCAGCACCAATGCGAAGGGTCCGAACTGTCCGGAGTCTTCCAGCCGACCAATCGCCTCGGAGACCAGGCTCACCAACAGGCTGCCAGGCTGAATTTTTTCAATATTGTCAGCCTGCTTCTGAGCGTAGGGATTGATTAATCGCTTGGGGTCGTCTTTGGGATAAAGGCCCGGATTGGTGCCGCCGCCTGTAATTGTCCAGATCGGCGGCAGTTTTTCGTAGGCCAGGGCAGGGGCACGGCCCGCTGCCGGTTGCCCCTGAAACACTAAAAAGTCTTCTAGCCGGGCCAACACATTGGCGGCACGCCGAAACAGCTGCTGCACGCTCTCCAATTCGGGGTCGGCCATCTGGGCACTGCGCACCGGCACAGTCACCTGAAGACTGGCCAATTGGATCACATCCCGATCCAGCACGCCAAAGCCAATCGGGGGATTGGAATTAGTTGCGGCGGCGGTTTCAGCCGGGCGATGGGGCGGTTCCAGCAACAGGTTGGCGCGCACGAAGTCCACATCGGACGCCAGGGGGCCCACCAGGGGCAGAAAGTTGGCGGCACTGCGGGCACGGGCCGCCTCCTGCTGCACTACTCGATTCAGCAGGTTCCACTGCTCGGTAGTCCAGGGCACCTGGGGATTGCGATCGTCCATGAGGTCGGCCATGGGCCAGGGAATCAATTCCTGCGGACCCAAGGTAACTCAAAGCCGGTGATCCAGCCATCAGCAGGCCGGCAAAACAGGGGTTATTTGGGCTGTTGAGCCAGCTAACGGCACCGGCAATATGGCGTAAATCTGCAGCATAATCTGGGAAATAGTGGTGTCCACCTGGCCAACACCTAAGCATTGAACCCGATTCAGCCATTGCAGCTTGGGGTCGTCGGTATTGAAGCGGGGTGTGACCACCAGGGCCAACAGCGGGTCGAAATCGTTGCGGCTGGCCCGCTGGTAGCCATCACTGCCCAAATCCACCACCCCCTGATAGGCAACCTCCAGGGCGGTGCCCGCATCGGTAACCAACCCCCCTACCACATTGATCAGGGCCACCCCGTCAGCTCGAATGCACATCCGATCTGTGAATCCAGCCAGGGGCTTGCCCTGCAACACAGGTCCCTTGAATCGACCCTCAACCACCTGCCAATCAATCCTCAGGCCCGCCGCAGTGACGCCAATGATCGAACTGCTCAGACAGGCGCTGAATTGGCCGAGATAGGAGCTGGCGCAGGGCAGCGGCATGGGGCTGCCCTGCAGCTGGGGCTGCAGCCAGAGACCGCGATCCTGGGGATCCCCTGGCAATACCGCCCTGAAGCGTCGGCTAGGGCCACTGGGGACCGCGGCGTCCGGCAGGGCAGGCACCAGCTTCAGAGGCCCATCTGCGTAGCGGTAGGCAACTTGCACCACTTGGGCGGAGCGCACTGGCTCCACTTCGATTTCAACTAACTTAACCTTGCCATCGTTAGCTGGGGCACCCAGGGTGGGGCTGCCGGAGTTGACGATAGACCAGCTCAAAGTAGTGCCATCTGCGGCCAGAGAAACCCCTTTCATAGCTGTTCCGTCCACAGCTGTTGCGTCCGTAAATGCTGCGTCCATAGCTGTTGCGCTCATAGATTTTCTGCTCATAGATTTTCTGCAAATAGATTTTCTGAAAATAGATGTTCTGCTGACAGGCCAGTAACCAGCTGAGGTTTGCAGAAATCTCGATCACCCTGCAGGTTTTGGTCAGCCAGGTGCCAAAGTTCAGCCAGGGCTGGCGATAGGGGCGCTCGCCGCTCCGCTTGCATAAACAGCTGCAATGCCTTGAGGGCTCGCAGCACCAATGACCAGGCTGCCTGGCCCTGGGCGCATTGCACAGCCTGCTCATAGGCAGCTTGGGCCTGATCTAGCTGGCGCAGCTTCCACAGGGCATGGCCGCGCACGCGATAGAGATCTGGCAGCATTAAGCCAATTTTCCACTGCAGCATCAACTCCTCAGATTCCTGATTCAACGCGAGCGCCTCCTCATGTCTTCCATGGCGCACCAACAAATCAGTGGTAAACATTGCAGCCGTACCTTCAACACAATAGGCATTAGTATGCTGAAAACTTTTTCTGACATCAAGAAACTTATCGAGGCATCCAGGATTTAAATAAGACAAAGCCGCCTTGTGATACATAGAAGCCAAGGCAGTCCAGAGGTCAAAGCCCTCTGTCAATGCCACCCGAGACAGCTGATTGGCTACCTTGATTACTCCCTCCCAGTCGCAGGCATAGGCCTTAAAGTGAAGCAAAAAGGCAAGGGCACAAGCATAGCTTGGACCATGGTTGAGTTGTCTGGAAAACTTAACCATTTCCACGGCTTGCCCCCAAGCCTCCTGCTGCTTACCTTGCATCCACAGGCAGGTAGCAACAACTTTTTGCATACAAACAGCAGAGGACAATTGAAAAACATTGATTATTTGCAGCTCCTGATTTAAATCAAAACCCTGGACAATTTTCCTGGCATCATGGATGGCCTTTGTGAACTCCCCCCGGTAGAGGGCGGTATAGGAATCTGCGTGAAGAGCCGTTATACTTAGCATCGGCACGCTCGCGTGTAAAGCAATTTTCTGCAGCTCCATTGCCGTCTGTTCGGCCTGGTTTAATTTACCGCTCACAAAGCGATTCGACCACAGCCCCCACAGAAATGGATAACTCTCATCCTGGCGGCCCAGGGATTGCAAAATTTCCAGGCCCCGACAACAGGTGCTGCTGATCCGAGGATCTGCCCAGCCATACACCACCATTTTCACTGGCAATAGCTCTTGGAGCAACATCAACTCACACTCTTGCTGCGCTTGATCGGTCGACAGGGCAGCTAGATCGGCAAGACCGCACTGCAGCTGGTCCAGGGCCTCAACTGCCGCACCGCGCTTGGCGGAAGCCTTACCCGCCGCTAGCCACTGCCAGGCAGCCTCTAGATAACGACCGGCCCCAGACAGGTGGTGGGCCAAAAGATCAGGACACTCAAGCACCAGGTCGGCAAAATTCTCAGCAATTGCATCAGCAATCCGCGCATGATAAGAGGCCCTGGTGCTATTTAGCAACGAATTACAGGCCACATCCTGGATTAGTGCATGCTTAAAGGCAAACTGGCTTTCCCGGCCTCCATGGCTATACAGAAGGCCCGCCGCCTGGGCCTCTTCAAGGCCAGATAACAATTCCAATCGGTCAATCTTGGTGATTGCCTCTAGTAGTGACAAGGAAAATTCCCGGCCAATGATGGCTGCTATCTGAACCGTTGCCTTTGCCGGGCCGAGCCGATCCAGGCGAACCATCATCACTGATTCCATCGATGATGGCACCAACTTAGCGATCGCCTGCTTGGTTGATAGTGCTAGATTTGAGTCGGCACTTACCAGGCTCTGCTCCATCACAAATCGAGTAATTTCCTCTAGAAATAGGGGATTACCGCCGGCTCGTTGTCGAATCAATCGCACCAGCTCGATCGGCCAGTCCGCGCCACCAACTATGTAATAGATAAGCTGGCCGGCGGCCAGCACTGAAAGGGCATCAAGTTCAACCCTGTAGATCTTTGCGGACGTCAACCAGGAAGGGTTAAACTCTGGCCTTGCACTAACAATCAATAGGACAGGTTCTCGATTAAAATTTTCAATACAATGGCGCAATAAATCCAAGGTGGAGTTATCAGCCCAATGCAGATCTTCGAGAACCAATAGTAGTGGCGACTGACTGGACAAGCGCCGCAGCAATTCCGCCAACAGCCCCATGGTGAGTAGCCGCTGTCTTTGAGGGGATAATGATTGCCCAGGCCAAAAGCTATCGCGGTTCTGCCTTGCCAATAGCAGGGCCAGGGAGGACAAGTTGTCCTCAGTGAGCAGGCCAGTTTGCCCGAGAAATTGATGTAACTTATCTAGCTGCTTTCCCGGGGGTAAATCATTTAGTTGTAGCCTTGATCTAATCAGCTCGATGATTGGAAAGAAGGCCGTATCTTTGGTGAGCGGAGTGCAGGCCATGGCCAGCACAGTGACCTGCTCTTTCGCCAGTTGCTCCTTGATGGCATTGATCAGGTGTGACTTACCGATGCCAGGCTCGCCACGCAACAACAGCATCTGCGGCCTGCCTGTAGCCGCATCCCGCCAACGTTCGCTTATCTGCCGCAGCTCCTGCTCGCGACCCAACAAAAAGTTCGATTGCGGCTTTACCCTGGTGGCGGCGCTATTAATGCCGCAAATTCGATATACTTCAATAGGCTTATCAATGCCCTTGAGCTGGTGTAGTCCCATAGGTTGGGTCACGATTTCCGTCGCTAGCAGACGCCGGAGGGACTCGGAGACCACCACCTCTCCAGGCGCTGCCAGTTTTTGCAGGCGGGCCGCCAAATTGGGGGCTTCGCCAATGGCCAATGCTCGGCCATTGGCCTGTCCAGCCAAGGGGCCCACCACCACCTGGCCGTTATGCAGAGCAATGCGAGCCCGAACGGCGGTCCCGCCAATCCTGCCACTATCAGCTATCGCCTTTTGAATATCGAGAGCACAGAGCACAGCCCTTTCCGCATCATTATCCTGGGCACGAGGATACCCAAAGTAAATTAGAATACCATCGCCGAGATACTGGGCGACATGGCCGCCATAGTTGCCCACAATATCTGCGCACACCGTCTGATAGTTATTAACCACCTGGAGCATGTCTTCTGGATCTAACCTCTCCGCCAGCGCAGAGGATCCCACTAGATCGCAAAACATTAATATCAAATTTCGCCGCTCAGCTGTGATCTCAAGCCCAGATATACCCGCAGAATTCTTTACTGGTTTGCCACAGTTGCCACAAAATCGAAATCCAACAGCAACGTCGAATCCACAGCTTTGACAGGCATTAAATGTGGCCATCAAAATCTCTGGCTGCGACCGGTGCGAGTGGAACCGGTGCGAGACTGCCAGGCCCGGAGTTCATCATCCAGTATTTGCCTAGCCATATCCACTAAATCACCAGGCTGAGGTGGGGCAACTGGTTTTGCAACACCAAGAGCCAGCCCTGGCATGCCTGGCAGTTTGCTGATCGGAAGGTAGGAAGACATTGTTTGATCTGATAAAATAAATTTGGTTGCTTGTTGCGGGCAGAGCCCCTGGGGTGAGTTAGGGCGACAGCCTTTAGCCAGGGGACTGCAGGTGCCCTGCTGCAGTCGCCAACCTTGGGGTTCTTGTCCGGGCAGTCAAAACCCTGGCCGCCATTGGCGTATGTGCGTGTGTGGAGGGGGGTAAGCTATGGGTTTGCAAATTTTAGATTAGGCAACGCTAGTATGGCAAGGTTACATGACTGGCTTGCTGGCATGCGTCCGGGCCTCGCAAATCTACTTTGAGCCGATGGCTGAAGCCCAGCCACTTTGATGGCAGGGTTTTCGAGCTTTTTTTGCCTAGCAGCTGCTGGCTTGGCGATTTGCCTGCCAGTTATGTCCCGAAGGGCCTGGCGATTGATTGATCTTGTTAATTATTTTGAATCGCCCGTTGACGCCAGCTGTGCAAGCGTCATCAATTTTGTTTAGACACGTTCTAGCAAGCCAGCCTTCCGCAAGCCAGCCTTCCGCAAGCCAGTAGTCAGACTCGCTGCTCTGCGACGGCTGCGGCAGGCCTGGTCGACGCTGCGGTTTTGAGACTGGCGTTCTTGCATGGTGGCCTGGCACTGATGCCGATAAAAATCGATCCCGCCGGGTATTTGGCTACTAATGCTGCAGATTGAGCCCAGATCAACCGCATTCCCAGGCTGCGGTTTGGCTTTCCTAGGCTCGTGGCATCTGAATCAAATCGTCATGACCAGTAGTCCCAGTTCCGGATCGCCGAGTCCCAGTTACGAATCGCTGGCTCGCTACCTGGAGCAGCGGGGCGAGTTGTCAAAGCCCTGGATGCTGCACCTGCTGCGGCTCACCAAGCTCAAGGAGTCGAAGCACACCATGGCCCCCGAAGAATTTCTGGCCCAGGTGCAGGAGGCCCATGCCGATCTGATGCGCCTGGGGGAATTCTGGCGAGGACGCGAAGCGGAGGTGTTCAGTGGTCGCTATCAGCCAGCCACCAGCCTGGAACCGCTGCCCGGTTCCCCCCAAGACCGCTAAGAGCCTTCCCTTGATGCCTCCCATGCCCGCACCCGAGATCAAGCCAGCAGCCCCTGAGCCGCGCCACCGATATTCGATGGCGCCCCTGTTCCGCAACACCCTGTGGGGGCTGTATCTGGCTCTGGTGGGCCCATTGCCGTTCATGGCGCCCCCAGAGCTGCGGCTGGCTTTGAGCTTGGCCTTGGCCCTGGGGCTGGCCCTGCTGGTGGCTGCCACCAGCGAACAGGTGGAAATCGATGCCAGCGGGATCCGCGTGGGCCACCCGGCTTGGTGTGCCTGGTGGCTGAGGCGCGGCTGGCAGCTCGACTGGGCCTCGGTGCGAGCCCTGGTGCCTGTGGCCACCAGCCAGGGAGGGCGGGTGTACTACGTGACCACCAACCAGGCGCCCAGCGATCGCCAGGGCCAAACCCATGCATACCTCTTGCCCCAGCGGCTGGAGCGATTTCCAGACTTTCTCTGCCGTTTCACCGCTGCAACGGGGCTAGAAACCGGCCATGTGGGCCGTATTAGCCCCCCCTGGACCTACAGGCTGCTGGCGTTGCTAACGGCGCTAATGCTGCTGGCTGAGCTGGTGGGCGGCGGATTTTGGCTTCTCACCCCAGTGAGTTGAGGGTCTGTCAATTCCCGCTCAGGCAGGGTCTCCAAGCTGAAGCGGTAGCCCTGTTGGCGCATCGTCTCGATGCCACCACCTTCGCCCAGGCCAGCCTGCTCGAGCTTGCGGCGCAGGGTGAGAACCTGGGTATCCACCGACCTGGGGCCGCCGCTGAAAGGCGGCCAGGCCATCCGCAACAGCTCCTGGCGGGAGCGCACCATGCCAGGCGGCATCAACAGGGCGCAAAGCAGGGCAAACTCCCTGGGGCTGAGCTCCACGGGCTGGTCGTGCATGGTTACCTGGCGCAGCAGCAGATGCACCTCCAGGGGACCGACGCAAACTCGCTCCTGCAGGCCGCTGCCGCTGCGGCGCAGCAGGGTACGGGCCCTAGCCGCCATCTCCTCCAAGCCAAAAGGCTTGCGCAACACGTCGTCGGCCCCGGCATCGAGCAGCGTGACCATCGGTTCAGAACCAGAGCGGGCGGTAAGCACCATCACCGGGCAGCTCAAATGGGCCGCCAGCCTCAAGGCGGTGCTTTCCTCCAGCAACTCGGCGCTGATCAGCAGGTCTGGGGACTGGTCTTGACAGACGTCAAGCGCTTCGCGGGCAGAGCCCACCGCCGCCGTCAGATGACCGTCCTGGCGCAGCCGCTGGGCCAGCACCGTGCGCAGTGTGGCGTGGGGATCGACCACCAGCACTCGTTTTGGCTGACCAGTGGTGGACTGGCCGCTGGCCGTGGCAGGTGCCGCTGGTTGTTGGTGTGGCACTGAGGCCATGGCCTGGCGACCCTCGATTTCCCTACGCTACCGGTGTATACATCACCGAACCGGTATCAGGCGATGCCTTTCGATCTGGCACCCACCTCCACTGGTGAGGCCATCGCGGTGCTCTCACCAGGGACCCACCCCCTATGACCGCCCTCCAAAACCCAGAGTCCATCCGCCATTTCCAGTCGCTCTGCGATGCCTGCCAGGCACTGGCCATGCAACATCACGGCCCCTCAGACCTGCGTCTTTATGCAGACGGATATCTGCACGCCCTGAGGCGCAGTTCGATTCTGGATCCCCTGGCCCAGCGGCGGCTGGAGGAGGTGGTGGAACGCTGGATTCTCGATCCATCCAGTTTCATTGGCGCCGACGGCGACCCACGCAGCCTTTATGAGAGCGGCTACCAGCAGAGCGGCTACGAGATGGGACGCAACTAGCGGCAGCCTTCAAAAAACCAGCCCGTGACCACCAGGAACCAGGGGAAGCCAGAAAAACCTTGACCCAACCCAAGGAGGCTAAGCAAATTACTATTATTTGCGGCGCAATATCACGAGCCGGCGGCTACGGTTTACCAGAGCTTTTTGATGGCACCTCGAAAAATACGAAAGTCTATCGATGCCGTGTCGCGAAAAGCGTTGCTGCAACTAGCTTGCCCCTCGCACTTGCGAGCGTAATGGCAGATTGTTCGAGGTGCCCTTGAGCGGCAGGGGAACCAGGTGGACCCGCTGGAAAACCTGCCGCCCCCCAATCGACTTACTAGCTAGCCAGTACCACGTTTAGCTTTTCGCGCAGTTCACCAGAGTTATACATTTCAATCAAAATGTCTGAGCCACCGATAAACTCCCCATCCAGATAGACCTGGGGAATAGTTGGCCAATTCGAATAATCCTTGATACCCTGGCGAATTTCCATGTCGGAAAGCACGTCAAAGGTTTCGAACGGTACGCCGAGGGAGTTGAGGATCTGGACAACGTTGTTAGAAAAACCACATTGGGGCATCAACTTATTGCCCTTCATGAATACAAAGATCCGGCTAGAGCCGATCAGATCTTTGATGCGCTGATCTGCATTAGACGCCATGATTTTAAAAGTTCGTGTGGGTTGGATGGTTTGAGATGGTAGGGGGCCCGGGACCAATTCAAACAGGGCTGGAGGTTTGCAGGGCCAGAGCGTGAATCGCCTCACTGGCCAATTCCTGCTTCAGCGCTCCATAGACCAGCTGATGTTGCTGAATGCGAGAAAGGCCATTAAAGGCAGGCGACACCACATTCACCTGCAGATGATCACCACCACCGGTGAGATCCTCTATTTCAACGGCTGCATCGGGAATGGCACCGCTGATCGCCGCTTTAATCTGGTCTAGTTTCACCATTGAGCGCTTGGCAAGCTGCTAATAAATCTAGAAGCTCACTGGAGCAAGCTGGCTTGCCGATCAGCTGCCCGCTGCGGGACTGACCTGGCCGGCGGCATAGGGGGTGGCGGCAAAGCCGATTTCGACCAGGGTCTGATAGGCCTTGCGACCTAGGTCGCTGGCGGGAGACATCACCTTGACCACCTCCACCAACAGGGGCACGGCCACTTCTGGTTGATTCTGACGGCGGAATACAGCCGCCAAACGCAGATTGATCTGGGCCAGGGTCTCCAGGCTTTCACGGCCTTTTTGGTCCATCTCCCTGGGGATTCGGGCATCGAGACCGCGGAAGGATCCACTCAGATCGCGGTACCAGCCGAGCAGACCGCGGTTGAGGTCCCTGGCCTGGTCGTAATACTTGCGGGCTTCATTGAGATTGCCGGCGGCGGCGGCGGCATCGCCCTTGGCGACCAGGGCATTGACAGCGGCGAGATTGAAGGCGGAGTTCGGCGCCACGCTGGCCTGGGCCAGCAAAAGTTGAGGGGCGCTGGTCTGGGCCAGCGCCACCGGCCCGCTGATCAGGGCCAGGCCGGCAATAGCCGTAGATCCCAGCTGCACCAAGGCGCGGGAGACGCTGTGCCGGAGGCCATTGGTGCTGCGCACAAACTCGAATTCGACTCGCTAGTGAACTCTAGGCGGGCTCGCCGTCACTTCCCAGGGCAGCCTGGGCGCGGCTTTCGGCCGCTTGCATCGCCTCCCCCAGGCGCTGGCTGAACCGGCCAGCAACCTGGCGCCCCTGGCCCTCAATTGCCAGGGGCTCTCCAAAGCAGAGCGCTGCACTGTCGCCGATGCGAGGAAAGGCATGGCTGTAGGCGATCCCCACCGGCAGCACCGGCACCTCCACCCCCTGGCTGGCGGCCAGCAGAGCCAGCCGGGCCAGGCCTTGATGCAGGCGAATGCCATCGCCTTCTCGGTGGATGCGCCCTTCCGGGAACAGCACCAGCTGCTCGCCACTGGCCAGCAGGTCCACCGCATAGCGAAGGCTGGCCATGGAGGGCCGGCTCTGATTCACCGCGAAGCAGCCCAGCCGGTGCAGGAACCAGCCCTGCAGACCCTTCATCTCGTCAACGGTGACCATAAAACGACAATCGCGGCCGCTGATCCGGCGACCGGCGGCATGGGGCAACATCAGCGCATCCCAGCGCGCCCTGTGGGTGGGTGCCAACAACAGCGGCCCCGCCAAGGGCAGATTGGCGCGCCCGATCACAGCTAAATGGCGAAACCAGCGCCGCAGGGCCAGGTCCTGGGTGAGCACCATGGCCATTGGTGAGAGCCAGGGACTGATGCCGTTGCAGAGCCGCCGCTCCCGGTCCCGGAGCCGCAGCTGGGCCCCCTTCATCTGCGGGGGCTCACCCATCTGCGGGGAGCTTTGCACCGCTTGGCAGCCGCGAGGAGCCCCTGGCCGCAGAGAAGACTGCGGGGGAGCCAACCCAATCGTCTGCAGCTCCACCGATACATCGCCTAGGGGAAACCAGAACCTAGAAGCCAGATCCGGTGACCGTCCGCGCTGGCGTGCAGTTGTGCCGGCGGCACTGGTTGAAGTGTCACCGGATGGAATTATTGGCGCAGGCGCCAACAGCAAAAATATTGAAGCTAATCAGCAACCGCCATGGCCAGCCTCGGGGTCAACATCGACCACATAGCCAATGTGCGCCAGGCGCGCCGCACAGTAGAACCCGATCCGGTCAGCTATGCCCTGCTGGCTGAGTTGGGCGGTGCCGATGGCATCACCGTGCACCTAAGGGAAGATCGCCGTCACATCCAGGATCGAGATGTGGAGTTGCTGCGCCAATTGGTGCGCAGTCGGCTGAATTTGGAGATGGCCGCCAGCGCCGAGATGGAGGCGATCGCCCTGCGTATCAAGCCGGACATGGTCACCCTCGTGCCCGAACACCGCCAGGAGGTGACCACCGAGGGCGGTCTTGATGTGATCAGCCAGCTGGCCGAGCTGCGGGCGAGGGTCACTCGGCTGCAGTCGGCCGGCATCGGCGTCAGCCTGTTCGTGGATGCGGATGGGCCCCAGCTGGAGGCCAGTGCCGCCAGCGGTGCCCGCTGGGTGGAGTTGCACACCGGCAGCTATGCGGAGGCCGATTGGGATAGCCAGCCCCAGGAGTTGGCCCGGCTCACCGAGGCCAGTTTCATCGCCCGCAGCCTCGGCCTGCGGGTGAACGCCGGCCACGGCCTCACCTATCAAAATGTGGAGCCGGTGGCCGCCATCGAGGGGATGGAGGAACTGAATATCGGCCACACGATCGTGGCCCGAGCCCTGGCGGTGGGTCTGGAGGAGGCCGTGCGCCAGATGAAGGCTTTGATTCAGAATCCGCGCCTCGATCCCCTGTTCGGTCAACGCCAGCCATGACTCAGTACCACTTCGTTGCCGCCAGCGAGGCCTTCCTCACCGAGCAGGAGCCGCTGGAGGAGGTGCTGCGGGAGCGGCAACGCCACTACGGCGAGCAGGGCAAGCAGATTGATTTCTGGTTGGTGCGCGCTCCGGCCTTCCTGGATGCGCCCGAACTAGCCGCCCTGGCCAGCTCGGTGCCGCGACCCGCCGCCGCGGTGATCTCCAGCGACGAAAAGTTCATCACCTTTTTGAAGCTGAGGCTGGAGTTTGTGGCCAAGGGCAGCTTTGAAGCCCCTTCGCCTTCAATCCCCGAACCCCTGGCCGCCGCCTGAGGGCCCCAGCGGGGGCTGATCGCTTGCAGAGCCTGGCGCCGAGATCAGAACAGGCCTAGAAACTTGCGGCGGGGCGGCTCGGAACCCCCTGAACCAGGCCCCTGATCCGAGGCCGCAGCTGGCCCGTCGGGCTTGGGCCCCCGCTGGCGACCCTGACCGCCATCCTGCTGATAGCGGGGCTTGTTGTCGCCGATGGTGAGCAGGGCTTCCTTGTTCTTCCACCACACCCAGTCCCTGATCGGCGGAGTGTTGGCCAACTGTTCACGGCTCAAGCCCAAGCCCAGCTTGGCAGAGGCGTCTAACAGCACATCAAGCATCGCCTCGCCATCGACGCACTGGGCCAGGGCCTCGTTGGTGCGCTTGGCGCCGTTGAGGGCCTTCACCAGCAGCGCCACCCTTTGGCTCACCGAGAGAGTTTTGGGATCCATCGGCGATCGGCTAACTGCGAACGGCCTGACCGTACCGCGAGCAAACCGTTGCCATCGCTGCTTATCGAACTAGCCGGACAGCTGGAGCAAAGTCGGTTGGACACCTTCAGGCGGTGTTCTGGGTACTGGCCAAACCCGCTGAGCCCTGGCCCCTGTCCAGGGGCAGGTATTCGCCAACCCTGCCGTCGACAGTCCAGACTGGCAAGGACGCAACCAATCGATGTCGTCCCCAGTTCAACCTTTGCGCCATTGGGTCATCGGGGATGTACATGGATGTGCCGCCTCCTTGGCGGCCCTGCTGAACCTCTTGCCAGAAACCGATCGGTTGGTGTTCTGCGGCGACGTGATCAACCGTGGGCCGCGCATCGCCGAGACGCTGGAATTGGTTTGGCAGCTCGTAACCGCCGGCCGGGCCGTGTGGCTCAAGGGCAACCATGAAGCGGATCTACTGTCCGCCCTGCAGCGGCAGGAGCGGTGGGTTCAGGGCCAATCCGCCTGCCAGCAATTCACCTCCCGTCAATCGGCCTCCCAGCCAGCCGCCAGCCAGCCAGCGGCCCAGCGCCTGCTGGCTGGCAACGACACCTATCGCCAGTTGGGGGCAGGCAATTGCCGCCTCTGGCGGCAACGGTTAGCGCAACTGCCAGAGGTCTATTGGGGCGCTGGCTGGGCCGCCACCCACGCTGGCTTTGATCCATTCACCTGGAACCCTTCGCTGGATATCCGCCTGCCGTTCTGGCAGCACTACGACGGCCGTTACGGCAAGGTGGTGGTGGGCCACACCCCAGCCGCTGAGGTGCGCCACCTCGGTGAAATTGTGATCGTGGACACCGGTGCCTGCTACGGCGGCAAGCTGAGCGCCTACTGCCCGGAAACCGGAGAGCTGCGCCAGGTGCCAGGTCTGCGGTCCAGGTCTGCCCTCGGTCTTGAACAGCGGATCCCGGGCGGGCCAGCGCTGGCGGGCTGTCGTTTTTAACCCACTTTGCTCACCCTCTATCGGGGCAATCGAGCCGAGCTGCTGGCCGAGTTGCTGGCCGTCACCCTGCGCCTGGATCCGCCGGGGCCCTTCGAGCAGGTGCGAGTGGTGGTCAACACCTGGCCCACCAGCCGCTGGTTGGGGGAGCAGCTGGCCTTGGGGCTTGACGATCCCGATGCCGCCAGCGACTTCGCCGGTGGCGTAGCGGCCAACCTGCGCTTTCCCTTCCCCGGCAGCTACCTGCGGGAGTTGGTGGATGCCCTGCTGGCCGAGGCCGAACCTGCCGCCGCTGGCGTCGATCCCTGGCGGGCCACCGCCCTGGTGTGGCCCCTGTTGGAACTGTTGCCCGCCCTGGTCAAGGCTCCAGAAGCGCAACTATTGCGCAGCTGGCTGGCGCGGCGGGGCCATGGCGGCTCGCTGGCTCAGCTCGATCTCAGCCTCTGGCAGTTGGCCCGGGCCATTGCCGATGCCTTCGACGATTACGCCCTCTATCGACCGGAAATGCTGGCCGCCTGGAGCGCTGGTCAGTTCGTCGACGGAAGCGGCAAACCGCTGCGGCCCCTGCAGCGGTGGCAGCCGCTGCTGTATCAACTGCTGGCCGCCCGCCTCAGCCAGCCCCCCTTCGCCCTGCGGGTGCGGCGGGCCATCGAGCTGCTCAGGCAGCGGCTGGAAGCGGGCTTATCGGGGGCGCCAGGGGGAGCAGCGGCTGAGGATCTGGCGCCCCTGCCGCTGCAGGGCCCGATCAGGCTGTTTGGTCTGAGCAGCATGGCGCCGCTGCAGGTGGAACTGCTGCAGGCCCTGTCGGGGCTGGTCGACGTGGAGATCTACCTGCTCAGCCCCTGCCGGGAACTATGGCGCCGCCGGGCCGAGGCGGCCCAGACCCCCCTGGGGGAGGACTGGCTGCTGCAGGTGCCCCGCCTGGAGGCCCGTTTTGGCCGGCTGGGAGCTGAATTTCAGCAGTTGCTGGAGGGCACCGGCGTCGCCCAGCTGGGGGCCTGGCAGGAGAGGGATCTATTCATCGGCTCAGCCACCGCCGCCGAACATGCCGGCCGGCCGGCCAGCCTGTTGGAGCAGCTGCAACAGCAGCTGGTGGAACCGGAATCCTGGCCGCAGCTGAGCTGCCAGCCAGGCGATCAATCACTGCTGTTCCTGGCCTGCCCCGGTCGGCTGCGGCAGGTGCAAATCGTGAGGGATCAAATCCTGCAGCTGCTGGCCGCCGACCCCAGCCTCGCCCCGCGAGATGTGCTGGTGATGACGCCAGAAGTAGACCTGTTCGCGCCCCTGGTGGCGGCGGTGTTTGGCGACAGCGAAGCCACGGGCGTAAACCTGCCCTGGCGGCTCACCGACCGCAGCCAGCAGAGCGAGCCGGGCATCGTCAAGGGCTTGCTGGCCCTGCTGGAACTGGCGGGAGAAAGGCTGTCCGCCTCCTGCCTGGAAAACCTGCTGGCCTGCACGCCGCTGCTGGCGCGCCATGGCATCGAAGCCGATGAAGCTGGCGCGATCACGGCTCTGCTGCAGCGGGCCGGCTTTCGCTGGGGGTTGGATGGCGGCGATCGCGACGGCGATCCCTGCCACAGCCTCAGTTGGGCGATCGATCGGCTGCTGCTGGGGCTGGTGCTGCCAGAGCAGCCGGGCCTGGCCCCAGCCGACACCGCGCCGCTGGCGATGGCGGGGAATCTGGAGCAGCAGGGCCGCTGGCTGCAGCTGTTGCTGGGGTTGCGGCGGGCCCTGGCTCAATTGCGGCGGCCCCGGCCGGCGGCGGCTTGGCTGCCGCTGCTGCGGGGGCTGATCGAGCAGTTGTTCGGCGACGGTGGCACCTGGGCCTGGGAGCTGAGCTCAATCCATGCCGCCCTGGCCGAATGGGGTGAATTGGCCGGCGATTATGAACTCTGCCTGCCCGCTGCCGTGGTGGCGGCGGTGTTGCAGGAACGGTTGGCGGTTGATAGCGGTCGCTTCGGCCATCGCAGCGGCGCCCTCACCATCAGTGGCCTGGAGCCGATGCGCGCCATCCCCCACCGGTTGATCGTGCTGATGGGATTAGATGCCGGGGTGTTTCCACGCCAGCGGCAGCGGCCCGGTTTCCACCTGATGGAGCGCCAGCGGCAACTGGGGGATCCCGACCCCGCCGACCAGGACCGCTACGTGCTTTTAGAGGGCCTGCTCTCGGCCCGCCAGCACCTGCTGATCACCTGGAACAGCCGCGATCCCCGCAGTGGCGATCTGTTGATGCCCTGCACCCCGGTGCGGCAGTGGCTGGCCCTGCTGGAACAAGACCTGGGCGATGGCGCTCTGGAGCTGGTGCTGCGCCAGCCGGCCGCCAACCCCTTGGAGCGCCGCAACTTCCTGCCCGAGGGTCATCGGGCGCCGATCTGCAGTGATCGACGCCTGTTGGAGGCCCGCCGGATGCTGGAAAACCAGGGCAGCTCAGCGCCAAGGCCGCTGGTGGATCCGGCAGACCCGGCGGAGCCCCTCACATACGCGGAGTCCATCGAAACTGCAGAGTCAATCGAAGCCGAGGCGCCGCTCCAGCCCCTCACCACTACTTCTGCCTACGCCGATCTGCTGGCCTGGTTGCAGGCGCCCCAGCGCTGCTGGTTGGCGGGTCTGGGTCTACGCCCCCAGGAGTCGAGCCAGCCGATCGAAGATCTGGAGCCGTTCAGCCTGGAGGAGCGCCAGCGGGCCCAATTGCTGCGCAACGCCCTGGAGGCCGGTGAATGCCCCGACCTGCCCCGGGAGTTGCGGGGGCGCGGCCTGCTGCCGCCCAAAGCGGCGGGCGTCTTGGAGGCCCAGCGGCTCAGCCAGCGCTGGTGCAGCCTGGACCAGCTGCTGGCCGGCCTGGGGGAGGAGCGGCGGCAGCTGGCCCAGGGGCAGGGACTGGCGGCCGAGCTGCTCTGGCGCGGCGATGCCCTGCTGCTGGTGCATGCCGCCAAACCCCGCACCCCCCAGCGCCTGCAGCTGTGGCTGGAACTGCTGCTGGCCTGCGTCGCCGGCCAGCGGCCGCGTTCAGCCCTGCTGGTGGGCCGCCAAGACCAGGGTTTTGCCATTCTCGAGAGCCTGCAGGCCCTGGAGCCCTCCGCCGCGGCCCCCCTGCTGGATCAATTGCAACGGTGGCGCCACCACTACCGAGAGCGCTGTTGGCCAGTGCCCCCGGAGACCGGCTGGGCCTGGGCTTGTGCCGAAGCCAAGCAGCCTGGCAGGGGCCTGCAGGCGGCCTGCCAGGCCTGGGAGGGGGGATTTGGCGCCATCGCCGAACGCCAGGCCGCCGAGATGGCGCTTTGCTTTGGCCCCTCCTTGCCGGCCCGCGAGCTGGTGGCTGAGCGGTTTGAGCAGCACGCCAGCAACCTGTTCGGGCCGCTGCTGGCTCGCCTCAGCAAGGAGACCAGGCGATGAAAACCGCCCCATCTGTGAAAGCCGCCCCATCCGCTCTCGACTTCGACGCCAACTCACTGGCTTTGCAGCCCGGCGTGCAGCTGCTGGAGGCCAGCGCTGGCACCGGTAAAACCTTCGCCTTGGCCCACCTGGTGCTGCGGCTGGTGAGTCGCGAGCTGGATCCACTCGATTTGGAGCGGTTGCTGGTGGTTACCTTCACCGATGCGGCGGCGGCCGAACTGCGAGATCGCATCGCCCGCCGCCTCCAGCAGGCCCTGGCCGCCGTGGAGGGCAGTGGCCCGCCAGCGGACCAGGTGCTGGCGGACTGGTTGGCGCTGCAGCCCGGGGAACCAGAGCAAAGGTTGCGTTTACAGGGAAGGCTGTTGCTGGCCCTGGAAGGTTTAGATCGCGCCGATATCACCACCATTCACGGCTTCTGCCATCGCACCCTGCAACGCCATGCCCTGGAGGCTGGGCTGGGGCCGACACCGGAACTGGACAGCGACGACGGTGAACGCTCCGCCCAGGTGGTGCACGACTACTGGCAGCGACAGGTGCTCAGCCTCGATCCAGCGATGTTGGCGGGGCTGAGCCAGCAGGGCGTCACGCCAGAGTTGTTGCAGCGACTGCTGCGCCGCCTGGATGCGGATCCGGCACTGCAGCTGGAGCCCCTGCCGCCAGATCTGCTCGCCGATCAACCCCTGGCCCCCCAGTTGCAGGCGATCTGGCATCGCCGCTGGCACGATTTTGTTGCCCAATGGCAGGCCGGCGGCGCGGGCCTGGAGCAGGCCTGCCGTGACCTGGCGGCGGAGCTGCGCTCCTGGGGCGTCAAGGACACCAAGCCCTACAGCATCGCCCCGAAAACCGATCGCTTTGCCCAGCTGAACGCCTGGCTAGAGGAGCTGCGGGCCAGCCTGGGGGATGCCCCCGCCAGTTATGACCTGGTGCTGGGGCAACCGCTGCTGCAGAGCTATTTCCACCCGGCGGTGTTCACCAAGCTGGCCGAAGGCCCCCTGACTGATGGGCCCATAAGTCAAGCGCCGCCAGATTCAACCAAGTCGGCGAGAAGTTATTCGCTGCCCCAGCGAGCCCTGCAGGAATCGATCGCGGCGATCGTGGACGGGCCGGTGGAATTGTTGCTCGCCCATGGCTTGCACTGGAGCCGTGAGGAACTGCAGCGGCGCCGTAGCTCCAGCGGCAAACTCAGCTTTGGCGATCTACTGGCCTGCCTGGATCCAGGGCCCAAAGGCAGAGACCATGCGGAAGGCGGCGGCCATCAGCAAAGCAGCGGCCATCAGCAAGGCAGCGGCCATGAAGAAGACAGCAGCCAGGCGAAAAACAGCGGCCGTGCGAAAACCAGCGGCCAGGGCGATCTGATCGCGGCCGTTAGCGCCCGATACCAGGTGGCCCTGGTGGATGAATTTCAGGACACCGATCCAATTCAGTGGCGCATCCTGGAGCGCGCTTTCACGCTGCCAAAGGCGGAAGGCCCCCAGCATCTGCTGGTGATGGTGGGCGATCCCAAGCAGGCCATTTACAGATTTCGTGGCGGCGAACTGGCCACCTATCGGCGCGCCAGCCAGCGGGCCGATGCCATCTACAGCCTGCGCGAAAATCGCCGCGCCAGCCCCGGCCTGGTGGCGGCGCTCAATGCCCTGATGGCGCCGGGTCTGGTGGGCTCCAGGCTGGCGGTGCCCGAGGTGCTGGCCCGCGCCGACCATGGGCAGCTGCTGCTCGATCCAGGCGAATCGCCCCTGCAGCTGCTGCCCCTGGAATCCGACGAGCAGTTGCCGGATCAAGTGGCTGGTCTCTGCCTGCGGTTGCTGCAGCGGCCGCTGCGGATCCGCAAGGGCAATGACCTTGATGGCTGGCGGGAGCGGCCGTTGACGCCGGCCGATATCTGTCTGCTGGTGGCCAAGCACCGCCAGGCCGAAGAGCTGCGCACCGCCCTGGAGCGGCGCCAGTTGCCCAGCCGACTGGTGAGCCGTGGCGATGTGTTTGCCAGCGAGGCCGCCGCTGCTCTGCAGCGTCTGCTGGATGCGCTGGCCGATCCCGGCAACCCTGGTCGCCAGCGGCTGCTGGCCGTTTCACCCCTGCTCGGCTGGACTGCCGCAACCCTGGCGGCGGCGGGCCCCGACCACTGGGATCTGTTGGGGGATCAACTGGCGGGGCTGGCCAGCCGCCTGCCGCGCGATGGGCTGTTGGCCTGTCTGGGCCAGTTGTTGCGCACCGAGGGCTTGGCAAGGCTGTCCCTGGGGGGGCGCCTGCTGGCCGACCTGCAGCAGGCGGCGGAGCTGGTGCAGGAGCGGATGCATCAATTGGGCCAGGGGGCCGGCGCCGCTGCCGACTGGCTGCGGCGCCGGCGGCTGGATGCCGATCCCGAGGTGCCGGAAGCCCACCAGCTCAACAGCACCGCCGCCGATGCCGCCATCGCCGTGGTGACGGTGCATCGCAGCAAGGGGCTGGAGTATCCCGTGGTGATCTGCCCTTACCTGTGGCGGGCCAGCGAGCGGCCCAGCGCCGCCATCCGGGAACTGGGCCGGCGCTGGCTGCCGCCGGCAGCCGATGCTCCGCTGCTCGACCTGCACCGCTCGCCCCACTGGGGTCGGGGCCGCGCCGCCGCCGAGGAAAACTGGATCGCCCAGCGGCAGGAGGCTGAACGCTTGGCCTACGTGGCCGCCACCCGGGCCCAGCATCTGCTGGTGCTGGGCTGGCGCCAGGAGCAGCGGCGCCAGGGCCAGGCTCGCCAGGCTCGTTCTGACCAGAATCAAGCTGGTCAGGCTCGAGCTGGCAAGAATCCAGCTGACCAGGACAACCCCCTGGCCAGTTGGCTGTTGCAATCTGATGGCGAGCGGCGCAGCCCAGAAGAGCTGCCGATCACAGAGATCAACCCGGAAGAACTGCCCGCCGCCGCGGCCCGCTGGCAGCCAGCGGCGGGGGAGGGGGAATTGCGGCTCGGGCCGCTGCCCCGCCAGCGACTGGACAGCAGCTGGGGCCGCAGCAGTTACACCAGCTGGACCCATGCCGGTCCGCTGCAGCCTGGCGCAGTTGAGGAGGGCCGGCAAGGCGATGAACCGGCTGCCAGCTCCCTTGCCCCAGAGCAGCCGGGGGCCCTTGGCGATAGTGCGGAAACCAAATCAGCCAGCAATTCAGCCAGCCAATCAGCCAGCGCATCAGCCAGCAATGGGGAGCCTGGCTTTGATGATCCGCTGGGCCCCCTGGCCAGCTTCCCCCGCGGCAGTGGGCCCGGCGAAGCCCTGCACCGGATCCTGGAGCGGCTCGACTACGGCCAGAGCCCCAACGAGCCCCAGGCCCGCGCCGTGATCGAGCAGGAGCTGGAGAGGGCCGCTATCGATGTCGGTTGGGCGGAGGCCCTCAGCGAGGGCTTGGCGCGACTGTGGCTCACCCCCATGGGGGCGGGCCTGGGAGGATTTCGGCTGGCTGAGCTGGCCCGGGAGGAGCGGCTCAACGAACTGAACTTCGACCTGCCGCTGGCGGTGCCCAAACCCCGCTTGACCGCTACCAACACCCCTGCCACCTGCGATGGCAACTCCACGGGCAGGGCTGGCTGGCCCCTGGTGCGGGCCCGCGGCCTGGCGGACTGTTTTCGCCGCCATCCCGGGGGTCTGTTTGGCGAGGCCTATGCCGACGATCTAGATCGACTGGAACTGGCCAGTCGCGGCTTTCTCACCGGCTCGATCGATCTGGTGTTCCGGCGGGGGGAGCGCTGGTGGGTGCTGGATTGGAAGAGCAACTGGCTGGGGGAGAGGGATGCGGCCGGCGGCCCTCGGGCCTGTGGACCCGCCCACTACGGCCAGGCGGCGATGGCGCAGCTGATGGCCGCCTGCCACTACCCGTTGCAGGCCCATCTCTACCTGGTGGCCCTGCATCGCTATCTGCGCTGGCGCCTGCCGGGCTATCGGCCCCAGCTGCACCTGGGCGGCTACGCCTATGTGTTTCTGCGCGGCGTGCCGGGGGACAGCCCCTCCATCCAGCGCTGGGCAGCGCGGGGAGAGGCCATACCGGGAATGCTGGTGGAGCAACCACCGCTGGCACGCCTGTTGGCGTTGGATTCCCTATTGCGGGAGGGCCTGGCGTGAGCGCCAACACCAGTGCCAACATCAGTGCCAACACCAGTGCCGAGATCGGTAGCGAGGCTGCCGAATTCAGCTTCCTGGGGGCCGCCCTGGCCGAAGCCCTGCCGCGGCTATGTGGCGATAGCGCAGCCACCGATCCGTTGCTGCTGGACTTGATTGCCGCCCTCTGCGCCGCCCTGGAGCGGGGGCAACTGGAACTGCCGCTGCAGGGTCCAGCGCCGCCAGAGCTGCAGCCGCGGTTCTGGCCAGGGGCCTATCGGGCCGCCCTGGAGGGCTCGTCCCTGGTGGTGCGGGCCAGCCAATTGGCCGAGCGACCGGAGGCCCCCCTGGTACTGGCTGGCCAGCGGCTGCGCTGGCGGCGCTGGCATCTGCAGCTCGATCAGGTGATCGCTGCCCTGATCGAACGGGCCCAAGAGCCCCTGGCCCCATTGGCCTCAGCCACCCAAGTGGAGGCTGCCCGTCGCCGGGCGGCGGAGGCGGGTCTCGATACCGCCCAACAGCGGGCCGTTGCCACTCTGTTGACCCAGCGGCTGGTGCTGGTTTGCGGCGGACCCGGCACCGGCAAAACCAGCACAGTGGTGGCGATGCTGGCGGCCCAGCTGGCCCTGCAGCCCGCAGCCAAGCTGCACCTGGCGGCCCCCACCGGCAAGGCGGCCACCCGGCTGCGTTTCGCGATCGAAAGCGGCTGCGAGCGGCTGGCCAGCGCTGCCGCCACTGAAGTGCTGCTGGCGGCGCCCTGTTCCACCCTGCACAGGCTGCTGGAGAGCAATGGCCAGCGCTACGGGCGCAATCACCGCCAGCCCCTGGAGCTGGATTTATTGGTGGTTGATGAGCTGTCGATGGTGGATCTGCCCCTGATGGCGGCCCTGCTGGATGCGCTGCCTGCCAGTTGTCGCCTGGTGCTGGTGGGGGATCCAGCCCAGCTGCCGCCGGTGGGACCGGGGGCGGTGTTATTGGAACTGATGGAGCCCGAGCGCCGCTCGGCCCTGGGTGCCGCGGCCGTGGAGCTGGTCACCAGCTATCGCAACAGTGGCGCCATCGCCTCGGTGGCAGCGGCACTGCGGCCTGGCAACGGTCCAGGGGAACAAGAGAGCCTCGGCCCAGAGAGCAGGCCAACCCAGGCAAGCCAAACCCAGCCAGCAAAATACCAATTGAATGCATCCCAGCTAGCCGAATCCCAGCCAGCTGAATCCCAATTCACCACATCCCAGCTAGCCGAATCTCAGACAGAACCACTCCAACCAGATGCATTCCGGCTAAATATATTCCAACCAGATGTATTCCAGCTAGATGTATTCCAACTAGATGTGTTCCATACAACCAAATCCCAGCCAGCCGAATCCGCTGCTGGCGATCCAGAGCCAGAGCTTGAGCTGCCCGGTACAGCAGACGCCTACTGGGATAAGCCTGGCCTAGAGGAACTGCGACAGCGGTTGGCCCAGCTGCGCCCTGGGGACAACCTGCAGTGGTCGCAGGCCGCCGCCAATGCCCCGCCGCCCGCCGCCATCCAGCGCCTCCGCCAGCACCAGGAGCGCCTGGCCGCACTGGCCACCGCCTTTAGCGAGGAATGGATCGCCTTTAGCGAGGAATGGATCGCCGCTAGCGAACGGGGGATCACCGCTGGGCCCTCGCCGCTGGCGCAGGGCCAAACGACAGCTGGCGCAATGGCTGCCGCCACAGCCCTGTTGGCGGAGCTGGAGCGCTGCATCCTGCTGACGCCGTTGCGGCTGGGCAGTTGGGGGGTGGCGGCGATCCATCGCCAGCTGTTGGGCGAGCAGCTGGAAAGGGCACCGGCCGATTGGCCTTTGGGCACGCCGGTGCTCAATCGGCGCAATCTGCCTGAACAGGGCCTGGCCAACGGCGATATCGGCGTGGTGGTGGCCCAGGCGGGAGAGCGGCGCTTTCTGTTTCCAGGGCCAAGGCTGCTGCACCCGGCCCGAATCGGGGCTGCCGAACCGGCCCTGGCGCTCACGGTTCACAAGGCCCAGGGCAGCCAGTACGGCGAGGTGTGGCTGCTGCTGCCCCCGGGGCGCAGCTGGGATGTGCGACTGCTATACACAGGCCTCACCCGGGCCCAACATCAGGCTTGGTTGATCACGCCCCATGGCACCAGAAACCCGTCAAAACCGTCCCTGGGGCTGGTTTGAAGTATTGGGCGCAGCTGATGGCTACCTGGTGAAAAGGCTATGCATCCACGCCGGCCAACGCATCAGCCTGCAGCGCCACAATCACCGCGACGAGCACTGGCTGGTGGTAGCTGGCCAGGGGGAGCTCGAATGCGACGGCCAAGTGATAGCGGCGGGCCCTGGCACCAGCCTGGAGGTGCCCCGCAGGGCCGTGCATCGCATCAGTGCCGATGCCAGTGATTTGATTCTCGTTGAAGTTCAGCTTGGCGCCCCGCTCAGCGAAGCTGACATTGAGCGACTTGCCGACGACTACGGGCGCAGCACCCCCTAGCCAAAAACGAGGCATCGAGCGGCTGGCTGCCAAGTGGTACAATCAAAATTCAACCTTTGTGAAGGTCAAGGCAGTTATTCACGGGTGTCTGCCGGCCTGTCGACGAAGGATCACACCAGGCCCAGGCCAAAAAACAAATGACATCAACACAGGAGAGCATCAGCTGCTCGCTGGATCTCATTGCGCCGGTAGATTCCCCAAATCAATCCGATAGCGTTCAAACGCATCGTATTTCCACAGATTGCATATCCACAAATCGTATACCCACAAATCCCATACCTACGAATCTACTCCAGAATCACCAGGAACCTATCGACCTGGATTCACAGGAATTATCAGAAGTGCAGGCAACGATCCAGGATCACCTGGACCAAAGCGAAGCAGGGGATACCAGTAACAGCCCTGAAAATGAGCTTAACAGAAATCAACCAAATATTGAGCAAGCAGTTCGCGTAGACACCTCAAGCCTCGAGGTTGCAAATTCGTCGGTAGATACCGAAGCAAACCCAGGCAAAACCAATTCTGCCGAGCTGATTGAAGCTAGTTCGATGGCCTTAGATTCCAGCTCATCGCCAACATTTACCTCGTCTGACGAAGACGATAGCGCCACGGATGATTCCGTTGACAATGAGCTCGATGTCTTAGCTGAGCAGCAAAAATCGCTGGCAGCTGATCCCGAGACCAATGGCTTTAGCAACTTTGGCTTTTGCCCAGAGATTCTCACCGCCATTGGGGCGATGGGCTATCGCGAGCCATCCCCAATTCAAAAGGCCGCCATCCCTGAACTGATGCTGGGCCGAGACGTGTTGGGCCAAGCCCAAACCGGCACCGGCAAAACGGCAGCTTTTGGCCTGCCCCTCCTAGCGGCGATCGATCCAGAGCTGCGTCATCCCCAGGTTTTGGTATTAGCCCCCACCAGGGAACTGGCCATGCAGGTGGCCGAAGCCTTCAATAGCTACGCCGCCAATATGCCCCGGGTAAGGGTATTGGCGATCTACGGCGGCGCCGATTTCCGCGATCAAATCCACCACCTGCGCCGCGGCGTGCAGATTGTGGTGGGCACCCCGGGTCGGGTGATGGACCACATGCGCCAGGGCACCTTGGATTTATCCAATCTGCGCACGCTTGTGCTGGATGAAGCCGACGAAATGTTGCGGATGGGCTTTATCGATGACGTGGAATGGGTGCTGAACCAGCTGCCGGAGCAAAGGCAGGTAGTGCTGTTCTCAGCCACCATGCCAAATGAGATTAGGCGAATCAGTCAGAAATATCTCACTTCTCCAGCGGAGGTAACGATCCGCCAAAAAGGCGACGATTCCAGCCGCATCCGCCAGCGCTACCTCACCGTTCATGGTCCCCAGAAATTGGCGGCTTTGGAAAGGGTGTTGGAGGCGGAGGGCAGTGAAGGCGTGATCATCTTTGCCCGCACCAAGGCAATCACCCTCACCGTGGCTGAATCCCTGGAGGCCCACGGCTATGACGTGGCCGTACTCAACGGCGACGTGCCCCAGGCCCAAAGGGAACGCACGATTGAACGGTTGCGCAGCGGCAAGGTGAATGTGCTGGTGGCCACCGATGTGGCGGCACGGGGTCTGGATGTGGAGCGCATTGGCCTGGTAATCAACTACGACATTCCCTTTGATGCCGAAGCTTATGTGCATCGCATCGGTCGCACTGGCCGGGCGGGTCGCACTGGCGATGCAATCCTGTTCCTCACACCGCGGGAAAGACGCTTTTTAAGCGGATTGGAGCGGGCGGTGGCACGGCCGATTGAGCCAATGGATGTGCCCAGCAATGCCACAATCAATCAACATCGGCTAGATCAACTGCGCCTAAAGCTCACAACACAACTTCAGTCTCAAACCCCCGACTCCCCCAGCCAATCCACAACTGAATCCAACAAAGATTCGGCGAAAGATTCAGGCTCAAAAGATTCGAATTTTGTACCACCCCTTTCCTCCGCGCCCAGCGAAGAGCGAGTGCTACTGGCAGAAATCCTGCAACGGGTTGCCAGCGAGCAGAACTGCACCGCCGAGCAGCTGGCCCTGGCGGCCCTAGAACTCACCCTGGTTGGCAAACCCCTACTCCTGCAGGGCGAGGAGTCCTGGAACCAAGGCCGCCAGGCGGCCTTGGGCCGCGATGCCGATCGCGGCGATGGACGCCGCCCAAGGGAGGCCGGTCGCGAGCTGGGCAGGGGCGGCGAGGGCAGGGGTCCCAGGGGCGAACGGCCCTCCGGCCCTCCCGAGAGCCACATGGAGCGCTTCCGCGTGGAAGTGGGCTGGCGGGATCGCATTAAGCCCGGCAATATTGTCGGAGCGATTGCCAACGAAGCAGGCCTGAATGGCAAAGCCATTGGCCGCATCCAAATCTTCGATACCCACAGCACGGTTGACCTCCCCAAGGGCATGCCTGAAGACGTATTTCAAGGCCTGCGTCAACTGCGCATCATGAACAAACCACTCCAAATTTCCAGGATCAATGACTAATTAATATTTGTTCAGCTCCGCTCGAGATGCAAATCGCCCCACCAAGCCAACGTTAATACCGCCAGGTCTAGCAATGGCATAGATGATGGCGGAACCGAGCATGGCCATACAAGCGGCAATTGCCATTGCCATTGCCATTGCAATACTAAACCCGGCAATAAAAGTGGCAATGGCAGTGGCAATAACAAATGCCATGGCAATTGCTATGGCAATGACATAGGCTGCAGCTTAGGCATTGGCTGTAGCCTGGTCATAGACCATAGCTTGTTTATAGGCTATAGCTTGTTTATAGGCTATAGCTTGTCCATGGGCTATAGTCTCGGTATGCTTTAGCAATTTACCACCTCAAATCCACCATTTCGGCCGCCAAGCCAGCCGATAGCCCTGCGGCACCAGTCCTTCATCGATCATGGCTTGGATTATCCCCAGCTTCACTCATTGGCCAGAACAAGGTGAGCAATGTTTTTGGAAACCATAATGAGTTGCCAACACTATTCGCCGCTCAATCACCACACTTGACAAACCCAAAACAACCAACAAAGCGATAACATTTAATCGCGTAAAGCACTAGCTCGCCTATCCCCGCCAGCAAACACAAGTCATTAGCATGCATTTTCGGTATACCCCTAAAAGTATTTACATGAAATCCCATCTACTCCGGTATCCGATGGCAATACGGGCTTCATTGAGGCTGATTTCTAAAATTTTTGTCCAGTTTGGTTTTCCGCTGTAACATAAAGGAGAGCCTCGATTTGCCGCTGGAGCCTGAAACGCCCCTGCCTGAAACTCCCCTGGTTAACCGAACATGTCCGTTCCTAGACTCTCCCTAGCCCGATTCGCCGCCATGGCTCCCCGTCAAACCATTTTTGGCCACTGCCATAGCAGCTTCACCCATAGCAGCCTCTCCCATTGCCGCCTCACCCATAGCAGCGCCTGGCTTGGTCGCCGGCTTTCACCAGTTTTACTGGCCAGCTTGAGCCTCGCCATCTGGGGCTCCCTAGCCCCAGTGCCGGCGCAGGCCAATGGCATGGGTGAGGTAGTGCGCTCTATCTGCATGAGAGTGTTCAAAGCTGAGATGCAGGATGCCGGCAAGACTGCCCCTGCCGGTATGGCCAATTACACCTGTGACTGCGTCACCGAGCAAATCACCAGTGGCAGCACTATCGACAGGGCCAAAGCCACATGCAAACAGCAGGCGTCTCTGCGCTATCCACTATGAGCAGGCAAAAGTGGATCCCGCTCTCGCAGCGTGCCCACCACGTAATGGTCACTAGCTTCATTTACTATTTTCGCCGATTCGTGCAACCAACACAGGCGACCATCCTTCACTCTAAACCTATAATCTATAGACCAGCCACCTTGGGATAAGTCGCGGGCAGTCTTAACCAGCAACTGATCTTCTGGGTCAATTCGCTGATCTAGTAACTCGGGCTGCTGGCATATTTCTACAGCACTCCAGCCAGTAAGCGCCTCGATGCGGCTACTGATGTAGAGAATCTGCTCCATTTGATAATCGCGCTTCCAGACAACCTCCTCTAGAGAATCAGTGAGTTGCGTAAATGCTTCAAGGGAGTTTTCCGAGACACGCCGTAGGGCCATCATTTCCGAGACGTCGGTAAGTGTAATGATGGCCCCCAGCCGCCGGCCATCTCTTTCCTGGTAGGGCAACACCTGGACAAGATAGGAAACATCCTCGCTAGATGCTTCGATTATGCATCGCGATTCTCCTTCTATCACCGCCAGCAGAGCAGATCGCAAGCCAGGTAGTGGCACAGTAGTGGGTACGCCCATCAGAGACTGGCCAATATCAGAATCAACGATACCAAATACGCGAACAGCAAGGGGTGAATATCTGGTTACACAGAGACTACGATCTACGATAACCATTCCCTGACTGAGGGATGATTGAATATTTTCTAATTCGATATTTAGCTGCTCAAGCTGATCGCTACGCGCACGAAGCTGTTGATTTAAGGTGCCAAGCTCCTCATTGGTTGCCTGCAGCTCCTCATTGGAAGCCTCCAACTCTTCATTGGAAGATTGCAATTCCTCTGATGATGCCTGCAATTCTTCTGATGAAGCTTCCAGTTCTTCATTGGCTTGTTCCAGGTCCGCTAAGGAGCGGCGCAGTGAATCCTGACTGCGAAGCAGCTCCCGCTCCAGTCGTTCAATCTCCTTACCAAAGGCGACATCTCGCTCACCGCTCCCCGTTTCAACTACTAAATGTTCACCATCCAATATTTGCATAAATGAAAGCAGCAGCAGCGATCGATCGCCGACAACCATGGGACGAGCCTCCATCTGAATCATCCGCTCAGAATTGGCGAGGTGAATTACTTTGCTAACCACTTTTTTACCATCACTGCGGCTAATCAATAACAAACTGCGGGCTTCTACCTGTAACTCCTCCTTCAAAAAAGACGCGGCTACCGCCGTTAGTCGGCCTTGGGGAATACGACAAAATGGCGTGATATCACCAATTACCTCAACCAATTCATGGTCTTCATCTAGCACCATCGACGGTGGGCAAATCGTCTGAACCAGGCTCTGGAGCATGGCCAGGTGCTGCTCGGGTACCACCTCTCTCGTTTGCCTTATCTGCCGACTAACTGAACTGGCTCCAATTGGATGCTGAAGCAGCGATGCTCTCACCGGCAAGCGCCCCCGCACCAGCGGCTCAGAAGTGCGCGCGTAAATTTTCTGCACCCCATTGACCACAACAAAACCAGGTGTTTTACTATTTATAGATTCGGAATTACCCAGCAATAGCAGTCCGCCCGAAACCAGGGAGAATCCCAACAGCCTAAGCACTCTCTCCTGCAATGGAGCCGTAAAATAAATCAGGGTATTGCGGCAAGAAATCAGGTCAACACTGGGGAAGGGAGGGTCTTCGCAGATATTATGACGAGCAAACACCAGGCAACTACGCAGCTCTTTTGTAATTTCAATTTCCCCATCCCGCTCAATTAAGTAGTGGGCATGCATCTCCTCGGGAATTTCTTGGGCCGATCTCAGGGGATAGATGGCACGTCTAGCGATGGCCAAGCTGGCTTCGTCTAAATCGGAGGCAAAAATCTTCAGGCGTGTCTGCAGGTCGGCTGGGAAACCGAGCAATTTACCGATCAGCATGGCGATCGAGTAAGCCTCCTCGCCCGTGGAACAGCCAGGTACCCACACCCTCAACCGATGCTGGCCATGACGTTGCTCCAGATAGGCCTTTAGCAATAGGTAGAGGGCTTCATAGGCCTGGGGATCGCGAAAAAAGGCCGTTACGGCCACCAACAGGTTCTGCACCAGGGCCTGGGCCTCGCTGCGGTCGGATAAAAGCAGGGGCTGGTAGTCGTCGAGAGTTTTTACTTCCCGGATCAGCATTCGCCGTTCGATCTGCCGCAGCAGGGTCGATTCCTTATAGAGGGAGAAGTCGAAGCCGGTTGATTGCCTGAGCTGGGCCATCACGCTTTGCAGCATCACCGGCTCCGCCTGAACCAGCGCTTGGGTCGTAAACTCCCCATGGGTTGCGAGCATCTCCAACAGTCGCGGTCCTATGGCGGCCGGCGGATACACCAAATCGGCGCCGCCCAGGTTGATCGCAGCCCAGGGCATGGCATCGAACTTGGCACTACTGGGATCCTGGGCAAAACTGATCCCCCCAGCCGCGCGCAAGGCACGGATGCCGCGGGCCCCATCGGAGCCTGTGCCGGAGAGCACGATCGCCACTCCGCGATGCTGCCAGTGCTCAGCGATCGACTCGAGCAGCAAATCGATGCTGGGGCTAGGACCAAAACGCGGTTGAGGTTTAGTCAGCCTCAGCAGGTCGCCCACCAGGCTGATGTCACAGTTAGGCGGGCAAACGAAAATCTGATCGGCTTCCAGATGGGCACCATCGACAGCCGTCACCACCTTTAGTGGCGTTGCCCTCGCCAACAGATCCACCAGCACACTGAGCTGGTTGCGGGCTTTGTGCTGGGCCACCACGTAGGCCACACCAGGGGCAGGGGGATTACCTGCACCGGTGGCGATCAGGTGGGCTAGCAACTCCAGCAGGGCTTCTAGACCGCCAGCTGAGGAGCCGATGCCAACCACGTGCCCAACCTGGACCCGCAGGGGCTGGGCTGCAACTGCGTCTGGCGCTTTCAATTCCCCATCTCAGAAAATTCACATCAAACCTAGCAAGGCAGCAGAACGTATCAGTCGAGATTTTTGATTTTGACCGTGGCCAATGCTTTTTCTCTGATCTAGCGATTGTCCCTGGGAATTTGAAGCCTGAGCCCCCTTAGCGCAGCCCTCCCCCCTGAGCTGTCATCTGAATGACAGCCAGCTGTCATCAAGTGGACAGCTGGCTGTCATCTAGCTGCCAACTGTCTGTTCGCCAGAAAACCAAACTAGTGGGATAGCCTTGTTTTCGATCGCTAGGAGGGAATTGCGATGAACTCAGCTGACACCTGGAGTGATCAAACCTGGGGCAAGCCGGCCGGCCCCTACCGCCACCATCTCCTGGCGTCGCTGCTGTTTAACGGAGCGATCAAGCTCTGCCAACCGCCAGAACGGCCCCGCGCACCAGCGAATATTGCCGCTGCGGCGATCAATATTCATGTCAGAAAAACTGGCACCCCGCCTGGGGCCTACCGGCAAGATTTGCTTTGGACTACGATTCCGTCAAAGTCATCCGACCGGCCCGGTGAGCCCTGCTTTAAGTTTATTCCATTTTCTGCCTGGATACTTGAGAGGACAAGCACTGCAGCTAGAGCTAATTTGAATAATCATCATCGACAAACCATTGGCAACAAGCATAATTTAGCATTGGCTTTAAGTGCAGCCATGGCCATCGTCGAGCCAAGGGATAAACACCTTTTGCCAATCAAATACCCTTTGCCAATTAAATATTTGGCCTTTATGGCAGGCAATTCTTTTTTTAAACACCCAAATGATTTCATCGAAAGGCTGGTTGCTCGCCTGGCCTGGCTTTGTTGGCTGCTTCATTCTGACTGCACCGGTTCACCTGCGTCCGCCATGGGCCATGCATGAACATGCTCAACCACTCGCCAGCAACGGATGACCAATTAAGCGCAGCCAGCGAGGGGCCTGGAGAGCCCTCGTCCTTGCCCGAGTTATTTACAGGATTTCTTCCGGAATTAATCTCAACTCAAGGGAAACATTTTTCCCTCGAGCTCAACCTCCCTTTTGCTCGTCACCTACAAGCCTATTCTTCTCCCGAATCGGCGGCCAGCCACCTCAGCCTGGTGCTGCCCATCTCGTCAATCTGCAATACTCAGCCCGATTCCGCTTGGCACTTCCAAGGATTTCATGCAACTATTGGCGATATTAGCATCGGAGTTGTTAGCCAATCTGCTGCCACACTTCGCTTTGCCGAAGATACGGGCATTCAACTTATCTACTGCCCCAGTAGCGCTGGATACTTTGAGCCACTGACTACGGCAATCCAGGATGATTGCAATTCATCCGGTTGTCGGTTTAAGGTGTTGGCATGGAGTGGTTCATCCTGCCAAATCAGCCTGCCTACCGGCACCATGGTCTATCTGTCACTGGCGGCTGATCAGGCCATCAAGATGGCAAAACAAATGTCTGGGCAATCAATTGAGGATAAAGTATCCAGCGAATATACTCACTGTATCGACGAATACCAGATTAATCAATCAAACACCCAGGCAATTTTGTATAGTCTACTTCGGGGGCTGGACCTGGTCGATGGCCTACTTTCTCTTGGCGCCCACCTGCCGGTAAAGCTTGAGCTAGAGCAACTCCTTTATCGCCTAGCCCTGCTGCTGCTATTCCCGGATCTACACAATCAAGATCAGATTGATCGCGCTCTCAAGCGTAGCCAGCGGGGGAAAGATAGCTTTGACGAACTGCTTGAATTTATTCAATCCAACCTAGACAAGCCGCTCAACATGCCCATGCTTGAGGCATATAGCCACTATTCTCGCCGGGCCATTCAGTATGCTTTTAAGGAAAGACTTGGCTGTACAGCAACTCAATGGATTCGCCAACAGCGACTGCAGATGGCCAGAGAGTGCCTGCAGGCCCCCCTGCCTGGCGACACGGTAAATAGCATCGCGTTACGCTGCGGCTACCGCTCTGCAAGTCTATTCAGCATGGAATTTCAGCAAAGGTATCTAGCAAAGCCTTCATCTATACTTAGACAGTCTCGCCCCTGTGACAGCAAGGCGAGTGGCGCTGTCCAGCCCGAGCCAAGCGCTGGGCTGCTGCCATGAAAGCGGCCCTGTCTCATAGGTGCATTTGTGGCTCAAAAATGACATCTACGGCAAGCCAAGCTCAAAAAGCTTGGCCAATCCTTTTGGGCTTGGTAGACTAAGTTGTCACCAGCATTAAAGGTATGGCTCTTCAAGCACCTCCGCTCGTCCAACGCGCTCAGACACTGCCAATCTTCCGCAAGCCCCGTCGCCTGTCGATCACCATTCCCGATCACGTTTATTGCTACCTACTCGAGCGCGCTGATCAAGAAGGGAGATCCCTGAGCAGCCTGGCATCATTTCTCTTGGAAAAATCTCTACACGAAGTGAAGCACTAGGCAGGCCCTGGAAAACCCAAGCCATGATCTATTTACTACCACCAGAAAATAACGCCAAGTCAGCTACGTTAGCGATGGCCGCTTTATCGACGGCAGGAGCATCATCTTTCCTGGCAGTCACCGATACCTCAATGGCTATCAGGTGGCTTGGTCACCGAACTGGCGGCTATCCAGAGACTCCCTAGCTAAATCTTTGCCAGATACCAATCCAGACCACCTACCGTCTATGTCAAAAGCTGTTCAAGGCTCTCCTCCAAGCCAAAATTCCACGTGCCCTAGCATTGCATCTCCAGGCCAAAGCCAAACTTAGCTTAAAGGAGCCTCGAAAAATCCCAATTCCGCATAGCTCAAGCCACGATTAGTTTTGCGATGCCTGGCTTGCACACACCTTGCAGAGGTGGCAGATGGAAATTCCTCACGGTGCCATAAACATAAAGCACCACTTAGCTTCTGACCACCTCCCGCCAACTCCCGTCCGGCACCGCCCTTCTGCCACCGCCCTTCTGCCACCGCTCTTCCGGCACCGCCTACCCGCCCTCCAACATCCGCCTGTCTTCTGCCAGCCATTCACCTAGCGGACAACTCGACATTCTCCGCTAACCGATCACATTGCCTCCATTCTCTGTGTCAGCTTGTTAAACTTTTCTAGCGCCTTGCATATTCCAGCAAGCGTTCTGTACCCAGTCGAGGGAATACCAAGATCCCCATTGGCGACAATCCACATGAATGGCAATTTCGATGAATGGTAATCTCGATAGGTGGCAATCTCGATAGATGACAATCTCCATAGGTGGCAATAGATCGAGGCCAGTGCATGTCCCCAAGCTGAGACCCCATGGTTGGCAAAACTTAACTGATGCTTGCAGGAGCTGCCAGCGCCATCCTTTTTTACCGCAGCCCCAAATCAGTGTCCCCCAAAAAGCCGAGTCTCGGCCAATAGAACCATGATCGCTCAAAACTCATCAGCTGGCATGGCCAAACAAGAACACATAGAAGAATAACAAAATTGATCGATATCACTCCGCAAAAGCATTGCGGCGACTTAATTACCCCTTGTTCTGGTGAACAGAACAAGGGGTAATTTTTTTGGGTGACTATCAATTGCGAACTGGCAAAGCCTACCCAGGGGCCTGCCGGAAGCACTTCACTGGCAATTGGCGGAAATCCTCGGGAACCCAGGAAATAAGCAACCCATAGAATGGGCTAACCATGAAATAAAGAAATTATGGGATAGAGAAATCATGGAATAGGAAAAGCGCAGTAGGAAAAGCGCAGTAGTATAAGCGCAGTAGGAAAAGCGCAGATGGTTTGGCTTCGCCACCAAGAAGCTATCTGCCGGCTTGGGCGCAAGGCCTTACTACCAGATCAGGCACCCCATCCAAGCCTGTCGCCCCTGCCAGGCCAGGGGACCATGTATATCCAAAGCCATCTCCAGCTGCTGTTAGCCCATGGCTGCCCTGTCCCCCGGTGCCGCCCCCCTGGGGGTGGCCATCGCCGGTCTTGGTTTTGGTGAGAAGGTGCACCTGCCGGCCCTGCGCGCCTGCGCCCACACCGAAGCCGTGGCCCTCTGGCATCCCAGGCGCGAACGGCTGCAGGCGGCCTGCAGTGGCTCAGGCATAGCTGGCCATCACGATTTCGATGCTCTGCTGGCCAATCCCGCAGTGGAGGCGGTGGTGATCGCCACGCCGCCGGCAGCTCGCTTCGACTTGGCTCGTCGGGCCCTTGGGGCGGGCAAACACCTGTTGCTGGAAAAACCTGTGGCACTCCACGCCGAGCAGGTGGAGGAGCTGCAGCGCCTGGCCATCCGCCAACGACTCACCGTGGCGGTGGATTTTGAATACCGGGCCGTACCCCTGTTTCAGCAGCTCAAGGCCCTGGTGGCCTCCGGGGCCCTGGGGGAGCTGTGGCTGGTCAAACTCGACTGGCTGATGAGCAGTCGTGCTGATGCCTCGCGCCCCTGGAGCTGGTACTCCCAACTGGAGCAGGGCGGTGGTGTGCTCGGCGCCCTGGGCAGCCACGCCTTCGACACCCTCCACTGGTTGGTGGGGCCCACCCGCCAGCTGAAGGCCCAGCTGAGCACGGCCATCGGGGAGCGGCCCATGGCCGCAGGTGGCATGGCTGTGGTGGATGCCGAGGACATCGCCCTAGCCCAGCTGCAACTGGAAGACGCCGCTGGTCGGCTGGTGCCTGCCCAGCTGAGTCTGGCCTCGGTGGCCCGCGCTGGACGGGGTTACTGGATCGAGCTCTATGGCAGTGGCGGCACGGCGGTGCTCGGCTCCTCCAATCAGGCCGACTACGTGCATGGGTTTGGACTTTGGTACGCCCGGCCTGGCGAGCCCCTGCGGGCCCTGGAGGCAGACGGCAGCCTGGCCTTTCGCCGCACCTGGGAGGACGGCCGCATCGCCCCGGTGGAGCGGCTGCTGGGCTGGTGGGCGGAGGCCTGTCGCTCCGGCCAACCGATGCTGCCAGGGCTGGCGGAGGCGGTACTCAGCCAGCGCTGCTGTGATCAGGCCCGGGGATCGATCGAATAAAGAGCGGCAGCTGCCACTCAGCGGCTGGAACTCGGCAGCTGAAAATTAGCTGCTGAGCGGCTGGAACTCGGCGGCTGCCACTCAGCAGCTGATTTTCATCTGCACCAGGCCTTTAGCGCCACAGTCGTAGCAGCAAATCCGTAGCGCCAGCGACGTAGCTATACAGCAGCTGATTTGCAGCCAATTCCTGCGGGCAGCCCCAGCGGGACGGGCAGCCCCAGCGGGACCGGGCGGACTCGGCGGGACCAGGCGGAAAACCGCCCAATACCCGACTCTGGTATCACAGGAAACAAGATTCCCTGGTAACGGTTGCTACTGTTTATTGATCGTTGGCCCCCCGGATGCAGCCGGTGGGCGGAAGTAGGACCCTGTCCCACGGCTGGTGCGGCTGCCGCATCGGCAAGGGTACGGGCCGAAGCAACGCGCCATCCACCCCGCGGGACCCGTACCCGGATTTACTCGGAGGCACTTCCATGTCGATCACCATGGCCAAGCAATTGGCCCTTCAGGCCGAACAGGCTCGCCGCGCTGCCAAGCAGTACGGCTTCAGCGTTCAAGCGCTGCGCAAGCAGCAGCTGATCGACTGATCCATCGCCTCGCGGCCCATCACCGTCAGCGTTGCTGCCCCGTCGGTATTTCCGGCGGGGCTTTTTGCTATGCCCTTAAATCGGTAACGCCGCTGCTGGCCCCTGAGTTGCACAACAACTGCACCCCAGCCCAGCAGCGGTGGAACCCCGATGAGCATCACCTAAACTCGCCGCCAGTCCCATCTCCTGCCCCGAGAGGTCCCCATGGCGCTCGTTCCGCTTCGGTTGCTGCTGGATCACGCCGCCGAGAACGGCTACGGCATCCCCGCCTTCAACGTCAACAACCTCGAGCAGGTGCAGTCGATCATGGAGGCCGCCCATGAAACCGACAGCCCGGTGATCCTGCAGGCTTCCCGCGGAGCCCGCCAGTACGCCGGCGAAAGCTTCCTGCGCCACCTGATCCTGGCCGCCGTGGAAACCTATCCCGACATCCCGGTGGTGATGCACCAGGACCACGGCAACAGCCCCGCCACCTGCTTCGGTGCCGCCGCCAACGGCTTCACCTCGGTGATGATGGACGGCTCCCTGGAGGCCGACGCCAAGACCCCCGCCAGCTACGAGTACAACGTCCGCGTCACCAAGGAAGTGGTGGATGTGGCCCACGCCATTGGCGTGAGCGTTGAAGGCGAGCTGGGCTGCCTGGGTTCCCTGGAAACCGGCCAGGGTGAAGCGGAAGACGGCCACGGCTTCGAGGGCACCCTCGACCACTCCCAGCTGCTCACCGATCCCGCCGAAGCCGCCGACTTCGTCGCCAAGACCAACGTGGACGCCCTGGCCATCGCCATCGGCACCAGCCACGGCGCCTACAAGTTCACCCGCAAACCCACCGGTGAAGTGCTGGCCATCAGCCGCATCGCCGAGATCCACAAGGCCATCCCCAACACTCACCTGGTGATGCACGGCTCCTCCTCGGTGCCCCAGGAATGGCTGGACATGATCAACAAGTACGGCGGTGCCATCCCCGAGACCTATGGCGTGCCCGTGGAGGAAATCCAGGAGGGCATCCGCAATGGCGTGCGCAAGGTGAATATCGACACCGATAACCGGCTGGCCTTCACCGCCGCTGTCCGGGAAGCCGCCGCCAAGGATCCCAGCAATTTCGATCCCCGCCACTTCAACAAGCCGGCCCGCGCCTACATGAAGAAGGTGTGCCTGGATCGCTACCAGCAGTTCTGGTGTGCCGGCAACGCCAGCAAGATCAAGCAGCGCGACATCAACTACTACGCCGCCCTCTACGCCAAGGGCGCCCTGGATGCCAAGACCGCCATTGCTGCTTGATCAGTATTCCGATCAGAATTCTGATCAGTCTCCTGATTATTTGATTGGCATTGGCAAACGGTTTGCGCGGCTCTGCCGGATTTGGTCGCAGCCATCGGATTTGGTCGCAGCCACCGGTTGGGTCAAACCCACCGGATTTAGTGAAACCCAGCTCACTGGGTTTCACTAAGCTAATTTGATCAGCTCTTCTTGAGCATTATCGGGGCCCATCGGGCCCCCTTTTTAATGGCCAAGGCCGCCTTGACCTAACCGAATGGCGCCGCGATAAATCGCCCATCCAGTGTCTGCGAGTCAAGATGCATCTGCGGTACTGCCAGGCAACTGCGGCACTGCCATGCTTTTCAGGTCACGAAAGCAACGAGATCTACATCTGTTGAAGCAGCCCTTTGGTATGACAAATCCTCCCAAGCATAACACCTACTTCCCCTGAGGCACAGCTTACTTCCCTTATGGCAATACCTACTGGCTTTAGGGTAAAACTTGCTGGCTTTAAGGTAATGCCTACTAACTTTTGGGTAAAACTTAATGGCTTTTGAGTAAATCTTACTTCCTTTAGGGTGGCGAAGTGGGCAATTCTGGTGCCAGGTCGGCTGGCGAGGTGGCCAGGGGCTGCTTGGCATCTACTCCCCGCTGGCGGGCCACCAGCTCGGCCAGGGCCTTATTGAGATCCTTTTCCATCACGAAGGTCACCCCGTCGGTCACCACCACCCGCGCCAAGGTGGGAATATCATTGTTCTTGGATTGCAAGTAAATTGGCTCCACATAGAGGATCCCCTGGCCCACGGGTAAAATAAGCATGTTGCCGTGGATCAGGCGAGAGCCCACCCTGTTCCAGAGGCCAAACTGATAGCTAATTGCGGGATCCTGTTCAATCAAGGCAGACACCTGCTGGGGGCCCAGCAGTAGGCGTTGGAGCGGGAAACGCACCAACTGCAGCTGGCCGTAAAAGGGTGGATCATTGCGAGCTGCCAGCCAGCCCACCATGTTGGATCGCTTCAATGGTGAAAAGGGCAACAACAACACGAACTCCGGCCGGCTCTGGCCCGGCAACTGCACGGTGACATGAAAAGGACGCACGGGCGTGTTGCTGGAGCCGTAGATCTCTAGAGGGATCGACCAGACATCGTCGCCGTTGTAGAAGGTGCGCACATCAGTTACGTGATAGCGCAGCAACCGCTCCGCCTGGATGCTGAACTGGCTCTGGGGAACTTGAATGTGGGCAAGTAGTGGCTTTGGCATCGCCGACAGCGGCTGGAACAACTCCGGAAAGGCCCGCCGCCAGGTGCGCAAGATCGGATCCCCACTGTCGCTCACATAGAGCCACACCTTGCCGTCATGGGCGTCGACCAAGGCTTTAACCGGATTGCGAAAATATCGAATTCCCGCCTTATTCGCATCGGAATAAGGATAGCTGCCGCTGGTGGTAAAGCCATCGAGCATCCAGTATTGGTGTTGTTTTACATTAAAGCCAGAGCCAGAACTTACCCGGGCTGTCACCAGATAGGGCTGGCTCTCAAAGCGCAAGAATGGCATCAGCGCCGCCAGGCGCTGGTTCACCTGGCGGCGGATCAACAAACGCGAGTTGGAATTTACAGAACCACTAGTGAGCAAAACAGGCTCCCTTAGATACACTGCAGCCATCAAGCGCAGGAGCGGTGAGCCTATGGAAATCCCGCCACTGCCATCGTAGCGAGAGTAAACATTTAGATCGCCATCTGGATAGTCAAACTCCCGCACTTGCGATGGGGCTATGGCATAGGGGGCGGGGGCGGAGGAGAAATAGAGCCTTGGTCTGCCCACCGGCAGCATCTTCTTTACCTGAGCGTCACTGATACCGAGCTGGGCAATGCCCTGCACCTTGCCGCTACGGCCAAGATCTTTTACGAAATACAGGGGGAGTCCATCGGGTCCGGCGGCATTCACAGTCGAGACTGTGAAGCCATAGCCATGGGTAAAGACCAGATGGCGGTTAAGCCAGGTGGCCGAGCCCTTGGGCAAGCTGGAGGTATCTAGTTCGCGGGCTGAGATCAGCACCTGCTGCGATCCCGTGCGGGCCGGATCCGCCGACAGGGGATAACGATCCACCGCCGCCGAGGCAAACCGGTAATAGAGGCGTAGTTGTTGCAGCTGCCGATTGGTAGCCAGCAGCGGCTGGCTGTCCCAGAGCCGAATATTGGCCACCGTACCGGCAGCCTGCGCTAAATCCTTAGCCCTTAGCCGCTGGCTGGGCTGCAGCGTGGTCACCCGCATCGCCTGGAGGCCAAAGGCGTGGCGGGTGGCCTCAATACTGCGCTTCAGATAGACGGTTTCTAGGGCCAGCTCCCGCGGTTGCACCCAAATTCTCTGCACCAGAGGAGCAAAGATCAACTCCACCAAGGGCACCAGCAAAGTTGTGCTGGCCAGCGGCACTAGAGCTACCCGCCGCAACCAGTGACGCGGCAGGGGCACCAAAAGCCCCAGGGCCGTGATCGCCAACAGGGCGGCCAACGCCAGCCTCAGGGGCAGGCGCACATGCAGATCCACCCAGCCGGCACCGCTGGCCACCCCGCTGCCCAACACCATCAAATCCCAGGGGGCGAGGGCATTGCTGATCGCCATCACCACCGCCAACACCGCCAGCTGCGGCTGCAGCAACCGCTGCTGGGCGCGGCTAAGGCCGGGATAGGCCAGCTCGCTGAGGCTGCTGCCCTCGCTGAGGGTGAGCCACAGACAAGCGGCCAAGCCCACCACCGCCTGGGCTCCGAGCACGCTGAGAAACAGATGCAGGGCCGGCAGTTGCAACACCGTGAAGCTCAGATCCACGCCGGTAAGCGGATCGAACCTGCCAAAGGGCACCGCCAGCAGGGCCGGTAGCCATAAACTCCAACCCCGGGCCAAGGCCGTGGCCGAGCCCGCCAGGGCGGTCGCCAAGGTAATGCGCAGGGTGGTGAGCGGGTAGAGCAGTAAGGGCGGCAGCAAACCCAGGGCCAACCCCAGCAACAGGCCGGGCGGCAGGTCTGCCAACACCGGGATGCCGCTGATCACCTGGCCACTGAAGGGAGCGGAGATCAAATCCCTGGCCTGCACCATCAAGTAGGTGAGAGCGGCGGCCAACAGCAGCAGCAGTAGCGCCAGCGTCGCCAGCAACTGTCCCTGGCCCAACCTCAGCAAAGGAGCTGGCGGTACCTGCTTGCTGCCCAGCTGCTGGCGCAGCCTCCAGCAGCGCTGTAGTTGCTGCAATTGCAGTGGCACCCCCAGGCCCATCACCACCACAAAGGCTCCCAGCTGCAGCAGCCAGCGGCGCAGCACCATCCACTGGGCGCGAAATTCAGCGAACCAGAACCATTCGATCGTCAGGCGCGAGACGGCCAGCACCAGCAACAGCAAACCGCCAGCCACGGCCAACAGCCGCAGCGCTCGCAGGTGGCGGGAGGCCAACAGTGGCAGGCGTTCATTCACCCGGCAAGGCTAGGCAGCGACTGCTCGAAATCAATCCCGATCTCAAAGCTCGGGTTTTTGGGTCAGGGCTGGCCGGCGCTGTTAGCCTCAAGCGATCGATGGGCGCGACCGTGACGGCCACTCTCTCCCGCTCCACCTTCACCGGCCTGCGCTGCAAGGAATGCGGCCATGCCTACAAGGCCACCGCCAGCCACGTCTGTGAAGACGTCTGCTTTGGCCCGCTGGAGGTGGTCTACGACTACGAAATGATTCGTAGTCGGGTCAGCCGAGCCACCATCGAAGCTGGACCTGCCTCGATCTGGCGCTACCGGGAATTCCTGCCAATCGAAGGTGACCCGATCGACGTGGGCACCGGCTTCACCCCGCTGATGAAGGCCAACAACCTGGCGCGCCGCTTGGGGCTCAGGCAGCTCTACATCAAAAATGACGGCGTCAACATGCCCACCCTCTCCTTCAAGGACCGGGTGGTGTCCGTCGCCCTGACCAGGGCCCGCGAACTGGGCTTCACCACGGTGAGCTGCGCCTCCACCGGCAATCTGGCCAATTCCACCGCCGCCATCGCGGCCCACGCTGGTCTCGACTGCTGTGTGTTCATCCCCAGTGACCTGGAGCTGGGCAAGGTGCTAGGCACTTTGATCTACAACCCCACGCTGATGGCGGTGAAGGGCAACTACGACCAGGTAAATCGGCTTTGTTCGGAAGTTGCCAACACCTATGGCTGGGGATTTGTCAACATCAATCTCCGCCCTTACTACTCGGAAGGCTCGAAGACCCTCGGATACGAGGTGATTGAACAGCTCGGCTGGCAACTGCCAGACCACATCGTTGCCCCCCTGGCCTCCGGCTCTCTATTCACCAAAATCCGCAAGGGTTTTGACGAGTTCATCAAAGTGGGCCTGGTGGACGAGAAGCCCGTGCGCTTTAGCGGCGCCCAAGCCGAAGGCTGCTCACCGATTGCCCAGGCATTCGCGGAAGGCCGCGATTTCATTACCCCTGTTAAGCCCAATACCATTGCCAAATCGATTGCCATTGGCAATCCAGCCGATGGCCCCTATGCCATTGATATCGCTAATCGCACCAACGGCAGCATTGCGGCTGTGAGTGACGCTGAGATCATTGATGGCATCAAGCTATTGGCCGAAACCGAGGGGGTGTTCACCGAGACCGCCGGCGGCACCACAATTGCCGTGCTCAAGAAACTGGTGGAGCAAGGCAAGATCAATCCAGATGAATGCACAGTGGCCTACATCACTGGCAATGGTCTTAAAACCACTGAAGCAATTGCCGATGCCATCGGACAGCCCTACACGATTGAGGCAAAACTAGACAGCTTCACCGCCGCCTGGCAACAGGCCCAGGCCCGCGCCAACAAGGCTTGATCATTCCGATTGAGCTCGGTCGATAGCTCGGCTCACTTCGGTTGCAATTCAATCATTTTCGATTACATTTCAATCATTACTGACTGACCGACTGACCGACTGACCGACTGACTGACTGACCGACCCATCCCCGCATTTAGCTATCATTTCTATTCTCCTCCTACCACCTGCACGCCTCCAGTAATTGCCGCCTATTTTCACTATTATACGCAATTCTTACTTGGGTTTTTGTTTCCACCATTCAATTTCAGTTTTCCCCAGCCATGACCATCAAAATCCTGATCCCCACCCCCCTGCAAAAATTTACCAACAATGATGACAGTGTAAGCGTAGAAGCCAACAGCATTGATGAGCTGATAGGCGCCCTAGATACCCTTTACCCTGGCTTCAAGGGTCGCCTTTGCGATGAGAACGGCAAGCTGCGCCGCTTCCTCAATCTGTATGTAAATAGCGAAGATATCCGATTTTTGAACAATCAAGAAACCCAGCTTAGCGATGGCGACGAAGTTAGCATCGTCCCTGCAGTTGCCGGCGGCTGATCCCAACCCGTTTATCCGGCTATTTATTTAGCCAACTAACATCTACCTGATCCTGATTCTTACAGCAGCAAACTTATTCGGCGCTTACTTAGTGTCAAGTAATTTGCGAATAGCGGCTTTAAATAGACTCACCCGTCTGTGCTAGCCGGGACAGCACTGGCTTCTGCGCCCACCGGACTTGCCTTTACTGGCGCCGGATTTGCCTCTGCTAACGCCGGATTTGCTTCTGCTCACGCCGGATTGCCTTCTTAGCACCCGAATTGCTTTTTCTGCCCGATTCGCTTCTGCTCACGCCCAACTGGCTTTTACGCTGCCCGATTGGCATAGAGTCTTGAAAGTGGCAAAGCCAGTCAGCCAGCAAAGAATTGGTCTGGCCAGATTACTTGAGCAGTCTGCGGCTGGCACGACTCCCCAAGATACAGCAGGATTGGATAGAGCAGAAATGGATAGAACAGGACCGACAATCGACATCTTACCAGCACTTAAGCAGCTTAACGGGAAAACACCCACTCGCCATAGTTATTTTAAGCGATTTAAACCCCCTCGCTTCCATTTATTACCTCTCAATCAACGCCTTTCAACCCTGTAGTTCACTTGTAAGTTGATTTCGAAATCATTGCCTACAAACTGTTCAACAGCAACCAAACCGGGCCGGGCAACAGGCGATCATCGGATCAGACATCGATTCAGACACTTGAGGGGCCCAACTGCATAGGCTGCAGCGACGGCCGGTACCTTCCACCAAAACCCAGCAGCTTGGCAGCACAACAATGATCGCTCAAACCCAGTCTCCCATTCCCCTCCAGCCAATGAGCGGCACCCCTAGGATAAACACCCCTGGGAGCGGCACCCCGGGGATCGATAGCCCTAGTAAATCTAGCAAGGCAATCCTATTTGACTACCGTCAGGCAGCCAATCCGATCCGCAAGGGACTCACCGAAGCAATTCCGTTGCAGTTTTGGGGAGCACAACTGCATGCCAACGGCCCTACTGGGGTGATTCCCCTGGATCTGAGTGCATCCTTGGCCACCGACATACCGGCCACCAGTCCAGCTTTGGCGGCCCATTTCCTGCGCATTGAGGCCGGCCAGGAAATTGAAGCTGCCGCCTCTGCCACCAGCAGCTTATTTTTTGTGCTTAGCGGTGCTGGCATCTGTGAGCGGCCTACGACTGGGGCAGACCAGGCAACCATCGGTGGTATTGGGCTAACTATCGATTGGAGAGCGGGCGATTTGTTCGTGCTGCCCACAGGAGCCACCCCGCGGCTGCGGGCCCTTAACGACAGCGTTTTGTACTGGGTGCATGATGCACCGCTGCTGCACTATCTCGGCGTTGAGCCAACTCGGCCCCGCTTCCAAGCCACCCATTATCCAGCTAGCTGGCTTCAAGCTGAGCTGCAATCCTTGGCGGCTGATCCCAGCAGTATGCGTAGCAACCGACTCAGCTTGCTGCTAGGCAACCGCGACCTGCCCGCCAGCCGTACGGTCACCCATGTGCTGTGGGCCATGTATGGCCAGGTTCCCGCCGGGGCTACCCAGCCACCCCATCGCCACCAGTCTGTAGCCCTAGATCTAATTATTGAATGCGAGCCAGGATGCTATACACTAGTCGGCTCTGAAATCAATGCCGAAGGAAACATAATCAACCCCACCAAAATAGAGTGGCAGAGTGGTTGCGTTTTTGTCACTCCACCAGGCCAGTGGCATGCCCACGTTAATCCAACTAGCAAGCCAGCCCATCTTCTGCCGATTCAAGACGCAGGACTACATACCTATTTGCGCAGCTTAGATATTCGCTTCAGCTAATTATTAGATTCAGCTAACTAACTAACTAACCAACCAACCAGCTAACTAAACTATTCAGTGCACCACCAAAGTATCCGCCCAGCACTTGCAGGCCAAAGAAACCATAACTTACTCAGAAACTAAATATCCAATCAATGGCATATCCCCAAAAGCATGTCCCCAAAAGCATGCCCTACTAATAGCCTGCCCTATTAATGGCATGCCAAAACGGCATATCCCATCAATAGCTTGCCAAAAAATAAGCACTCGACCTGAATACTATGACCTTATTTTTGCCATTAGAGCTCCTGATCAGCAACAAAACTCCGCAGACCGGAGCAGGCGCTCTGGCCGCGGTCTGCTGCCGATGCAGGCAATGAGCAGACGCTGCAGCAAACCCTTCAGATTAAAACGGCGATTGAAGCGATAAG
>JBILLQ010000137.1:0-2979 GCA_044375975.1 Prochlorococcaceae cyanobacterium
AATAGCCAACATTTACAACGATATCGTTAACACGAATCGGCTCTGGTATCAATTTCAACCTGGCAAAAGTATCTGCCACTTTCTGCTGATCTTTAATCCCACCCGACTGGATGGGTGAAACCTGATAGCGGCCCAAACGCCGACCTTCAGAAACCTGAAGAACCTGAATAGGCACCTTGGTGACACCGGAGAGAAACTCTGCAGATCGCTTCGGATCCTGCAAGGCCCACTGACCGGCGGCACGTAGATCTTTGATCAATATAGGTAGCAGGGAAGGATTAGCGGCTGCGAAGTTGCTGTTGGCAAGAAAATACAAGCGGAAACTGGTAAAACCCCGGCCATTAACCAGCACCCTGGCGCTACCACCCACCTCTGCCGCAGCATAAAAGGGATCCCAAACAGCCCAAGCATCGATCTTGCCCGATTCAAAGGCAATACGCGCATCAGGTGGCTGTAGATACACCGATGTAATATCTGATAGCTTCAGCCCACCTTTGTTAAGCGCGTTTACAACCAGGGGGACGGCGCTGGAGCCCCTGGCATAGGCAACCTTTTTGCCATTCAAATCAGCCAACGTACGGATCGGCGATCCCTGGGGCACCAAAAGAGCAACAGCCTCAGGATTAGGCTGAGATTGACCGAAATAAACGACCGGGGCATTTTTTGCCTGGGCAAAAATTACCGGAGCATCGCCAGTTTCTCCTACATCCACCTTGCCTGCTGCCAACGCTTCCAACAGTGGAGGCCCAGAGGTGAACTCTGACCAAGTCACGGTAATACCTTGACGGTTCAACCGTTTTTCGAGATCACCCCGGGCCCGAACCACATTGCAGCAGAGAATGCCTGTAAATGCCGGCTGCACCCACAGTTATTGGCAGCTTTTTGTTGCAGGCCCAAAACGAAGCGTCAGCCACCTTAAATGCTAGGTGCTTCGCTTGGAGTAGTCGCGGGCACATGCCACTACCCCCCTCCGGAGACTAGAAATTAGCCATCTCCTCTCCAAAGACCATGGTTGCTACGGCCCGACCAATCACCGAGCAGCATGCCGAGGTGGAGAAACACTTCCGATCTACTAGTAAAAAACTGGGGCAGTCATATTTCGTGATCGACTGCGACCGCCACATCATTGAGCCTCCCGAGGCCTTTAGCCTCTATCTCGATCCAGAGTGGAGACATCAGGCACCTCGTCTCGTCACCGACAACACCGGTGCACCGAGATTGATGGTGGAGGGTCGTTTATATCAAAAGCCTTCAGGCTTCGGGCCCGGTAGACCTGAAGGATGCGGCGATCAACGCCCCCGTGGCGATGGGCTCTCCTACGAGCTGGCCCATCGCCATGCCTTCGAGAACCGGAATCTTGACATGGACCTCTCGGGGATTGACTGCGCCCTTTGGATTCCAACTCTGGGGTTGTTCACCCCCGATATCGAGAACGCTGATCTGCAGTACGCCGTGATGCGCGCACTCAATGACTGGACGGCCAAAGAGTGGTCCACGGAAAAGCGCCATCTGTGGTGTGTGACTATACCACTAAAACCGAAATGGGCCGTGGCGGAAATTCGCCGTTGCCATGATCTCGGCGCTACAGCGGTGTGGATGCGCCCCAATGTGATGCAAGGAGTGCGCTGGTGGAAGGAAGACTGGGAGATTGTTTGGCAAACTATGGCAGAACTAGGCATGGCTCTAGTCTTCCATGAGGCAACCGGAACCTATAACGCCACCCACAGCACCGACTACAAATTTGATCGTTACTGGCTTGCCCATGCGGTGTCACACCCGCTCGAAATGGCCACAGCTCTCTCAGCCATCATTGGCTATGGAGTTCTTGAGCGTCACCCGCGGCTGAACGTGCTGTTCTGCGAGGCGGGTGCCACCTGGGTGCCCTACATGCTCTTTCGATTGGATAACCACTTTGAAGCCAGACCAGGGGAAATGGGTGATCTTCGTATCGCGCCCTCAGCCTACTTCCGGCGTCAATGCGTGATCTGCTCCTTTGAACCGGAAGAAGCCCTGCTGCGGGAAACCATGGCTTGGCTGGACGGGAGGCACATGGCTTGTACGAGCGATTACCCCCACTGGGATTCCAGCGGCGTGTCAGGGGTGGTGCGCTATCTGGAATACTACCCCAATATCCGCGAGGAAACCAGGCTCAATTTCTTTTCACGCGCTGCCATTGATGCACTAGGCCTGGTGGCCGCGTTGCCGTGAGCGATACGATTCCAGAGACAACTTTTGAGCAGCCAAACTTCGGTGAGATCCCGTCTAATCAGGGTCCACTCGAGCTGCTAGACGGGAGTGTACTACCTCAGGCTGGCGAGATTTTAGAAGTGGCCACTGTCCAGGGGGAGATGATCTGTCTGGCCCACAGTATGGGCGGTGAATTGGTTGCTTTTCAATCTAACTGCCCCCATCGTGGAGTGCCACTATGCCATGGAATACTTGAGGGGGAGCTGGTGATCTGTCTGGAGCATTTCTGGCGCTGGCAAGTCCATAACGGCGTGCCTGCTGGCGGAGCTCAGGTGGCACTTCGTAGTTATCGAATTGATCACCAGGGAGATCGAGTGTTGCTATTTCCCCAATCACCAGGCTGAAGATAGTCCAGAATAGGCCAGCTCTGATGTTTACTCACCCCAGAGCGAGGTTGGGGTCTTGCTATTCCTTGGGTTGCTGACAGCTAATCGACCGCAAGCTGCTACCCTATTGGAGCTGGGGCCGGTTATAGCGGTAGAGGGATGCCTTACTTGCTACCGCATCCCTGAATTTCTCCCCTCACTGCGCTAATTACTTGCCTCCTTAGTGCTAAGTAGCCAGGGGTGGATTGACGCGGAGATGTGCACCGAATTTTGAATATGTGCTATCCATCATCATGTGGAGATGGTAGGATTTATCCTTTATTGGCTCAGGTTGAAGGGTGACATTCCAGGCCAGCACTTGATGAATGCCTCTTGCGCCGGGATGGGGGCGGGCCTAAGCTCGAGT
>JBILLQ010000094.1:0-9430 GCA_044375975.1 Prochlorococcaceae cyanobacterium
TCCTCGGGAGTCAGAAAAACTCGAAGCCTCGCGCTCATAAGGACCTCTCAATACGGAAATAAATCCTATGATACATCAAAATTGTCGACGGCCCAACCTCGAAAAATTTTTGCCAACCTACTTATCGCTCAATGGCTCCACAAAAATCCTTGATTGTTCAAGCCCTATCGCTACACTTATTGTCAGGACAATCCAAGGGACTCAAAAAACACCATGGTTCATCGAGCTCACCCCGCGAGAAGCGTTTCGGCGACTGCTGCCTGCTTGCTCTTGCAAGCATAATGGGCAACTTTTTGATCTGCACTTAGCTGGCTGAACGATAAAGTTGTTTCAGCAATTGATATGCTTCATTCAAGCGTCGCATCGCCTCGGTGGAGCCACCGCTGTCGGGATGGGTGGAGAGAGCCAGTTGGCGGTAGGCATCCCTAATTTGATTTAAGCTGAGTCGCTGACCAGCAGCAGTGGGCAGCTGTAACAGCTTCAGAGCACCATGCAGGGTCATGGTGTGCTCAAGAGCCTGAAAAGAGGTGCCCTTAGGGCGTTGGCGAAAACGATGGACAAATCGATGAATCAAGCTTGGAAGCCTCAGATCTAAGGTATTAGCACTGAACGGATCTTCCAGTAAACCTGCTACCACCATCACCCGCTCGAAATTCGCTGGACCCTCCAACCAAGCAGGGGCAAAACCACGCAAATTATCCACGGCCAGGGACCAGGTGAACGGCCGGCCGTCACTGTGATCTGCCTGTGGCCAGATATCATAAGCCAACCAGGTCATGGCAGCTTCCAGAACTGTTTTATTTGGCGATGAGCTATAAAGCTGCATCCAGTGATCCCTGGCCACCTGCAGGCAGCGCTCCACCAATTCGGTTGAGACAGGCGGCAGCATGTCCAGGGGGGCTGAAACCTGGTGCTCTCGAGGCCTAAGACTTCGCTTGAGTTGAACGGTTTGTCGACGCACAAATCCCGGTAAATCAATACCACCGGAAGCGGTTGAACTGGAGCCAGTATTCGGTGAAATTTCTGTTGTTTCTGGAGCAAGATTTTGGGGAGTCTGCCCATCAAACATCGACACACTCTGGTCGCGGCCAGTGACTAGGACCAGGGCGCCTTGCTCGTCAAATGAGGGCAGACCATCAAGGTGCTCTAGGCCGATCAGCTCAGTATGCCCTGGGCTCTGTTCAGCGGAAAAAATTGTCTGCAGTAGGCGCAATAGCACCCCACCACGACTGCGTAGGCCCCACTCGGCCTTCAGCAAATCTAGTTTTTCGATCAGATCACTGGGTAAATCCAGAGTAATCCGACGTCTTTGGCGCTCCTCGTCAGCCACGCATCCGCTAGCTCATGGGTCCATCAAGCCCCGCAGTTTGACCTGCTGGGCTTCTAAAGCCTGCTGGTATCGCTCCACAAGAGTTTGGTCCGGCCGGATAGCGGGCAGGACTGGGGGTGGAGGCAAAGTTGACTGCCTTTGGGCTGGCAACTGATCTACTGCCAAGGCTGGCAGCGGCAGGGGCCTCAGCTGGTAATGAGCTGGCACGAGCACCAGGGGCTCATCGGTGGCGCTATCAGGCAACTCCATGGCTGGCGTATCTGGGGAAGGTGGAGGAGCCAGCCTTGATCGGGCAGCAGCAATCGGGGATGAATTAGTCCGAGCCAACTCCAACTGACGCTCCTGAAGTCTAAGCCTAGCTAATTGGCCCACTGGAACTACACTCAACAGATGGCCCGGGGTGGCATCGGCGGGGTAGACCAGACTTACCCTTACTGGATTGGTTACGCCAGGCTTGAGCTCCAAGGTGGTGAGCGAAAGGCTCTGGCCAGAGCGCATGCCCACGTGCATTTCCTGTAGACCCTGCTCTGTGCGCACTTGCAGAGAACCACGGAAGGCCGTGAAATCTTTGCCACCGCTGGGAGCTGGATGACTTAGCACCAGCTCGTAGGAGCCACTGCCTCGTAAATCCAGATCGACATCGAAGCGAACTCCATAGGTGCCCACGTTGTTGAGCGAAGAATCCAACATCCGACTGGCCAGGGGATTCACCTGTACTTCGCGGGTACCAAAGTTGTGACGCTCTGTGCTGGTTAGCGGCACATGCAGGGGGCCTTGACCAAGATCATGGGCAAGCTTGGCATGATAACTGTCCCCAATGGCCACACCTCCAACCCGGGAGAATATAGTTCGATTCTTAATTTCGGCAATGCGATTTAAATATACACGGCCAGGGGCTAGCCGACCTGAGTCAAGAATAGTAAATAAATCGTAGTCCTCACTAGGACTTTTCGCGGCAACAACCGCCATTTGGAAGGGGCCATTGCTACGGCCCCGCAGCAGAGCATTGGCAATTCCCAAAGCGGGCAACTCAGTCCGGAGTAGCACCATTCGGCTTTGGGGAGGGATCGTGATTTCGTCCTGCAGACGGCGATCCAGCTGGCCCCTGAGCATTTGAATGGCGGTGGCATCCCCCGGCCCGGTATTCCATGGCCTCGGACCAAGCGGTCTGACACCGAGCTTGGCTTCTCCAAGATAAGGGGCTTCAAAACTATTGCGCACCGCACCACTGTCAAAGCGGATCGCAACCGGCTGACGAGAAGGGTTAAGAAGAATCAGGGCGAGAGTCAGCTGAGTTCGTCGAGCATAAGAGCGAATAGAATTCCTATATATTGGAAAATATTTGTGATGCAAATGAACGCCAAATTCGCCATTAAAGGTAAATTCAGCATTTGGTAGCAACTGGCCATTATCCGTGGCGGTGGCCATACCTGGGGCGGTATTGATAAGTATTCCAGGACCCTCCACCTCCTCCGGCTGATTGGAGTGCAGCACCGGCACGCTGTTGAACGACCCCTGCAGCGGCCGTGCCTGCTGACCCGCCATCAGGGCCACGTAGGCCTGCACCGGAGCGCCATCAATGGCGGCACAGGCAATCATCAAAGCGAAACCACGTCGCATGAGAAAAGAGAGACTCCCCTGTCTCATGCTGGGAGCAAATTGGTTGTGCAGACCCTCGATGGCCTGGGGGTAACCGGCATGGGTCCGACAACAGACAGAGGACAGGCACAGGGCGTTGGCGGCATGCTTCTCAGCCATCACTGGAGGGGAAACACGACACGCGAACGGGGGTTGCAGATCGTTAAAAACTGGACGCACCCCCTCATTTTCCCATGTTCCCCCCGTTCCCCTGCTGTTCACCAGGCACCGACAGCCGACAGACCTATCAACAGCGCAAGCTGGCACTGCTGCGTCACTGGCGCGACAGTTTGGAGCGGCAGCTGGCGGCCGCCAATGCCGCCATCAGCACCATGGAGCATCAAATTGAACGCGATGCAGCCCCACAGCCGACCCCCTGACCAGCTCATCCCAGCCGCAGATTCCCCACTTTGCGATGCAATTGCGTTGGGGGCTGGCGTCGGGGGCTGGCGCTGTGTCGGCCCCAGCCTTGCCGGCGGCCCCCCGGGTTGATCAAAAGTTGCAGCAGGGATCTGGGCTGGCGTTAGCCGCTGGCCCGGGCAAGCGGTGGGCTGATCTCCCGGGCCAAGGCCCTAATTCCACCAGAATCGATCGCCGGCTGGTCAGCGGCTTAGCCACTGCCACCAGGCGATATCGATGCACCCCGGCCGACCTTCTCTAAAGAGCCGCCGGCTGCGGCGTAGCCACTGCGACCGGGCGATGCCGACCTGGAGCGACAGGTTCCCCCCTCCCCTGCAGAGACTCCCGCAGCACTGCCAAGCCCCGGTGCAGTCGCCGCTGCACGGTCATCGGGCTCACCTGTAGGGCGCCGGCTGTGCGGCGGTAACTCCAGCCCCCCAGCACCACCCGCCGCACCACCGCTTCCAGGGGGGGCTCCAGCTCAGCCAGGGCGGCCAGGGCGGCTTCTGCGTCGGCGGGCTCGCAAAGCTGCTGCTCAGGTGCTTGCAACCTCTCCTCCAGCAGCGGCGATAGGGGCACCAGCTGGCAAAGTTGCTGGGCACAATCCAGTTGCTGCCATTGCTCAGGGGTGAGCCCCATGGCGGCACGGATCTGGGGCAGTGGGTCAGGATTGCCAGGGCAAGGGCTCAATTCCGCTAGCAAACGCCTGCGCTGATCGAGCCTCTCTCGCAGCTGACGAGGCAGGCGAATGGGCTGAATTTTATCGCGGAGATAATGGAGGATTGCCCCTCGGATATGGGGCCTGGCAAATGCTTCAAAAGGGGTTTGTAGTTTATCTATATAGAGCTCAGCGGCCCTGAGGAGGCCCAACAGCCCCACTTGAATTAAATCGTCCAACGGTTCGCTACAGCGGGCGGCATAATGTTTGGCGATAGGGCGCACCAGCTGGCAATATCCTTCCACACGGCGATTACGCCGCTGGATAGCGGGGCAAGTTGGCTTCACGATCAATAAAAGCAGATGGATAGCCAGCGAACCGGCGAGCCCGATGGGGCCTATATCCACTGAGCAGCATGCGACCCTATGGGCGCAAGCGTGAAACTACGGAATCTCGGCGGGGCTGGCGACGGCCGCCAGCAGCGACCAGGCACCTTGAGCTTCCAGCCAAGCCTGATCAGATTGCTGGGTCTGCAGCAAGAAGCCGGCAAAACCCAAAGCATTGACGCTGAACCCGGCCGCATGCTCCTGCCGCCGACGCACGGTGAGGAACCACTGGTCATCAAACAGCAGGTTGTAAGGATGCAGTGGCTTGGCGTCGAGCAGCGGATCCCCCAGGCCCAGCGCCAGGGCATGGCTTCTATAGAGCTCTGGCAGGTCAGAATGAGTGTCGGGGTCTTGACGTCGATCCAGCCGGTATGACCAGCCCCTGGCCAGGCTTGGATCCGCCAATTCAGCCAGGAAACTATTCGCCAGCGGACAGCTGCACTCCCCAGCATGGCGAGGCAACAGTTGCAGGTGGCGATGGGGCTGGCTAGCTCCAGCCGCTGGACAGCTATTGAAAAACCACAGCCCACCGGTATCACCAGCCACCACTGCCTGGGCAGACCAATCCGCCGCCAACAGCCAGCCGTCTTGAGGTTGCCAATCACTGGTGATCAGCAGCAAATGAGCAGGTTGTACGGGGTACTTGTTCAGTAGCAACACATGGCTGTCCCTGGGACGGGCCACCTCCAAGGCTGCCTCCCAGGGCAGAAACGGATTGGCCTTGGGACCGCCGGCCCGCAGGTGCTTGGGGGTGCGACTGAGCAGCCGCCTCAACACAAATGGCCTGATGGCCGGCAGCTGCACCAGTTCGGTGGCCAATGGCACCAGTGCCCCCATGGCCAGGGCACTGGCTGAGCGATCCAGCGCCAATTGCCAATAGCTTTCAGTTCGCACCGGCCTTAAGGCGTGCCAGCGACGCCCCTTGGTAATAACGGCCCAGAATCTGGTTGTAGCTAAGCCCCTGGAGGGCCAGCTCCTGGGCACCCTCTTGGCTCATGCTTGCCCCGAGATGGGAGTGGGCTTCAAAGCTGATTTGGTGATTCGCGGCATAGAGACTCTCGACGATCGCCCCCTGGTAGCTCAAGATCAGCCCAGCGGTGGTTGAGGTGGCCACCTGGGTGCTGGCTGTGGCGCTATCCAGGCCCTTGTAAGCCTGCCAGCGGGTGCTGTCTCCCAGGTGCCAGTGGCGGCTGGCCGGCCGGGCCATGTGGGCCAGGGCATAGGAGCGGGCGGCCACCGCCTGGGCCCGCAAGGCTTCCGTATTCCAGCCGCTCGGCATCTCCGCCCCCACCACCGAGGCCACGTAGGTCTCCAGGGGCAGGTGATTGACCACCAACAATTCTCGTGCTTCCCGGATCAGGCGCAGGCGGCCTGCATAGGGCCTGCCGTTGACTAGCAATGCCACCCCTGGGCCGCCCCCCAGCCAGGCCTCCCCCACCCCGGCAACTTGGTCTATATCCACCAGCTCTCCGGCTTGGCCCCGCTGCAGCAGGCGACCATCGCGGCCTTGCAGTTGCCAATTGCCCCTGGCAGTGAGGTTGGGGCGTTGACCGGCCGCCAGCAGCGCCACGCGGATCTCCAAAGCCAAGGGGCTGCCGGCAGCAGGCACCGCCATGGCAGGCGGATGGGAGCTGGTCACCGGGCCCACCCGCTGGGCCTGGACGCGGCGCAGGGATGCCGCGGTGTCCTCCTCGGCGGCGGCACTGGCCTTATCGCCAGCGGCTACAGGAGAGGCGATCAGGGCCTCCAGCAGCTCCGCCTGGCTAACACCCGGGGGCTTGGGCGCTAAACCCTGGGCGCCATAGCCAAGGGTCATGGCGATCAAGCCCAAAGCGCCGCCCAGCAGCAGCCGTTTGGGCAGGGGTATGGCCTTTGGCAACAGGCGTTTCAACCGCTTACCAATGCTGCCCATTCCCCTAGACCTCCATCGCCACAGCTGTAGTCGCCAGACTTGAAATGCAGCCTGCCGTCCCACAGCAAATGACCAGATCCGAGCAGTTGGATCATGCCTGAGGCTGCGGCGCTGGCCACCAGGCCCCCCGGACGCTGGGAGGGCTGCCAGCCCACCACCTGGTGGCGGCCAGTGCGCTCCAGCCAATAGGGAGCCACCAGGGCATGGGCCGAGCCGGTCACCGGATCCTCGTCAATGCCGAGGCCAGGGGCAAAGAAACGCAGCTGGTAATCGGGCGTCTGTCCCTGCACTTTGGGCGCTGCATTGGAGCTCGGGGCTGAATTGGTGGCGGCCATCACCACCAAACCGGCTCGCTCAGGGCCGGTGAGGATAGCGGCCAGTCCATCGAGAGCTTCCAGCGACAGGCCATCGGCAAGTAGCGCCACCCAATAGCCCAGAGAGGAGCTCCAGGAGCTCAGCAGGGCGCCGCAGCGGCGCTGCAGCTCCTGCCGCAGGTGGATGGCCAAGGGCGCCGGCAGCAGCCGACCCGCAGGCAACTGGATGCTGCCCCAGGCGCCTGCTGAGGCCCCTGGCGCCAGTTGCACCGGCAGGGGACCACTGCGGCTATGCAAGATCGCGCCCTGGCCGGGTTGCAGCCAGCCCCAGTGGCCCAGGGCGATCAAGGAGGCGAGGGTGGCGTGGCCGCACAGCTGCACCTCACAGCTGGGGGTGAACCAGCGCAACAGCCACTGGTCGCCATGGCGGAGCAGAAAAGCGGTTTCTGACTGCTTCAAACTGGCGGCGATTGCCTGCAAATCGGCAGCAGGCAGGGGCTGCGGCAACAGCACAACCGCAGCACCATTGCCGCTGCAGGGGCCGCTGGCAAAGGCCTCAATCAGCAGGGCCGGCCAGCTCATGGCACTCGCTCCGGCTTGAGGTCTCGCTGCATCAGCGCCTGCACGGCCTGCTGGGGGGATACCTCCCCTTCCAGCAGCTGCAGCACCTGGGCACAAATCGGCAGGTTCCAGCCCTGGTTCTCGGCCAGGGCGCGGGCGGCGCGGGCTGTACGGGCCCCCTCAACGGTGCAGCCAATGCGCTGCAAAGCCTGCTGCTCCGTGAGCCCTTCCGCCAACAACAGGCCACAGCGGTAATTGCGGCTCAGGGAACTGTTGGCGGTGGCCAACAAATCCCCCAGACCAGCCAGGCCGTAGAGGCTGGCGGGCTTGCCACCGAGGCCGCTCACCACCACGCCCATCTCAGCCAGGCCCCGACAGAGCAGGGAGGCCTTGGCATTGGCCCCCAGCCCCAGGCCGTCACAGATGCCAGCCGCTACGGCCATCACGTTCTTCAGTGCCGCAGCTGCCTCCACCCCCACTGGATCGTCGCTGCGATACAGCCGCAACCCCTGGCCGTTGAGCTCCTGCTGCAGGCGGCCGGTGAGCAGTGGATCGTCGCCGGCGAGCACGCTGGCTGCGGGTAGCCCCTGGGCCAGCTCGGTGGCCAAATTGGGACCGCTGAGCACCAGCAAGGGAGCGGTGGGCAGGTGTCGCCGCCAGAGTTGGCTGGCAGTAGCCAAGCGCTCGGGGTCGATGCCCTTGCTGCAGCTGAGTAGGGGCAGATCCGCAGGCCAGTGGGGGGCGAGGCGAACCGCCAACTCCTCGATGCCAGACATGGCCACAGCCACAGCCACCAGGTCTTGATCGGCCAGCAGCGGCACCGGGCTGACGCCATCCCGGCGCGACCAACTGCACACCCGATGGCCCTGCCGCTCCCAGAGCCCCTGGAGGGTCCCTCCCCAAGCCCCGCGGCCCAGAACGGCAATCTGCAAACTCATCGGCGGCGCCATGGCCAGGCCATCATGCGCCAGCCACCGGCCAGAGGGGCAAGGCCGCCCAGGCAAGGCCTCAGGCGGCCTGGGCGCGCAGCAGCTCCAGGGGGATCAATTCCAGGGTGCTGATCTCTGTGGCCGCCAGTCGCACTGGCGGAGCCATGCCGTCCTCGTAGGCCTCCAGCCAGCGAGCGGCGCAGACGCACCAGTGGTCGCCTGGCTGCAAACCCGCAAAGCCATAGGCGGGCATCGGCGTGCTCAGGTCGTTGCCCTGGGCCTTGCTGTAGCGCAGGAAGCTGGCGTTGACGACGCAACAAACCGTGTGGCGGCCGCGATCGGCTGGATCTGTGCGACAGCTGCCGTCGCGGTACCAGCCGGTCATCGGTTGGCAGCCACACAGCTCCAGGGGCTCTCCGAGCACGTTGCGACTGGCGGGAACTGGGGAATCAGACTGCGTCGCCATGGCGCTTGCACTTAGGGCATCAGGCTGCCAGAGAGTCTGGTTTGGCCAGATCGGTGTTGCAAGCGGGGCACAAACGCAACAAATAGGTTGACGGCCTGCGGGGGGTAGGCATTAAAGGTCGAGAAGAACAAACCTTGTCCCCATCGCGGCCAACCCCTTCATGAGCTGGGAATTCACCGAGGATGCGGCCTTTATGGCCCTCTGTGACGCCTTTGAGGAGAGTGGTGAAAACTCCGCCATGGAATTCCTTGCCCATGGGGAAGGGGCTTTCCATTTTCAGGAGTTGACCCAAAACGCCGCCGGCGAGGGCATTGACCTGAGTGACTCCAGCGCCCTGGAGGAATTTCAGCAGGAGGTGATCGAGAGCCTTGAGGAGATGTGCTCCTGAACGGCGGCTGTCGCCCAGCCCAGCAGCGCTCTAATCGAGGCCGCATTCCGCTCAGCCTGGTTTTTTCAGGCTCAATACCTGCTGGCTCTCGATTACCCAGAAAGCTTCCCTGCGCCCACAACCATCGCCGAGAAGCTGGACGAAAACCGAACCGCAACAGGCCCGATCGGAACCTATCAGGAAAGTTGTCCGCTCGGGGTGCTTGAACTGAGCACCTTTTTAAAGCTTACATCAATTTGAGCTTTATGGGGCCCGTGGTCTTGGAATGAGTGTCATTTGATTGTGGTCTCTATCGGAGGTTGAGGCGGCCGGCCCCTAATCGTGGCTGTCCGATGCCGCTCTGTAGGAGCGCCATCGGACAGCCACGGGGGCCTGGGTTTATTGAGCTCAGGCAGCTTTAGATTGCATGCGCCGAGGATGGTTGACTTCTACGACCTCAGGCTGTTTCC
>JBILLQ010000095.1:0-9386 GCA_044375975.1 Prochlorococcaceae cyanobacterium
AGGGATCATCAGCACACCAAACCAGCCCACATAGAGGCGGTTGTTGGTGGAGGTGATCCACTCGCAGAATTGCTGCCAGCTGTTAGCGCCGGAGCGCTGCTGGAGAGTGGTGGTCATGAGAACGGGTGGTAATCGTCTCCAAGGAGACGGTTGGCTTTGTCTCCATAAGGAGACGGGTATGAAGGGCGGCATCCCGACTAGGGCGGAAAGCCGTCAAAGGAACTGTAACAGAAGATTGCGCGTTTTGTGAGCACGCTTGATCGAGCTGCTGTCACCAAGCGGCCCACCCCGGGGCTGGGCGCCAGGCCGCTGCTAGGAGTGCGGACAGCAGCGGCCAGACGGCCCATGGCCTCCAAGCAGCCCCTCTTCGCCTTCCCCCTGTTGGGCTTGTTGCTGGCAATTGGTGGTATCGCCGCCGGCTGCCAGTCCAGGCCTGGCCCCGACCTGTTATTGCTCCAACGCCGCCAGGAGCAACTGGAGCTGAAGCTGCAGCAGCTGGAGCAGAAGCTGAACGCCCCCACCCCCCGGGGCGCCGCCGATTCGGCCGGTAAGCCGCCCGCCGGCCCGGTGAAGTCGCTCACCTTCCGCAGTGGTAGTGCTGATGATCGACTGAGGATCTATTGGGCCGATGGCAGCAGCAGTGACCTGCCCTGCACCAAGGAGCAAGGCACTCTGGTCTGCGGCTGATAAAGGAAAGAGGCTTCTGGCCCAAAGGATTTGTGATGGCCCGGTTGTCTGGCTGGCTGGGCTGTGATGTCGTTCCTTTGCCGTGGGTTGAGGCGCTTTGCCCAGCTGCGGTAAGCGGCGCCAAACTGGCGGAAATCCCTTTCTTGCCTTGAAGATGCGCCTCCTCTCCAGCCTTTTGGCCGCTCCGCTCTGGCTGGGCCTGGCAGCCAGCGGAGTTCAGGCCCAGTCGGAAGACAACTTCAGCTCCACCCGAGCCGTGAATATCGCCCGCAATGCCGCCGTGCAGCTCAACGGCGGACTGGTGGTTTATCAGCCGGCCAAATGCATGTTCGACAGCACCCCCAGCGAGAACCCCTGCTTAATTCAGCGGGGGCCAGATGGCTACACCTTCCGCTTCCTGGGCGGCTCCCCCGGCTGGCAGCAGCTCAACCAGCCGCCCACCCTGGAAACCCAGATCCGCGTCGCAGCAGACGGTCGCAGCGTGCTGGGCATTGATTACAACGGCGCCCCCCGATGAGTTAGCGAGTCAACAACTAAAGAATGCCTCGAAAAGTGTCTCGAAAATTGCCCATTCCGCTCGCCAGAGCGAAAAGCAAGTCAGTTGCCGCAACACTTCTTGCGGTGCGGCATCGATGAAATTTGGTGTTTTTAGAGGTGCCCCAAAAGAGTTGCTCGGACCTATCGCTCCAACCGATTACTTGATCCTATCGATTTTACCTGTCATATCAATATCATTAATCCCATTAATTCTGTCGCTATTAAATATGTTCGGTTAACAGTGCCGCCAGGGCCTCTGCCCAGCTGGGATCGACGGCCCAGCGCTCGCGGCTGGTGAGCGACAGGGCGATGCGCTTCTCCCCGTAGGCGGCCTCATTGATGAACAGGGGCCAAACCCGCTGATCTTCCAGCCCCGCTGGGGGCTCATAGGCGATTGACTCGCCGGCGGCCGTGCTGAATAGGGGATCCCCAGGCTGCATCGGTTGCCAGTCGCGACCCTGGCGCCGGGGATGCAGGCAGGCCAGCGGCCAGCCGTCGCCATCTCTCGGCAGATCGAGGCTGGCCAGGTGGCGATGCACCACCAGGCCAGGCGGCTGGGCTAGGAAACCTCGCCCAGCCGCCGCCAAAGCCGCCAGGGCGGCCTCCAGGGCCAATTGACTCTGGAGGCACAGCCGCGGTTCAATCACCCCCTGGGGCACCGGCCCCACTTCGATCACCAGGCCGCAGGGCCAGCTCTCCACCAAAAACCCCCTCTGGGCGGCATCGCCCTCGTGCAGATAAATGGGTAAACCGAGCTGCGCCTGGATGGCGGCGGCCAGGGCCAGATCGGTGGGCCGGTGGCCGTAAACCACCAGGCAGTTGCCCATCGAACTGGTGGTGCTGTGCAGGTCGATCACCGCCAGGGCCGGCCGGCTGCCCCGGGGGCCGAATTGGGCCAGCAGTTCGCGGGCGCGCAGGATCTCCAGCTCATCGCAGGCCGCATCAGCCAGCAGATCTGGCACAAAACTGCGGTTGAGGTCCCGGTCGATGTAGCGGCGATTGGCGCGATAAGCGGCGGGATTGCCGATCTCCAGCAGCAGCTCCAGACCGCTGCTGTTCAAGCTGCTTTGCTCTTGCCGCCACGACTCCAGAAGCCAACCGCCATTGCGCTCATTGCCATGGGTGGCCGCCACCACCAACACCCGGGGCGCCTGCATCCGCTTCTCTGCCAGTCAGGCGGTCAGCCTGGCAGGAACTCTCACTTCAACCGATGCCAATCCCCCCCCTGGTGGTGAGCACGGCCCGCTGGGCATGGCATTGGCAGTGGCTGCAACTGATGGGCGGCCTCGGCCCCGCCGATGCCGCCGGCAACTACCGCCGCCCCGTCAGCCCGTTTGCCCAAACACCGCCCCTGCCCAACGGGGCCCGGGAGGCCGGTCGCCATGTGCTGATCGTGGGCCGCAGCTGCCCCTGGGCCCATCGGGCCTGGCTGGTGTGGGGCCTGCGGCGGCTGGAGGCCAGCATCGAGTTGCTGGTGGTGGAGCCAGACCCCGAGGCCGGCCGTTGGTGTTTCCAGCAACCGTTCCTGGGCTGCACCACTCTCCAGCAGCTCTACCGGCTGGCTGGCGCTGATCCCGGCGCCAGGGCCACCGTGCCGGTGCTGGTGGACCAGCTGGAAAAGCGCATCGTGCTGGGTGAAAGCGCCCGGCTGATCGAGCTGCTCAATGGCTGGCCCGCCGCCGAGGACAGCCTCGATCTGGAGCCGGCGGCGCAGCGAGAGGCGATCGATCGCTGGCGGCAACAGCTGCAAGATTCGGTTAATGACGGCGTATACCGCTGTGGTTTTGCCCGCCACCAGGCCGCTTACGACAGGGCCGAGTCAGAGTTATTTGCCGTGTTGGACCAGGTGGAGAGCGAACTGGCTGGCGGCGGGCCCTGGCTATGCAGCGGCGGCGACCATGGCTCCGGCCCCAGCCTGGCGGACGTGCAATTGTTTGCCACTCTGGTGCGGCTGGAACTGGTCTATGCGCCCCTGTTTGGCGTGAGTCGCCGGCCGCTGTGGCAGTTTCCGCAGCTGTGGGCCTGGCGCCAGCGCTTCTGGCAGCTGCCCGGCGTGGCCGCCAGCTGCTTTGCTGATGCCTGGCGCCAGGACTATTTCGGCGCCCTGTTCCCGCTGCATCCCTCCGGCATCGTGCCCGCCGGCCCCGACTTGGCCACACTGATGGGCATGCCCGCCGCCCCAGCAAGGCCATGACCTCAGCAAATACCTCAGCCGATCCCAGCTACGAGGGGGTCTACGGCCCATTCACGATCACGGCCAAGGATCGGCGCGAGGTGCTGGGCTATCGCCTGGCCCTGCTCACGGTGGCCATCGCCCAGGCGGCCCTGCTGGCCCAATGGCACTGGCAGGGCAGCGCCTGGATCTGGCCCTGGCTGCTGCCCTTGGCCGCCGGATTGGGGCTGGCCCTGCAATGGATTCACATCTATCTGCGGCCATTGCACCGGGCGCTGCAGCTGCTGTGGCTGCTGGGCTGCCTCGGCTTTCTGGCTCTGGCGGCCCTGGTGGGTCCCAGTGCCATGGGCGAAGTATTGGCGGTGAACAGCGGCTGGATATGGGCCGTCGGCCCCCTGTTTGCCGCCCTGGCCGGCATTGGCTTCAAGGAGTTTTTCTGCTTTCGCCGCCCCGAGGCCGTCGGCGTCACCCTGTTGCTGCCGATCGCTTTGCTGGGTCGCCTCAGTAGCCTGCTTTCAGCGGAGGCCTGTGGCCAGCTGTTGGCGGTGGAGGCCGGCCTGCTGCTGCTGCTCTGCTTGCGCAAATTCCCCATGCCCGCCGCCGCCGACGTGGGGGACAAGAGCGTGTTTGCTTACCTGGAGAATCGCCGTAGCAGCGCCGCCGCGTGAGTTTGATCAGCCTGGTGGGTGTCCGCAAGGACTACGGCATCCGCACCCTGTTTGAAAACCTGAATCTGCATGTGGGCGAGCGGGAGCGGCTGGGGCTGATTGGCCCCAACGGCGCTGGCAAAAGCACCCTGCTGAAGGTGCTGGCGGGCCTGGAGCCCCCCGGTGCCGGCGAGCGGCGGGTGCTGCCACGCAGCCGCATGGTGCTGGTGAGCCAGGAACCGCAGCTGGATCCAGAGCGCACCGTGCTCGACCAGGTGTTTGCCGGCAGCGGCGAAAAGATGGAGTTGCTGCGCCGCTACACGGCCGTTAGCGAGGCCCTGGCCCAGGCCCATGCCCATGGCGGCGACGACAGCGCCCTGCTGGCCGAGCTGGGCAGCCTCAACAGCCGCATGGATCAAAGCCAGGCCTGGGGCCTGGAGCAGCAGATCCGCGAACTGCTGGAGCGGCTGGGGGTGGGGGATGTGAGCCGCCGGGTGGGCGACCTCTCGGGGGGCTACCGCAAGCGGTTGGCCCTGGCGTCGGCGCTGGTGGCCGAACCCGACCTGTTGCTGCTCGATGAACCCACCAACCACCTGGATGCCGACTGCATCCAGTGGCTTCAGGGCCACCTGAGCCGCTTCCCGGGCGCCCTGGTGCTGGTCACCCACGACCGCTACGTGCTCGATCAGGTGAGCGATCGCATCGTGGAGGTGGATGCGGGGGTGGCCCGCAGCTACAGCGGCAATTACGCCTATTACCTGGCCCGTCGCGCCGAAGAAGATGCCGCCGCCGTGGCCAGCGAGGCCAAATTCCGCGGCGTGCTGCGCCGGGAACTGGAGTGGCTGCAGCGCGGTCCCCAGGCCCGCAGCACCAAGCAGAAGGCCCGCATCCAGCGGATTGAAGCGATGCGGGAGGCGCCCAAGCGCCAGGTGAAGGGAAACTTGAGCCTGGCCAGCAACCAGCGCCGCCTCGGCAGGCGCGCCATCGAGGCGGAAGAACTGGCCTTCTGGGCCAGCGACGAGGCCCAGGCCAGCGGCCAGGCACCGCTGCTGCAGGGCTTCAGTTACGACTTCAGCCCCGAGGATCGGGTGGGGATCATCGGCCCCAACGGCAGCGGTAAAACCACCCTGTTGGATTTGATTGCCGGGCGCCGGGCGGTGCAGCAGGGCCGGCTGGAGCTCGGTTCTACGGTGAAGCTGGCCTACTTCGACCAGCACAGCCACGTGCTGCTGGCCGATCGCGATGCGGCCGGCCGCGAGCGCAAGGTGATCGACGTGGTGCAGGAGGCGGCCAGCAGTGTTGAGGTGGATGGCAGCAGCCTCAGCGCCAGCCAATTGCTGGAGCGGTTCCTGTTTGCGCCCGCCCAGCAGCATCAGCCGGTGAACAAGCTCTCCGGGGGCGAGCGGCGCCGGCTGCACCTCTGCCGGCTGTTGATCGAGGCCCCCAATGTGCTGCTGCTCGACGAGCCCACCAACGACCTGGACGTGCAGACCCTCACCGTGCTGGAGGACTTCCTCGAGGACTTCCGCGGCTGCGTGGTGGTGGTGTCCCACGACCGCTATTTCCTCGACCGCAGCGTGGATCGCCTGTTCGCCTTTGAAAACGGCCAGCTGCGCCGCTTCGAGGGCAACTACAGCAGTTATCTGGAGCGCGATCAGCACGAGCGTGGCCAGGGGCAAAGCGGCGGCTTAGGGGCCGGGGGCAGCCAGACCGGCAGCTCTGCCGCCAGCCGTTCAGCACATACGGATCCTGATGCCGCCTCCAGTGCCGCCCTGGGCGGGCTGAGCGCTGGGCAGCAAGCCCCAGCAGCCACTGGCAGCCCTGGGGCAGGCGCTGGCTGTTCAGGAGCCAAGGCCGGGGCGGTGAAGCCCCGGCGGCGCAGCTTCAAGGAAAGCCGCGAGTTACAGAGCCTGGAGTTGGAGTTGCCCCAGTGGGAGGCCAAGCGAGCGGAGCTGGAGGGCCAGCTGGCCATCGGCGGCAGCGACTACAGCGCCCTGGAGAGCATCACTCAAGACCTGGCCAACCTGCAGGCGCGAATCCTGCTGGGGGAGGAGCGCTGGCTGGAGCTCAGCGAACTGCAGGGTTGAGGCAGCGATTGTTTCCAATCCAAGATATGCCCCTCCAGCGCCTTGACCCTGCCTGAGCCAGGGCTGGTGGCGGTGGCTTTAGCCCTTGGCAAAAGCCAATACTGACGGCCGTTTTCGGGCTTCAAGCCCAGTTGGCAGGCGCTGCACTGAGCGCACCTGGCGCTGGCCTGGGAGCGCAGATCAGTGGCGAAACACCCAGCCGCGTCGGTGGGCGGCTGGCCATGGACAGACACAGAGCCTCGCGAGGCCCGTATGGTGACCCCGATGAGCTCCGGACCCTGTCAGCCGGTACCTGCATGAAAACAATCGACGAGCACATCCAGAAGGATCAGTCGGAGATCGAGGCTGCCCGCGCTGAGGGCAACTTGGGCAAAGTGCGCCACCTGGAAGAGGAACTCAAAGGCCTCGCTGAGTACAAGGAGCACCACCCAGAAGACAGCCACGATCCCAGCCCTCTGGAGGTCTATTGCAACCTGAACCCAGAAGCCCCCGAGTGCCGCGTCTACGACGATTGAGCAGCTCTGCTCAAGGGCTGACCACCGGCCCTTCTCGGTCAGCCCCTTGCCCAGCGATTTCACAGACAGCCCAACCCCACCGCCTGGCGATTTACGAGGGTGCCAATCCCTGCATGGCTTGCCTAGGTCTGAATTCCCAGCTGTTGCCACACCGATGCCAGCAGCTCCTTGAGACCCATGGCGGCCACCGCCGAGATCGCCAGTACCGGTTGGCCCGTCAGCTGGCCAAGTTCTGATTGCAACTCTTTTACCGCAGCTGGTTCCAGCAGCTCAATTTTGCTGAGCACCAGCAGGCGCGGTCGGCCGGCCAGGCCGTGGCCGTAGGCCGCTAATTCACCGCTGACGATCTCCAGATCAGTTGCCACCGTTTCTGAACTGGCGTCCACCAGGTGGATCAGCAGCCGGGTGCGCTCGATGTGGCGCAGGAAGTCGTGGCCCAGGCCGGCACCCTGGGCCGCACCGGCAATCAGGCCGGGGATATCGGCAAACACGGTGCCATCGCCACTGGGACGCCTCACCACGCCCAAATTCGGCACCAGGGTGGTGAAGGGATAGTCGGCGATGCGGGGCCTAGCCGCCGAGAGCACCGAGATCAAGGTGCTCTTGCCGGCATTGGGTAGGCCGATGATGCCCACCTCAGCCAGCAGCTTCAGCTCCAACTGCAGCATCCACTGCTCGCCATCGCGGCCCTCGCTGAACTTCTCCGGAGCCCGGTTGCGGTTGCTGAGGTAGTGGGCGTTGCCCAAGCCGCCGCGACCGCCGGCGGCCACCAGCAACTCATCGCCGGCGTTCACCAGATCGCCCAGCAGGATGCCGGTGCGCAGGTCGCGCACCTCCGTGCCGCAGGGCACCTTGATCACCATGTGGTCGCCGCTGGCACCGCTGCAGCGGTTGGGACCGCCGCGCTTGCCCTCGGGCGCCTCAAACAGGCGTCTGTACTTGAAATCGAGGAGGGTTTGCAGGTTGGCGTCTGCCCGCAGCAGCACATCGCCACCGCGACCGCCATCGCCACCGGAGGGTCCCCCAGCCGGTACATACTTTTCGCGGCGAAAGGCCACGATTCCATCTCCACCGCGACCGGCCTTGACGGCGATGCGGGCCTGATCGATGAATTGCAAGGGCGCTGGCTACGGGCGGCGGCCCGATCCGATCAATCTCCCAACCTAGGATTCGCCGGTCGGAGTGCCGCATTGGCCGAGGTTCGCTTTCAGCAGGTCAGCAAGACCTATCCACCTAGGCGGGGGAGCGGCCAGGGCGAGGCGTCACCGGTACCGGTGCTGCAGCAGCTGGACCTGGCGGTGGCCGATGGTGAATTCCTGGTGCTGGTGGGCCCTTCTGGCTGCGGCAAGAGCACTCTGCTGCGCTTGTTGGCGGGTCTGGAGCAACCCAGCAGTGGCGAGATTTGGGTGGCGGATCGGCCGGTGAGCCAGCTGCGGCCGGCCCAGCGGGACGTGGCGATGGTGTTCCAGAGCTATGCCCTCTATCCCCACCTCTCGGTGGCCGACAACATCGGCTTTGGCCTGCGGCGCAGCCGGCCCCGCAGCCTGCAACAACAGCTCCAGGACAGCCTGCACCGGGCCACGGGCCAGCTGCCGGGGCCGTTGCGATGCAGTTCACCGCGGGAGCAGCGGATTGAGCGGCGCATTGCCGAGGTGGCCGAGATGCTGGAGCTGGAGCCGCTGCTGCAACGCCTGCCCAAGGAGCTATCCGGCGGCCAGAAGCAAAGGGTGGCCCTGGGTAGGGCCATCGCCAGGCAACCGGCGGTGTTTTTGATGGATGAACCGCTCAGCAACCTGGATGCCAAGCTGCGCACGGGTACCCGGGCCCAGATCGTGGAGCTGCAACGGCGGCTGGGCACCACCACCATTTATGTAACCCACGACCAGGTGGAGGCGATGACCATGGGCCATCGCATCGCGGTGCTGCACGGTGGCCGCCTGCAGCAACTGGGTACGCCCCTGGAGCTCTACCAGTGGCCGGCGAATCAATTCGTGGCCCAGTTCATCGGCAGCCCGCCGATGAACCTGCTGCCGGTGCAGGTGGTGGCGGCCGGTCAACTGCAGTTGGGCCAACGGCGCTTTGGCGTGGAAGGACCGCTGGCTGACCAGCTGGCCAGCCGCATTGGCCAGCAGCTCTGCGGCGGCCTGCGGGCCGAGCACCTGCGGCTAGCGCCGGCCACGAACCGCAATTTGGCCGCAGATGTAGTGCATATCGAGGCCCTAGGCAACGAACAGCTGCTCGGCTGCCGCCTGGCCGAAACAGGTCATCTGGTGCAGGTGCGCAGCGGGCCTGAATACCAATTGGTGGTGGGCCAAACTATTTATCTAGATCTAGATCCCCGCGGCTGGCGCCTTTTCGACAGCTTCGGCCAGGCCCTAACCCGCCCCCTTGAAGCACCAAACCGCGAACCGCAGCTGCCCGAGCTGTAAAGCGGTGCAGCTGGCTGAAACTGCTGCCATGGGGAAAGGCCGTAGCTAACTAAGGAGGCTTTAGGAAACCCGAGCCAAGGCAAATAAGGAGGTGCCAGTGCCCCTGGTCCAGCTCCTGCCCCCATCGACGGAGTACTCCCAACTGGCGTCTGCCTCAAGGAGAGATGCGCGGTGCCTATCAGCTTTGTTGTCCGCTCGAGGTGCCTGGGTTGAGCACCTGTACGCAGTGTACTGCGCTCTGTTGTTCATGGGCCACGAGTCAAGAAAAAGCGTTGCATTCCAGTACCCATTTGTTGGTGGTTGCGCCGGCC
>JBILLQ010000096.1:0-9361 GCA_044375975.1 Prochlorococcaceae cyanobacterium
GTGGGTTCGATGCCCTGGATCTCAAGAAAGGTCCAAAGCGCTTCCTTCTGTTTCAGCAACTTATGGCAGGTGCGCACCGTTTTTGCCCACGGCGTTTGCTCGCCTCGTTGGTAGCCCAGCTCCACCACCCGTTGCAGCGTGGCCTCGAATGACTGCCGGATCGGCCGGCAACATCGCCGCAAGGTTTGCCAGTCGATCGTGCCGTCCTTCCACTGGTGCCACTGCTCAAACAGCTGTTGCTGTAACGCCAGCAACTCCGCTCCGAACTGGGCACTGGCGCCCTGCCGTTCCGCGATGGCCGTCAGATCGCGAATCACGTGCGCCCAGCACAGTTGACGCTGCTCCAGGGGGAAATAGTTGTAGACCGAGAAGCGATCGCTCACCACGATCCCGCCAAATGCATCCCCCAGCAGCTCGATCGCGGCCGACGCCGAGCGGCTCAGGCCCTGCATAAACACCGTCACCACGGTGGTCACCATTACCCACTGCCAACCGCGCTTGCCATCGGGATTGCCACCATCCGCATTACCCATAGGGGCACCGGTTTCATCGACGTAGACCACCTGCTGCTGACGGGCAAAGGCGATGGCCTGATTCATTGGCTGCTCCAGCGCGGCGCTCAGACCCCGGCGGATCGTTGCGATCGTCCCGCAGCTGATCTCTACCCCCAGTAGCTGATTCAGAAGCGCCTGGGTCTTGCTGAAACTCAAGGGGAAGGCACTACCCAGCAGACCTACCAGGGCACTGAGCCGGGGCCCATAACGGGAAGCTTCCACATCAGCCGGCAAGGTGGCGCAGGTGCTGGTGGAGCAGCAGGGGCACACCAAGCGGTGCAACCGGTGTTCGATCACCACCGGCTTGATCGGCGGGATCTCGATCACCTGATGGCGCAGCGGCTCTAGATCCTCTCCCTGCAGCAGGGTGCCGCAGCGGCGGCAGGCGTCCGGGTGGTGCTCCAACAGCTTGTCAACCCGCTTAATCGGCAGCAGCTCCGGGCCGGATCCTGGATGGCCAGGCTGGCCACCCCGCTTGCGGCCACTGCCTTTACGCCGCTCCGGCGGCTTGAACCCCGGGCCATCGCTGGAGGGTGGTTTGGAGGAGTTGCGGGAACTGCGGCCGATCCGCTCCCTCAGGCTGGCCAGTTCGGTCGCCAGAGCGGTGAGCTGGGAGCGCAGCTGATCGTTTTCCTCCTGCTGAACCAGGATCAACGCCCTGGCTCCGGCTGGCCAAGACAACCAGTCCGCGTCAGAAATGCCAGCAGGGGGTGTGCACATCACAGACGAATTCTGCCTGAGATGAAACCGGGATTCAAGCTGCTGTCAACGGCTCAGCAGAGCCGCAGTTCACGGCCGGCTGTCGCGACCCCTGAATGCGTACGAGTCGAGATAATCGGCAGGCAATTGCTGGGGGATTAAATACTGGGGGATTAAATACCCTTCAGAAATCCCCTGCTATTTCCTGGTCGTTGACTCCCTCCCCGCCGTGAACAGCGGAGATTCCTTCTACGCTGGACATGGGGATGCCTCAGCGATCGGGTGGGTTGGCGCTTCATAGCCTGCTGCCACCAAGGCGGTGGACTTATGCGCGGCTCCACGCCCGTTTTGACTCTCCGCCAGTCCGGCGGCGAGGATGTTCAAAGCAGCGTTGATGTCGCGGTCGTGAACCGCAGCACAGCTCGGGCACTGCCACTCCCGGATTGACAGCTCTTTTTTACCGTCGTGGTGCCCGCAGGTTGAGCACACCTGGCTGGTGGGCAGCCATCGGTTGATGACCATCACCTGCCTGCCGTATTGCTCGGCCTTGGATTCCAGCAGGATGCGGAACTGCCGCCAACCCGCATCGGCGATCGAGCGGGCCAGTTTCCTGTTTTTGAGCATCCCCGACACATTCAGGTCTTCCAGCACCACCGTTTGGTTCTCACGGATGATGCGGATCGAAAGCTGATGCAAAAAATCGAGGCGCTTGTCTGCGATGGTGGCGTGAAGTGCTGCCACCTTCCGCCTGGCAGCCGCCAAGCGATTGGAACCCTTTTGCTTATGCTTGAGGTTCCGCTGCAGACGCCGCAGACGCTTCAGCGCAGAGCGCAGAAACTTCGGCGGGGCAATCTTTTCACCGGCTGATGTGACGGCGAGGGATGCCAAGCCCAAATCGATGCCAATCGCTTTGCCGTTGGCAGGCAGGGGCGTTGGCTCCACCTCAACCACAAAGCTGGCGAAGTAGCGCCCGCTGGCATCGCGGATAACCGTGCAGCTGCTGGGATCTGATGGCAGATCCCGGCTCCACTCAATTGGCACTGGGACGATCTTGCTGAGCGTCAGCGACCGCTCTCCGGTGCGGAACACATGGGACATGAAGCGGATCGCCTGGGCCCCACGACGCTTCTTGAAGCGAGGCGCCCGCACCTTGGGCCCCTTGCGCTTGCCCTTCAGGCTGGCCCACCAGTTGCGGAACGCCTGATCCAGGTCGCGCACGGACTGCTGCAGCACCACATTGCTGGGGCCTGACAGCCAGGACCTTTCAGGCGTCTGCTTGGCCTGGGTGATGCAGAGCTTCGCCAGCACCGGGTAGCTGGTCTTCTCCCCTGCGGCATAAAGCTCACGGCTCATCGCCAGGGCGTCGTTCCAAACCACCCGCGCACAACCAAACGACTTTGCCAGCGCCACCTGTTGATGGGGATGTGGGTAGAGGCGGTAGCGGTAGCGTTGCTTCACACCAACCATCATGTCAACTTTGTGGTGCAATGGCGCAACCACCACTTAAACGAGGTAGACACAGCATTTCGAGGCTGATTATTCCCTAGGTCTTTGTTTCTAAATGCCGCAAAAAAGCTTGAGCAACGCTGCACTGTATCGGATGCACGGAGTCTGTCTGGGCGTCGCCCAGAAGATGGGCTGATGGGCTTGCAGCTGTTGGAGCTGAACGGCGAGGCGAACAACTTTGCTGGTGGTGGGGGGCTCAGTGAAGATCGCGAGCCCCGTGCCTCCGGAATCGCGCATGCACCGCCCGAAGTCTCCTGCCGCAGACCCTGGGATGCTTCACACCAAACTCGAAGCTCATGCGCTCATCTCGGCGGCCCGGATCCCCAGGCGCTGCAGTGGCAGAGCAACCGTTGAATGGTGCAGCCTGCTCCAGCCACCGACTGGGACATCTCGCGAGGGCTCTGCGAGCGCGGCATACATATGGAGGGCGAACTTTGCGGCATTGGGCATATTGACAACCCAGAAACTCGGGGCTCCAGCGGCTCAGGCGGGAGCCCAAGGCCCCACCACCTTCTCCCCCGCCGCCTCCCGCTCGGCCAGCTCCAGGTTCAGGTCTAGAAGGTTGCTGAGGATATCTTCGCTGGCCTTCCAGCCGTAGGCCTTGAGCACCAGGGCATCGAGCGCCTGGTGGAGCTTGGCCAGCTGACTGGCGGGTTCATGGAAGTAGGCGTTGTAGAGGTCCGTGATGCCCCAGTTCTTCGCCAGCATCACTTCATTGCGGTAGTCGTTGAGGGTGGTCATCGCCTGGCGGATCTGCTGCACCAGCCCTGAAGCGACGACCTGGGGGAAGGGGAAGGTTTCAAATATAGTGTCATGTGTGTAGGCGATATCGCCCTTTAGAGTGCCTTTCTGGGCGTGCAACCACTGGCGGTGAACAGAGGAAGTCAGTAGACCCAGGATGTAGAAGTCGTCGGTGGCGACAGCCTTGTTCTTATTCCCCGGCAGCCAGCCCTTCTCACAGGGAACAAAGATCGCCCACTTCTACACCTCGCCTACAGCAAAAAACTGATCCAACGGAGCCAGAGCCGCCCGCATCTTCGGAGCGTGCTCCCCGAATCGCCACCAGTAAATCCGCCTTACGTCGCGCCTGTTGGTATCTCGCAAGGGCTTGACTAGGCGCCTTATCACATCAAAGGGAGCTGCGTATGATTCAGCCTCTTCAAGTGTCATTTGAGCGAAATCAATCAGCCATCTATCAGGTCTTCCCAGGGAATTCTGAGCCAAGTTCTTTCCCATAGAAAAACGAACTAGAACCTCCTGGTTTCGTGAGTCAGCAGCTATAAGCTGTTTCACCCGTTCTTCTGTCACATTGAAACCCTTGCCGAGAGGGATCACGCCCTGGAAGCAATAGTCCTTGTTCGCCACTAATGCCCTGGCTTCGCTTACGTCCACGGTTGAGCGCAAACTTGTATTGATAGTTGGAACGTCTTCCCCATCCAGCCTAAACCCGCCCGCAGTCTCCTGGCTCCAGTTGACAATGCTCACATGCACGTTGGCCTCGCCAGACCAGGGCTGGGTTGAGATTGCTGAATGGATGTGGCCGCCGTTGTCGCGGATGTAATCGAGGGAGGCCCGGCGGCTCTTGCCATGGCGGATTGAGTTGGTGGCCACCAGTCCGGCCCGGCCGTCAGGCTTGATGTTCTCCTGGGCCAACCGGAACCAGTAGGTGCAGAAGTCCACGCTGTCGCGCACCTCGGGGAACCGCTTAAAGACCCGCTCCACATACTCATCGCCCAGGTTTAGCCGCATATGCTTCCCACCTAGAAACGGCGGATTCCCCACATAGGCATCCGCTTGCGGCCAGGGCGTGAACAAGGCATCAGCCACCCTGATGTTGTTGTCGAGGTTATCTAGCGGCAGGTCTCTTTCGGTGAGGCCCAGGCGATCGTTGGCTACTTTGCGGGCGATCATTAGAGTTACCCTGGCCAATTCCACCGCGAAGGGGCTGGTATCCATGCCGAAGAACTGCAACGGCGTTACCAGACCCAGAAGTAACTGATCCTTCTCCTTCTTGGCCGTGCGTCGCTCCTCGATGCGGCGCAGGATCGACACCTCCAGATCCTTGACGGCGTTATAGCCCATGTAAAGAAAATTGCCAGAGCCGCAGGCCGGATCGCAGACGCGGTATTGCGTCAACGCCTGGCGCAATCCCTCCAGTTCGGCGATGCTGCCGGCCTGGGCGATTCGCTCCTCCCAGGGCTCCACGATCGTGGGCCGGATGATCTGCAGCATGTCCACTTCGCTGGTGAAGTGCTGGCCGTGGGCGTGGCGGGTGGCGTCATCGCTGCGGGCCTCGAAGATATTGCCGAAGATGCTGGGCCGCACCTGCTGCCAGTTCTCTTCGGCGCTGGCGCTGAGCAGATCCAACTCCTCTGAGAGCAGCTCCAGCCTTGGGATGTTGGCAAAGAGACCACCATTGAAGTAGGGCGTTCCCCGGAACTGCCCGCCGGGGGTGATACCTGGGGTGTTCATCTCGCCGAAGAGATTGCCGAGCACGTCGTAGCTGCTCTGCCCCCCCTGGCAGGCGTCTAGAGCGAGCGTGAACTGCAGGTTCGGCAGCAGGCCCCGATCTTCAGCAAACAAACTAAGAACGCACTGGAGCACGAACCGCTGGGCCTCCAGAGCCGTGAAAGCACCGCTCTGTTCACCGCGTTTGCGCAACCGCTTGAACAGTTCCCCCATGCTGCGGGCCTGGGCCTCTGTTACCTCGATCTGGTTGAGACCGAAGTGCACCGGTTGTTCGCTCTTGCTGAGGAAAGCAAGCGACGACGACTGGCTGGCCAAATCCGCCACCCGCAGCTTCACCAGGGGCTCATCCACGAGTTGGTTGAAGTCGTAGACCCACAACTCATCAAAGTTGCAGAGCACCGAATAGACCGGCTTGGGCGCCAGGTAGATCCAGTAGCGCTGCAGTTGGGGGAAGTGGGGCCCGAGGGCCTTGCCCCTGCTCTTCATCTCGATCAGCACCGTGGAGCGGGTTGCTTCGATCAGGGCGTCCGCCTTACCCATGCCGCCGGCCAGGCTGCCCTTGGGGATCTTGCGCTCGAAGGTGGTGCCCGCCTCCACCGCATCGGCCCAGCCCCAGGCCTGCAGCAGCCGATTCACATAGGTCTGCGCCTCGCTGGCCTCATCGCCCCGGATCGAGGCCACCCAGTCGGCGAAAGTTTGCAGGGCCTGGGGTGTGCTCAACGGGCTGGATGTCAGTGCTGCTGATTGTGACTGGGTTTAACTGCAAATGGGCTTGTGGGGAGGGAAGTGCCACAACAGAATCCGTGGAGCCTTGTAGGCGGGCGGGAAGCGAGCCTCCTTCCGGCAGGAGCCCTATGCGACCCTGGTCGGCCCGTGAGCACAAGCTTTATTTGCTGGTTGTGTCACTACCCCTGGAACCAGTGTCATTCCCCTTTGAACAAGCTAAGCACCAGGCTGCTGATGACACCGGCGAGGAAGCCAAAGAAAGCGCTGATCTGATCCGGGCTGAGCTGACGGCTGAGCAGGGTGCCCTGCAGGTCGGTGGTGGGGTGCTGAAGGCTGAGGCCGCTGCGAATCCGCGCTGTCTCACCCACTACCTCCACCGCCAGCTGGCCCTGCTCGGCGCGGAGGCTGGTGATCATGCCAATTCCTGGAGGATCGATGTGCAGAAACTGATCGGGCCGCAGGCTCAAGGGCTGCTGGCGTCCCAGATGCAAACTGCCGGAGCGCAGTTTGGAGAGGCTGATCGGCGACTGATCGAAAAGGCTGCTGCTTTCGCTGATGAACTGCACATCCCCTACGTGCAGGTTGCTCTCAAACACCGTCGGGATCTTGGGGTCGGCCCGTTGCAGGCGCAGGCGGGTGGGACCTGCGAGGGACAGGCGAAACTCCGCCCGGGGCGGCGTGATCCGCTGGGCTGTGCGGCCGGGCTCCTGGAACACAGCCTGCAGGCCACCAGCCTGCGCCCTACCTGATGCCGCCTCCGCAATCGGCGGGGTGATCATTAGCTCCGCAGCCGCCCCCGAACTGGCGCCCCGACGCGGCGGCAGGAGATCGAGCACCAGCCCATCGGTGCCCTCCTGCTGCAGGTTTTCGATCCGCGTGCCAGGGGGTAGAGCTATCTTCATCCCTAAGGAATCCGCCGCTATAGCGCTCAGGACGAGTTCGCTGCCGCCTGTTAAAGGCAGATGTTGGCCGCTGAGCGGCACCACCAGCGGCGGCCCAGCCGCCCCATCCCCCAGTCCCTTGATCGTCAGGCTGCGCAAGGGCAGCGCCAAGAAGCCCTGCAAAGGTCCGCTGGCCTCACCCTCGTTGCCCTGGATCACAAAGCTCAGGGCGCTCACCCGCAGGGAACCCTCCAGAGGTTGGCGCTGAGGGGCCATCGCCACCCCCCAGGCGAGGCCGCAGAGGCCCAGACCCAGCAGGGCGCGGGGATCAAGGTGAAGGCGGGGCCAGCGCAGAGGCCCACGCAGCAGGCCGCGCTGGGGTGGCGGAGATTCGCCCATCAGCGCTTCAACCAGCTGGGGTCGTGGCGCAGGCTCACGTTCAGCAGCGGGCTGCCGCCATCGGCGGAGCGGGCGATCAGGCGGTAGATACCGGCGGGGCGATCGCGGGCCTCCCAGCGGCAGGGAAGTTCCGTCTCCAGCCGGGTGGGACCGGAGCATTCGCGCTCCAGCCGGCCATCGGGGCCGAGGATGCGCACAGAGGCAACCGGTAGGGCACCGTTGCTAGCGATCACCAGGTTGTAGGCGCCTGCGGGGGCGAATTTCACGGGCAGCCATTGATCCGCGTCCCCCGGCTGGCGCAGCAGGGCGGTGGCGCGCAGCTGGTTGGCGCTGATCGCCTCGCGCTTGATCACCCCAGCACCCCACTCGAATGCTCGCCAGCCCTCACTGGAGCCGTCCAGCCGCAGGGGAGTCATCTGGTAGGAGCCGCCGCGGGCCTGCACCGTCACGGCCGGATCGTCCTGGCCGGCGGCGGCAGCGGGTACCTGCAGGCTGAGCACCTCCCCCTGCTCCGCCCGCCGCTGGGGCTGGGGTATGCCAATGCTGTAACTGGCGAGCCGCAGGCCGATGGCGGCGATCGGCCGGCTGGCGCGGATGCCTTCGCAGCGGTCCATCTGCTGGCGGAATTGATATGCCGTACTGCGGGCATCCCCTTTGGTGCTGCAGGGCGGAGTGCCGGCGGGGGCAGGAGCCGCAGTAGCCACCACAACAAGAGCGAGGGCGCTGGCCAAGGCGAAGCGGTATGGAAACCAGCGGCGAGTCATCGGCGAAGCTTCCCCTTGGCTGTCATCAGGGCAGTTTCCCCTGGATCGAGCGGGCTGGATAGGCATACACCAGCGGCACGGGCTCACCTTCGCCGCTGGAGCGATAGACAAGCCCCACTACCTGACCCGCAGGGGTCAGCACCGGCGATCCGGAGGCCCCCTGCTCCAGCCGGCCCTCCAGCAGCAGGATCGGGGTTGCCTTCAGCAGCGGATAGCGGCCGACTGACCAAGGGTCACTGCCACTGGGATGGCCCACTACCGTCAGAGACCCCTGGGGAGGGGCCGCCGAGAGAGGCAGGGGCTGCACATCCGGCGGCAAGCCCCGCAGCTCCAAAACAATTAAATCCTCGCCAGCCTCACCGGCTGTGGGCACCTGTACGCGCACCACCTCCAGCCGCGGCGGCAACAAACCCGCCGGCAGCGGCCCAGTGAACAGCTCCGCCTCCACCTTGGTGGCGATGCCGTAATCGTCTGGATCGCGCACCACATGCAGAGCAGTAGCGATCCAGGCGCGATCCCCTTCGCGTCGCACCACAAACCCGGTGCCAAGTAGGCCGATACCAGTCTTTTTCCCGGCAAAGGTGGGCCACAACCGCACCACCGAACGCTTCACGGGGGTGGTGGGATCGTTCTGGGGGAGATAGCTCACATCCGCAGCTCCCAGCACTTGCTTTGCACCGGTGCGGATGCCTTCCTTGCGGTTCAGCTCCTCCAGGTTGTTCAACGTGCGCTGCAGGTCTTGTTGGAAGGCTGGATTGTTGGCCGCCAAGGGGCGAATGATCGCTATAGATTCCGCATAGGCGGAGCGAGCTTGCTCGGGTTGGCCTAACGCCAGCTGGAATAAACCCAGGTTGTTCAGGGAACCGGCCAGATCGTTCAGGAAGGCCGGGTTGGTCTTCGCCAGCTCGCGACGGATTCTCACCGCTTCTTCCGTGGGGGCCAGCGCCTCCTGGCGGCGGCCCAGTTCGCTGTAGCGGTTGCCCAGGTTGTTCAGGGCCATCGCCAGATCGCCCAGGAAGGCCGGGTTGGTCTTCGCCAGCTCGCGATAGATCTTTACCGCTTCTTCCGTGGGGGCCAGCGCCTCCTGGCGGCGGCCCAGTTCGCTGTAGCGGTTGCCCAGGTTGTTCAGGGAACGGGCCAGATCGTTCAGGAAGGCCGGGTTGGTCTTCGCCAGCTCGCGACGGATTCTCACCGCTTCTTCCGTGGGGGCCAGCGCCTCCTGGCGGCGGCCCAGTTCGCTGTAGGTGATGCCCAGGTTGTTCAGGGAACCGGCCAGATCGCCCAGGAAGGCCGGGTTGGTCTTCGCCAGCTCGCGATAGATCTTTACCGCTTCTTCCGTGGGGGCCAGCGCCTCCTGGCGGCG
>JBILLQ010000138.1:0-2929 GCA_044375975.1 Prochlorococcaceae cyanobacterium
ATCACGAAAGCCAACAGTGGATTGAACGACAAACAGCAAAGTTGCTGCCTGTCTTGTATTTCATGATTAGCTTCACGGTACCAGCCGAGCTGAGGCCCCTATTTTGGAGCCATCAGAAGCTCATGTACGACCTACTGATCAAAATGGCATGGCAAACCATCGACAGCTTTGCCCGACGTGATCCCAAACTGAAGGGAAAGACCGGCGCTCATGCCGTACTACATACACACAATCGCAAACTCGGATATCATCCACATGTGCACCTAATTGTTCCTGCCGGGGTGGTGGACCGGGAAGCGATGCAGTGGCGTAGCAAGCAGGGCAAATATTTATTCAACGAGAGTAATCTTGCAAAGGTATTTCGCGCTAAAATGTTTGATGGTATCAGGCGGCTGGGCTTCAAGATTGGGGAAACCATTCCCGAGGAATGGGTGGTGAATTGCAAAGAAGTGGGCCGAGGTGACAAGGCATTGATCTATCTTGGTCGTTACTTGTACCGCGGTGTCATTGCAGAGAAGAATATTCTCAGCGACAGCAATGGAATCGTCACTTTCCGCGCAAAAGACAATGAAGGTAATGAAATCATCCAAAGCCTGCCAGGTGGTGAATTCTTGTGGTTGCTGCTTATGCACGTTCTGCCACGACGCTTCCGACGGGTTCGTGATTTCGGCCTGCTGCACGGCAATGCCAAAAAGCTGATCCTGCTGGTGCAGCTGGCCCTCAGCGTGAGATTGCCATGGCCCGCGCCGCCACGAGAGAAAACCCCCATCCTCTGCCCCCATTGCGGAGGCTTGATGCAGCTCCTGGCGGTGCGTCTGAATGGAATGATGCCCCTTCTGTGCTAGATCAAGCCACCCGGAGTGTGTCATAAAACTAGCGGTAAAAAACAGGGAAATGCCAATCTGGATCCAATGATACGGACTGGCGGAATCTCTGCGTGCTTACACTTGGTAGACTGCTGACGCCAGCCACCCATGAGACAAAAACCTAGGTACTGCTACCTACACAGATTATGAAGCAAACCTGAAAAATGGCCATATCTTTCTTCAGTAGCGACAAGCCCCGGTGGTGGGGGCTTGCCCAACACAGGATAGATCGTGGCTTCGCACGATCTATCCTGTGTTGGGCGTCTCAAAACAACCCCTCGGAGTCCTGCTATGGAGTTCTCAAGCAACAGCATCTTCCTCGCGCTTTTCACGGGCGTTATAGCTGGACTCACCAGCTACTTTACCTCCTACTCGAAGGTCAAGGCTGAGGTACGGGCTGCGACTGAAGATTTGCGGCAGACGATACAGAATCTGGCCGAAACGACACGAGCTGTAGAAATTGAGAAGGCTCGAGTAGCCTCCGATGCTGCGTTGGCGTCCGACTGGAGGAAGTCCGTCTACGCTCTCGCTGTATCTGCTCAATCACTTGCACACTCGATGTGTTGGTTATCGTGGGATGCGAAGAGTCGAGGAACCGTTCGTCCTGATATTTCAAAGCTGTACGACACCGAGGCACATAAGCTCCTTCCAGAGATGTTTGGCCAGCTCGCCGTTTTGCGGCTGTTAGACAAGGAACTCCATGCCCGCGCGTACCCATATGCATCCAAGCTCACAGCACTCGATGCTAGGTTCGGGGAAGCGATTGTCCTTGCAGAGACGAATGAAGCTGAAGCCGTGCAAGTGTTTCGTGAGTTGCACGCAGATTCCTACAAGGTGCAGATGGAGATCGACACCTTATTCGGTGGCAAGCTTCAGTTGCTTGGGCCCACAAAGAGCGCTCACTCGCTTGTGGGAAAGAGTGACGCCTAACGTTGCTATTGAACCGGACATGCCTTCGGCTGACTGGTTGAATAGCAACGTTAGGCAGAGTCAGAGAGGCACATGACACAAAGTGACGATCCTCTGGTGGCCATGATAATGGCTGTGCGAGATGCGCAAGCTGCTCGAGCACTGGAGCACGAGAGTGTGCGCGAGTCGGCCGAGTACCAGGAGGCGCTCGCATCTGTCAGGCACACCGTAGTCGGATTATTCAAAACCCTGAACCTCTGCGAGTTCGCCGCGACTCGGTGGCCGGCTTATCAGGAGCGAAATCTCTTTCCTCGACATATTGATGATATTGGCGAGGCCGCGCTGGCTGCACAACTTGCAATCGAAAACGGGGCGCTGAATGCGACACGCCGTGAGCTTAGATATATGCTCGAGGTAGCCGTGAATACTGCGTTCGTTGACGAAGCGGCGTCCGACCAGGATCTAGATGGCCGGCTGAGTTTCTATAGGAGCAACGCGGTCAAGAAACAGAATGTCGACCATGTCCGCGATTTACCACTCCGAATGTTGAGTGAGAGTCGCGGAGAGTTCATGGACGAAACTCTCAAAGCTTGGGTTCGTTAGTCAAACTATGTTCACCTGACCAAGCGGCGAATCGACGAGAAGATCAGGCTGCGAGCAGAAGGCGTACGCCTCGGGTTTGAAACTCCTGAAATGGTCGCGACCGTTGCTGCCGAAGTTCATGACGTCTGTAGCATCGTCACTGTATTGGCGTTTGAGACCGTTGGGCCAGCCTTTACAGGAGACATTCTGGTAACCTGTGGCTTGGACTGCAATGAAGCCTGGCCGTTTCATGCGAATCGATTCCTCGCAGCAGTCGATGCTCATTTCGACTATAAGCAAGAGCGCCAAGCGAGCCTGCCTGATCACATCAGACGGCGTGAGCGTCGTCTCCGTCGGGTATCAGGCGACCATGCCTAACATCCAGATACAGAAGACGGGTTTAGGGTTGTCTGCAAGGCAGGGATCCCGGCCCGCTTCTGATCTAGAGCGTTGGACCAAGCCGCTACGCGGCAGATTCAAGAATTAAGCGTAGCCTATCACCGCGTGCGACAGGGTGCAAGGCCAAGGATGCTTAACAAAACCAGAAGAATCCATGGTTCATGGTTCTGGTG
>JBILLQ010000043.1:0-28583 GCA_044375975.1 Prochlorococcaceae cyanobacterium
ATTGCCGCCATGGCGACGGCTGTTGCAGAAGCTCAATTGGCATCCAACCGTCGAGCTGAAAGTGCAGCGATACGAGCTGGAGCAGAGGATGCTGCAAATGAGGAAAGAAGACGAGCGTCTGAAGAAAGAAGACGAGCGGCTCGACGAGCTCAGCAGCAAGCTCAGGGCAATCTTGTCCAGCTCCGACACCAGCTCGACCCCTCCGAATTCAACGCACGACTGGTCCGAGATGTGATCTCCCTGCTGGAGGAATACGGCGGTTTGGCGTGAATAGCCAAGCACGGCCTCTCTCAGCCGCCGCGGCTGATCGCCACGAGCGACTTCTTCCTGATCGACATGGGCGATATCGAGATCGTCTGCACCGACCTGCGCCCCGGCCAGAAGCTCTACGAAGCTCTACGAAGAACTGCTGATCGACGCCGAACGCGAGCCAACCGCCCATCCACTCATGGTGCTGGACCAACTGCTGCCCGAGCATCTGCGGGTGAGGGTGGTGGCCAGTCCCAGGGGCGGACCCGGTGGAGGTGGCTCAGTGCTAAACGGTAATGCTGCGGGCATGGCCAGCCGAAGCATTCCTTGACTTGCCCAAGCTATGCGGCTATGCCGATAGTGTGGAAACAGCCTGCGTCTTGGCGCGGTGCTCAGGCTGGTTCGTATCGCATGCCGGTGGTGGTTCTGAGCGGGCCATTGGCTCGATCCGCCCCGACTAACGTTGAGATGTTGCTGAGGTGCTGCAGTGGCTGAGTGGCTTGTGAAGATGCGGGTTGAGCGGCTTTCTGAAGGGTGCTATTTGGCAACGTCTGACGAGATCCCGGGCTTGGTTGCCCAGGGGCGGACGGTCACCGAGACCATGGAGATTGCGCGTGACGTGGCCAAGAAGCTTCATGAGGCACAGGTTGAGCGTGGAGGCTCCGCAGTTGCTGCTCCTCTGGCTGAGTCATTTGAGCTCCCTCTTGTCCTCAGCGCCTAATGGGCCGTCTTGCTGGTCTTCGATATCGGGATGTCACCAAGCGCCTCAGGTCTTTCGGCTTTGCTTTTGATCGCCAAGCTGCTGGGTCCCACGAGATCTGGTATCAAAGTGCTGGCAATCGCTACACGACGATTCCCAATCATCCCGGCGATCTTCCGGAGGGAACCCTTCGCGCCATTCTCCGCCAAGCTGGTATCAGCGTGGACGACTTTCTGTCTGTCAGATGACGACGAAATTGGTGCTGAGCTTTTCCCAGCTCATTCCCTAAAAGCCTGCTGTCTGGGCTGCACGATATGCGCAACCTGCTGTTGCTGAGTGTAGATGGCGGTGCCGGCGCCAGGGGGCTTGGCAGGCTGCAGCGGCTTGGGCCTCCGAGGGGAGCTCGCCCCGGCCACCGCTTCGCTAGCGACCCCTCATGGCTCAACCCAGCCTTTCAGCAGGCGTGCGCCCGTCAGTTGATCCGCAATTCCACGGATGCCTTGGTATTACAAATGCCCTATTCCGAGATTCGGGTTTAGGCTGGCTACGGTGTTACTTGGATTTCATCGTCAAGGCTGGATCACGGTTTTCGCCGCCCTGCTCCTGGCCCTGATCACGCTGTTTACGAGCAAGGCTGTTTCAATAACTAGCTCCATGTTGACCTCCTGGGAGCCGCTGCCTTCGATCTACCGCAGCAAGCAGGAATTCCTTGCATCGCTGCCGCCGTGGCGGCGGCCATAGAGCCATAAGTTGGCATCCAACGATCGACAAGAAAATGCGGCTCGCCGAGCTCAACAGCAAGCCCGAAGCCATTTTGGCTTCTGCTTAGGCGAAGCCTTATCGAAGAGAAGCGGTAGAACTCTTGTCCAGCTCAGGCACCAGCTCGACCCCACCGACTTCAACGCACGACGAGTCCGAGATGTGATCTCCCCTCTGGAGGAGTACGGCGGTTTGGCCTGAGTTGAATCGTCGTACGGTGAGATCGCAACGCTGCTCGATCAGGTTGGCGATGTCTCCGATCAGCGCCTCATCACGATAGATCGCTTCAGCTTGCAGGCGGCGGGCGACCGATGAAAGTTGCGCCGCAATGCGCAGCACCCGTTTTCTGGTCTGTGCCCACGACAATCCTGACGCCCCGGCAAATTGTTCCCAATGGCGCTCGTGCACCTCGCTGAAGCGATACTTGCTGCCCAGTTATATCGCCATCTTCGCGGTGAGCGTGGGGTATACCGCTGTGCACAGTAGGTCGTAGAGCGGCGCGAGCATTGGCGTCTTTTCGGTGTAGATCAATGAGAAGTTCTTAGCGTGGGCGTCGTGGTTGCCGATCAAGGCGTTGAACACCACCGCATCCAGCAAACGGATCACCTGCGGAGCGCTGGGTCTTGTGGCTCTACGCATTATCCGAAATGGTTCCTGATTCCAAAATTCGCACCACGGCTGGTCTTGGCTTGCCTGAGGTCACCCCAGAGGTGGCAATCGTCGTTGCTGAAGTGCTGCGCTTGCGCCGCCTCGCTTGCTGTAAAGCAGCCCATTCAGGTCAATTGTTCAGCATTTGGGCAGCCCAAGAAGCTAAGGGGTGTTGATGAATCTCCACTCTGTCCGCCTCGATCGTGATCACGGGCTGAAAAGGATTGTCGGCTGAGGAATTGTCGAGTACCCGCACCTCATCGCACAACGGGATCGACGCTTGCACCTGAGCCAGCATCCGCGGGATGCGCTGGAGCAGCTTCTCGGTGGGCACATCATGCCCGCCCTCACTCACCCGTTGTGCAACCCGTGCGGCATTGAGTTCAGCTCGCTCCAGGTGAATCACCACCATGATCACGGCGTAGCCAAGGGCTTTGGCGCGGGCGACGAAATCAACCTTGGATGGGTGTGAATACACCGTTTCAAAGCAGAAGCTTGCACCACTCAGCAACAGGGTGTTGCGCTGCTGTTCCGCCAGCAGGGCGGCTTCATAGCTGCGCGCTTCCGGTGCTTCTGGATACACAAGCCGGGCCAGGCGATCCGCATTCACAAAAGGAAGGCCCAGGGGCTCCAGCACCAGTCGATAGAAGGTGCTCTTGCCGGCTCCATTGCCACCCACCAGCAACCAGAGTTGCTTCATGGCGTGTTGTGCTGTGTGCTCTCCTCCAGAGGTTCAAACACACCATGGCGAAATTGACCCAGCCGGCGCCTGCCGCTTGGGTTGATCTCTTCTAGGAAGCCCGGATGTGCCGTGGAGGCTTGGTATCGCAGCACGGCACTGCTCACGGCCCCGCTCAGTTCCCCCGAGCGGCGCTGCTGCTCCAGTGCCGCAAACACCTGCTCAGGCGCAACGGCCGCGGTGGTGACAGGCTCCACCCTCACGGCCGCCAAGCCGGCGAGCACATCCAGCAGCTTGTCTGGATCCAGTACGCCAGCCACCTGTCGCCCCAGCGTTGCCCAGTACTCAATCTGTTCGGCCGCACTGCGATGGTGCCGAGCTCCGGCCAGGGTCGCGCTCTGCATCAGCTCCTGCTGCAGGCGCACGGGTGAGGCTGATTTCGGCACGGGCCAGCTTCCTCAGGATCAACAAATTGTAGCTATCTGCTACGTGGCGATCGCCGCTGTCGATTCGGGAATGGCAGTGCCCTAGCTGTGGTGCGGTGCACGACCGCGACATCACCGCTGCTCAAAACATCCTCGCCGCCGGACTGGCGGAGAGTTAAAACGGGCGTGGAGCCGCGCCTAAGTCGGCCGCTTTGGTGGCAGCAGGCTGGGAAGCGCCAACCCACCCGATCGCTGAGCCATCCCCATGCGCAGCGTAGAAGGAATCCCCGCCGTTCACGGCGGGGAGGAAGTCAAGGCTTCGCTGCTGCTGCTCGATATCTCGGCAGCTCGGCGCTGTTTCCTCTCCATGACGATGGTGGTTGGGGCAAATCAGTGTCAGCCAGGCATTCAGACCCGCCAGATCTCCTCCAGATCGATCTGTAGCCCGGGGAACAGGGGGCCGGCATCGAGGCTGGTGGCGTCATCAAGGCGCTGGCTGGCGCCGCCGCTGGCGGGCCACACCTCCACGGCCCGCTGCTCAGGGATCAGCAGCCAGCCAAGCTGGGCGCCGTTGGCCTGGTAGCGGCTCAGCTTCTCGCGCAGCGCACTGAGGCCCCGGGGGCCTTCGTCGCTGGGGCTGGCCAACTCCACCACCAGATCGGGGCAGAGGGGCGCAAAACCGCGGCGCTCCTCGGCGGTGAGGGCATCCCAGCGCTCTTGCCACACCAGCGAGACATCAGGGCTGAGCACCGAGCCATCGGGCAGGCGAAAGCCGCTGGAGCTGTCGAAGACCTTCCAGCCTCCCTGCTGGTCAGCCCAGAGCAGCAACCGCATCACCAGCCGGGAGTTGCGGGCGCCGGTTTCACTGCCGGTGGGTGTCATCTGGATCAGGTGGCCACTGGCATCAAGTTCCAGCACGGCGTCGGGGTTGGCTTCGCACACGGCGGCAAACTGGTCGGCAGTGAGCCGCAGACCCTTGGGCAGCAGCAGCGGCGCCAAGGCATCGGCTTTCCGATCGGCGAACCTCGATGGTGCTTTGAGCGTCATGGCCACAGGGCTTTGCCAGGTTCAGCGTAGGTGCGGTGGCACGCGAAAGCGCCTGGCGATCCACGCGGGCAACCCGATCCAAACCACGCCAAGCTCAGCCCCCTGTGCGCCCCCGCAGCAGATCGTCAAGGGCGTTCTGTTCCTGATCGACCCCGAAGCGGAATGGGGACACCAGGCTCGCCAGTTTGCAGGCCCGCTGTTCCCAGGCGCGGGCCCAGAACCGCTTTTTTGTGGCCCAATCATGCGTTTATGACCATAAACAGGTATGAGCGGCCGGTGCGCCACTGCGTTCTCGACCGAAAACAGCTTCTGCTTTTCCCTGTACAGCCGCCGTTTTTGATCGATTAGAGTTTCGGGCTACGATTTGAGCATGGATCTCACAACCGTATCCCCCAAGTACCAGATCGTCATCCCCAAGCGGGTGCGCGAGCAGTTCGGCCTCAGCCCCGGCCAGCAGCTGCAAGTGATCGCCCTGCCGGGCCGGATTGAGCTGGTGCCCAGCCAGGCCCCTGCTGCACTGCGAGGCTTTCTGCATGGGGAGAACACCTTTGAGCGGGAGGACGACCGGTTGTGAGTGTGCGGGCAGCCGTGGTCGACTCCTCGGGGTGGATTGAGCTGTTCACCGATGGCCCGCAAGCCAGCCGCTTTGTTGCCTTGCTGGACTCTGAAGCAACCCTGGTCGTGCCGGTGATCAGCATCCTCGAGGTGTTCAAGTGGGTGCTGCGTGAGCCCGCCCTGCTATTGCCCCTGGCGGCTGCTCTGGTTCTGGCAATTTCCTGGCGGCTGGCCTGGCCGCGCCACGGCGGACTAGGTGTCGGGCGATGCCCGCGGCACCGGGGCTATGTACGCTCACCACTGATCAGCCCTGATCAAACCAACGTTTGCCGTCCTCCCGGTTCAGGCTGGTCCGCCGTGCCGCCCGCCGCGTGTACTCGCTAACTGTGGGGTTCGGCACCAGTGGATCCACATGGGCCACCTGCTGCCACAGCTCGCGCGGCGCCCAGCGCAGGCTGTGCGAATGCCGGTCGTGCTGGGTGATGTGACACCAGCGACTGGAGCCGCACTGCGGACAGAACAGCTCCTCAATCCATTCGTTGCTGAGCACCAGCACCGGGTAGGCGTTGATCACCAGTTGGGCGGTCTTGTAGCTCATGCCCCGCGCTTTCAGCTCCTCTGGCGTGAGCAGGTGCAAGAAATACTTGCGGCCATTGCCTTCGATTCGCTGCTCTGGATGGGCTGGGCAGAACAGCTGGCGCCGCAGCGGCCGGCGCGATCTGCTGGGCTGGCGTTGTGCGGAATCCGGGTTGGTCACCGCGCTCAACTAACTGCCATCATTCTCGCACTATCGGGAGCTTGCACTGTGCACCGAACCGGTTCATCTCATCAGCTGCTTCTTCTCGGGTCGTCAGCTGCTTCCTTTAGGGTAGTGAGCTGCTTCTTATAGGGTCGAGTTATCTTCACCTGCCTGCTCAGAAGCTGGTCACCCTCTCTAATGCATGCGAATGACATCCGCATCACGCAGCGAAATTAGCTAAAGAACCGTTCCGGCGGCGGGCTCGATCAGGCGCAGGCTGAGCCTAACGCCGCCGGGCTGGAGAGCTCTGATCAGCCCTGCACAAAACTGCCGTGCAGGCCGTAGGGGATGGCCAGCGGCAGTTCCACCACAGCCAGCTCTGCCATGGAGCCGGCGTCGAGAATCACCAGGTCGCTGGCGCCGCGGGCGCCATTCCAGATCAGGGTGAGCACCCAGCCTTCGTCTTCCGCCGGTTCAAGGCCGCCGGCTGGGGCTGGCCTGGGCACCATCACCGGCTCGCTCACGAAGCCGCGGGGCGCGGCACTCCAGACGCGCCGTTCACCGCTGATCAAATCCAGCTTCTTGATCGCCTGCAGCGGATCGTTGCCCGTTTCCCGCTCCGCCACCGCCATCCAGCCGTAGCGGCTGCTGAGACCCTGGCGGCGCGGATTCACCATGGCGAACTCACAGCAGCGCTCACTCAGCCGCTCGGTTTTCACCGAGTTGGTGCTGAGGTCGATGGTGCAGCGCTCCAGCAGCCCTTCAGGGATCAGGTCGAAATCGATCGTGCGGAAGTCGGTGTCGGGGCCAATCGAGGGGAACTCGGCGTAGTAGATGCTCTCGATCACCAGGGAACCGCTGGGCTGGGCGGCTGAACTGCTGCCCGCTGGGCTGTCGCCCGTTTCCCAGGCATTGAGGTGATGAAACACAAAACCCTCGGGGGCCGGCACGATCCGCGGCGGCTGGCCCGCATAGGCGCCCGAATCGCGGGGGATCAGCCAGAACTGGGCCTGGCCGCCGGGCTTGGAGGCAAGGCACTGGGCCGCCCCCTTTTGGCCCAGCAGATAGGGCAGGGGGTTGAAGGCGATGGCGTTCTGGAGGAACACCGCCCAGTTGGGGGTGATGGCGAAGTCGTGCAGGAAGGCGAAGCCGGAGAAGCTGTCGCTGCGGTCGCTGAGCAGGGTGCCGGCCGGCTCCCCCGCCGGCCCCTCGCCGCTGGCGAACTCCAGCAGCCGGATCGTGCTGCGCGGCCCCGTCTTGACACCAAAGGTGACCATCCTTTCGCCGCCGTGGTGGCCGGGATCAAAGCGGGGGTGGGCGCTGAAGGCCTCGCCGGGCTTGAGCACCCCCTCCAGCAGGCTCAGCCCCCGGGTTTCGAGGCTGTCGGGGTCGAGGGCGTGGGGGGAACTGGCCTCCCAGAGGGCCAGCAACTGGTCGCCGAGGCGCACCACATGGGTGTTGGCGACGTTCTTGAGGCGCAGATCAAAGAGATTGGCCAGCGGCCCGCCGGGCTTCTGGGTGCCGAAAACACCGCGGTACAACATGCGGCCCGCCTGCTCCTCAGCCTGCCAGCCCTCGGTGCGCACGTAGCGGTTGGTGAAGCTCAGCTCGCCGGCCTCGAAGCGCAGGGCGGCAATCATGCCGTCGCCGTCAAAGGGATGGTGCACCGATTGGCCGCCCCGCTCCAGCCGGCCCGGGCCGTTGCGATAAAGGGTGCCCTTGAGCTCCGCCGGAATGCTGCCGCTGGCCGCCTTTAGGGGCACGTCGGTGAGTTCGCTGTCCACATTGCCAAAGGCGCTGGCCCAGTCGGCCCGGTCGTAACCCCTGGGGGCGGAGCTGGCGGTGGGGCTGGCAGTGGAGCTGACAGTGGGGCTGGCAGCGGGGCTGGCACTGGCCGCCGTCGCGGAGGTGGGGGCAACGGACATGGCGGGGCTGCGGGCACTACAGCCCATCATCAGGTAACGGAGTGTTAAGTGGAGCGATTGGGAGCGTCGGGAGGTGCTGGGCGGAGCTGCGGCTGGATCGGGCGAGCCCAAAAAACATGACGGGGCTTTGGTTTGGCAGCGCCAGCCGCTGCGCTTTTGCGGGCCATCAGCCCATGGGGGCGAGGCGGGTTCCCAGCTCAGCCCGCCTCGATCCGCTGGCCAATCCAGGCGGCGCTGGCCGGTGCCAACAGCACGCCGTTGCGGTGGTGGCCGCAGGCCAGCAGCAAACCCGGCTCCGGTTGTTCCAGCAGGGGCGCCGGCCGGCCCAGCGGTTGACAGCGCAGCCCCTGCCACTGGCGCACCACCCGAGCCTGCCGCAGCCAGCTGGGCGCATCGCCCCCCAGCTGGCGCAGATCTGCCAGGGCGGCGGCATCGGCGTCGATTCCCGGCTCCAGCGTCGCCCCCAACCACAGCCTTCGCCCCCCCGGCAGGTCGGGGCGGGGCACCAGGTTGAGGCCGCGCCACACCACCGCCCCGGGCCAGTTCCAGCGGGGCGCCTCGGCCAGTTCCAGCTCCAGCGCCTGACCCAACACCGGCTGCAGCGCAAGCGGCGGTTGCATAGCCAGCGGCGGCACCAGGCCCGCCAGCGGCGGCGCACTGCCCAGGCCCGCGGCCAGCACCAGCCAGGGGGTCTGCAGACTGCCACCAGCGGCCAGATGCAGGCGCCAGCGGCCGCCGCGCTCCAGGGCCAGCAACGAATCGGCGATGGCCACCAGCCCCGCCTGGCGCGCCTCCGCCAACAGGGCAGCCATCACGGCGCCCGGATCAATTTGGCCGTCTTGCTGGGAAAGCAAACCCCCCAGCGGGGCACCGGGCAGGGCGGGCCGCAGGTCGGCCAGCCGATCGGGGCCCCAGGGGGCCAACTCGATGCCCAGCCGAGCCTTGTCGGCGGCCAAGCGCTGCTGGCGCTCCAGGTCTGACGCGTTGGCCGCCAACAGCAGCAGCCCCTGGCGGCAGGGGAGCGGATGGCCCCGCCGGCCCAGCTCCCCTAGCCAGGAACGCCACAGGGCCAGGCTCTGCTGGCGCAGCCTCCAGGCCCGACCGCTGCTGCGGTGGAACACCTGGGCCATCAGTAGCCCCAGGGCGGCGGAGCTGCCACTGGTGGGCTGGGGGGTGCCCGCCAGGGCCGGATCCAGCAGGGTGACCCGATGACCCTGGCGGCTGAGCAGCCAGGCCGTCGTCAGGCCCACCAGCCCGGCGCCCACCACCACAACGCCCTGGGGGCGGGTGGTGGCCAGCGGCATCAAGCCTGCTTGAGGTCTAGCTGCACCTGGGCTGGCAGGATCTGGGCATAGCGACCAAAACCACTGGCCACGCCGATGTAGGCCTTGCGCAGCTTGTCTCCATCCTGGAGACGGGCGGCCTCATCGAGCTGGGCCATGGCGGTCTTCAGCTGATCGGCCAACTGGCTGGCCTCAGGGCGATCAGCAGGCAGCAACAGCTTGTTTATGTAAAGCATCTGGCGACCCACCTCATGCATCGGGCCATGGATCAGGTTGCGGGTGAACACCCAGTTGCGCTCGTTGACCAGCTGGGCCAGCTCGGGCAGCCGATCCCGGGCGGCCAGGAAGCCCTCGGCCTGGCGCTCGATGGCGGCCACGGCCTCGGAGCTGAGGCTGGGGGGAAGGCTGCCCTTGGCACCATCACAGGCGGCCAGGCCAAAACAGAGCACCACCGCCAGGCACAACCCCGCCAACCGTTGCAGTTGTCGGGCCAGGGCGGCGGGGACAGCGGAGCTCAGTGCGGACAGCATGGGGATAGGGGAGAGGGGATTCAGGAGAGGGGATTCAGGCGGAGCCCCAGCAGCGCGGCGACTTTACCCGCGCTGCTGGGGGCAGATGCCCTGCTACTGCAAGTTTCGCCAACTCGGTTGCGGCAGGTTGTTGCGACAGCCAGTTTCCGCAATCAGTTGCAGCAATCAGGCCCAGCAATCAACTGCGGCCATCAGTTTCTGAAAACGGATGCAGCCATCAGCGACGGCAAGCGGTGACGGCAAGCAGTGGCGGCAAGCAGTGACGGCAGGGCAGGTTCAGCAGGCTGCATCCCCAATCGGGCTGGCGCCATTCCCTGCCTATTCGCTGCAGCTGCGCATCCCGCGGGGATGATCCGGCAAGCTGCTCCGTTGGTCCTCACCGCCGGTTGCCATGGGATCCGCCACCGCCATCCTGCAGGTGATCTGCCCCGATCGCCCGGCCCTGGTTAGCGAGCTCTCCGGCTGGGTGGCAGCCAACGGCGGCAATATCTGCCACGCCGATCACCACACCGATGCCAGAGCCGGCCTGTTTCTGAGCCGGATCGAATGGCAGCTGGAGGGCTTCGGGCTTCCCCGCGAGGCGATCGGGGCGGCGGTGAAGGCCCTGGCCGGCCGCCTGGGGGGCCAGGGCCAGGTGCACTTTTCCGACCAGCCCACCCGGGTGGCCCTGTTCGTGAGCAAACAGGACCACTGCCTGATGGACCTGCTCTGGCGCACCAGGGCCGGCGAACTGCCGATGCAAGTGCCCCTGGTAATCGCCAACCACCCGGATCTGGAACCGGTGGCGCGCGACTTCGGCGCCCGGTTCGTGCACCTGCCGATCACCGCCGCCACCAAGGCGGAGGTGGAACAGAAACAATTGCAGCTGCTGGCGGAACACCAGATCGAGCTGGTGGTGTTGGCCAAGTACATGCAAGTGCTCAGTGCCCAGTTCCTCGATCACTGCTCTACGGCCGGCAATCAGGGGCTGGAAGTGATCAATATCCACCACTCCTTCCTGCCGGCCTTCATGGGGGCCCAGCCCTACCACCAGGCTTGGGAGCGCGGCGTCAAGCTGATCGGCGCCACCGCCCACTACGTAACTGAACAGCTCGACGGCGGACCGATCATCGAACAGACCACGGTGCACGTGAGCCACCGCGACGAGGTGGCCGACCTGATCCGCAAGGGCCGCGACTGCGAGAGGCTGGCCCTGGCCAGGGCCCTGCGCCTGCACCTGCGCCGTCAAGTGATGATGTATCAGGGCCGCACTGCCGTATTCGAGTGATGCCTACCGGCATGCCCGCCGCCCTGAGCACCGCCCTCACCACCGCCCTGAGCACCGCCTCGAGGGGGCGCCTGGCAGCCCTCGATCGCCAACTACTGCGGGATCGCCCGCCTGGCGCCAATCCCGCCGGCTGGCGCTGTTTCCAGCTGGGACTATTGCTACTGCCCAGCAGCGCCCTGCTGGGCGCCCTGCTGCTGCTGCTGGCCCTGATCCAGGGCAGCCGCGGCCGCCCCGCCGCCTGGCGCGATCCGGTAAACACTCTGCTGCTGGCCACCGCCCTGTTGATGCTGCTGGGCTGCATCGGGGCCAGCAGTGGCTGGCTGGCCTGGCTGGGGCTGGCCAACTGGCTGCCCTTTTTCTGGGCCTTCTGGGGCTTTCAGCCCTATCTGGCCCCGGCGGCGGCCCGGCGCCGGGCCGGGCAATGCTTACTTGCCGGCACCGTGCCAGTACTGATAACGGGCTTTGGCCAGCTGCTGGGGCACTGGAGCGGCCCCTGGCAGATCCTCGGCGGCCTGGTGATCTGGCACATCAAGGCGGGCGGCAACCCCCCCGATCGCCTGGCCGGCCTGTTCGACTACGCCAACATCGCCGGGGCCTGGCTGGCCCTGGCCTGGCCCCTGGCCCTGGCGGCCCTGCTAGAGCGGAGCCAGCGCCCCTGGCGCCGCGTCACGGCCCTGGCCATCGCCACCGCCATGGCCGCCGCCATCTTTCTCACCGATTCGCGCAATGCCTGGGGCGGCCTGCTGCTGGCGGTGCCATTAGTGGCGGGGCCCCTGAGCTGGCGCTGGCTGCTGCCCCTGTTGCTGCTGAGCCTGGTGCCGGTGGCCCTGGCCAGCCTGCCCGGTATTCCCGCCGCCCTGCAACAGCCCGCCCGCGCCCTGGTGCCCCAATCGATTTGGGGCCGCCTCAACGACGCCAACTCCCATGGCCACAGGCCGCTGGCGATCACCCGCCTCAGCCAGTGGCAGGTGGCGGTGGGTCTGGTGGCCGAGCGGCCCTGGCTGGGCTGGGGGGCGGCGGCCTTCAGCGTGATCTATCCACTGCGCACCGGCTTCTGGCATGGCCACACCCACAACCTGCCCCTGGATTTAGCCGTTAGCCACGGTTTGCCGGTGGCGCTGCTGGTGGTGGGCCTGGTGCTGGGGCTGCTGATCCGGGCGGCGCGGCTGGGCATGGCCAGCGGCGCCCTCTGGGATCGGGCCTGGTGGGCCGCAGCCCTGGTGCTCACGAGCCTCCATGCCACCGACATGCCCTTCTATGACAGCCGCATCAACCTGGCCGGCTGGGTGCTGCTGGCGGGCCTGCGCTGCTACGGCACCAACTCAGCCAGTTCCCCCGAGGAGGCTCGGAATTGAATCAGCCCCCCCCGGCCGGAGAATCAATCCCAAAGCCCAGCTCCATGGCCTCGAAGGCCTGTTGATGGTGCTTGGCCAGGGTGGCCTTGGGTAGCGGCCCCTCCAGGTGATCCCAGGGCAATACCCGGCCCAGGTCCCAGGTGGAGTGGATCACCTCCTGCCAGGGGGGCAGCTCCCCAGCTGGCAGGGAGCGGTAGGCCGCCTTCCAGCCCCCCAGGCTGTCGTGGCGCCCGCGCACAGCGGCGATCACCGGCGCCAGGCGCCGGTCGCTGCGGGAGAGCAGGGCCTGAATCACGCTCCAGCCATAGCTCTCCGGTCGCAGTTCAATGCCCCGGGGCTTGAGGCGCTTGGCCAGCAGCTTCAGCCGCGCTTCCGCCTGGGGCCGCACCCCCTGCCACTGGAACGGCGTGTGAGCTTTGGGCACAAAGGTGCTCACCCCCAAGGAGAGGCGCAGGCCCGGGGTGGCCCGCTTCAACTCCAGCAGCAACTGGGCGGTGGCCTCGATGTCTTCGTTTTCCTCGCTGGGCAGGCCCGCCATGCCGTATAGCTTCAGGCCCGCCAGACCGCCCTGCTTGGCATGCCGGGCGGCCGCGAAGATCTCCTCGGTGGCCAGCTTCTTGTTCACCAGGGCCCGCAGGCGATCGCTGCCGCTCTCGATGGCGATGGTGAGCGACTTGCTGCCCCGCTTGGCCAGGATCCGGCCCAGCTCTGGGGTAACCGTGGCGGCCCGCACCGAGCTAACGCTGAGGCGGATGCCCTCGAAGCGCTCGCCATCCAGCCACTGGAGCAGCTCGGCGAACTGGGGGTGCTGGGTCACCGAGGCCCCCAACAGGCCCAGGCGCCTGGTGACGGCCAGGCCCTTCTCCACCGCAGGGATCAGGCCCTTGTCGAGGGAGGGGGTGCGAAAGGGCAGGGTGAGGTAGCTGGCCAGGCAGAAGCGGCACAGCTCCGGACAGCTGCGCACCACCTCCACCATGTGGATGTCGGGCCAGGCGGCCTGCGGGGTGATCACCGCCGAATGGCTGAGGGTGTTGCCGCGCCAGGTTTGCTTGGCCACGCTGGCCGGGATGCCGGCCTCGATCGGCTCCACCGCCAACAACTGACCGTCGCCGTCGTAGCGGGGGGCATAGAGCGAGGGCACGTAGACCCCGGGCACCTGGGCCAGGGCCCGCAACCGCTGGGCCCGCGGCGCCTGGCGCAGCAGCTGCAAGGCCTCCACCAGGGCCGGCAGCAGCAGTTCGCCATCGCCCAGCAACACCACATCAAAGAAGGGGGCCAGGGGCTCGGGATTGGCGGTGAGCACCGGTCCGCCGCCAAATACGATCGGATCGTCATCGCCGCGCTCGTGGCTCCAGATCGGGATGCGCTGCCGCTCCAGCAGATCGAGCAGCACCGGCCCATCCAGCTCCCAGCTCAGCGACAGGCCAAACAAATCCAGCTGCCGGTGGGGGGGGTCCCCCTGGTCGGTGAACAGCCGCCGCACATCCAGATCCGAGCGCTGGGCCAGGGTGGCCCATACCACCTGGTAGCCCAGGCTGGTGATGCCCACCGAATAGGTGCTTGGGAAGGCCAGCACCACCCGCAGCGCCCCGGCCTGGGCTACGGCGGGTTCAAACAGCAGGGTTTCCTGATTCAGGGCGATATCCGGGGCGTCCCCCATCCTGACCAGCCGCCCCGCCAAACCGCACCAATCTGGCCGCCGCAGGCCCAGCTGGCCGCCAAAGGCCCAGCTCACCGCCGCAGGCCCAGCTGGCCAAAGCCAGCCCCGGCAAGCCTATGGAGGCCCTATCCAGACCAGGCAGCAAAGCAGCATCTCCGAGCAGGAACCAACTCGTTCAGCTGACAAATCAAAGCAATTTTGATAGTTTTATCGCGGCAAATTGGCTTCGGCAATCATGTCCGATCCCTCTCGGTCTCACACTTTTGCCCATCACCGCCAGCTTAGACACACAATGTCATCAGTTTGGCGCCACTTGCTCCGATTACTACTAGCTATTGTTCTTTTCCTCACCCTGCTGGGCCAGGATCCCGTACTGGCCGAATCCACGAGCTGCAACACGCTACTGGGCTGATGAGAAACCCTAGCCCTAGAACCCCTATTCACATTCAATGCGCCAACTCAAGACTGCGATTTTCAACAGCGGAAGATCCTGTCCACAAAGGGCAGCTAAAGACTTCCAAGTTAACAAAATCGGGGGTTACAGTTGCGCTACTTGGCATCCACGTTGTCGGGGCAGTAAAGGATCATCCGGAATTCATCTGGGCAACTTTTGAGCAAAAAACAATGCTCCCAATCTGCCGGCTGGCACCGTGCCCGGCTCCAACCAATCAGTAAATAATCAGCAGTTTACCCTTTATAAAGCCGGCACAAAGGCTCAAGCATCCAACCAAAAGCCAACTGCTTATTCTCTTGATTTTAAAACACAGAAAGCAGATCCCGTTACCAACATATTTCGTCAATTTGCCTATGAAAGCGCTGAATTTAGTGCCGAGAGTCCCATGGTTACGGGGCAAAGTCGGGTTGACGACATAAACAGCATTAACTCCAATGTTCAAGCGGCGATCCCGGAACATTTAGACCAGATTGATCCGGTATTCGCCAACTACGATCTAATTGGAAGTGTTTGGCTCGACAGCTCGCAAACACCGCTAGAGCCAGACTTGGATCTCTTCGCAAACTCAATAGGATCGATCACCTTGGCCAATTCAATCATGGAAACATTTGCCCAAAGCATTGGCACAAACTGCTTTTCATGCCACACCACCCAGCCATTCCCAACCGAAAGCAAGTTTGCAGACAAAAACATTGCTATTAGCCACATTATTGCCGGAAATTTAAAGCAGCCGAAGGCCACAAATGAGGCTTAATTAAAGTGATCGGCCGACTTCGCGGCCAGGGGACATCGCGATCACTGGGGGCAGGCTGACTGCGAGTGGCAAGCTAGCTGAAAAATCTCGGAGTTGTTTGCACTTACCTGGATGCACCCAGCCGAATGCACTGAGTTGGATGTACTCAATTGAGCATGCCGAGTTGAAAATACCGACCAGAAATGTGTCTAGCCAGATGCACTGGCCTGGATGCACTTAGCCGAATATGCTTAGTTTAATGTACTACTTTGAATATGCCGAATTGGATTTGCCTGGCTGGAAGTGCCTATCCGGTAGTGCCTATCCGGTAGTGCTGAGTTGGACATACCGAGTCCAACGCGGTGAGTTGGATATACCAAAATTAATGTGCTGAGTTGGCAATAATTATATAAAAAGGGCGCCCTCCTGGGCGCCCTTCAAAATTCAGATTGACAACCCTAGGTCTCCCGAAGGCAGGCTCAAAACCCAGGGTCCCCGAGCCCAGGCTCCAAAACACAAGTCTTACAAGCCCTGGTGCCAGGCGGCAAAGCCCAGGCCCCAGGGCGGCAAGGGGCTTACTTGCTCTCGGTGAATTCAGCGTCGATCACGTCGTCGCCGGCCGAGGAGGCAGCACCGGCACTGCCGGCGCCACTGCCAGCACCACCGGCGGCACCATTGCCGGCGGCTTCAGCACCCGCAGCCTGTTGGTACACGGAGGCACCGGCGGCGTAGAGGGCTTTTTGTAGCTCTTCCAGCTCGGTCTTGATCGTGGCGAAGTCTTCCTTCTCCACGGCCTCCTTGAGGGTCTTGGCGTGGGCTTCCACCTTCGACTTGTCCTCGGCGCTCACCTTGTCGCCCAACTCACCCAGCTGCTTTTCAGACTGGTAAATAAGCGTTTCGGCCTGATTTTTGAGGTCGATGCGCTCGCGCTTTTCCTTGTCGGCGGTGGCATTGGCCTCCGCATCCTTGACCATCTTGTCCACCTCGTTATCACTGAGGGTGGAGGCGCCGGTGATCGAGATGCTCTGCTCCTTACCGCTGCCCTTGTCCTTGGCCGTGACGCTGAGGATGCCGTTGGCGTCGATATCGAAGGTCACTTCGATCTGGGGTACGCCCCGGGGGGAGGGGGGGATGCCATCGAGGCGGAAGGTACCGAGCGACTTGTTATCGCTGGCCATCTCCCGCTCGCCCTGCAATACGTGGATTTCCACGTTGGTTTGGCCATCGACAGCGGTGGAATAAACCTCCGACTTTTTGGTGGGGATGGTGGTGTTGCGACCGATCATCTTGGTCATCACGCCGCCCAGGGTCTCCACCCCCAAAGAGAGGGGGGTGACATCCAGCAGCAGGATGTCCTTCACCTCACCGGCGAGCACACCGCCCTGGATGGCGGCGCCCACGGCCACCACCTCGTCGGGGTTCACGGTCTGGTTGGGTTCCTTGTTGGTGACCCGCTTCACCAGCTCCAGCACGGCGGGAATGCGGGTGGAGCCGCCCACCATCACCACCTCATCCAGCTCGCTGGAACTGAGCTTGGCGTCCTTGAGGGCCTGCTCCACCGGCACCCGACACCGATCAATAAGTTTGGAGGCCAGCTCTTCAAACTTGGCGCGGGTGAGGGTGAGATCCAGGTGCTTGGGCCCCTCGGGGGTGGCGGTGATGAACGGCAGGTTGATCTCGCTCTGGGTGGCGCTGGAGAGCTCGATCTTGGCCTTCTCGGCCGCCTCGGTGAGCCGCTGCAGGGCCTGCTTGTCCTGGCGCAGGTCGATGCCCTCGTTGGCCTTGAACGAACCCGCCAGGTAATCGACGATCACCTTGTCGAAATCGTCGCCGCCGAGATGGGTGTCGCCGGAGGTGGAGAGCACCTCGAACACCCCATCGCCCACCTCCAGCACCGACACGTCAAAGGTGCCGCCGCCGAGGTCGAACACCAGGATGCGCTCGTTGCTCTTGCGATCGAGGCCATAGGCCAGAGCCGCGGCTGTGGGCTCGTTGATGATGCGCAGCACCTCCAGACCGGCGATCTTGCCGGCGTCCTTGGTGGCCTGGCGCTGGGAGTCGTTGAAGTAGGCCGGAACGGTGATCACGGCTTGGGTAACGGTTTCACCCAGGTACTTGCCGGCGTCTTCAGCCAGCTTGCGCAGCACCTCGGCGGAAATTTCCTCAGGGGCGAATTGCTTGCTGAGTACCGGGCACTTCACCTTGACATTGGCGCCGGCCTTCTCAACGCCGTAGCTAACTTCCTTGGATTCTTCATTCACCTCATCGACGCGACGGCCGATGAAACGCTTCACCGAATAGAAGGTGTTTTCAGGGTTCATCACCGCCTGGCGCTTGGCGATCTGGCCTACCAATTTGTCCTGGTTCTTGGTGTAGGCCACCACGGAAGGGGTGGTGCGGAAGCCCTCGGCGTTGGCGATCACCGTGGGCTTGCCGCCCTCCATCACCGAGACGCAGCTGTTCGTGGTGCCGAGGTCAATGCCGACGACCTTACCCATGGAATGCCACCTCGCTAACGGTGTAGTTGATGGATGCATCCTCTGCAGTGGAGCCGGTCTCCGGCGAGGGGTGGTTCCCGAACAGGCCGCCAAACCGCAGTGGGCCAGGCCCCTACGGTGCGCCCCAAACCCGCCGCTCTCCGATGACAGCGCCCCTGGCCAGCGCCGCTGGCAGCATCTCCGGCCGCACGGTCCTGGTGGGGGTGCTGGGGGACCCGGTGCGCCATTCGCTCTCGCCGGCGATGCACAACGCTGCCCTGCGGCAGCTGGGGCTCGACTGGGTTTACCTGGCCCTACCCACCCCGGCCGCCTCCCTGGCCACGGTGCTGAATGCTCTGGAGGCGCTGGGCTGCCGCGGTCTGAACGTCACCATCCCCCACAAGCAGGCGGTGGCGGCCCTCTGCCGCGAGCTCAGCCCCCTGGCCCAAAGACTGGGGGCGGTGAACACGCTGGTGCCCCTCCCGGGCGGGGGCTGGTTCGGCACCAACACCGACGTGGAGGGCTTCCTGGCGCCCCTGCGGGCCTCGACAAAACCTGGACCAGCGGGGGCCAGCTGGGCGGATCAACAGGCGCTGGTGCTGGGCTGCGGCGGCAGTGCCAGGGCCGTGGTGGCCGCTCTGGTGGAGCTGGGCCTGGGTCGGATCACCCTGGTGGGCCGGCAGGCCGGCAAGCTGGCGACCTGCCTGGCGGCCTGCCGAGACTGGGCGCCGCAATTGGAAACCTTTGTCTGGCCCAACCAGGGTCAGGGCTATAGCGATGCAAGCCGCAGCGATGAAGGCGGCAGCGATGAAGGCGGCGGCAATGACAGCTGCGGCGATGAACTGATCCAGGCCCTGGCGGCCGCCCAGCTGGTGGTCAACACCACGCCGCTTGGCATGGCCGCCGCTGGCGATCCCCAGGCGCGAGAGCTCAGCCCCCTGCAGCCGCGGCAGCTGGAGGCCCTGGCGCCGGGCAGTTGCGTCTACGACCTGATCTACACACCAAGGCCAACACTGCTGTTGCGGCAGGCGACGGCCCGGGGCTGCCAGGGCCTCGACGGCCTGGAGATGCTGGTGCAGCAGGGTGCGGCGGCCCTGGGCCTGTGGAGCGGCGTTAAGGAGCTGCCGGTGGCGGCCATGCGGGCTGCGGCCCTGGAACAGCTGCAGCGGCGCCCCTAGCCTGGGAGTTCGCTCGCGCTCCCATGCCGCCATGCAGGCCCCTCCAATTTGGCAACGCCTGCTGGCCTCAGCGGCCTACCTGTTGCCCTGGAGCGATGCGATTCCCTTTGGCCGCAGCCTCTTCGGGCTGTTTCCCTTCCTTCAATGGCTGAGTGTGCCGGCCCTGCCGGTGGCGATGCTGCAGCAGATGGTGCCTTTCGGTGGGCTGGTGCTGTTCCTGGCGCTCTACCTGGGGGTGGTGCGCAACGGCCAGGTGCCCTACCCGATCCGTTTCAACGTGTTGCAGGCAATCCTGATCGACATCGTGCTGGTGTTGGTGTCGCTGGCCTTCAACCTGCTGATCAACCCGCTAGGCAGCGGCTTTGCCCTGCGCACCCTCAGCAACAGCGTTTTCCTGGGCACCCTGGTGGTGGTGCTGTTCGGGGTGGTGCAGAACCTGCGGGGCAAGGATGCCGACCTGCCCACGATCTCAGAGGCGGTGCGCATGCAGCTCTATTGAGGGCCTGGAGCTGAGGTCCTGGAGCCTGGCGGTTGCTTGCCTGGCTCGGGGCGGCACTGCGATAGGTTGATCAATCCGTCGCTGGTGGGCAGCCAAGCCCGCCAGCCGCAGCCACTGCAACCCCTACCTGCAACCGCCTGGCGCCCATGACGCAAGCCTATTACGAAACGATGTACATCCTGCGTCCGGACATCCCGGAAGAGGAGGTAGAAACCCATGTGACCAGTTATCGCAACCTGGTGACAGAAGCCGCCGGCGAGGTACTGGATTGCCAAATGCGCGGTAAGCGCCGCCTGGCATATCCAATCGCCAAGCACCGCGAGGGCATCTATGTGCAGCTCAACCACAACGGCGACGGCCAGCACGTGGCAGTGCTGGAACGGGCGATGCGCCTCTCCGAGGATGTGATCCGCTACCTCACGGTGAAGCAGGACGGTCCGATGCCAGCCCCCCGCTCGATGCCCAGCGGCGCCAGCGAAGAAACCCCCACCGAAGCGGCCACTGAAGCTTGATCCGGGTCCGCCCGGTTGCCCTTGTCAGCGCCACAAGCCTTGGGTAGCTTCAGGTTATGGAGCCTGAGTTAAACCGAGAAGCAAGTTCAAGCACACCGGAGTGGCCCAATCAAGCCGCTCTGGTTTTTGCTGTGGATGAGAGCTATCTAGATTCCGAGCAGGTAACAACTCCCCTGCGGCCAACCTACCCCCAACAACAGCCCCTAAATCAGCAACTCGATCAGCAACTGGATCAGAAACTAGCCGAGCAAAGGGAGCAACAGCTAGAGCAGCAACTGAGCCAAGTGCGTGCCGAGCTGGCGGCCATGGAGAACCTGATGGAGGAGGTCTCAGAAATCTTCGAGCTGAAGTATCAACAGCGCCTCCAGCCGATCCTGGAGGCAAATAACAATCTGCGCCAGCAACTGGACCAGCTGCACCGCCAACTACAGCAACTCCAACCGCAACAGCAGCAGGCCCAGCAATACCAGCCGCAGCCACCCCAGCAGGCAGGAAGCCAGCCCCTGCTTCCTCAGCTAGAACGCCCCAAGCGGCAGCGCCGCCAGTTGCAACCAGCCCGGTCAACAGCCGCTCGGCCCCATGGAACCAACACAAAAACGGCAATCATCAATATAATTAAGGTCAACCGGGAGAATTCGAGCGCAATAAATTCAAGTAACAGAAATCAAGGCCTAGCCATTGCCGGCTGGCCCGAGCGGATGGGATTGAGGCGCAGCCTACGGCTCCACGCCTTGGTGGTGGCAATGCTCCAGGCTCTCGACTGGCGACGAGCCGACAACTCAGCAGCCGCCCCTGGCCCTCGGCCCTGACCTCAGCCAGGGCCGCAGCAACATTGGCCCATGAAGCCCAAGCCAACCAACCAAGCCTCAGGCTAACTATTAGAACCTAACTATCTTGCAACACTAGCGAACTTAGCTGCAATGCTGGACTGCCCGAGAGCAGGGCAAAGACGCCACCTCCGCCAAAGCCAGCGGCCGAACCATTGGCATTATGGAAAAGCTGGCCATTAGTTGAATTATAAACGAAAAGATTAGAGGTTCTGAAGGCATTAGCCAGACCAGCCGAGTCAACGCTGATCAAACTGGCAGAGGCCGCCCCAATACCAAAGGCCGCTCTATCAATGGCAATGCGATCACCCTGCACAGCGTTCAAGTTTAAGATTCGATCTGCCGCGTCAATTCCATAGCTTGCAGCGGTAGCAAAGCGGAACATATCTGCGCCGGCACCACCAACCAATGTATCCCTGCCGAGGCCGCCATCGAGGGTGCTACTTCCACCATTACCTTCAATGCGATTATTCAGATCATTACCACTGCCCAATAGACTAGATGAGCCGGAAAGGACAAGATTTTCCAGATGATCGCCGAGAGTCCAGCCGACGGATGATGTCACCCAATCAGCCCCTTCACCTACTCTCTCTATGATTGCATCTCCAGCGTTGTCGACAACGTACTTGTCGTCGCCAAGGCCGCCAATCATCGTGTCGCCACCTCCGTTGCCATTGAGCGCATTATCGCCGGAGTTGCCGATAAGAAGATTATTTAAATTGTTGCCCCATGCATTAATATTATCAGATCCAATTAGGGTGATATTCTCAAAATTATTAGCCAAGGCCCGGCCGACGGTGCTAATTATGGTATCAACCCCCTGGTCAAAAGCTTCATAGCAAACATCGCCGGAAGAATCCACGTAAAAAATATCGTTACCGGCGCCTCCATTCATGGTGTCGTCGCCAAGACCACCATCTAGGGTATCATCGCCGTCGGAACCAAAAAGCTTATCGATTCCGGCAAGGCCGTAAATATAATTATCAGCCGAATTTCCCGTAAGAATGTTATCTAAGCTATTGCCCGTAGCGTCAGCATCAGCAGATCCCAGAAGTGTCAACCGCTCCAAGTTATCCGCCAAGGTCCAGGTTAGAGAGGCTCGAACAAGGTCATCCCCTTCTCCGACAAGCTCAAGGATATCGTCTCCCAAATTATCAATAAAATAGACGTCATCGCCAAGGCCCCCAACAAGACTATCGGCTCCCAGCAGGCCATTGAGAACATTGTTACCGCTATTGCCAGTAATTCGATTGGCTTTGGCATTGCCAACTGCGCTGAGATTGCCGGCCCCTATAAGGATTATGTTTTCATAGCCAGAGGCCAGTGAGAGCACGTTCGCAGCGGTTTTGAAGGTATTGGCGACAAAGCCAGGAGGCTGTGGGATAGTGGCAAGATCAACTCCACTAACATCCTGAATGACATTTGTGATCTGATTTCCCAAGGAATCTGTATATCCTAAATCTAGAGACTGACTAGGGCTTGGGGCTGCGCCAGCAAGAGTGAGCAGCAGCCTGCTGGCATCGCTGGGATCAGGTGCAATTGCAGTGATTGAACGAGCAGAGGCGCCAACCTTAACGTTGAAGGCCGTAAATGGCACGGCAGTTGCACTGATAAGCTCGCTGAACTGGAGCAGCAAAGTATTACCCTCAACCGTAATCTGTTGCAGCACTGGGGCAGTTATGTCCTGAACGGTGATCGAGAAGCTATCACTAGCTGTTGCCCCCTTGCTATCAGTTGCCACAACTGATACTTGAATCACCCCAATATCGGCATTGGCGGGGGTGCCGCTAAAGCTACGGGTGCCGCTGTTGAAGCTAAGCCAGGCTGGCAGGGAGCCACCACCCACCAAAGTTGCCGAATAACTGAGGCTATCAAATCGATCTACATCGGTAAAAGTGGTACTAGGAACGATTAAGCTGAATGGGCTTCCCTCATCCACTGAAACATCTTCCAGGGCGACCGCCAGGCTAGGCGCATTATTCACAGCCGAAAGATCGTAGGCAATCGAATAGCTAGCAGATTCGCCATTAGCCACATGATCCAGTAAATGCAGCCGATATTCATAAACTGGACGGCCATGCTCGGGGAAAGTACGATCAGTGACCCAGACATTTTGCAGATCCAGGAAGCTGCCATCTGCCCGCTGCACCGAGAGGATGGGATGCGAACCATGGGAAGGATCATCGACAACTAAATAGTCCCAATTCGCAAAGTTGGCATCAACGAACGAAATGGTGGCCGCCCCCAGCGGCGACAGGCCACTCACCGAAACGTCAGACTCGGCAATTACCGCGACATCCTCAACTGCACCATTGCTCAAGTAGAGGTGATCCGGCAGCAGGTCTTTGCTTGTATTATCTTCGCCTACCTTGGGAGGGTTGCCATTAACAAGATAGTCAAATCGATTATCTGCGCCAGCCCTGTCATCTCTCACCATGCGAGTGAGCTCATGCAGCGTAACGTTCTCGATCTGCGAGAAACTGGCAGCCAGCTCTTTGAAGCCCAATGGATTCACATATTCCACCTTGGCCGCATAGTCGATGAAACGACCCTGCAGGGTTGATGTCATCAGCCAATGGGCTTCGGAAACGGCCCCGGCGGCGAGGTTACCAAGATCAACGGTAAGACTGGGATTTACGGTATTATTTAATCCATTTACGGAAGAGCCGATCAGGTCAAAAGCAATTTTGAGGCCAAGTTCATTTTCAACAATTTGTGGCTCACTGGATGTAATTGTAAAATCGTTGGCATCGCCATGGCCAGTGTTGCGAGCCAACAGACCGAGCACATAGGGCTGGGGGGCCTCCTTGAAGCTGGTGAAAGGATCATCGGAAAAGACGTTCCGCTGCAGGAAGTAATCCAGCTTAATTATCGGTGGCGGTGTCACGGTAATCGCCGCCGGGGCCAGCGAGAACTGCACCGGCAAGCCATTGCGGAGGTAGGAAACTCTACCGCCAACTCGATAGTCTGTCGGTGCCATCGGCGCCGCTTCGTTATTAGCCAAGATTGTGAATATCGCGGTGCCAGTTTCACCCCCATTGAGCTCACCACTTCCATCTACGGCAGTAAAGCCACTAACCAGAGGATCATTTACCGCAAACTTGGTGACCACCAAATTGCCTTCATCATCGTAGATGTCAATCTCGATTTTAATTTCGGTAAGTTCCGCATCCCTGTCAAGGTTCTCCAGGGAAAAGACACCTTCAAAAGCACCACGAGACAAGACAGCCTCCTGGTTCAGCTGGATCTTGACCCGGGCGGTGACATAGGGCACCGGATCGGGAGAAGGCGCCACCGTGGTAATCCCGCCGCCGCCACCGCCGCCGCCGCCGCCACCACCACCGCCGCCGCCACCGCCAAAACCAATACCCCGTGGCGGGCTAGGGGGTACCCCTGGCAGGGTCTCCTGTTCGCAGGGGCAGAGCAGGAAAGGCAGAGGTGTTTGCTTCTCAATCGTGATCGGCGCCACCTGATTGGGCAGGAAGGTGCCATACTCCCAATACAATCTTCCCAGATCAATTGAGCAAGGTGCATTAGGAACATCGGCAATCCGATCGATCTGCAGCTCCACAACCAGCGACTGCTCCGCCGGTAAATCGGGGATTACCGGATCGATTAAGGTGAAGCTATAGTTGGGATGGCTGGGGAAAGCAAAGGATAAATCCCTGGCGGCAATAAGGCCATGGTTCGTGAGCGAAAGAGATATAATTTGCTGCTCTCCCACGACATCCAGATCACAGAGGTTGATCAGGCCGGGATCAATCGTGACCACCGGCAGTGGCACCTCCGTTTCGAAGGTAGCATCCAGGGTGATCCTGTACTGATCGGCAATAGTGGTGGGTGTAACCACCCAAGAGTATTGAACAGCCTGGTAATCGAGCAGTACATCTGCCTGCACGGCGCTGCCCTTGCGAATCGTGAAAGTTTGCCTACCTGAATTATGCTTATCGGCATGGGCACGCACCTCATAATCCCCCTCGGGCAGATCCGTAAATGTATAGGTGCCATCTGCATCTATAAACGATTGCAGCAATCTTCCGTCTGCTCGATCCAGCAGCTGGAACTGCACGTCCCGCACCAGAGGCTGGCCAGGGGAGACGTAGTAAAAGTCGTTTATTGCCCGAATGGTGGCCGAACCGGTGGCGGTAGAGGTGGAGCGGAAGCTGAAGGGAAGATTTATGCCGTAGCTGGCATATTGTTCATCGCGGAAGCCGATACTGCCCAGGTAGGTGGCCAGGGGCAGATCAGCTGCTGGATTGAGACTGAGGTTGATGGTGGCGTAATCGCCAGGGGCGATCGGGGCCAGGGTGGAGGAGCCATTTAGCCGCAGCCAAGGGGCGCCATCCGGGAGCACCACATTGATCGGGCCTGAGGCCACGCTGCCCGCATTGTTGAGGCGAAACTCCAGGTTCGTGGTTTCACCGCGATACATGGAACTGATCAGACTACCGCTGGCATCTACACCGCTTACCTGCAGCGTGGGATGGCTGGGAATAATGCCGATGTTGAAATTTTTTGCGCTGCTCAGGGCACCGCCGCCGGCCTGGGCCAAGAGCTGGAAACTATCCGACAGCACCGTGGCATCGGGCACCGTTAAGCTGTAGGCAATCGACAGGCTTCCCGTGGGCAAATTTGCCCCCAGATAACTCCACTGGCCGGGGGCCTGCTGCAGCCATTGGCTATTATCAAGACTGAACTGCCAGCTGGTGGGAAAGCTGCTCAGGCTCAAGCTGAGATCTGTAAGGGCGGCAGCACCAAAATTGGAGAGATTGATGATGCCCGTGAGCGGCACATCTTCATCGAGGTTTGCAGAAATTTGATCGCCACTGAAGGCCAAGCCGCGCACGGAGAAGGAATCTTCAATGGCAGCGGGCTCGGCGGCGTTGGCGGCCCAGCGGGCCGAAATCGTGTAATCGCCAGCTTGGTCTGCCGTGGGCGTGAAGTTGCGGCTGAAGCTGCCATCGGCATTGGTGCGGGCCTGCAGCTCGATAGTGCGATTAGAGGTGGTGTTGCGCAGGCTGATCAACACCTGCTTATTGCTCAAGGAGCTGCCGGGAGTGCCGGCAAAGCCAGGCAGATAATTCAGGGAACCACTGAGCTGAATGCTCTGACCGGCATTGGCACTATCTAGATCCGCCGCCACGCTGGCCCCATAGATCGAGGCCACCGCGATTGGAGTTTCACCAATTATAATATTTCCCTCCTCTCCTAGCCCTTCATCAATGCTGCGCGTAGCATCTAGTACCGCGATAAAGTAATAATCGCCTGGCGTTTCTGGCAGTGAGAAAGCAACACTATCCACCACGCTAGCTCCGGCTGCCAGCGGGGAACTGTGGATTATGCCGCTGCCGGCCAGGGCGATATCATTGCCATTGCCGTAAATCCTGTCACTGGAGAGGTAATAGCGGGTGATCCAGCTATTGCCCACATTGTGAGCTGGCAGCAGCGGGCCAGTGGGGGCGACGTTGGCGATGGTGGCAGTGAGGGTGCGACTGGATAGGGCCGGGCCCCCATCAATCTCGCCATCTACCAGCACCAAATCGGGATAGGGATAGCGAATAGTTAGGGAACTATTGAGACTACTCGTATTGCCAGCGGCATCGGTGGCCAGCAATGAGATGGCATTATTGCCATCGCGATTTGGCGCAAACACCCCGCTAACCGGCGTCTCCGTGGCGGTATCCAAACGCCAGGCACCACTAAAGTCGGCCACCACCTGGAAGACCGCCGCTTCGCCACTGCCAGGCCAGCTAATACGCAGCTGGGCACCTGCTTCGCTGCTGCCGCTGAGCAGTGGAAAAGAATCCCTGCTGCTGGAGCTGGAGCTGATGCTCAAGGCCGGAGCAATCGTGTCGATGCGCAGTTCGCCACTAGTGGTATCAGAGGCGCTATTACCAAATAGATCGCTAGTAGTGGCCACCACGTTGTAGGTGCCATCGCTGAGGGCATGGGCGGCGGGGATCGTTAGCTGCCAGCCATCGCCAGGGGTCTGCGCCAGTTCGGGATCGGTGCCAAGCCTGTAGCTACGGCCATTGAGGGCCACCTGTAATTGATGGCCGGCCAACAGCACTGCACTGCCGCTGATCACTGGGGTGGCATCATTGCTGAGCAGCTTGTACACCAGGGGAGTGGCGACCGGCGGCAGGTCGTTATCCACCAGCTGCACCGCCGCAGTGGCCAGCGGTCCCAAAGTGGCACCACCGGTGGGATTGAGCAGCTGCAATTGGAAATTTTCGATACCTTCAATATCCAGATCATCGATGATCGGCAGGCTCACCGTGGCGCTGGTTTGGCCCGGCAGGAAAGTGAGGGCAAAATCGCTGCTAGCAATATCGCTTGGGATCGTGAATGTGCCCGGCACGATACGCAGCGTGGCGCCCACCACCCCTTCAACTCCATCAGTGCGGTAGATCGTGACCGATGCCGGCGTGCCCTCTTGAAACTGCAGGCTGGCCGCCGATAGATTCAAGGTGCCTGGGGGTGAATCAATCAGGTTTGCCAGCTGAATTGTGAACGATTGATCCCTAGTCAGCAATGCCTCATCAGTGCTGCGCAGGGTAATCAGATGACTGGTGGCCTGCTCGTAGTCGAGCAGCGATCCATCGGCCACCACAAGGTTGTTGTCCTCCAGGCGGAAGCGCCCACCGGCGTCGTTCACCAGGCTGAGGGTTTGGCTCTCATTGGTGTTGGCGTCACTAACGCTGATCCCGCCAATCACGCTGCCATTGGCAGCATTTTCGTCTATTATTTGAGCACTGAGATCAATGGCACTGGGAGCCCTGTTTTCCAGGTATAGATTAAACGAGCCCGCGGCACTTAAGCCATCAGCATCAATGGCTGTCAGGGAAATATCAAAACTGCCAGCCTCTGCCGGAGCGGGATTGAGCAGAGAAAAACTTAGGTTGGTGGCATTAAAAGACAGCCAGGCAGGCAGCGCAGCGCCACTGGTCAGGTTGGCGCTGATCGTTAGCGAATCGCCGGCATCGATATCGCTAAAGCTACCTGGTGCGAGGAAGAAGCTGTCATTGGTACGGCTGAGCAGGCTGCGGTTCGCTGGCGCAATCACCAGCTGGGGTGCATCGGCCACCGCAGCCAAGGCGATATTGATATCAGCTGCAGTGCTGGTAAACCCATCGCTCACCCCATAGCGAATCAAGGCATTGCCAAAGAAATTGGCATAAGGCGTATAGACAAGATCGCCCCCTGAAATCTGCACCGATCCACCGCTCACGTTCAAAATAGAGGTGAAGCTGGGCGGATCGCCATCGGCGTCGCTAGCTGCTGCCAACAGGTTGGCTATCGACAAGGTGATCGCCTGATCTTCCGTGCCATTGATCGCCAAGGCCGGCACGACAGGAGCATTATTGAGGGTTACGGTTTGATCGAGGAATTGCAGGAGACGAACATTGGTTAGCGTATCTGTGCCGTCGTTGCCGTTGGTGGCCGGCTGTAAATCCACCACCGTGGTGGTGCCGCTGATGCTGCCACCAATGGTGGCGATGCTGTAGTCGGCGCGGTTGCCGGAGAACACCGCCCGGTTGAGGCCGGCGCCGCCGTCGATCGTGTCGTCGCCCGAACCACCCTGAAGCGTGTCGTTGTCAGCACCGCCCTCCAGTAGATCGTTGCCCGCCAAGCCCGAAAGCAGATCGTTGCCGGCCAGGCCCCGAATCGTGTCGTTCAAGATGGTGCCGATCAGGGCCGGGTCGTTTCCTGATGTGCCATCAAGGACTACACCACTCAAACCAGATGCAACTGAGACGTCTTGATCGCTGAACCGCAGTACACCCACATTGCGCACCACATCCACCCCATCGGGTGTGCCGCTGCGGTTGTCGTAGATGGTAAACCCAACAGCATCGCCAATAACGGAATACTGGGAGCGGCTGCCAGAGTAAATGGCGATGTTGGCGCCATCGCCGCCATCAATGGTGTCGTTGTCGCCGCCGCCTTTGATCGTGTCGTCACCGCTGCCGGCATCGATGCTGTCGTTGCCGCCCTCGCCGTTGAGGTCGTCGTTACCGCTGCCGCCAAGGATGGATTCGTTATTGCTACTGCCGCTGATCGTGTCATTGCCGTCGCCAC